>JAJYWB010000007.1 GCA_021791715.1 Planctomycetota bacterium | reverse complement strand
TCGGTTGCTCGATCGCTTCGGACGAACGGCCGGCGCGGGCGGCGCCCTCACGTCGTCGCGCTCCGCGCGCGACGACGATCAGGCTGGAACAGAGCATGAGGAGCGACGCGGCGACGGGGTGGAGGTTTCCTGTTCCGGAGGCGGAAGCGGCTCGTTGCGCTCGGTCGACCTCGATAGAAGGAGACAGCGCGCCGCCGACCGTCGTTTCTCCTCGATACGCGCTCGCCGCGTCGTCGCTCGCAGCGGCGGAGCCATTGATCATCCTATCATGTATCGGTTGCTCGATCGCTTCGGACGAACGGCCGGCGCGGGCGGCGCCCTCACGTCGTCGCGCTCCGCGCGCGACGACGATCAGGCTGGAACAGAGCATGAGGAGCGACGCGGCGACGGGGTGGAGGTTACCTGTCGCGGCGAGGGTGATACCGACGGCGTTATACGCAGCGGCGCCTGCGAGGGTGATTTTCATCGATCGGATGGTTTCGCGGCAGTAGTCGACGGCCCAGGGGATGACGCCGAGGTCTCCCTGATAGAGCGTCGCGGCTGCGGCGTCGACCGCGGGTTCGGTTCCGGATGCGAGTGCGATCGACGTGTGCGCCGAGGCCATCGCCGCGGCGTCGTTGATTCCGTCGCCGACGAACAGCGGCCGAACTCCCGCGCGGACGCGTTCGACGACGAGATCGCGCTTGGACTCGGGCGAAAGCTCGGCGAGCGCGCCTTCAAGCCCGATCGCCCGAGCCCGATCCGCCGAATCCCCCGTCATCACCTCGAAAGGGATATTCAGACTTTGAAATATTTGCAAACAGGCGTTCATCGATCCGCGCGCCGCCTCGGCCGCCGCGGCGAGCGCGAACGGGCGTCCGTCGAGCTCGATCGCGACCCGCCTGTGCGATTCATCGGCCCGCATCGCCTGGTTAAGACTTTCGTAGACGTGCGAATGATCGTTTTCGGCGAGCCAATCGAGCCGGCCGATTCGGACGCGTCGGGTGTTTCCAAGGCGATCGATCAACCCGGCGTCGAGCCCTCGTCCCGCGACGATCGTCCGTTCGATCACGCGAACCGCGGGATCGATAGGCGCGAGATCGGCGAATCCGCGCGCGAGCGGATGAGCGAGCCCCTCTTCGACCGCGGCCAAAAAGCCGATCGACTCCGAGCGTTCCGGAGAGTCGTCGGCGACCGTCGCGAGATCGACGACCCGGATCTCATCCTCGGTCAAAGTCCCCGTTTTATCGAAGATCACCCGGTCGATCTCGGCCAACCGTTCGATGAACCCCCCGTCTCGAACGATAAGCCCGCGCTCGGCGAGCCTTCCCAGGGCCGACCAAACCGCGATCGGCGTCGCCAAACCAAGAGCGCACGGGCACGCGACCAACAGCACCGACATCGAGTAGTAAAGCCCTTCGCCCCAGCCGACCGTCCACGTCCAATAAACGAACGTCGCCGCGGCGACCGAGACGACGATCGGGAAAAAGAGCGACATCAAACGATCGGCTCGACCCTGCATTGTCGCGGGCGCGTTCCGCGCTCGCTCGACATCGTCGATCAATCGATCGATCCGCCGATTCCCTCCCGCCGCGCTCGCGCGAACCACAATCCGAGCGTCGACACAAGCCGTCCCGGCCCACACACGATCGCCGGGCCTCCTGACGACCGAAAACGGCTCGCCGCTCAACGCCGATTCGCGCACAAACGCGACCCCCTCCGAAACCTCGCCGTCGACCGCGATCAAATCCCCCGGAAGAACCTCGACAAAATCCCCAGGTACGATTTCGGTCGCCTCGACACGCCTCGTCGATCCCGAAGGATCGAGCTTGCGACACGCGCTCATCCCGATCGCCCACGCGCGAGTCGCCGCGAGCGCTCGCGATCGCCCGCGCGCTCCAACCGTCTTGCCGAAGGTGTAAACGAGCAGAACGATCGAGACGACCTCGAAGTAAATCGCTCCTTGGCCGACGATCATCGACCGCAAAGAAGCGAGCATCGCCCCCGTCAGGCTCGCCAAAAAGAGCGATTCGCTCGACACGCGACCGCGCCTCAGCTCGCGCCAAGCCGCGACAAACAGCGGGCCCGCGAGCAGCGCCATGACGACGACCGTCGCGGCGAGAACGACGCTCTGGGTGACGATCCTCGCCGATCCCGAAGGGGGCGAGATGCTGACCGCGAGCCCCAGCACCATCGATTGCGCCGTGAGGAACGCCGAGATCGCGAGCTTGATCCAAACCGGATCGAGGCGAAACGCGCGTTCCCCCTCGGAATCCCCCCGCGACCGCTCACCGAGGTTCAAACATCCCGAGCAGCAATAACGCGCCGCGGGCTTCCCAGGCCACGGCCGACCCGACAACCCCGACCCGACAAACGGCACGCCGCAGTAATCACAAGTTGTGCTCATGTGGTCAATCAATGGAACAACGGTCGACTGTTCGGTTCGACCCGTTGTTTTCATGATACCAGCGACACGACTCCGGCGATAATCGCCATCCGCGTTGGATCGACTCATATTCGATCGTGCTCGTACTCGTTCGATCGGGGTTATTTGAACTTCGCACGCGGCAATATTCGACCGTGTGAATCTTCTGGATCGAGCCGGCTTGATCCAACCGGGTTGGGCTTGGTTGTTGCGATCGAACGATTCGGAGCGAGTTTTTTCGTTGCGATTTCGTGAATTCGCACCGCGATCGAGTAACCAACAGCGAGGCCGTTTGAAGGGTTTGACTCGCATGGTTAGTCCGAGCGCGAACCCGCGAGCGCGCTGCTGTTTGCCGATCTTGGCTTGCTTGGTTTGGTCGAGCTTGAAACGTATCGTGCGCGGCGGTTTGGCGATCTTGGCCAGCTTGGTTTGATCGAATGCGAACGGTCGCGTACGCCGTCGATTGGCGATCTTGGCCGGCTTGGTTTGCTCGATCGTGATCTTTCGCGTGCGCGGTTGTTCGACGAGCCCGGAATGGATGGTCTGTTTGAGCGCAAATCGTCGCGTGCGTGGTAGTTTGGTGATTTCTGCTTGTTTGGTGTGATCGATCTCGGAACTGCGATTACTTGGCCGAATCATGCCGGCTGGGTGTTGGTATTGTGCGACATCGAATTCGACCTCGGCGCGTTCTTTTTGATTGAGAACGTGGTCGAGATTGGTTCGCGCGCTTCGCGGAGTGTTGGTTTTTGTGTTGGTTTTCATCGGTCAGCTAAGTTCGGGTCGTTTTGATCGATCGTTTAAAACGGTTGCTTTGGTACGCTGCTTTTGCCGATTGACAATTCCGATTTCTGGTATCAGTTTTCAGTTTGCGGGATTCAGGTTTTGTTTTTGTGTCTGGTTTCTCTTATCTGGAACCGCGTTTGGGAGGGCGAACCGCCGTGTGAGCCGTTCTTCCCGTCCGACGATCCTTCTGATGAGCCGCATTCTTTCGATTGCGTCTCTATCTCCCAATCGCATCCGCTTTACTGGGAGGGCGAACCTCCCGGTGAGCCATTCTTCCAGTCCGGCGATCCTCTTGATTAGCCACATTCGTTCGATTGCATCTCGATCCCCGAATCGGAACCACATCTCTGGGAGGGCGAACCTCCCGGTGAGCCGCCATCTTTAAGTTCTTCTCCTTTCTGGATTTCCAACAGCCGTTTGAGCCATATTCTTAGATTGCGTCTCGATCCCCGAATCGGAACCACATCTCTGGGAGGGCGAACCTCCCGGTGAGCCGCCATCTTTAAGTTCTTCTCCTTTCTGAATTTCCAACAGCCTTTTGAGCCATATTCTTAGATTGCATCTCGATCCCCGAATCGGGACCACTTCTCTGGGAGGGCGAACCTCCTGGTGAGCCAATTCCCTCAATTGCGATTCGATATTACTGAATCACAACACTTCTTCCGCGAAATCGAAAATCTTGATGATCCTCTTGTCTCACTTTCGATTCGATTTTATCGATATTCAATTCATCTGCGGGCATTACGACCCGCAGTTACTTCATCTCGCAAACCCGGCGATTGAGGAACCTGATATCTTCGATTCAGACTCCTCCTTTTGTTACTATAGGATAACAGGACACAAAAAGCAACAACATTCCCAAAATAATTTCGATGATTCCCAAAATCGGCTTTGATTCTTGGCGATAATCGATTTTAGCTACGCATTAGGATTGCCAATCCCGTATCGCTTGGTTTTCGATTCTCTATCTCTATCCTTCATGCAATAGGACTGAGGAGTTCCGAGCCCCGACAGAACACTTGGAGAATTCAGAGAAAACATGATTACGATGCATTGTCCACAGATGACCTTGGCGAGAAATTCAGAGAGTATAGGCTTCTTTTATTACCAATACTCCTCGCTGACGGGAATTGGTTTCCCGGACTCTAATCCTTCGAGCACCAGAGGTTCGATACATTCATTAAATTTGGGTCACAGAACCACCCAAAGCGCTAGCGGACGTACTCGATGAAGCTGATTTAACCGCCTTAAGAGTCCCGGTCCAGTACGATGTGCTTCATTGATTCGAGGAGGGCGATGATCGTTGTTTCCATAAGAACGTTAATTACAACGGCTTACGATTTTGACAAAACTTCTCAACCTATGCCCAGGGGAGGGAATCTGGGTACCGGACGAGTAAGAAATTGAATCATCGAGATCGGGTGAATAAGGGATGAGAGATTTGGTTTCGCAAGAATCAGTTTTGTAATGCTGGTTTAGATATTAGGACTCGGTTGAAAACGCAGGTCGTTTTGGGGCATTCTCTCAAGATCGCTGTTTCGGAATACAGAGAATGTTCAGAGAAATTATTAGCGATCTGCCAAACCGAAAAATGATCTTGAATGCTGTAGAGACGATCGTTATTATTTAGTGGGTGAAGAAGATGGGTCCGGGTATGTTTCTCGAATTTGATGTGTCGAGAGAGCCTGTTCCTCTAATCTCTGAAACTCGATGATTCTACTTAGAATATTGCAATATTCACAAAACAAGATACGGAGCATAGAATATAATAGACTTGCGATAAATTTTCTTTAGGGTTACTGACGTCTGATCTTGCTCCAATATGTGGAGAAGAGCTTTCGTAATTAGAAAGTAGAACTGCTTTCCAGGAGACCTATTTGCGATAAATGCGATTGTTTTTTAAAGCCGAGGGGTCGATTCTCGGCATCATCGGACTCTAACGTCCCGGCGATCGAGTGCTCTATTGCTGTAATGATATTTGAGATTCTGCGTCAAATCATGAGACAGAGAATCAATTTAATATTTCTAGATGGAGGCGAAAAAGGCAAAACGATTAATTTAATTATAGACGAAGAAACTGATGATTCTTTTGTCCATAAATCATCACAGATCAGTGAATAGCATCATTGACTAAGTGAGTCGAGGTGTTTATTTCAATTATATCATGATCAGACGAGGGCAATATTTATTTGTAAGAACGGGTTGTCAATAGAACCGTTACTCATTAATAAACAGGTGTTTCGCAGTTCATCTATTTTGATTTTTAAAGGCTAAGCTATAATGTCATATCTAATAAATGATGAATATCAAAAACATATGTATAATCAACTAAAGTCAAAGGAAAATGACTTAGATGAATTCGTTGATTATTTAAAGTGCTCTTCTGACGATCGATTATTTGATAACAGGAACTACGTACATGAAAATTAAAAGCATAGAAATCGATGGTTTCAGAGGAATTCCTAAGAGGTTAAAGTTAAATTTTCAACCAGAGAGATCATCAACTCCATTGTCAGTTATATTATATGGAGACAATGGAACTGGAAAATCCAGCATCATCGATGCAATTGAATTCGCACTCCAATCTAGAGTGGGACGTGCTAAATCAATAAATGAATCTGGGTCAGTTAGTCTATTATCACTATCATCAGAGAATGATTGTTGTATGGTAATAGCAGAGTTATCAGACGGAAGCTTTATAGAAAGACATATTAATACTTATGAAGACGAGTTATATTTAAGCAATTATCTGCCACATCCGTTATTTTCAGTATCTCCATTTGTTTTACGTAGGACTGATGTACTAAGATTGCAAGATACACCGGAGATCCAGCGTCAATTGGTTTTCTTTGATTTCTTTAAGAAACCGAAAGATGATTGGTTTGAGAGTCCAATGCTGATGATCGATAAATTGGTTAAGGAAAGAGCGAATCTAAAAGATCAAAAACATGATATACGAGAGAATATTGCAGATTTATTACATTGGAGTGTAGATGAGGTTCCGCAAGGACGCGGTGAAATTTTAGAATTTATTAAGAGACAGTTCTATCGGGGCATGTCTCAAAAAGAATGGAAGCAGGCAATCAAATCTGGAAGAGTATGTGCAATTCCAGCAGAAACTGAAGAATTGATTAATAGATTTGTCCAAACTACCGAGAAAATCTCATCACTTAATGGTCAGATCAAAGAGTTCAAAAAATTTAAGTCAGGAAAAATTTCGAAACCTATGGTACAAGAAGTTTTATCGCTTATTTCCAGCAATGTATCAAGATCATTCACTATACTATCGAACTCAAAATTTATCCAAGATGTTTTAATAACTCATAGTGATATATCTAATGCGTCCTTGTCTGTTAAGTTAAGGCTTTGCAATTCAATAGTTTGCAATCCGAATCAAGTCCTTAGCGAAGCGAATCTCGATTTACTCTCATTTCTTCTCTACTTGGAAGCAATGAAGGCATCATCTGATCTTGGTCAGGCTAAAATTATCGTTCTCGATGACGTATTTCAGAGTGTTGATTCTACGATTAGGCTTTCCGTGGTTGATCATATATTATGTGATATGAAAGACTGGCAGATTATTTTATCCACTCATGATCGAATGTGGAGAGAGCAGGTGAAGGATTTATTCCGACGTCACGGTCGACAATTTGTCGATCTCGAAATTTCGCGATGGGAATTTATTTCTGGACCAGTATTTCGTGATGGAGTTCAAGATATGGAGAAAATCCTAGCAGATGCTCTAGATAGGGCAATGTCATTTGAAATATGTTCATCTTCTGGCTGGGTACTCGAAGCAATATGTAATCGATTAAGTTGGACTATACCGATATCAATGCCTAGGCGTAAAGATGACAAGTATACACTTGGCGATATGTGGCCTCCGTTATTCAAATTCCTGAAAAAAACCAATTTGAAAATGATATGTAGCGATGTAGATAAATGGATGCACTTACGGAATTTAGTTGGATCGCATTTTAATTCCTGGGCGCAGAGCCTATCAGATCAAGAATCACAGAACTTTGGAGAGTCAGTGCTATTACTTTTGAAATCAGTTCTATGTAGTAGATGCAAGTTCTGGATTGAGTCCAAAAATCAAGGATCAGATTTGTTTGAGTGCAGATGTGGATCTACAAAGATTCTGCGAGATCAATGAAATGATCCAGAACTGTCCGGCTATAAGTCGAATAAATTCAACTGGTTAGAGCGAGGGGGTTCCGGATCTTGCGGTTTTGGATCGCAAAAGGCTTGAAAAATAGGGGTTTTCTCGAAGAGCGTGAGGCTGAGAATTTGCATCATTTCGCCTAGGCTGCGTTCGATGCCAAGTTCCTTCTTGACGAGCGCCACGAGGACGTAAACGCTGATGGCAATCCACACCTGAGTTCGTACCGCATTGTCAGAAGTCCCATAAAAAGATTTGATGTGCAGGTTTTGCTTGATCCATTTGAAAAACAACTCGATCTGCCATCGACATTTGTAGAGTTTTGCGATAGTTGGCGCCGGAAGGTCAAAGTTGTTGGTCAGGAATACGAACCTTCGATCATTCTCGTCGTCGTAATAAACGACACGACGTAGCGGGTCAGGGTATAGCCGTGAAGATTTAGGACCCGCCAGTACGATAGTCTGATCGCTCCGCAAGCCCGTCGTCTTGTCGACTTTCCGACGAACGCGTCGGGTGAAATCAAGTCCACGTTTGGCTCTTGTGACGAAGAATGCAGAACATGTCTTAAATCTATAAAGACGTAGAAAGTCTACATATCCACGATCCATCACATAGAAAGCTCCCGGCATAATCGGTAGATGATCTAGAACCGTCACGTCATGGGTTTTACCGTCGGTAATCCGCACGAAAGTTGGGATATTTCCCCTCAAATCCAAAAGTGTGTGCAGCTTTACGGCAGCTTTGCGACGACGAAACCTCGCCCAGGGGAACAGACTTAAACAGAGGTCGATAGTGGTGCTATCGAGAGCATAGACTGACTGTTCCATCTCGACGCCGAACGGTTCGTTAGCATAAATCTTTCGTGCTCGATCAATCAGTACTTGAGCAAAATCCGCATATATCCTCCAATCGTGAGCGCGGTTGGCATCCGATAACGTACTCCTCGATACCTTTCCACGAAATCCCGCATGATAGAGCTTTGACGAGAATGATCGAAGACAAGTCTCGATATCTCGAAGGCTTTCTCGAAATGTTAATTGCGCAAACGCCAATGATAAAAACTGATCCCGACAAGTGAATCCGCGTGATCGACTATCTCCACCGTAACGTTTTACACACGCGTCGAAATCGTGCCTTGGAATGAAGTCCATGAGTTGAGCGAAGACGAGCTTTCCCGAGTCCATGAGTCATCCTCCAGCTTTTGGGGCAAAAGCCAAAGGGTAGACTTTGTCGACTCGATTGGATATCGTGCGGAATCATTCTGTGCACTAACTCATTGACCTAAAAGGAGTTACGGATGCCCCCTAAGCCGTTAGCCGGACAGTTCTGGAAATGATCTCACGATTAGCCTCTGTTCAGAGTAATATAGCTATTGTACCCACCTGAGACTGTCTGTCTACACTAAAAATGACCCTCTTGGCGACACTAAAACTGCCGACCCCCTCCAGATCTTATACCGAGGTTCTTATAGATAGTCTCAGCTCGAATATGTCCAACCTGAATGACCCGCGGGAGGTTCACAAAGGATTGCCCCAGTCTCTTCCGCGTTCTCTCCAGGAGGACGGAAGGATGATCTCTGCCGAGGTCGTGGATTGGTACGACGAACATTCAAATCCACTTGTGGGATATTCCTCCTACGCTTTTGTCCGAAGCGGCCTGTAACGATTGGACATAGCTTGAGTTTCTCGACGAGGTTCTCGGCATCCATGTCGAATCGAAGCGGAGTAAACGCGTGCGGATGGGGCTCCAGATCGCGCATTTTCCGTGCGTTCGAACGCTTGACGACTTCGATTTCGGCTTTCAGAGTGCGGTCGAAGAATGGTTGATTCGGGACTCGTCGAGCGGTCAATTCATTTCGAATAGCGAGAACTCGATCAAGTTTGGATCTCGAGGGGTGGGGAATTGTCGCCTGGCGGTCGGGCTGGGGAGGAAGATCGTCGAGCAAGGCCACACGGTGCGATTCATCACCGCGATGGGGTTGCCGGCGTCGCTTTCGAAGGGCGAGTCAGAGGGGTCGCTCGAGTTGAAGTAGAGCGAGTTTTCCAAGCCTCGGCTTTTGATCGTCGACGAATTGGGATATCTTCCGTTCGAGCGGCTCGCCGGCCGACTGTTTTTTCAGTTGGTGAATCGTCGTTACGAGCGTGGGAGCATGCTGATCACGACGATTCAGCGGGTATCGGAATGGGGAACGGTATTCGGCGACGAGGTTTTGGCGACGGCGATCTTGGATCGTTTGTTGCATCACAGTCACACGTTGACGATCAACGGAGAGAGTTATCGATAGCGTGAGAAGCGCAAGGCGGGCTTGATCCTTTCAGGACTGAGGAATTTGGGCAAGGAGACCGATGAGAGTGGGAAGGAGGAGAATGAACAGAAGGGGTCTACGAGTCGTCGTGTTGTTCACTAGGTTCAGGGGCTAAGGTAGTGTGGGATAGTACAGTCAAAGGGGGGTCAGTTTTAGTGTCGCCCCACAAACGCGGTCGTCTGCGCGCGGAAGCAGAAATGCCTTCCGCACCTGCTCCGCGATTTGAAACAGACCCAACATTATCACAATCCCGGGGGCGACTGGCCTAAATTTTCCAAGCTGTTGAAGCGATTGATCCGCGATTCAATACGTCTAAGCAAGCTTCGACGCGAATTGTCCGAGGAGCAATTCGCATCGAAACGCGACCGTTTGCGGAAAAGGCTGCACGACCTTTTGGAAAAATCTTGGGAGAACAAGCATGCGCAGCGCTTGGTGAAACGGCTGCGGCGTCACGAATCCGAGCTATTCACTTTCCTGGATCATATCGATGTACCGTCTGATAATAATCATGCCGAGCGAGAAATCCGACCGGCCGTGATGATGCGAAAGAACAGTTTTGCGAACGGCAGCGACGACGGAGCGGAAACGCAGTCGGTTTTGATGAGTGTATTTCGGACCTTGAAGCAACGCGGATACAATCCAATCTCGGCGGTTCTCGATGCGATTCGTACTTATCTGAAAACCGGCCTTCTACCTTCCTTGCCGAAAAAAATCGCTGAAATCGTCTGAAGGCTTACTTGAATTCTTGATATTGGAGGCGTCGTCGATCGTGTGCTAATTTTTTCATCAACGACGTGACGACGACGCCATCAGTGGATTTGCGTTGGTCGCTCAAGGATAGTAAGCGGCCTTGATAAAGTACTTCGCATCATCGAAGATCGAGGAAGGATATCCTCCAATCAAGGATTCTTGTTTAGGTTCGATACGAAGAAAGATGTCGCGTTGACCCGAGATGTTGCCGTTATGGTAATAAACAACCGTAACGGTCGTCTGAACAGGTCGTTCTCCGTAGTTGACGAGATAGACAATCCGGCGGTTTTGATTGTCGAATCTCTGAATCAATCGAACATCGCTTCGAGCGTCAGCATACGCTTGTGAAGCAATAATGAGGAAACCAATCAAGGCGGCATGGCCCAGAAGGATCGGTCTCTCGAGTTTCATCATTTAGCTCCAACGAATAACCTTCTCTTGACAACTGAGAAAATCCCAGCTTTTCTAGATTCGCTCGATCTGTTTTGATTGTTCGTAAAAAAATAAATTTTTCGACAGAACGGTCCGAGATGAAGACTTTGGCATCCTCGTGATATCATCCATCAAATCGTTGGATCCCAGTTTTCAGTAGGAGTTAGATATCAGGATGATATTCAATTCGGAGAGAGGTATTTATTGGACAACAAGAAAATGCGCAAATCCAGAAATGGTCCACCTCAACGTCTAAATCCCTAAATGTAAATGTTTTAGATCTCATGAATTCACTCAAAGTGTCTATATTCACAGGCATCTTCGGTAGATCGCCAGAACATAATTGAAATCTATCTTCGACATCTTTCTGATTGCCGTCATCCATTTTGACCCACTGGCCGGGCAGGATCTTAAAACAAACAGGATCAATCCTGCTTAAACCATAAGTCCTTTAATTCAAATCACTAAAGACCGGTTGTCGTCTAAATCCATTCCAATCCAGAAGATAAAGAGCGAGATCCCAAGAAGCTGATCGGATTCATCCGATTCGCAGGGATCAGATTCATACTACGTGTCGCGCTCTCGAAGATCCATTCGCGTCCAAAACGACCGATCCTCTCGACGATCAATGCGATTTCCGGCAAGCTGGAACGAGTGAATGCGGTCGGCCGCGTAAAGGGGTAATCAAGGATTGAGCGTAGTCGGATTTCACGAACGATCTGAAGACGCGGGGCGCCGATACAGCGTCGATTGGGGGCGATTCTGATGAAAACCATCCCAACGCGCGTGACGGTCGACGAAAACGGCGCAGGGGTGATTCGGTTGCCGGCCGACACCCCTCCCGGAGAATACGACGTCGTCGTTATGATCGAAGATTCATCGCAAAAACCGACGCGATTGGTTCTTGCTTCGCACGATTTGGGTCCTTGGCCCGAGGCGTTCACAGCGAGACGCGAGGAGATTTATGACGAACCCTCTCGCTGAACCGCTTTTCATCGACACCAACGTCCTGGTCTTCGCGAATTCGATCTCGGCGCCCGTATCCACCGACGCTCGAAGTCGACTCAATGATCTATCGAATCAAGGGGCTCCGCTTTGGATTAGTCGGCAGGTTTTGCGCGAATATATGGCAACGATGTCTCGATCGCATACATTTCAAAAGCCTGTTCTCTCGGCTATCTTAATCGCAGATATTCATCGATTTCAATCGCAATTTCTCATCGCCGAGGACGGTCCGCTCGTCACCAATCCATTGTTAAAATCAATCGGGTCGATCCCTATCGGCGGTAAGCAAATCCACGACGCCAATATCGTCGCGACGACGCTCGCTCACGGATTGCGAATGCTGTTGACGCATCATGTCATCGATTTCCAGCGATTCGCCGGGACGATCGACGTGATTCCGATGATCTAAAACCGCCGGCCTAAAGCGGCTGAGCCGCAGTCCTACCTACCCGAAGCGCGAACGAGGGGCTTTTGATAATATCATGCAAACTTTTGATTGATCATTTGATCGGACCCTCGCTTCCGCGTCGGATTGGTATAATCTCTACTTCGGTTCGCTCAAAAGATGCGCGCAAGGCGCGGTGAAGATACGGACGAAGACTCTCATTTCCGCCCGTCGTTCCATCGGAATATCGCCTACGCCCGCCGAACACGGCGCCTAACCGGTTATCAAACCGCATCGTCAACCTGATTTCTTCGCGAACCCTAAATCGGGAGGGCGAACCTTATGGTGAGCCATTTTATGATGTGTGAGATAATTGAGAGAAAAAAAGCCCGAGACTTCGGAGATTTTGAAAAAGAGGCTCACCGGGAGGTTCGCCCTCCCATAAGAGTTCGCCGGCTCGTAAGTGTAATCCCCACCGGAACAAGGCGTTATGAATTTCGGCTCACCGGGAGGTTCGCCCTCCCATAAGAGTTCGCCGGCCCATAAGAAATCGCCGGCCCATGAGAGTTCACCATTGCATATATCTTAAACAAATATAATAAATTTGTAAATCATATGTCATGATGAATTCGACGATATTGGGAGGGCGAACCTCCTGGTGAGCCGAATTATGATGTTTTCGATAATTGAGAGAAAAAAAGCCCGAGACTTCGGAGATTCTGAAAAGAGGCTCACCGGGAGGTTCGCCCTCCCATAAGAGTTCGTCCTCCCATAAGAGTTTGCCCTCCCATAAGAGTTCGCGGTCCCATGAGAGTTCGCAGGCATGTAACGGTAAGCCCCACCGGAACAAGACGTTATGAATTATGGCTCACCGGGAGGTTCGCCCTCCCATAAGAAATCGCCGGCTCATGAGAGTTCGTCCATGCGTATATATTAAACAAATATAATATACATGAAAATCATATGTCATGATGAATTCGACGATATTGGCAGGGCGAACCTCCTGGTGAGCCGTTTTATGATGTGTGCGATAATTGAGAGAAAAAAAGCCCGAGACTGAGGAGATTTTGAAAAGAGGCTCACCGGGAGGTTCGCCCTCCCATAAGAGTTCGCCCTCCCATAAGAAATCGCCGGCCCATGAGAAATCGCCGGCCCATATGAGTTCGCGGACCTATAAGAAAACGCCGGCTCGTAAGGGTAAGCCCGGCCGGAACAAGGCGTTATGGATTTCGGCTCACCGGGAGGTTCGCTTAGTCGTTCAAAGCTTGATCGTTCTCGGTCTCTTGTCGGAGGGCTTGAAGTTGATTCAGAAGCTGCGGAAGAGCCGTCTTGACGGTATCCCAAACCACTTCGAGATTGATATCAAAGTAGCCATGTGCGATTCGATTACGCATTCCTCGCATGCTTCGCCACGGGACTTCAGGATGAAATTGAGTGAATTCTTGATGCCGCTCCATGATCTTCGTCGAAGCCTCGCCGATGATGATAAGACTCATAATCACAGCCTGTTGCGTGCGTTTGTCTTCAAGGAAATCGGTTTTGCTCAGCCCCTCTACGAAGTCGCACGCGTCGATCGCCGCCTGTCGCATGTGTTCGAGATAATCGGGAAGACGGTAATCGGTCATATCGGTCGCGCCTCGGCGAGCACCTTGGCGCGAATTTTCGGCGGAAGGTCGGCCGGCGTTACGAGATCGACCGACACGCCAAGCGTCGTTTCGAGCTCGAATTGCAGTCCACCAAGGTCGAACAGCGTCGCTCCGGGGAGCGCGTCGACTAACAGATCGATGTCGCCGCCATCCTCGTCGGTCCCGTGCAACACCGAGCCGAAAACTCGTGGATTCGCGGTTCGATGACGCAGCGCCGCCTCACGAACCTCGGTTCTCTTGAGCTCGAGCGCTTCCGAAGGTCTCATAAGGAATCTCTCGGCTATAGAATCCAGACATCCAGGGTTGAAATCGAGTCGACAAGATCGCTCAAAATCGACAGGCTTGTTGAATCGGTTCACCGATTTCATGACACCCGCTCTGAAAAAAGCAGTCCACTATCCCGCTTCAAAAATGCACTCAAGGCGATTGGAAGTTACAGACGAAGACACTTTGAGAATCAATCAAGCCCCGAAGATCGTCCTTCGTCGGGGCTTGATCGCATCAAGTAAAGCTTTGTTGAAAAGCCTTGCTTATCAACAAATCATGCTCCGATGGTTCGCCAGGGCGCGCGGGCCGAGCGGCTTCGCAGGCCGTTCGCCTCGTCGTCGTTCACGAATTCTTCCTTCACCGGGTCGATCGTCAACTTGCGTTTGAGGATCCACGAAAGCGCGGCGGCGTGGCACGCGATGTGAGAGTGACGCATCACTCTCGGATTCGCCGCGGTCTCGCCCCTTGATTTCACGCAATCAAAGAAGTTCCGAGCGTGCGCCGAGACGTCGAGCCCCGTCGTCGGCGCCTGGGATGTAAGCTGCTTGAGCTCGCTCCTGAGCGATGCGGGATGAACCTCGATCTCGCCGCTATCGCCCGTTTCAACCCACCCCTCGTCGCCGACGAATCGCACGGGACACGTGCCGAGATGATTGATCCAGCCAGGACGGTCGCCGAACGGAGTTTCGAGAAAATCGAGCACGAGCTTCACTCCGTTAGCGTATTGAGCGGTGATGTTCTTTTCGGTCGCTTCATAGGTGATCGGCATCGTGTCGTCGGCCTTGTTCGCCCACTGACAAAGATCGACGGTGTGCGCGCCCCAATCGAGCAACCGCGCGCCCGAATCGAAATCGTAGTAGCCGCGCCAACCTCCCGAAACGTACGAGTGGTTGTAGGGGCGCCAGGGCGCCGGGCCGAGCCAAAGATCCCAGTCGACCTGATTCTTGGGAGGAGTTTGCTCGCCGGGGAGCCATGAATTGTTGAGCGAGGGAGTATAAACCGATGCGAAGAGCGTGTGGATTTTGCCGAGCTTGCCGCTATGCGCCAGTTCGATCGCGGCCTGGAAGTTGGGGACGCTGCGACGTTGCGTTCCCGCCTGGAAAACTCGCCCCGTTTTCTTGATCGTATCGGCGAGCGCCTGGCAGTACGCGATCGTGAGCCCGCACGGTTTTTCGCTGTAAACGTCTTTGCCGGCCTCGGCGGCGAGGATCGACGCGGGGGCGTGCCAGCGGTCGCCGGTGGCGATCAAGACCGTGTCGATATCTTTACGCGCCAGGAGCTCGCGAAAATCGCGAAAGACGACGCAATCTTGATTTTTGTAATGTTCATTGACGAGTTTTTTGGCGGCTTCGCGCCGGGTCTCCTGAACGTCGCAGATCGCGACGCACTGGACGTCGGCGAGCGTGAGCATGCTTTTGAGGTCGTAGGTGCAACGCGGGCCGACGCCGATCACGCCGAGCGTGATCCGTTCGTTCGCGGCGGCGACCGCGGCACGGCCGAGCGCCCGCGCCGGGATCACCGTGGGGAACGCGAACGCCGCGCCCGCCGTAGCCGTCGCGGCCAACGATCCTTTGATAAAATCGCGTCGCGACGCCCGGTCGTTCTTCGTCTTCATGCGCTCGTCCTTTCGGGAGAAAAAAGGCTCGATCAAACCGAACCGAGGACTTCGAATCGATCGTTCTCGTCGTTTCACGTCGATCGACGAACGATCTCTTGTCGACAAGTCTTTTTTTATCGCATCATATACATCATCACCGGGGTTCTCAGTTTTGTGAGCATATCTTCAACCTCGGCCGAGGTCGATTTTTTTCGTGTCGAGGCGCCGAGGAGGAGCGATTCGAGATCGAATTCCTTGCTGTATCGGACGACGCGAAAGGTCGTCAATTTGGCGAGGGTTTTGGCCTTTTCGATCGCGTCTTCGAGGTAGCCGATCTCGTCGACGAGTTTGAGATCTTTGGCTTCGTCGGCGGTGTAAACTTTGCCGTCGGCGAGTTCGTAAACTTGTTTGAGGGGGATTTTGCGTCCTTGCGCGACGATTCGGACGAAGCGTTGGTATGCGACGTCGACGATTCCGCGCCATCTCGTTTTTTCTTTGTCGGTCATCGCGCGGAACGGCGAGCCCGAATCTTTCCATTCGCCGGTGGCGATCGTGGTGAAATCGACACCGTACGTTTTTAAGAGTTTCTCGATCTGGGGAAGTTCCATGATGACGCCGATCGACCCCGTCCAGCTTGTTGGCTCGGCGAAAACATGATCCGCGGGCGCGGAGATATAATAACCTCCCGATGCGGCGAGGTTCCCCATCGAGACGACGACGGGCTTGTTTGTTGTTTCTTTAAGGATTTCGATCTCACGAAAGATTTGATCGGAACCCGCGACCGTTCCGCCGGGCGAATCGACGCGAACGACGATCGCCTTCACGTTTTTATCGTCGCGCGCCTGGCGAACCTGTTTGATCGCGTGATCGACGATTCCGTCGAGGATCGCGCCTTTCACCTCGACGATCGCGATCTTCGGTCCGCCGGGAAGGATCGCGCCCGCCACATATGTTTCGTCGAGCGAACCCGCGCCGATCTTGGCGTTTTTGGAGATCAGCACGAAGTTCATGATCAACGAGAAGATGAGCAAGGTGGACCCGAGCCTTCGAAAGAATCCTCCTTTTTCGCGTCGATCGATGACGATCGTTTGGCCTGGAGTTCCGGAGTTCGTTTGCGCGACATTCATGCGTGTTCCCTTCGGCGGATGGAGCGGAATTCGTTCCCTAACCGACGCGTATTCTACACGAAAGACGCGACGAATCGCCACGCCCGCGATTCGACCGCCATCGACACAGCGAGGAATTAGAATCAAAAATCTTAAGACTTATTGATCGCGAATTAATTTATGATTCACTTGGCATTCTCACTCAAGCGCGCATGGATCACGCGGTTCTTCTTGATCCATTCGAGCATCGTTTCCTGTTCCTCGGAGAGTTCGACCTCGGTCGCGTTCGCGGTGTCGAGCGGCGAAACGAGTCGAATCACCCCCTCGTCGAGCAGGTTCGTCGCCTCTTCGAGGTCGAATCGGTATTCGTTTTCGCCGAGCGGGTCGACCCCCGATTTCGCGGCCGCCGCGAAATAAACGAGCTGGGTTCTCAGTTTGGCCGAGATCGGCAACGGCGCGACCCCCTCGGGATCGACCGCGATCAGTTCAAAACGCGACATCGGGCCTCGCTTTTCGATAAAACATGCTTTAATGATTCGGTTCGATTTTCGCCGCGCGGATCGCGCCCGCTTGCTCCCAGACGACGACGCTTCCCGAGCGGGCGGGATTCGCGGCGACGACGGGGTCGATCGCTCCCGATTCGACGATCGTCTCGGCGGCGGAGGTTAAGCCTCGTCGGATCGATAACCGGCCCGGACGTCGATCGAGCCAGACGATCACGGGTTCGGTTTGATCGAACGCGAGCCACGGTTGAACGCCGTCGCCGATCGTCAGCTCGTCGCGTGTTGGAGAGGCGGACACGACCGTTCCGGCACGCAGCCAAACGGTCGCGACGTTTCCGGCTCGATCGACCGCGATCGCCCCTCCGTCCATCGGGCAACCGTTGAGAATCCACGAACGATCGCCGAGTTTGAGCGCAGGGGCGAACCTGGCGCCGAGATCGGTCGAACGCGAGAAGTAGAGATCGCGCGCTCCTTGGATGTTGTTCCGCCACATCACGTAAACCGAACGATCGGGTCCGAACGCGACCGACGGATGACAACATTCGCACACGCTTTTTTCCGGTGACCGATAAACAAGCTTATCAGGCTCCCAGGTGATTCCGCCGTCATGCGAACCCGCCCCGAAGACCTCTTTGCGGCCGTTCCGGTCGTCGAGCCAGGCGGCGTAAACGAGGCCTTCGGGTCCCGAGGCGGTGGCGTGCAAGCCTTCGCGAGCCGAGCCTTGTACGCGATTGATCGGGGTCGGTTTCGACCAGGTCGTTCCCCGATCGGTCGATCGCCACGCGAGCAGATCGCCGTCTCGGCCGTTTCCATGATCGCCGACGACCGCGGTGACGACGATTGATCGGCGCGATATCGCGATTCTGGGGCCTCGACGCATGCCGATCGAAAGCACCCCTCGATCGTGAATCGTCACGGGTTTTTGGAACTTCGATCCGGTCGCGTCGGTCGAGACGGCGCAGCGGATCGCGTCGCCGTTTCCGTAGACGACATAAATCAGGCCGGCGTCGTCGATCGCGGCCTGCGGATCTTTCCCCGAGTCGGCGACGGTCGTCGATCGATACGAGGAACGAGCCGGCGCCTTCGCGTCGGCCTCTCCCGCGATCGTCTTACAACCGACCGCCGCGACGAGAGTCGCACATAAACCGAGCGAGACCGTCGCGACGATCGATCGAAACATCGTCGACTCCGTTCTTAGAGTTATGAACAAATCAAACGCGATCGGGAACGATAAACGGCGAACGATATTCGCGGGTGAGCATCGCGTTCGCCTCGCCGTCCGAGCCGAAGGTTTCGGTTTGGGGATCGAACTTGATCGCCCTTCCGAGCCGGTACGCGATGTTGGACAGATGGCAAAGCGCGCTCGAACGATGCCCCTCGACGATCTCGGCCTTCAGGCGTTTGGGATCGTGCGATTCGACGGCCTCGATGAAATTGCCGAAGTGATCGCTCTCCCCTTTTTGTCCCTTGCCGCTCGGGCCCGGTTCGTTCTTATGGCCCATAAAAGATCGCCACGAGTTACCGTTGATCACAAGATAACCTTCGGAACCGTAGAAGAGGTTGCCGATTCTGACGCCGAGTTCGTCGTTCGTGAGGAGCCCTCGGACCTCGAATTCGAGGACGCAGTCGTCGTAACGGAGCGTGGCGGATTGGGTGTTGGGGGTTTGACCGTCGTCGTGGTAGCCGTAGCGACCTCCCGAGCTTTCGATCAGGGTTGGGAAAACGTCTTTGCCGAGGCCCCAGCGGGCGACGTCCATCTGGTGGATTCCCTGGTTGCCGATATCGCCGTTGCCGTAATCCCAGTTCCAATGCCATTCATAATGGAATCGGTTGGGGTTGAACGGACGTTCGGGAGCGGGACCCTGCCAGATGTTGTAATCGACGCCGGTCGGGACGGGGGAATCTTCTTTGTGGCCGATCGACCCGCGCGGTTTGAAGCATAAAGCGCGAGCCATATAAATCTTTCCGAGTTTGCCCGAGCGAAGGAATTCGACGGCGTCTTGAACGCCCGTGAGGCTTCGGTTTTGGGTTCCGGTTTGGACGATCCGGTTGTATTTCCTGGCGGCCTCGACGATCCGTTTTCCCTCGGTGAAATTGTGGCTGACGGGCTTTTCGACATAAACGTCTTTGCCCGCCTGGCACGCCCAAACCGCGGCGAGCGCGTGCCAGTGATTCGGGGTCGCGATCGAGACGGCGTCGATCGATTTGTCGTCGAACACGCGTCGAAGGTCTTGAGCGAATTGGGGCGTCTTGCCGGTTTTTTCCTCGATCCGTTTGGCGGAGCGATCGAAGAGCCGGCTGTCGACATCGCAGAGCGTGACGACCGCGGTTTTCTTGTTTTCGGTGAAGGCGCCGATGTGCGATTGACCTCGGCCGTGGAAGCCGATCACCGCGATGTTGATCCGGTCGTTCGGTCCCGCGGCGCGGGTTGAACGCGAATGTACCGCGAGCGCCGCGGCGCCCGCGCCCGCCGAAGCCAGGAACGTCCTTCGATTGATTCCAGACATCATCGCTCCCCCTCGTCGCATGCGGTCGAGAATGGATAGCCCGATCACGTGCGCGGGCTATTGTTAAACAAAGAGCGTACGCGGCGCGGCGGAGCGAGTCAACCGAGCGGAATCGGAAAACTCATGATGATACGTAAAAAAATAAAGTACACTAATATAATATTCATTGGAAATCAGGCGGGATTGATGGGGTCGGCGGAGCGAAGCGGGTTTGATCGCGGCGAGGCTTTGTTCGGGTCTGAGAGGGTTTGTTTGCGCCGCGGCGCTTGATTCTTGGCGTCGCGGGTTTGGGTTTGTTCACTGCGGCGAGGCTTTGTTTGTCTCGAAGTGGTTTTGTTCGCGGCGGCGAGGATGCGTATCCGCGGAATGATCGGGATCGATCACGGCTTTTGGTTTGGGAGGCTTGGGGTTTGATCGGGGATGGATTTTGGGGTTGATCGGCGGGGTGTTTGTCGAGTCGTCGGCGTGGTTTGTCGGGTCGTCGGCGGGATTTCGGGGGTTGGGGTCGTCCGAAATTCCGCCGGGTTCGGTAGTAAAGGATGTGACCTTGGGGGGGCTTCATCTACGATAAAGAGAGAACGGAGCGGCGACCCGGGCGATCGACGGTTCGCATCGAAAAGGATCGACGTGAAGGAGAAGACGTTTCGGATGAAGATCGTCGTATTGGCTTCGGAGGCGGTTCCGTTCTCGAAAACGGGGGGTTTGGCCGATGTCGCCGGGGCGTTGCCGCGCGCGCTCGAGGCGCTTGGGCACGAGGCGATCTTGATGATTCCGTTTCATCGGCGGTTTCTCAAGCCGTCGATCGTTTTGGAGAGCGTCGGGCTCAATTTAAGGGTTCCGATCGGCCCCAAGATCGTTGAAGGACAGGTTTTTTCGACGACGCTCGAGGGTTCGAAGGGGGTTGTTTATCTGATTGATCAGCCCGATTATTTTGACCGAGACGGGCTTTATCAATCCGCCGGAGTCGATTATCACGACAACTTCGAGCGGTTCTTGTTCTTTTGCAGGGCGTCGCTCGAGACGATTCGGCTGCTTGAGCTTGCGCCCGACGTGCTTCATTGCAACGACTGGCAAACGGGGCTGACGCCGGTTTATCTCGCCGAGCAGTATCGCGTTCGAGCGGGATTGGAACGGGTGGGAACGCTGCTGACGATTCATAATTTGGCGTATCAAGGGACGTTCAGCCGGTGGGCGATGGGATTGACGGGGCTCGACGCTCGGTTGTTCAATTGGGAGCAGCTCGAGTTTCACGGCAAGCTCAATTGTTTGAAGGCGGGGATTGTTTTCGCCGATCGGGTGAGCACTGTGAGCCCGACGTACGCCAAGGAGATCCAAACGGCCGAATTCGGCTGCGGCCTTGAAGGGCTGCTTTCGGCTCGGCGTGATCAACTGACGGGGATCGTCAATGGAATCGATACGACCGTTTGGAATCCCGAGACCGACCCGATGATCGCGCTCAATTACGACATCGCGACGTTCGAGCGTGGGAAGGCGGCTTGCAAGGCGCAGTTGCAACGTCGATCGTCGCTTCCCGAGCGTCCCGACGTACCGCTGTTGGCTCAGATCGGCCGGCTCGATCCGCAGAAGGGATGGGATTTGCTGGCCGAGGTCGCCGACGGCTTGCTTGATCTCGACATTCAACTCGTGATTTTGGGGGAAGGCGCGCCGCGTTATCACGAGCTGCTCGACCGGCTCGCGGATAAGCATCCCGGCAAGCTTCGCGCGTTTCTCGAATTTTCGAACCCGCTGGCGCATCAGATCGAGGCGGGGGCGGATCTATTCTTAATGCCAAGTTTATATGAACCGTGCGGACTGAATCAGTTATATAGTTTAGCTTACGGCACGATTCCGATCGTCCGCGCGACGGGGGGGCTCGCCGACACCGTCGTCGACGCCGCGCCCGCGACGCTTTCGAATAAAACCGCGACGGGTTTTTCGTTCGTCGAACCGAATCCGCGGGCTCTCCGCGGAGCGATCGACCGCGCCCTCGCCGCTTTCGCCGATCGATCGACCCGCCGCGAGATCATAGCGAACGGAATGAGCCGCGATTGGTCGTGGAACCGGGGCGCCTCCGAATACGCACAATTATATCAAGAAATCCTCTCCTTAAGATCGTCCAAGGCCGCGGGTTGAAAAGAGTTTGATATTGATAAGATGATGTATTATTATTATTTGATATCCAATAACTTTGTGATCGAGGTGGGTCGATGTCCAAGGTTTCGCTCGCGTTGATGTGGCATCAGCATCAACCGTATTATCCCGACGACGTCGCCGGCGAGAACCCGATGCCGTGGGTCCGGCTTCACGCGACGAAAGATTATATCGGCATGCTTCTTCATCTGGAGGAGGTTCCCGAGTTTCATTGCGTGATCAACCTGGTGCCGAGCCTTCTCAAGCAGATCGAGGGTTACGCCGCGGGGGCGAGCGACCGTCATCTCGAGGTTTCGCGGAAGCCCGCGGACGGGCTCGACCGCGACGACGCTCTTTACGCGCTCGACCATTTCTTTATGGCGAGCCCCGACACGATGATTCGGCCTCATCCTCGCTATTTCGAGCTTTACCAGCGGCGAGGGATGGGGATCGAATCCGCCGAGCAGGCGCTCGGTCGGTTTCGCGAGCGAGACCTGCGCGATCTGCAGGTTTGGGGCAATCTCACCTGGTTTCACCCGCTTTTATTTGAAAAAGACCCCGAACTCGCCGAATTCAAGGCGAGGGAGCGGCATTATTCCGAGGCCGACAAAACCAGGCTGCTCGAGATTCAGCACGAGATCGTCAAACAAATCATCCCGCTGCATCGCGAACTCGCCGAACGCGGCCAGATCGAGCTTACAACCACTCCGTATTATCATCCGATCCTTCCATTATTGCTTGACAAGCGATCGAGCAAGGAGGCGATGCCGGGAGTCGAGCTTCCCCGATCGTCGCGGTCGAATTATCCCGAGGACGCCGAAACGCACGTCGCTCGCGCCGTTTTGAGCCACCGCGAACGGTTCGGCTCGTCTCCCAAGGGGATGTGGCCGAGCGAAGGATCGGTATGCCAAGATATTATTCCGCTTTTGGCTCGTCATGGGATCGAGTGGATCGCGACCGACGAGGAGATTCTCGGCTGTTCGACCCAGGGTAAGATCGGCCGAGACGGCCGCGGCCATGTGCGCCATCCCGAGCTTTTGTATCGCCCGTGGAAGGCGAAGGAGGGGAACGACGAACTCGCGATCGTCTTCCGCGACCACGCGCTTTCGGATCAAATCGGCTTTCATTATCAGAGGAGCCCGGGGCAAGCCGCGGCGAACGATTTCATCGGCAAGCTGCACGCGATCGGCGACGGTTGTCGGCAACACTCGACCCTCGTTCCGGTGATCCTCGACGGCGAAAACTGCTGGGAATATTATCCCGACGGCGGGGTTTCGTTCCTTCGTTCGCTCTATCAATCGGCGGTTCGCGATCACAAGATCAAACCCGTGAAAATCGGAGATTATTTGCGCGAACATCCGCCGATCGATACGGTTCCCAGGCTTTTCGCGGGAAGCTGGATCAGCCACAATTTCGCGATCTGGATCGGTCACGACGAAGACAATCGCGCCTGGGACGCGCTCGATCAAACGCGTCGATTCCTCGTCGACGAGACGAAATCGGGCCGGCGCGATCAAAAATCGATCGACCGCGCCTGGGAGGAGCTTTACATCGCCGAAGGCTCGGACTGGTTCTGGTGGTACGGCGACGATCACTCGAGCGCTCTCGACGCTTTATTTGATCACTTATTCCGAAAGCACTTACGTAACGTTTATGTATTGCTTGATCAAGAACCGCCGGGGTCGCTTTTCGCGCCGATCTCGCGCGCGTCTCAGGCGCGACCGGCGCACGACGATCCCAACAGCCTGCTGCGGGTTAAGGTCGACGGCGAAACGTCGTATTTTGAATGGATCAACGCGGCCAAATACGTTTGCGGCGCGGAGAAGGGGGGGGCGATGACTCAGGTGACGAAGGGGCTCGTCGCCGCGGTTCGCTTCGGCTTCAGCGTCGATAAACTGTACATTCGCCTCGATTTCGCGGGCGCCGCGCGCGATCGTCTTTCCGAATGCGATCGCGCCCGAGTCGCGTTCGTCGATCCCGCCGATTGCGAGATCCGGATCGATCGGCCCGCGACCCGGCGACCCGCGGTCTCGTTTCATCGTCTCGGCCGCGAGGTCGAATGCGACGACCTTGAGGCCGCGACCGGCAAGATCCTTGAACTCGCGATTCCGTTCGCGCGATTGAAGACCAAACCGGGCGAAACGGTTCGCTTTTATGTTGAACTTTTTAACGGAGAGACCGGGGTCGACCGAGCCCCGCGCGAGGGGATCCTTGAAATCAGCGTCCCGACTCCCGATTTCGAGCGGATCATGTGGCAGGTGTGACGATCGATCGTTTAAGAAAAGTAGGATGCGTTTTCATGTGATGCAAAATGATAGGAATATGATCTGATCGGCGGGCGAGCGGGGGCGCGACGATGAACGACGCGTCGACCGGGGTTTTTGAATCGTCGGGAACAAAAAGCGAGGTCGCGAGATGCCGGAATTGCGTAAGGATCCGATCGTCGGCCGGTGGGTGATCATCGCCCACGAACGAGCCAAGCGACCGCACGATTTCGCCGCGGAGGCTCAAAAACAACCCGTCGCGGGGATCTGTCCGTTCTGCGAGGGGCACGAGGACAAAACCCCTCCCGAGATCGTCGCGTATCGCGATCGAGGCGCCGCGCCCAACAAGCCGGGTTGGCGGGTGCGAGTCGTCCCCAACAAATTCCCCGCGCTCCGCATCGAGGGAAACCTCACCAAACGAGGCGACGGCATCTACGACCAGATGGCGGGAGTGGGCGCGCACGAAGTGATTATCGAAACCCCCAAACATGAAGTGACAATGGCTCGTTTAAGCGACGAGAACGTTCGCGAGGTTTTGTGGGTTTATCGCGATCGTCTCGTCGATCTGAAGAAAGACAATCGCCTGGTGCACGGGATGTTGTTCAAAAACGTCGGCGCCGCGGCGGGGGCGAGCCTTGAGCACACGCACAGTCAGTTGATCGTCACTCCGATCGTGCCGATCTCGGTTTGGGAGGAGATGACGGGGGCGCTTGAATTCCATAATTATCGAGGCCGCTGCATTTATTGCGATATCGTCCGCCAGGAGCTCGCGAACGAGCAGCGGATCGTGCTCGACACGCCGCATTTCACCGCGTTTTGTCCGTATGCGAGCCGATTTCCGTTTGAGACGTGGATCGTCCCCAAGGCGCATTCGAGCCATTTCGAGAACATCCCCAAACAGGGGGTCGACGACCTGGGGAGCGCGCTCAAGCGCGTGCTCGATCAGATCGAACACGCTCTCGATTCTCCCGCGTACAATTACATTATTCACACCGCTCCATTTGATCATCAGGAGCTGCCGCACTATCATTGGCATATCGAGATCATCCCCAGACTGACGAAGATCGCCGGGTTCGAATGGGGTTCGGGGTTTTACATTAATCCCGTTCCTCCCGAGGAAGCCGCGGCGTTCCTTCGCGAGGTCGAGGCCGATATCGAATCGAACCGCGCCGCCAAAGAAAAAAAACGATGATCGGGCGACCGAAACCGCCCGGATCGGCCGGATCGAAAAAGAACTTTTGGAATCGCCCCGCGACCTCGCGTCGATTCGCTTTCAACCTTCGACCCGACCGATCCCTTATAGCTCAGAACCATGAATAAGATTAAATTTGTATTCGCGCTTCACAATCATCAACCGATCGGCAACTTCGACGGCGTGATCGAGGAGGCGTATCGGACGAGCTACCTGCCGTTTCTTGAGACGATCGAGCGTTATCCTTCGATTCAAACGGTTCTGCATACGTCTGGTCCGTTGATGGAATGGCTCGTCGATCGTCGTCCCGAATATATCAAGCGGGTCGCGGCGCTCGTTTCGGAGGGGCGGATCGAGATCCTCGGCGGCGGATTTTACGAACCGATCTTGCCGATGATCCCCGCGGCCGATCGGGTCGATCAAATTCAAAGCTATTCGCGCTATCTCGCCGATTTGTTCGGGTGCGAGATCCGCGGAGCGTGGATCGCCGAACGCGTTTGGGAACAGCGGCTCACGGTCGATCTGGTCGAGGCCGGGATCGAATACACCGTGCTCGACGATTTTCACTTCCTCCGCGCGGGGCTCGTCGATCGCGACCTTCGCGGTTATCGCCTCACCGACGACGAAGGGCGAATCCTCAAAGTTTTCCCCGGTTCCGAACGTGCACGTTACCTCGTACCGTTTTCAGACCCTCATGCGACGATCGATTACCTTCGACGACTCGCCGATGAACACCCCGGCGCGATCGTCGTACACGCCGACGACGGTGAAAAATTCGGCTCCTGGCCAAAAACATACGATCATGTGTATAAATTCGGCTGGTTGAGTCGTTTTCTCGATATGTTGGCGGAGAATTCGGACTGGATCGAGACGACGACGCTCGCGCGCGCCGCGATCGAAACGCTTCCGACGGGATCGATCTATTTGCCTGACTGTTCATATCGAGAGATGACTGAATGGGCGATGGAGACGTCCGCGGCGCTCGAGTTTAAAGACGCGGTGCGCGGCGCGTGGGGCGTTCCCCAGGCCGAGCGGCTTTTGCGTTTCGCGCGCGGGGGCGGTTTTTGGCGAAATTTCTTGGCGAAGTACCCCGAAAGCCGAGCGATGTACGCGCGGATGCTGGGGGTTTCGGAGCGGCTGCGATCGATCGAGGCGGCGAGCCGGTCGGCGGATTCCGAATCGGGCGGGCGCCTGAATTCGGCGCAATCGACGCTTGTCGCCGAGGCGAGGCGCGAGCTTTTCCGCAGCCAGTGCAACTGCGCGTATTGGCACGGTTCGTTCGGCGGGCTTTATTTGCCGCATCTGCGGGGCGCGATTTATCGCGGACTGATCGCCGCCGACGATTTACTCGATCGCGCCCAGGGACGCGAAGGCCCGCGAGCGAGCTGTAAGATACATGATTTCAACATTGATTTGCGCAAAGAGGCGAAACTGGAAAACGAGGCGTTGATCGCGTTTGTGGCGCCCGCGCGCGGCGGCCGGATTTACGAACTCGACGCTCGATCGGCGCGCGTCAATCTGCTTGCCACGCTGGCGAGACGCCAGGAGCCTTATCATCAAGGGATTGAAGCGCGAGAGTTTCGACAAGAAAACAACCACTCCTCGGTTAACGGCGACCCCGCTTTTTGGTCGCGAACGATCGTCTACGATTCGGGTCCGCTCGAGGCGCTTGTCGATCGTTTTTATCCGCTCGATCTCAACCTCGAGACGCTCCGCCGCGGGGGCGATCACGATCGGGGCGATTTCGCGTCGGGGGCTTTTTCGGCGACGGTTCACCGCGGCGCGAACCGCGTCGTCCTGGCGATGGAACGAACGGGTTCGGCGGGCGATCATCCGATCGTCGTTCGCAAAAACGTGACGATCGAAGCGGGTCGACCTCGATTATTGATCGAATATGTTCTTGAACAGATCCCCAAGCATTCACGCTTGAATTTCGCGATTGAATTTCAGGTCGCGTCGATGGCGGGTCGAGCCGACGATCGTTATTACCGCGACGGCGCGGGCGAACGGCTCGGTTATCTCGATTCGACTCTCGATATCGCTTCGACCGACCGAATCGCCGCGGTCGATCATTGGCTCGACGTTTCGAGCGAGCTTTCGTGGTCGAGGCCCGCGGCTTTATGGACCTATCCGATCGAGACGATCAACGGCAGCGAGGCGGGGATCGAACGCGTATTTCAATCGTCGGCGATCATACCCCGATGGATCGTCGAGCCCGATTCCGCTGGGAAATGGACCCTCGCGATCGAGTGGACGATCTCGTCGGCGGCTTATATCGCCTCGACCGAATCGACGGGCGAACGAGCCCGCGCATTGGCGACCTCGAACGCGTGACGCGCCGTTCGGGAGGGCGAACCGCCGAGCGAAATCGTTTCGTAAATGATATTTATATCAAATACCGGCTCGGTCGGCGCATCGAGATTTGAAATTCAAATACAATCGGAAAATATATCGAGGCTCGGTCGGCGCCTCGAGATTCGAAATTCAAATACAATCATAAAATAAACGACGGCTCGGTCGGCGCCTCGCCCTCCCAAATCCAAATACAATCATACAATAAGCGCCGGCTCGGTCGGCGCCTCGAGATTCGAAACTCAAATACAATCATAAAATAAACGACGGCTCGGTCGGCGCCTCGCCCTCCCAAATCCAAATACAATCATAAAATAAGCGACGGCTCGGTCGGCGCCTCGCCCTCCCAAATCCAAATACAATCATAAAATAAGCGACGGCTCGGTCGGCGCATCGAGATTTGAAATTCAAATACAATCGGAAAATAAATCGAGGCTCGGTCGGCGCCTCGAGATTCGAAATTCAAATACAATCATAAAATAAACGACGGCTCGGTCGGCGCCTCGCCCTCCCAAATCCAAATACAATCATAAAATAAGCGCCGGCTCGGTCGGCGCATCGCCCTGACAAATCCAAATACAATCAGAAAATAAATCGATGCTCGGTCGTCGCCTCGATCTCCAGAAATCACATTCCAGGACCGGCGTTCTCGATCGCGGGCGATTCGTCGATCGCTCGCGGCGCAGCGGCGTCGAGCGCCTCGGCGTAGACGCGAAGTAAATCGGATTCGACCCGATTCGTTCGGCCGTCGGCCTCGACACAACGCTTGATCGCCCCAAACGCGATCCGCCTGATCGTCGCGGGCGCCGAAGCCAAAACGTCGAGCGCGGAATCGACCGCGGCGAAATCGCACGCCGATTCGGCCAAAATCGCTCCGCCGAACTTCGGTATCACCCCGTCCAACGGCCTTATCGCACGATCATAAGCCCGCAGAGCGGCCTCCGAATTTCCCTCCGATCCCTCCCAAGCCGTTCGTGAAAGGACGATCGCCAACGCTCGCGGGACGTCGTCGATCGCCTTCCCCGACCCCGATCGGCCGATCCCGAAAGCCTGATCTAGCCGACGGATCAGCATCCGCTTAAGCATGAACTCGAACAAATCGACGCGCCGGTCGGACAGAATCAACGATTCCACACGCCGGCGGAATTCATAATATTGAACCGGGGAAAGCGATCGAAGCGTGCCGATCGATCGCAAAACGAGCGACAACCTCGCGTCGCGATCGAGCCCCGCGGCCTCGACCGCGAGCCGAGCGGTCTCATTCCATTCGCCCTGATCGATTCCAAGCATGAAATTACGTTCTTGAATCGAGCGAACTTCGGGTCGATCGTCGAGCAAGATCGCGTAGACGAGAGCCCGCGCCGAATACGCGTTCCGTGAAGCTTCGTCGAGCGATCGCGGCGCCTTGCCGCGGCCTTTCTCACGCCGAACGTCGTTCGATTCGCCCCGGCCGCTCGTCGCATCGACTAGCCCGGACGCGATCGACGCTTCGCGCGCCGCGGCGCCTTCGGAAAACCGACCGGTCGGCGGAAATCCCGATCGTCCCGCGGCCGATCCTCCGAACGACCCTGGAAATGGAAATGTCATCACATCCTGAAGACGTTCGCGTGAAGATCGGCGCGTCTTCGATTGCGAATCGGCGTCGTCGAGTTCGAGACGAACGCCGGTTTCTTGCTCTTCGGTTTCATCCAGCGGTTTTACCTCGGGATAAACGCCGTCGAATGTCGGATCGAGTTCTTTGATGCGAAGATCGAGCGGAGGATGTGTCGAGAAAAGCTCAACCCAGCCCGATCCCGATTCGCCGAAAAAAAAATGACTCGCCTCCTCGGCGTGAGGATTCATGATTCGCGATCCGTATTCGAGCCCGCCGATCTTTTTGAGCGCCGACGCGAGCCCCAAAGGATTGCGCGTGAATTGCGTCGCCGAGGCGTCGGCGAGGATCTCGCGCCGTCGTGCGATCGCGGCCTTGATCAACCTGCCGAAGAGAACGCCGATCGAACCGATCGCGACGAGAGCGAGCCCGAGCATGATGAGCGCGGGCCGCGCGTCGCCTCGTTTGCGATCGTCGTCCGAATCCGACCGCATCGCGATATAAGGCGTATTCGCGGTGATGCGAAATAAAAGCCAGCCGATTGTCGATATGATCAATATTCCGGAGATCAAACCCATCAATCGCAAATTCAACCGCATATCACCGTTAAGGATATGACTGAACTCGTGGCCGATCACCCCTTGCAGTTCGTCGCGGTTGAGATAACGGAGCGTTCCGCGGGTGACGGCGATCACCGCGTCTCCGGTGGTGAAACCCGCGGCGAACGCGTTGATGCTTTCTTCTTGATCAAGGATGTACACGGGAGGAACGGGAACGCCCGACGCGATCGACATTTCCTCGACGACGTTGAGGAGTCTCCGTTCGACAAAATCGGTCGTTTGGGGATCGACGAGACGACCTCCGAGTTCGAGCGCGACGGCTTGCCCCCCCGCCTGAAGCGCGGAGATTTTGTAGAGCGAACCGGCGGCGACGACGGTGGAAGTCGCCGCGGCGACGGCGGCGAACAGTTCGGGGTTCCAAAGCGTCGAAACGAGAGTCGGCGCCGTATCGGCCATGTCGTCGCCCGAGCGTTCGGTCGCCGCGAAGATGAGCGCGACGATCAGGTAGACCGATACGACGATCGCGACGACCGCGATCGCGAAATAAACGATCAAAAGCGTCGTTTGCCTGCGCGCCTCGTCCTGACGTTCAAAAAAGTTTGTCGACATAATACGTCGTTATCTGTGAGATCTTGGATTAGATTGAAGGATCGCAACTCTCTAATCATATGATCAGAAAGCGACCTTGGGCGCCTCGCGTTCGATCTTCGATTCGATCTCGAAAAGCTGAGCCGGCTGGAAACCGCCGAAGCCCGCGACGACGTTGTTGGGGAAAACCTCGCGACGCGTGTTGTAAGTCGTCACCGAATCGTTGTAAGCCTGCCGAGCGAACGCGATTTTGTTCTCGGTCGTCGCCAGCTCCTCCTGAATCATCAACATGTTTTGGTTCGCCTTGAGGTCGGGATAACTCTCGGCGACGGCGAAAAGCCTGCCGATCGCTCCCGTCAATTGTCCCTCGGCGGCGCCGAGTTCGCGCATCGCGGTCGGATCGCCGGGCTTGGCCGACGCGTCTCGACCCGCCGATAAAGCCTGATTCCGCGCCGCGATCACCCGCTCGAGCGTCTCCTGCTCGTGCTTCATGTAACCCTTCGCGGTCTCCACCAAATTCGGAATCAAATCGTGCCGACGCTTCAATTGAACGTCGATCTGGCTAAAAGCGTTCATGTAACGATTTCTTAACCGAACGAGTTCGTTGTAAATTCCGATCGCGCTCAGCAGAATCCCCATTCCCGCGAACCCGATCGCGGCCACGATCGCGATCCCGATCGTCGCCGCCGATAAAGCCAAAAGCACGGTCATCGATCGACTCCTCACAGATTACAATGAAAATATATCATTAACATCCAACGCGTCGTCTCCGCCGTCCTCGCGGAACCGACCCTCGGGCCGATCGCCGGGTTCGTTCAAGAGAGAATTCGCACGAACGCGACGAATCTTGAACGCCGCGATGTCGTTTTGTTCCTTACGCTTTTTGTCTCAGTTCGAAGCCTCACGCACGACGAGATCCTTATTCGTAAAAACGATCGATCGCGAGCCTCCCGAGGCCGGGAAAACGACCGCCTGCGCCGGCTCGGCGCGACGGTCGTCTTGTCGTGATTCGGCGTGCGTCCACGTGGACCACGCGCTTAAACCCGCGTTCAACACGAACGAAAACCGCGGATTCAGCGGATTCGCCGCCGAAACGCTCACCGCCGAATGCGCCGCGGCGTATGTTTCTCCGTCGATCGTAAACGACGCCGTACCGAAATGAATCGGAAACGCCGAAGCGTATCTCGCGGCGATCGCGTTCGTCGCGGGACGCCCAATCAGAATCACATGATGTGATTTAAGAATCTCTTCGGTCGCTTCGCGGTCCGAAACGATCGGCACTGTGATGTTCGTCCAGCGACGACGGATCGCGGCTTGCAAGAGATCGGCGCTTTCGCGCTGAGCGGCGCGTTCGTTAAGCGTCCCGTAAACGATCACCGCCTTGTCGGGTTCGGCTTCGAACGAATCGATCGACCAGAATCCCGCCGATCGTTCAAACGAGGGGGTTTTTTCTTCGAGAACACGGTCGAAGAATTCGGCGAGCGAACCTCCGTGCGCCTTCTCGGCCGAGGCGCGGAATTCGGCGGTCGTCGCGGGCTTTCCCGCATGAGATCGGCCGAAATCGTCCATCATCGCGATGAACTTCTCTTCGCCCAACTTCTTACGCAATTCTTCCAGAACGAGAACGCCTTTCCCCGCGGCGATCTCGTACCAGTCGTTCGATTCGTAATCGGTTTGAGTTTGGATCAGAGGGATATCGCGACCGAGCCGAACGACCGCGGTCTTATACCGCGTCCAGGGACCGAAGCGAGCGATCGCCAAGGCGCTTTCACGCGCTTTTATGTTCAACGACGATTCATGAATCGATTTTTCGTGTGCGACGATCCGTTCGTAATCGGCGAACGCCGCGGCGAGCCAGATATCGCGATCGTCGGCGGGCGTGATCGTACCGCGCCACACGGGCGACCGTCGCGGAGGGGCGAAGTGAGCGACCTGAGCGTTCGATTCGCCGCGCGAACGCGTAGAAGCAGAATTATGTGAAGATAACGGCAGGTCGACGACATGAAGATCGCGATTCGAAGAGGCTGGAGGTTCGGCCGAGAGGAGGGTCCAATCGTTGGGGACGAGGGGCTCGATCGAAGGCTGGGCGAGCTTTTGAGCCGCTGTCGGCGCCCACGTGCGTTCGAGGGGAGGACCGAAGATCGCGTACGATTTCAGTTCCTTGGCCAGATCCGAGGTCGTGAACTTGGCGTCGCACGAGGGATAAGCCGCGAGCGGCGGAGTGGTGAACGCCTCGAAGCCGAAATCGACGTCGATCCTCCCCTTGTGAGATTTATACAAAGATATCCATTTGATATCACGTTCCGAAGGATGAAAGACGACGTTCACGGGTCGATCGTCGAGCCCCGCGATCGTTTCGAGCCGCACTTCGAGATCTTTGGCGTTGTTGCAACCCCAATAAAACCCCTCGGTTCCTCCCGGCCATTCGTTGTTCCCGCTGCGCCACAACTTGCTCTTCCGCGTGCCGAGCTCGAACATCGCGATCTCGTTCGTCTTGACGTCGCCGAGCAGCCATTCGTTTGTATACATTCCATTATTATCTTTTTTGAGGATCTCGACCGCGGAATCGATCGAGTTCGAATATTGGAGCGCGCGACGAATCCGCGAGGCGAGCGCCTCTCCCGCGATGTCGAAACGGGTTTGCTTGATCGTCGTTTCGGCGACGAGCAGTCCGGCGTCGTTCATATAATAATCCATGCCGCTCTGGATGCCGCCGGGATACGTTTGCATCAGCACGCGATGTCCTCGGTTCGGTTTCACGTCGAGCCACACGTGGAAAAACCGCACCATCGCGAGGTTGAACATCGTGATATGGCCGAAAACGATCTTGCCGTCGGCGGTCGCGGGACCGGTCGCGGCGAACGCGCTGCAGTGCGGCGGTCCGGGACGCGCCGGGGCGGTTTGAACGGGCTCGGGAAAGCGTTTTCCCTCAAGACCGACGGGAGTCGCCTCGAGCGCCGAATCCAGAAACGCGAGTTCGATTTCGGAATTGACGACCGCGATATCCAATAAATCGAGCGGCCTTCCCTCGAATTTCGCGCCCCCCGCCGCGGCGCCGTCGGCGATACCCTTCATCTCTTCAAGAAATTCTTTGTTGTAACGACGGAGGAAAACCGCGTCGACGGTAAGTCGAGCGTCGCGCCAGCCTTCGCTCGGCGCCTTGACGCTGCGGAGCGAGGCGAGCGAACGAACGTAATCGGCGATCTCGTCGGCCATCAACCGACCGTGCTGATAGCCCCGCTCGTACGGCTCGCCCTCGATATGAAGCACCACCCAGCCCGATCTCGGATAGCGATACGCCGGCCCGAAGCGTTCGATCGAAGCGGGATCGGTCGAATCTTGATTCACATGAACGCTTCCGGGGGGCGTCCCGGCGAAGACGACCGACGTTCCCGCGATCACAATCAACCAAGCTGCAAGTTTCGATGCGAAATTCATGATGCGACCTCGATTGTCGTCCCGATCGGGATTCCGTTCGGCGAAGTTGAAATTGTACCCTCCGCGCCGCGCCGTTTGAAAGCCCCGACGACGCTTGAACTAGGGGAACACGCCCGAGAGAATCGGAACGGGCGAAGATCGAGAAGCGATCGCTTCCGATTCGTCTAGGGGCGCATTTTATTCGGAAATGCTGATATAAGTTAGATGTCGTCGATCGGGACAAGATCGGTATCGCCGAATTCGAAGGGGAGATCGGACAGGCTCGAAGGCGGATCGTCGTCGGCTTTCACCGCGACGGGTTTGGCGGGTTGCGGTTTCGCTTCGGGGCGCGGTTGCGGTTGCGGTTTGGCCGCGGGCTTGGCGGGAGTGGAAACGGGTTTACCCGCGGAATTCGCCGCCGATCCCGCCGCCACGTTGGAACCGTTCGCATCGGTGATCTCGGCGACACGATAAAGCAAATGCGCGATCGCGACCTCGTCTCCGACATGCAACGGCGCCTCGGTGATTAAACGTCCGTTTACGCGTACGCCGTTTCGACTGCCCAGATCGAGCAAAACGAGCTTGCCGTTCGCCTGCGCCAGGCAGCAATGACGTTCGGAAATCTGTGGCGATTCAAGGCGCAGATCGGATTCGGGATGACGGCCGATCAGCAAAACCTGACGCTGCATCGCGATCGACGGCGCCGTACCGGGACTTAAAGGAACTAATCGGGCCGGCATGCTGGTTCGTTATCTCCATCGATATCTGGATTCGGCGCCGCCGCTTCCCGGGGTAACCGAACCACTATCTGAATTTGGCACTGATCTTTCAGTTCGGCCGGCAATTTTTTGCGAACCGCGGCGACGATCGAATCGTCTTCGCGCAATACTTGCTCTCCCTCGGGGGCGGTCGATTTAATATGAGGCGCGGGTATCGGCGGGGTCGATTTCCGTGGAACCAAGAGGGGCGCTTCGTCGCGCGGTTGATCGCGCGGAAAATCACGCTGCGGCGCATCGCGCGGTTGATCGCGCGGAAAGTCACCCTGCGGCGCTTCGCGCGGATGATCGCGCTGAAAATCACGCCGCGGCGCGTCGCGCGGTTGATCGCGCTGGATATCGGCGACGCTCCCCGCGATCGTCCTCGGCGAATCCTCCCCATCCACTTCAAGACGATATCGAATATGAGCAATCGATAATTCATCACCGGGTCGAAGTCGTCCGGATTCGACGCGCCTGCCGTTGATTCGAATGCCGTTCGTGCTTCCAAGGTCGCGAACGACGACTTCTTCTTCGGTTCGAGCCATGCAACAGTGTCGCCGTGAAACGCGCAGCGAATCCAATCGCGCCTCACATTGTGGATGACGACCGATCACGATCATGGAACGATCGAGGACAATATCAGAACCCTCGTCGAGCGCAATTAATCGTGCGGACATAAACACGAGCCTCGGAACGAACGAATCGGCGACTCGAAAATCATCGGGAGGACGAAAGGTACGGAAGACGCCGTTTCAATCATTATAGATCGACTGAACTTCAGCTTTCCACAATCATTTTCTTCATCGAGTCAAATCGCTTCATCGCGCGACCCGATATCCGTTACGCCGCCTTCTCATTACGTTTAATCTAATACGGAGAACCGTGAGTGTCCAGTGCGTCTCGACGATTCGCCGCCGAACCCGAATATCACGCCGATATCGCCGATTGAAATAAAAAGTCAGGATATCTAATGAATCGGTATAAAGCGAATTCAGGCGATCGAGTCGGCCGATCTTTTTGGGACGACGTATGAAGGAGATCGTCAATTCCATGGATTGAACCAATTGATGATCTTCGCTCCGCTGGGATGAATCACGCGAGGAAACGACGCCAGATCGTCGCCGATGATCGGCGGAGTCACCGCGACGCCGTCGCCCCAGCGACCCAAATCGATCCATTTTTTCCCGTGATCGGTCGCCTCGTCGAGCGTTTTACCCGCGAAAGCCGCCTCAATCGTCACGTCGGCGAGCTTCCAATACCCTTCGACGTCGAGCGCGTCGACCTCGGCGTCGAACATCTGAAGCGATCGAAACGGCGCCTCGCCCGTATCGAGCTTGCGCGACGACGCCGCCGGGGACGTATGATCGGCGATCAACGGTGGAAATCCGTGTAAATCGCTCCGAAACAGTACGAATTTCTTCCTCTCCCTGGGGATCGTCGTCGCGCGAGCATACAACTCTCGGCCGCGCGTATCGCCCAGAACCTGATCGTCCTCGCCGACAGTCACGACAAAAAGGGTCGTCGAGGGCAAGTCTTTTAAAGCGTCTTCGGCGAGCGGTTTCACCTCGCCGGGAGTCACCGCGACGACCGCTTTGGGCTCGGGCAACCCTTCCTCTTTGGCGCCCGCGGCCATCAGCGCCGATAAATTGCCTCCCGCCGAATGCCCGATCAGCGCGAACCGATTGCGATCGGCGTGGACGTGACTCGGCGATGTCGCCAACACGTCGAACGCGTCTTTGGTCGCGCTCAACGAATTCGCCAAAAACTGAGCGGGATCGGTCGATACGTCGTTTTGATACCGCGGAAAAATCACGATATAACCGCGACGGACCAGGTGCTCGATCCACGCGCCGTAAATCCCAGGATTGTACGCCATCCAGCCGTGGTGAAAGACGATCACCGGCGCCGACTTCGGCTTCGGTTCGGCGGGCTCGAACAGCCAGAACGAACGATCGCCTCGGCCGAATTCATATTTGCTGATTGATTTGTGCTCGATTGGTCGCGACTTTTTCGACCTGGCCGCACTTCCCGAGGCGCCTTCGCCCCCGGTCGCGATCGACCCCGCGACCGTCGCCGCCGCGACGAAAACGCACAAAACACAATGCGATAGCGACATACGTCCGTGCATGATCGCCGCGCTCCGTCGGATCGGTGATTCCAAGTGACGAGTCGCGGATCGTGGTTCCGATCCGCGGGGAGCCGCTATCATCCCCGTTCGAGCGATCTTGTCAAGCGAAACGACGCCGATCGCGGCGCGATAACCGACGCGGTCGCGACCCGATCGACCGCCGAACCCCCATATCCAAGTTCGCCTCGGCGATTCGCTCGTTCGCTTTGTCGTCGCGATCCTGGCGACCGCCGAACCCGCACGCCGAAGGCCTCGCTTATCCCTCGAACGGCGAGAACCGTTCGGCTTAACGCCGCGATAAATAATGGACAAAATCTATTACCTTGTTTATATGTTATTATATATAAATATATTGGTTAATATTATTTATTATCAATTTTGATGATATCGAGGCTTCGTTTCGCGAGCGATCGTAGGTTCTCCGTCGCCGGCTGAAGACGATCGAGTGAACCGTTCGTTTTCCAGAACGAACGCTCCTTGAAGCGTCGCGCGTGATTCGCGGCGGTTTCGTGATATCGAATCTCGAGACGAGAGGGATCGCCGAGAGAGCGATCAATTCGCCTCGGCCTCCCGATCGCTTGATTCGCCGAGCAGGAATCCCGCGACCGCGACCGCGATCAACGAACCTAAAATCGTTGAAACAATATAAATCCAGACGCCGGCCGGCTTGCCGCCGACAAGCGCCGGCGCGAGCGACCGTGCGGGATTCATCGAAGCTCCCGAGATCGGACCGGCGAACAGCGCCTCGAGCGCGATCACCGAACCCACCGCGATCCCCGCCATAATTCCCTTCTCACGCGATCCCGCGGAAACACATAAAACAACAAACATTAAAAGAAATGTAAGGATCGCCTCCAGGACGAACGTTCGCGCCGCCGACCCGACGGGGTTCGTCGCGCCAAGATTGAGATTCTCGGGGAACAGGATGTGAAGCAGCACGCTCGCGGCCGCGGCGCCCGCGCACTGACTGACGATATAGGGAATCACCTTCGCGCCGGGAAATCGCCGCGCCGCCCAAAAGCCGATCGTCACCGCGGGATTGAGATGCGCACCGGAGATATCGCCGAGCGCGTAAATCATCGCCAGAACGATCAAGCCGAACGTGAGCGAAATTCCGATATGAGTGACCGATCCTCCCGTCGTCTCGTCGATCACGATCGCCCCCGTCCCCGTGAAGACGATCATAAACGTGCCGAGCGCCTCCGCGAGCCAATGCCGCAAAGCGTTTCGAGTCGATCCCTTCAAGACCGGAAAATCGGACATGCGAACGATTCCTTTTCGTCGTATACCGATCGATCGATCGTCCCCCCGAATCCACGCCGTGAAGTCGCGGGAAGGGATGATGAACCGAGAGTATGCATTTTTTCTGGTGTATGGCTTCGGGCGATCTTTTGGCCGTTCACCCGCGACGGGCGAACTCGCCGCGCGAAGACGATCGGGACACGATACCGCATCCCACGAAGTTCGCCAGTGGGACGAGATACTTTTCCGTCGAACGACCGTTTTCTTTGCGAAACAATCATGCATGTAATAATTCGGATTGGCGATCGGTTCGCACTCCAGGGTTCCGCTTCACATAAAATTTTGTTTAATAATTATATTTATGTAAAATAGACTGAAAACAAATTCCGCCGATTCGACGTCGATTTTCGCTTCGATTGATCTCGGCGGGCGCCGTCGTTTTTCCGGAAACTTATTTAATAAGTTATGTAATGTAGATAATATTGGCGGTAGCCGCGGATTCGTTTCGTTTTTCCGTTTTCGATCACGTCTTTCAATGGATCGCGGAGATCGCCTCCGAATGCGAGTCGACGGGCGTCGCGGTTTCGATTATTCTTTTCGTGTGAAGAGGAGAGCGTGTCATGGCGGAAGCGACGATACAACCCTCGGGTTGGAAGCGGGCGCTGATGGCGGCTGAGAAGGTGAAAGAACGGCTCCGGAGGGCGACGAGCGCTCTCGACGCCGCGAGGGTGCCGTACGCGGTCGTCGGCGGAAACGCCGTCGCCGAGTGGGTGGGGCGGATCGACGAAGACGCGGTTCGCAATACGCGCGACGTCGATCTAATGATTCGACGTATCGATTTTCCCGCGGCGAGCGCGGCGCTCCTGGCCGCGGGTTTCGTCGATCATCATCTGATCGATATCGATGTTTTTATCGACGGACCGGGGGGCAAACCGAGCGGCGGTATCCATCTCCTTTATGCGGGCGAAAAAGTTCGACACGACGACGATCAAATTTTGCCCGAAATCGACGAGTCGGAACGAGGCTCGGAATTTCAGGTTGTTTCGCTCGAAGCGTTGGTTCGGATGAAACTGACCGCGCGATAAGGATCGAACTCAACTACGCGATCTGATCGGGGTCGGCCAAATCGACGATTCGTGGCCGGCTCGTTTACCCCCGCCTCTCGGCGATCGCTTGCGGGCTTTGCTCGACGATCCCGACGGATAAAAAGAATCTTTGAACTTATTGATCATTATTCTTATGGATCCTCGATGAAAAAAACGAGGAGGGTTTCGCCGAATCGCGATACCCTCCCCGAATCGATATGTCATTTGGTTTGGAAAAGTTGATCAATCGCGGCGTCGGAGAGCGTTTCCTCTCCTTCGTCGTCGATCAGGACGGTCGACCCCGCGGGGGATCTCCAGACGATCCGATCGCCGAGCGCGAGGATCTCCCTGATCTCGGGGTGTTTATCGAGCAGCTTGAAATAACCCTCGCCGACGAATTTAACCCGAACGCGAGGAGATTTTTCGACGACCGAATCGTCGATCCAAACGCCGTCAAGGTTATGAAAACGTTTGTCCGCGATCACACGAACTCGTTCGGATCGCGCCCCCTCGCGGACGGTCGTTTTGAGATCGGCGAGAGCCTGCGCCACATCGACTGCGCGACGTCCCGAAGTTTCACGCATTTGTTGACCGAACATTTGCGACATCGTGTCGGAACCGTCTTTCATTCGAGCGGCGATTTGAGATTGAGCGTTCGTCGCCGCGGACTTGGCGGATTCCGCATCCACGGCGCGGGTTCTTTTTGGGGCGGAGATCGGAGTTTTTGAGGCGTCGTCGGCGGGAGCGTGTGCGACGGCGTCGCGTGGCTGAACTTCCCGAATCCCTCCTCGGCCCATGCCCGCCATTCCACCTCCGGTCGCTCTCATCATTAGGAAGCTTTGGTGAGACTGGTTGAACGAACCGGGATGTCCCATGCTATGTGAGTATAGATTCGTTTGTTGATTCGCGAAGCCGGATTCGTCGGGGACGACGAGCCAGCTTGTATACGGAGTCGCGACGCCGAATTTGGTCGCGAGCTTGACGATCTCGTCTTTGAGCTCTTTGTTCTCGCCGTTGAGTCGGATCTGATCGAGCAGATAGCCGATCTTTCGCCTCGCCCAGATTGTCGCGACGAATTCGCGCTCGGTCTCGCGCGCCGGAAGATCGGCGTCGAACGTGTGAGATTCGGATTTGTCTCCAGTCTTACTATGAAGAACAAAGCGAATTTTCCCTGAACCCGAATACCGACCGACGATCTGGAGCTGATCTCCCGCGAACAGGTCGGGGAGTTTGGGAGGGTAAGTTTCGGAGAGTTTGACGGGTTCGGTTTTCGACGCGTCGTCGCCGCCCACCGTGATCGTTTCGAGTTTGAGATCGGAACGGACGGGGTTTTTGATTTTGGCGAGGATAGCGGACGCCTTGACCTCGAGATTCTCGTCGGGTCGGACGTAGGTCGTCGCGGCGCGGGTTGATTCTGATAACTGATCAAGCAGGTAGGTATCGACATCATAACCGACGCCGAAGCTGAAAACGCGGGTCGCGTGCGAGTTTTTGGATGCGACGGTTTGGAGGATTTTTTTCACGTCGGTGGTTCCGACGGTGGGGACTCCGTCCGAGATCAGGAGAATCTGGAAGGTTCGTTCCTGTTGCGCCTGGGGTTCGCGGAGCGCGAGCGCGGCTTCGAGTCCGCCGGCGATATCGGTGCCGCCGACGGCGTCGATCGACTCGATCCATTCACGAGCGTGCTGGATGTTCTCGGGATTCGCTTTGGCGAGACGATCGCGATACGAATCGACGACGGTTGCGAAGCGGACGAGCGCGAAACGATCGTTTTCGCGGAGGGTGGCGAGAGCGGCGTTGAGCGTTCCCTTCGCCTGCGTCATTTTTTTGCCGTTCATGCTCCCCGAGGCGTCGACCAAGAGGACGAGATCGCGCGGAATGGAGCGTTCGGCGACTTGGGGTTTGGGGCTCAAGAGGAGCACGAAATAGCCCGGTTCGTCGCGATGCGGCCGATTCGCGAGGAGCGAAAAGCCGACGTCGCCGCTTTTGGGAGAATAGTAGAGCAAGAAATTCTTGCTATTCACAAGCGACTGCGTTTCATAACCGACGACGGCCTCGCGTTCTCCCTTACGATCAATTGAAACTTCATGCGAGGGGCTGTAGATCGGTCCGAGCGGGTGATCGCTTTTGATTTTGGCGACGAGTGAGAACGCTCCCGGGGCGTCTCCCGGCGTTTTGGCGCCGTGGAGCGGGAATTCGTAGGAAACGAGTTCCCCGGTCGCTCCGAGCACCTGGGTGTACTTGATCTCGATCTTTTGCACGCCGTGGGGAAGGATCGGGAAAACGCGCACTTTCCAAACGTCGCGATCGACGTATTCGAGCAACGCTGGATCGCGCAATCGCGCCACGATTTGTTCGTACGTTTTTTTCGCCTTGGCGGCGGGGAGCGTCTCGCCTTTCAGCTTTTTATCGCCGATCCACATCGAAAAATCGCTCACCGCGGCGCCTCTCGGCAGCGGGAAAACGTATTCGGCTTCGAGCTCGCGCGAGGTCGAATTGAGATACGACTGTTGGACGGTCGTTTGAGCGATCTGGCCGTCGATCGCGACCTCCACCGATTGCGATTGAAGCGCGAGCGGCGGCAGCGAGCGATCGGTCGGGATCATGAGCCCCGCGGCCTGAACCGAGATCGCCGTCCAAAGGAAGATCAGCATCATCATAAAAAACGGAAGATGCGTTCGCATGTTTACCTCCTTTAACAAGAAACCGCTTCCCCGAGTTCCTTAGCCGGCCCGGGGATCGACGACCGAACAAAGGGCGACGCCGAGCCGTCGACGGACGACCCCGGACGCTTAGCCTTCACCGCGAGCCGACTCCGCGGGGTTCAAAGCGGAGCGGTTCGCGGCGATTCGACCGAAGCTTGAGCCTGAGAGAAGAGGCGATTCGCGACGTATTTTGGATCGAGCGAGCCGAGAGTTAACGCGAAGATTTCCGGCTCGCGGCGACGATCTCGACGATGACGATCGTCGTGGACGGTTTGGCCGCCTGGGTTCGTTGATCGCCGAACCCCGCGGGTTTTTCGATACGCACCGAATTGAGACCTGAAACGACCGAGAGCTCATCGGGGGGCTGGTCGACGAGAGCTTTTGAATCGATCGGTTTTGGAGCCGGGGATTTAGCGGAGTCGGAGTCGATCTCCTCGGCTTTGCGACCGAGATCGGCGCCGCGGTCGAGCACGGCGCCTTTCAACGAGTCTCGAGCCGAATCGGCCGCGGTCGATCGACGCTCTTTCAATTGTTTTTGTTTGGAAAGACCGCGGCGAGTCGGAGTCGAGCGGCCTCGCGATTCGACGCCAGTGGGAGCGAGCCGTTTGGCGTTTTCGGGCTCGTCGGGGACGGGAGACGCCTCGTGATCGGTCGCATCGGCGCTTTCGGCGAGAACGGGACGACGACTTTCGGACGCCGGTTCGGCTTCGTTCGATGCGATCGCGATCGGGTTGTGATGAACGAGGGGAACGGGCTCGCCCGTCTCGATCGCGACTTCGTCGGTCTCGGCGAGACGAGCGACGAGCGCGTCGTCGAGGCGTGATTCAATCAATTGGTTATTGAATTTGGATTTCAAAGAGGCTTCAAGCCGTTTGAGTTCGGGTTCGTCGACGGCGAGCGCGAAGACGACCCCCTCCTCCGCGGCGTGATCGGGATCGAAGCCGGCGCCGGGCGCGATCGTGATCCGGCCGTAACGCGGATCTTTGCGGGGGGTGTCGCGGATGATCTCTTCGACGCGTTCGCGCAACGAATCGTCGAGCTTATCGGCGGCGACGACGAACCGTTTCGACGCGGGTCGATCGAGAATATTAACCAAGCTTTCACGTGAAAGTTCGTGTTCGATCTCGGCTTCGGTCGGCGCGGCGAGCGCCGCCGCGAATCGCTCTTGATCCTCGAGTTCGAGCGAGCGAGCGGTATCTTGTAGAACGCGTTGCGCCGCGGAAAGCCGCGATCGTGGATTTCTGAGGAATAAAGACTTGGCGTCGCGCGTCGAGGCGGATTTTGAGGCGGAATCGACGCGGGCGAGTCGATTCGAGTCGGTCGGGCGATTCGGTCGATAAGCGACCGCTATGATCAAAAGAACCGCGGCGGCGGCGGCGGCGATCGCCGCGGCGAACCCGACGAACCGGTCGCGAGTCGAGATCATTGTAATAATACGTGAACGTTTACGAGAAACGATCGCGGAGCGGCGGTCGGTCGAAGAACGGTCGAGGCGATCGGTCGCGGGGGACGCGGCGAGCTTGGCGAGGATCGCTTGGGACAAATCGAGGGGGCACGCGGGACGCGACATCGAAGCGATCAGGTCGCGGGTCGAGGCGATCCGACGGATCCGCGCCGCGAGGGCCGGATCGGCGGCGAGCGCCGAGTCGACGCGCGATCGTTCGAGCGAATCGGCCTCGCCGTCGAGATAAGCCGCGAGTAATAAATCGTTAATCGGTTTCATGATTATATTATGCTACTTTGTATTCTTGTTAAGATCGCCTTCGATCGCGGCGACGGGTCGGGGTCGATCGTTTCGACCGCCGCGGTCGCCGAGGAGTGAGGATAAACGATTGCGTAGTTCTTCGCGTGCTCGATGCAACCGACTGCGGACGGTTCCGATCGGTATTTCGAGGATCGCGGCGATCTGTTCGTAACGGAGGCCGTCGACGTCTTTGAGGACGACGACGGCGCGGAATTCGGGCGCCAATTCGAGAAGCGCGGCCTGGATGATCGTCTCGCGTTCGGCGAGTTCGAGCGGCGCCGCGGGATCGGTTCGGTCGGGATCGTCGCTCGGGTCGAGGAAGGCCGAATCCCCTGTCCCGGTCAGGCTCGACGGCGCGCGGCGATTCCGCCGTTTGTCGCTTAACGCCAAATTGACCGCGATCCGATAAACCCATGTGTAAAACGAACTCTCACCGTGGAAGTCGTCGAGCTTTTGAAACGCCTTGAGGAAGGCGTCTTGCAGGATGTCGGCCGCGTCGTCGGCGCAGCCGGTCAATCGGAGGAGGGGCGGAAAAAGCCGGTCCTGATACATCTGGACCAGCGTGCCGAAGGCTTCCGTCTCCCCCGCGCGACACGCCTCAATGAGAGTCCGCTCGTCACGCCCGCTCGTCATGGGATTTGGACGCTCGAAGAGCCCGTTTGGTTCCCGTCAATCGACGCCGATTTCCAATTTCCAGGATACGCGCGTGGATGAAGATTGTCATCGGGGCGCCGGTTCGACGTTTGCCGGCCGCGGTTTTGAAGTGTTCAAAAAGTTACGCCGACACCGTGCCGCGAAGTGCGTGTCGACCTTAAACGGCGTGCGAATTCCCCGGATAAGCGACCTCGAATTCGGCCGAATCGGCTTCCGCGATCAATCGAGCAGCGCATTCGCGAACGTACACGCGGAGGGAGTCGGGTGCGATGATTCGCACTCCTTCGGGAAAGCGGAAGAGCCAGGGAACGATCGCGGCGAACGAATCGACCGCGAACGAAGCCTCGATCCCGCCTCCTCGCACGGGCTCGATACGGCCTCGAAACGCGAACGGAAACTCGAAGAGCCGTCGCGCGGAGCGTTGCGAAAAAGCCAACCGAATCTCGGTCGAATCGCCGACGATCGATGAATGTTTATCGGATGCGAGTCGCCGCGAAGCGTCGAATCGAGGCGGAACCGAGTAGGTGTCGTCGGTCGACTCGATTTTATGAATCCAGTTCAAAGCAATGTGTTCAATCGCGCAGTGAATGCTTGAACGGCCGATGACGAGCCACGAGCCTTCGTCGAGCGGCGCTCCCGCGTGATGCAATAAGCGATAAACGGCGAATTTGGTGGTGACGATCGACCCCAGTCGAGGATCTTGGTAGGCGATTCGAACTTGCTTGCGTTCGCCCAGGCATTCAAGGATCCGCTCGAGGTGCTTGCGCCGTTGTTCCGGGGTTTCGCGTGCGGGGATCGACGTTTCGATCGCGTCAAGGATCGAGGCGGCTCGGTCGCGCATCGCCGCCGAGATCGTTTTGAGCAACTTTTCCGATCCGATCCGGGCGGCATGTTGTAAACCAAGCGGTTCCAGTAAGTTATGGCTCGTTTTGGCGAGGATCGCGAGCGCCAGGATTTCGCCGTCGTCGAGGCCCGGCGGTTGGAATTGAAACGACGGCGCGACACCGTAGCCCAGACGTTCGTCATGGAAGCGGATCGGGATGCCCGAGGCTTCGAGAGCGTCGAGATCGCGATAAATCGTTCGTCGGCTTACCTCACAATGTTCGGCGAGATCGCGCGCGTTGGGGTATCGCTCGTTTTGGAGTAAAACCAGGATTTGGATCAGTCGACTTAGTTGATTGCGTTTCATCGGTCACCGCGGTTTGGTATTTCATTCGTTAAAATGCTTGGAATCGATTCTTCCGGCGGGGTGCGAATTGAAACTTTCCGTTCGATTCGCACGAACCGCGCCGCGGCTTCGTCACCTGACGGGAGAGCTCCGATCGTCGTTTGTTCCCTCAAGTTGAAACTTAAGCCGGCGAGGCGCGCGAGGAGAACTGATGCGATCGAAAAAGAACGTGTTCGGCGGTGCGTTCGATCGGGATGAGGAGCGATCCGTGTGGATAAAAGCGAGTCGGTCGCGCCGGTCGGAGGTTCGCGAGGGGCTTGAGCGTCGCCTTCGCGCGACTTATCCTGAGCGATCGGCTCGATTTGAATCGCCTTGTGAGCGAGCGTGTCAAGAAGGGATGGAGAATGAGTTCTTCGAACGGGGAGCGGGTTCGGATCGGGGTGATCGGCGCGGGTGCGGTCAGCGATTATCACCACGTTCCGGCGATACGCCTTGACCCGAGGGCCGAGTTGGTCGCGGTTTGCGACGCCGACCCCAAATTGCTTAAAAAACGCGAAAGCGATTGGGGGATCTCGCAATTATATAGCGATCCCGCCGAGCTTTGCGCCGCGGACGGGATCGACGCGGTGATCATCGCGACGCCGAATTTCACGCACAAGGCGATCGTTCTGGCCGCGGCGGCGGGTCGAAAACACGTCTTGTGCGAGAAGCCTCTCGGGCTTGATCAGAACGAGGTTCGTGCGATGTATCGCGCCTCGCGCGACGCGGGGGTCGTACATATGACGGCGTTTACGTATCGATTCGCGCCGTCGATGCGTTATCTCAAGCATTTGTTGAAGACGGGGGCGCTGGGGGAACCGCGTCATTTTCGGTCGCAACGGTTTTTGGATTGGCCCGAGACGAGTTGGGGCTGGCGTCAATATAAAGACAAGGCCGGCGCGGGAGATTTGTTTGATATGACGATTCATCGAATCGATTTCGCGCTCGATTTGATGGGGCCGCTTAAGAGCGTGTGCGGCGCGGTCGCACGGTTCGCTCCGCGCGACGTCGACAACGAGGGACGTTCTTGTCCACCCTCCGAGGTCGACGATTGGTCGAGCTTGATCGGCGAGTTTGGGTCGGGAGCGACGGGCGTTTGGGAGGGAACGACGCTCGCCAAGGGATACGGTCGCGAAGGTTTTGGCCACGAATGGGCCGAGGTGAACGGATCGGAGATGAGCGCCGTGTATCGTTTGCACGAGCCGAACGTGATCTTGCTCGGCAAAACGGGTCAGGATCTGGCGCCTTTCGACGTACCCGAAGACTTCCTCAAGCCTTCGGATAGCCCGCGCGATCCCAAGGCCGGCAAACCGGCGACGGTTTTCCGATACGATATCATGTGGGAATTCGTTTCGGCGATCGTCGAGAAGCGTGACGCGGTACCGAGCTTTTTCGACGGTTTGAAGGCGCAGGTCGTCGCCGATTCGGTTCTTGAATCGCACGCTCGGCGCGTTTGGATCGACATCAAGCCCGAGGCGCCGTGACGGAGATCGAATCGGGATCGTCGCGCGGAGAAATAACACGCCGACGCGACGATCTCGGAGACGCGATCGGTTATCGGAATTCCGCTCATAATAGTATGCGATTGCGTGATTCGGAACGGCCGGCGTAGCATTAGCATAAAAACAAATATAGATTGGCGAAGGGGGGCTGGCGTGAACTCGGGTCGATTCGCGAGCCGGGCGTCGATCGCGGTTGCGACCGCGGCGCTCGGCTTGGTTTGGGGATGCGGCGAGGCTTCGAAAGAGAAGGCCGATCCGGCCGTGTCGAATCCGTCGAAGCTCGTATTCATCGGTTTCGACGCGAGTCCGCCGCTTGTCGAGGCGCTGCGCAACGGGACGCTGCAGGGGATCGTGGTGCAGAACCCGTTACGCATGGGCGAAGCCGCGGTGAAAACGCTCGTCGACGCGCTCGAGGGTAAACCGGTGATCGGATCGGTTTCGACGGGAGAAACGCTCGTAACGCGTGATAATATGGATGATCCAGAAATTCGTGAACTTCTTGATCCGCCCAAGGCGCGAGGCGCCGACGCGGCGGGGTCGACCGCGAAGACGAAGAAGTGGCGGGTGATGGTGATACCGAAGGGGACGACGCACGAATTTTGGAAGACGATTCACGCGGGAGCGCTCAAGGCGGCGGAGGAGCTTGGGAACGTCGAGATCGTTTGGCAGGGGCCTCTCAAGGAGGACGATCGAACCGAGCAGATCAAGCTGGTGCGGCAAGCGGTCGCGGTGGGGGTGGACGGGATCGTGCTGGCGCCGCTTGACGAAGAGGCGCTCGTCGAGCCCGCCGAGCAGGCGATCGCGAAGGGAATTCCGGTCGTGATCATCGATTCGTCGCTCAAATCTTCCAAACCGGTGGCGTATGTGGCGACCGACAATTATCACGGGGGCGTGCTGGCGGCGCGGCGTCTTGGTGAGTTGTTGAACGGGAAAGGTCGAGTTTTGTTGATGCGATATATGGTGGGGTCGGCGAGTACGGATCTGAGGGAAAAAGGATTTCTTGATACGATCGGCAAGGAGTTTCCGGGGCTCACGTTTGTATCTAAAGATCAATATGCGGGAGCGACGTCGGATCAGGCGCAGCGGACGGCTCAAAGTTTGGCGACGCGTTATCGGGGAAAAATCGACGGGATTTTTTGTTCGAATGAATCGAGCACGTTCGGCATGTTGCGGGCGCTCGAGGGGGCGGGGGTTTTATCGCCGTCGAAGCGATGACCGAGCCGTTGTTGGCGATTCGGGACGTTCATAAAGCTTTCGGCGCCAATCGCGCGCTCGCGGGGGTGACTCTCGATCTTTACGCGGGCGAGGCGCACGCGCTTGTGGGAGAAAACGGGGCGGGCAAAAGCACGCTGATGAAGATCTTGAGCGGAGCGCACCGGCCCGATCGGGGTTCGATGACGCTCGACGGCGACCCCTTCGTTCCCAGAAATCCGCGTGAGGCGCGGCGGCAAGGTATCGCGATGATTTATCAAGAGCTCGCGCTCGCGCCTCACCTTTCGGTCGAGGCGAACGTGATGCTCGGCCAGGAACGGACGGCGCGCGGACTTGTTTTAAGGCGTGAACATAATCAACTTGTTCGATCGGCGCTGCGCGAGCTCGATCACGCCGAGATCGATCCTCAGACGAAAGTTTATCGGCTTTCTCCGGGGGGGATGCAGATCGTCGAGATCGCGCGTGCGTTGGTATCGAACGCGCGGGTGGTGATTTTGGACGAGCCGACGAGTTCGCTTTCGGGGCGCGACGCCGAGCGGCTGTTCGCGGTGCTTGATCGGCTCCGCGGTCGGGGGCTGGCGATCGTTTATATCAGCCATTTTCTCGAGGAAGTGGAGCGGGTCGCGGATCGAGTTACGGTGATCCGCGACGGCGCGACGGTTCTGACGGGAATGATGGAGAGTTTGACGACTCATGATATCATTCACGCGATGATCGGTCGCGAGCCCGAGGATCTTTTTCCGGCGATCGCGAGCGAGCCCGGCGAGGTGGTTCTCGAAACAATCGAACTCGCGGGGATGATCTTACCGAAACGTGTGAATTTGAATCTGCGTCGCGGCGAGGTGCTGGGGATCGCGGGGCTTGTGGGGGCGGGACGCACCGAGTTGTTGCGGGCGATCTTCGGCCTCGACAAGGTTCGATCGGGTTCGATCAAGGTCGCGGGGATCGCGGCGTCGCGCGGGCTTCCCTCGGACCGGATCGCGCAGGGGATCGGGCTTTTGAGCGAGGATCGCAAGAACGAGGGACTGGCGCTCAATTTATCGATTGAAGATAATCTCACGCTCACCGCGCTTCATCGCCACGTGCGACGCGGGATTCTGAACCTGAAGGATCGTCGAAGCGAGGCGAGTCGGCGTTTGATGGAATTGAACGTGAAGGCGGCGGGGCCGAAACAGGCGATCAACGCGCTTTCGGGGGGAAATCAGCAGAAGATCGCGTTCGCTCGGTTGCTCCATCAAGACGCCGACGTTCTCTTGCTCGACGAGCCGACTCGCGGGATCGACGTCGGCGCCAAGGCCGAGATTTATCGCTTGATCCGCGAGCTGGCGCGGCGCGGCAAGGCCGTGCTGATGGTAAGCTCTTACCTGCCGGAACTTCTCGGCGTTTGCGATCGACTCGCGGTAATGCGCAAGGGGGTTCTCGGCGAAACGCGGCCGATCGAAGCCTGGACGGAACATGAAATTATGTCTCAGGCGACTCTCGAATCGAAATAATCATCAGTGAATAGAGCCGATTCAAATCGGCGTTTGATCGGCGGAACGCGGCGATTTTGCGAACGGCGCCGGGCGGGAGCGGGAAACTCTAAGGGTTAGTTATATGTCGACGGATCAGGTTGATCGAGGGGGCGGGAGTTCGCGGGGATCGGCGGCGGATTTCGCGTTCGCGCGGTTGTGGAGCGTACTTGGGCCTTTGATCGGGCTCGGATTAATCACGGGATTCTTCGCGTTTCTGACGCGTGATTCCGGGACGTTTTTGCAGCTTGCGACATGGCGGCTGATCGTCGTTCAGACGGTCGTTTTGGGAATCGCGGCGCTCGGGATGACTTTGGTGATGATCTCGGGGGGAATCGACCTCGCGGTCGGTTCGACGGTCGCGCTCGTGACGGTCGTCGTTACGCTGGCGGTTCGCGATCTTCACTTCCCGGTCGCGCTCGCGATCGTCGCGGGAATCGCGCTCGGCGGGCTATGCGGGTTTATTAATGGAAGTTTAATCACGTTGTTACGTGTAATGCCTTTTATTATCACGCTCGGGGGTTTGAAGATTTATCGCGGCGGAGCGAAATGGCTGGCGGACAACGGTTCGGTGTATGTTCCGGCGGCGGCGAAGGCGCCCTGGATGTCTCATGTGCTCGCGCCCGATCCCGAGCCTTCGTGGCTTGTCGTGGCGCCGGGGGTTTGGACTCTCGTCGTTTTCGGCGCGATCGTCGCGTTTTTGCTGCGGTATTCGATTCTTGGTCGAAGGATGTACGCGGTCGGTTCGAACGAGGCGACCGCGCGACTTTGCGGGATCAACGTGTCGAAATTAAAAGTGCTGGTATATACGATTGCTGGTCTTTTGACGGGCCTCGCGGGGGTGATGCAGTTTCTTGATTTGGGAGGTTCGGGCGATCCGACGACCGCGGACGGGCTTGAACTTCAGGTGATCGCTTCGGTCGTGATCGGGGGCGGCAGTTTGAGCGGAGGGGAGGGGACCGCGGCGGGGACGTTGATCGGTTGCTTGTTGATATCGGTATTGAATAACGGATGTGTGCACGCTGGGATCCCGAACGCGAGCCAGGACGTGATCATCGGCGCGATCATCATCGTCGCGGTGACTCTCGACCGTTTACGCAGGGCTCGGGAGGGGGTATGATCTGTGCGATAAAAGCGCGATTTCGCGTTTTTCTATCAGTTTATGGTTGGAGATAATGCATATTATGAGGCTTCTTATGTTATTGGCATTACCGATCGTGAGTTCCGCGTGTTTTCTTTTGGCGCCCGTGCGGATGGCCGGCGCGGCCGAGGATGCATTCGGTCCTCCTCGGATCGAGGTTTCGGGGACGGGGAAGATCGCAGCCGCTCCCGATTTCGCGACGATCACGCTCGGCGTGGTGAAGCAGGGTCGAGCGGCTACCGAAGCGCTCGCGGCGAACGATAAAGCGATGAATGCTCTGACGGCTTCGCTGAAGGAACACGGAATCGCGGTGAAAGATATCCAAACATCGGAGATCAGCGTAACTCCTCAATATACGAAGCCGAGACGGAACATGAACGGCGAGGAGGAGGAGGGGTTCACGCCTCGAATCGTGGGATATCAAGTTTCTAACATGGTTTCTGTGAAAGTGCGCGAGATTCCCAAGATGGGAACGATCCTCGACGCGGTCGTTGAAGCGGGTTCGAATCAGATTTGGGGGATTTCGTTTGGATTGGAAAAGCCGGAAAAATTACTCGACGAGGCGCGGAAGCGTGCGATGGCGGAAGCCAAGCGGAAGGCGATTCTGCTCGCGGGTGAGGCGGGGGTCGTCGTCGGTTCGGCTCTCGTGATCACCGAATTGGGGGAGATTGTCCCGGGCGTTCAAAATCAGATGATGTCGGCGTATGGATTGGCCGCCGCGCCCGCTGCGACGCCGATCGCGGCGGGCGAGCTTGAAGTTTCGGTGACGGTTCAAGTTAAGTATAAGTTGATCGAGCCTAAGTGACGGATGAGTGAATACAATGAAGCGCGGGCTTCGTGCCCGCGGCTTTCGTTTTACGCGTCTCGGGCGTCCGCCCCTCGACGCTAACGCTCCGGCCTAGTCGCGGGCTTCCCGCCCGCTCCTTGGGGTTTATTCGGGCTCGTCGCGGGCTTCGTGCCCGCTTATGTTTTTCGCGGGGCGGGTTCGCGGGCTTCGTGCCCGCTCCCTGGTATGTCGTTTGCGGCGGGCGTCGTGCCCGCCGGATTTCGCTTGGATTTGAGGGCGACATCAACGTTTTGATCGGCTTAAGGATCGATTCTCACGATCGTGCGAAGCAAACTTTTCCACCTTTGTTACCATTTTCACCTTTTGAGCCTTTTTCGCCGTTCCTAGATTGTCCACCTTCTCGTCGGGGGCTCGTTCCCAAATTTCGATCGCGCCGAATTTCGCGAGAGGGCGATAAAGCCGCAAGATTGTGGAATGGAGAGCTTTGAGCGGCGGAGTCATGCCGAGATCGAACTCGGCCGGGCTCCAGACGACCGCGGAATCGGAACACGCCTCGATCGATTGAACGAACAAATTTTCATCATTTGGGTTGACGAGTCTGAGCCACGCGATCGATTCGGCGGGAAGCGCCGATCGGCGTCCCGACGGCGCCAGTAGGGCGGGCGACCCCTTGAGCGCGTTCGCGATTTTGATATCGGGGGGAAGATCGTTGCGCAAGTATTTAAGGACATTACGATAATCGCTCCAGCGATATGCGGCCGAGAGCGAGACTCGCGAGTGTCTGGTATATCCCGCGGGAGATTCGAGCGGGAGATCTCCGTGATAAAGGTCGGCGAGCGCGTGGATCGACCGTGCGGGATTGCAGAACTCGGGCTTGAGTCCGCCGTGTGCGCCGATTAATAAACCGATCGCGATGAATTTCAATTCGGCGCCTCGGGGGTGGCGAAGAATGCGGGACGAGAGGATCGCTGCGCTCCAGCACCAAAAAATGAGCATTGGATGATTCAAATACTCGTGCGGGTAGGGGCTTAGGGGTTTGTAGAGCGAAGCGAGGAGGAGCGACGCGATCGCCGAGACGATCAGCGACCGTTCGCGACGATCTTTCGTCGGGGCTTGATGGAAAAAGACGAGCGCCGCGGCGAGAGCGATCGCGTCGCCGCGTTCGAACTGATTGAGCCAGACGGAAACGATTCGGAGTCCGCTCGTACGATGATAGGAACCTCCGTAAGAAACGATTGCGAGCGATCCGATAAAATCGCGCGTCGACCCCGCGATCGCGATCGGAGCGAACTCGAGCGCGGTCATCGCCGCGGCGATCGCGCTCCAGCCGAAGATCCGCGCGATCGAGCGTTTGACGCCGTCGTTCGTTTCGTCGATCAACGCCGTCCAAAAGATCGGCGTGAAGAGGATCGTCTGCGGGCGGAAGACGAACGCGGTCGCGGCGCAAAGAGCCGACGCGATCGCCGCGGGTTTCGATCTCGGGAACGATCGGAGGATTAGAATGCCTAAAAGTGAAAATAAAGGCGCTTGCCAATCGCGCTGCGCCGTCTGGCTGTAATTTTGAGAGAAATAATATCCAAATAAACTGATATTCATGATCCAGCCGGGGAGGGTCGATTTGAGTTCGCGTCCGCTCCAAAAAACGGCGGACGAGGCGACGGCGACGAGGAGGATCGCGTCGATCGCGTAGACGGGCCAGGCGCTCGTCGGCCCGCCGATTCGATCGGCGATCCAGGCGAGATAAATCGGACCGGGGAAGTTATCGCAAAACGCCTCGCGGTAGGGGAGCTTTCCCGCGTTCCACTCGCGCGCGACCGAGGCGAAAACATCGTGATCGGCGTATAACGGCCATGTGAGATAATGAGGAACCCATGATGCGAACTGGAGGACGCAGAGCGACGCGAGGATGAACGTTAAAGGTCGAACAATTCGGCCGAGCCGCTCGGAATCGAATGAAATCGAATCGGCGCGCGGCTCGCCGGGGTTGTGAGCGCGGGTGTGATGATCAATGACGTTTACAGATGTTGGCGAGTTGTTAAGAATCGTCACGGCGCGTCGCCTCCTTGCCGGTATGGTGAGCGGGGATTCGGATCGCGCGCGAATTTCGGATTCGATCGTTCGCCCGCTTTTCGCCGATTTCAATCGGGGAACTAAAAGGTCGCCCCGGCGCTCGATCGTCCTTATAATCGATTTTTGTTCGACTTGACCAGACAAAGGCGCGAAGCGCGGCGACGAGCGGATGTGAGTTTCACGCTCGAATCATGCGATCGCGCCGCGGCGCCCGGGGGATCGACGGTTGGCGGACGTTTCGCGGAAGGCTTTGAGACGCTTGATTTTCTTGGGGACGGGGACTTCGGTCGGCGTACCGATGATCGGCTGCGATTGCGCCGTGTGCCGATCGACCGACCCTCGCAATCAGAGGACGCGTCCGAGCGTGCTGATCGAGCTTGAGCGGGGGAATTTGCTGATCGACACGACTCCCGAGATGCGGATTCAGCTTCTTCGCGAGCGGATCGGGGTCGTGCACGCGATTTGTTACACGCATCATCACGCCGATCATCTGTTCGGTCTCGACGACGCTCGGTTGTTCCCCAAGTATCTCAAAGGTCCGTTGCCCGTTTATTGCGAGCGTGAGACCGAGACGACGATTCGTCAGGCGTTTCCCTACGCGTTCGACGAGATCTCGAAGCGTATCGGTTATGGCGGCGTTCCCAAGCTCGAATTCCATCCGATCGCACCCGGCGAACGGTTCGAGGTTTTGGGGGAGACGATCTTGCCGGTTCGGCTCGATCACGGTCGGTTCGCGGTTCTCGGGTTTCGAATCGGCGATTTGGCGTATTGCACCGACGTGAGCCGGATTCCCCAGGCGAGCATGGAGGCGCTGATGGGGCTCGACGTGTTGATCCTCGACGCGCTCCGGTACGAGCCGCACCCGACACACTTCAATCTGGAACAGGCTTTGGAGGTGATCGAGCGATTGAATCCCAAGCACGCGTATTTAACACATATATCACATAGTTTTGATCATGAAACGGTGCTCGCCGGCTTGCCCGATCGGGTCGAGCCCGCCTACGATGGGCTCGCGATTGATTTTTAGAGGCGAGGTTGAACGCGCGTAGGCGTTTCTCGCTTTCGATCGAGGTTTTTTGGAGTCGTTTGGAATGCCCGCTCCCGCCGAATTGGTCGATCGCCTGGCTCGCTACGGCCAGGAACACGTGGTTCGCTTTTGGGACGAGCTCGGCGAACTTGATCGAGCGAATCTCAAGCGAGAGATCGACGCGATCGATTGGGGTCAAATCGATCGATTGATCGACGCTTTTGTCCGCCGGGCCGATCGGGTGGAATTCGAGATGGATTTCGAGCGGATCCGGCCGCCTCGCGTCGAGCGGTTGCCGAGGACCGACGCCGAGCGATCGACGCGTCGGATCGCGTGCGAGATCGGCGCCGCGGCGCTTTCCGCAGGCAAGGTCGCGGTCGTTCTCGTCGCGGGAGGGCAGGGGACCCGGCTCGGCTACGACGGACCGAAAGGGTGCTACCCGATCGGCGCCGTGTCGAACGCTTCGCTTTTTCAGATACACGCCGAAAAGATCGCCGCGGTGAGTCGCAAGTTCGGTAAATGTGTTCCATTATATATGATGACGAGCCCTGACAATACGAACGCGACCGAAGAGTTTTGGCGTCGCAATCGTTATTTCGGGCTCGAACACGTGCGGATATTCGAGCAGGGTCGTTTGCCCGCGGTCGATCGCGAATCGGGCAAGGTGTTGCTCGCCGATAAGGGAAGGATCGCGCTCAGTCCGTCGGGTCACGGCGGCACTCTCGCCGCTCTCGCCGCGGCGGGATCGGACGGAAGGCCGAGCCCGCTCGACGAAATGGCGCGGCTTGGAATCGACACGATCTTTTATTTTCAAGTCGATAATCCGATGGTGAAGATCGCCGATCCGTCGTTCATCGGGCCGCATCTTCAGGCGAACGCCGAGGCGTCGTTCAAGGTGATCGAGAAGATTCAGCCCGACGAGAAGCTCGGCGTGGTCGTCGAGTATGACGGCGGTCTGAGGGTGATCGAATATTCGGATTTGCCCGCGAGGCTCGGCGAGGAGCGCGAGCCCGACGGTTCGCTGCGGCATTGGGCGGGATCGATCGCGGTTCATCTGTTCGAGCGATCCTTTTTGGAACGCCTGGCGGCGGCTTCGATCGAGCTCCCGTTCCATCGAGCGGTAAAAAAAGTCCAATATATTGATGAAAAAGGGACATTGATTGTTCCCGACGCTCCGAACGCGATCAAGTTCGAGTCGTTCATTTTTGACACGTTGCCGCTCGCCGAGCGATCGGTGTTGGTCGAGACCGACCGATCGGTCGAGTTCGAGCCGCTCAAGAACGCGACGGGACCCGATTCTCCCGCGACGGTGCGGGCGCGGATGACCGAGTTGTTCGCGGGCTGGCTCGAGGGCGCCGGGGCTCGCGTCGAACGTTCCGCCGACGGTTCGATTCCGTTCGACATCGAGATCAGCCCGTTGTTCGCGCTTTCGGCTTCAGAGTTGAAGTCGAAGATCGAGCCGGGGCTGGTCGTGAATGAACCTCTTTATTTAAAGTAACGGAAGAAATTCATAAATGTATGCTTTAGATTGAATCTCGGCGGCTCGACGGCGACGTTTTCGTTGTCGTCTACTTTCGGATTGAACCGCGATCGCGGTTGGCCTTTCATCGCACGATCGCGCGTTCTATGCTTGGGGCGTCGAGCGTCGTGGCGTTCGATGATCGTCGTCTCGTGCGGCGATCGAGATTTGGAACCGAGATGTATCCGTGAGATTCGCATGCTTCACGCGGTGATTATGGCGGGGGGTAGCGGGACGCGATTTTGGCCCAAGAGCCGTCGCGACCGTCCCAAGCAGTTGCTCAGGCTTTACGGCGACCGATCGATGCTTCAGCAGACGGTCGATCGGATCGCTCCAATCGTTCCTCACGACCGCGTGTTCGTGATCACGGGAGCGGATCAGGCGGGCGCGGTGCGCGATCAACTCCCCGAGATCCCCGCGGTAAACGTCGTCGCCGAGCCGTGCCCGCGCGATACCGCGGCGTGCGTAGGGCTCGCGGCGCGGCGGATTCATCGGCTCGATCCCCACGCGACGATGATTGTTATGCCCGCGGATCATATGATCAAGCCCGCCGACCGATTTCTCCGCACCGTGCTCGCCGCGGCCGAGGTGATCGAAGCCGATCCCCAATCGTTCGTCACGTTCGGCATCGTCCCGACGCGTCCCGAGACGGGATACGGATATATTGAACGCGGCGAGCCGATCGGCGAACCTCGCGGCGTGCCGATGCACGCGGTCGTTCAGTTTCGAGAGAAGCCCGATCGCGCGACCGCCGAAGCCTTTATCGCGTCGGGTCGGTTCTTCTGGAATTCGGGGATCTTCGTTTGGCGCGCCAAAACGATCCTCGACGCGCTCGCCGAACATCGCCCCGAGCTGGCTCGAGGCCTCGAAAAAATCGGCGCGGCGATCGGAACCGTCGACGAACAAAAGGTGTTGACGTCAATCTTTCCGACACTCGAACGAATCCCGATCGACAAGGCCGTGATGGAGAAGGCGAAAGGGGTAAAGGTTCTCGAGGTCGTTTATGATTGGAACGACGTCGGCGACTGGCGCGCTCTGAAAGAGCTGCAACCTCCCGATTCGGATGGCAATATCCTTCAGGGGAAGGTTTACGCGGTCGATACGACGAACGCGATCGTGGTGAACGACGACGACGGGCTGATCGCGACGCTCGGGCTCGACGACTTGGTGATCGTGAGGTCTGGAGGGGCGACTTTGATCGCACGCAAGGATAAGCTCGATCACCTTAAGAAGCTCGTCGAGGGGCTCGATCAAGCGGGATTCGGCGAGATGCTCTGATCGCACGTCGCGTCGAGTCGAACGATCCGATCGGAGCTCAATCAAACGAGATCAGACGATATTTTTTCGTGAAAATGTTCTTTTTTTTCAAGGTTAATTTCTCTTCGACGAATCGCATATGAAGGCGCGATTGGAAAACTTGCTCGGCCTGGATTACGGGACGCGGCGCGCGGGGGTCGCTTTCGGCGACACCGAGCGGCGGATCGCGATGCCGATTGAAACGTACGTTCGAAGAACTCCCGAGCGCGACGCCGAGCATTTTCGCGCGATTGTCGCCGAGTACGCGATCGATCGCCTTGTCGTCGGCCTGCCCGTTCAGGCGAACGGGGGGGAGGGGGCGTCGGCGAAACGGGCGCGCGATTGGGGGAATTGGCTCGCGAGCGTCACAGGGCTTCCCGTCGTTTTTCACGACGAACGCTATTCGTCGGTCGAGGCCGAGGAGATCCTCCGAGGCGCCGATGTGAAGCACTCGAAACGGCGCAATCAACGCGATCGGATCGCCGCCCGCGAGATCCTTCAAAGTTATCTTGATGCATCGATATCAAGTTTGAACGACGCGCCGAACTCGATCGATCGGCCTTTATATGATTGATCATAAAAATTCAATGACAAGTACGTTGATCGTCGGTTGCGGGTTTTTGGGAAGACGCGTGGCGCGGATTCTCGTCGCCCGGGGGGAGCGTGTTTACGGGACGACTCGCTCGCGCGAAAAGTTCGCCGAGCTGAACCGGATCGGGATCGAGCCGATTCTCGCCGATCTCGTTCAGGAAAGCACGCTCGCCGATCTCCCCGCGGCCGATCGCGTTTTATGCTCGGCGGGATACGATCGAGCGTCGCGGGTTCCGATGCGCGCCGTTTATATCGACGGATTCCGCTCGCTGCTTAATAATCTTCATCGGCATACAAAATCAATTGTTTATGCGAGTTCGACCGGAGTTTACGGCCAAAACGACGGATCGACCGTGAACGAGGATTCGCCGACCGAGCCGGCGCGCGAGTCGGGCGTTTTGTGTCTCGAGGCCGAGACGATCGCGCGGAATTTCGGAACGCAAACGAATCGGCGAGTTGTAATACTAAGATATGCGGGATTATATGGACCGGGAAGGATCATTCGCAAGGAGAGCCTGATTCGAGGCGAGCCGATCGTCGGCGATCCCGATCGGACGCTCAACGTGATTCATGTCGAAGACGCAGCGGCGGCCGCGATCGCGGCGTTCGATTCGGATTCGGCGAACGGAGTTTATCTCGCGTGCGACGATCGCCCGGTGCGCCGGTTCGAATATTACGAACTCGCGGCGCGGCTGCTCGGCGCTCCCGAGCCTCGATTCATCGCTCCCGCGGCCGATTCGCGCGAGAGTTCGCGCGAGGAAACGAACAAACGCGTGTCGAATCGAAAGCTGCGGAGCGAGCTCGTGTTCGAGTTGAAATATCCCGATATCGGCTCGGGCCTCGGCGCGGCGATCGAAGGAGAAAATGTATAGCAACACAAAAAATACATGTTATTATTTAGTGATACCTGTTTGGGAGGGCGAACCTCCCGGTGAGCCTCTTTTGATAATTCCTTTTGAAATGTTGCCTGTATCAGTAGATATCAATAATTTATTGATTTTTGGGAGGGCGAACCTCCCGGCGAGCCTCTTTTGATAATCCTATTTGAAATGATGCATGTATAAGTATGCATTAATATTTGATTGTTTTTTGGGAGGGCGAACCTCCCGGTGAGCCTCTTTTGATAATCCTATTTGAAATATTGCATGTAACAGTATACATTAATAGTTGATTGTTTTTTGGGAGGGCGAACCTCCCGGTGAGCCTCTTTTGATAATCCTATTTGAAATATTGCATGTATCAGTATACATTAATAGTTGATTGTTTTTTGGGAGGGCGAACCTCCCGGTGAGCCTCTTTTGATAATCTCTTATAAAATGTTGCGTGTATCAGTAGACATTAATAATTGATTGTTTTTGGGGTGGCGATCCTAGGCCGATGAAAAGTTGAATTCGACGTACTTAGCTGTTCATCCCGTTTTTGTTGCGCCTAATAGGCCAAACTCCTCCTTTCTTTTTGATTGAATGGTTTGTCCAATTTTTTCACTAATCCAGTTCAGGACGTTCTCTCCCTTGCATTGCTCCAACGCCTCGCGAATGTTCTCGATCGTCCACTTGGAAACAATCGCTCCCAAACTCAAGATCATTCCCGTGAAACCGCTCTTCGATTGATCCTTCTCGAGCGTTTTGAGCTTGCCGAAACACGACTCAAGCACTTCCGTCGTCCCGGGGAGGCGTTCTCCGATCCGAGCCTTCGACGACTCCCGCCTCACGAATTCGATCAATTTCTCTCGCAACTCACCGGCCTTTCCTGTCGACTCCGGCAACTCCTTCTCCAAATCCAAACCCGCTCCCAAATACAACCCGCGGTTTCGAACAAAATCAATCGTCGCACCAATCAAATTATGATACATCGTATATGCAGCCGGAAAATTTCGACTCCACCCTGGAGGTCGGCGCCGTGATCGGTCAAGATCAAGCGAGGCGTTCCGATCTTCTGCTCCGCCTCTTCCAAGCAGACTGAAACAGTCGCTTTGTTTGAAATTGTCATCGGCTCAAGCGAGATTAGCTCCATATCCTCATGTCTAAGTGCGCGATCGAATTGGAGACGATCCAACCTTACTCCAAGAATAACCAAGCATTTCACGGTTCCGATTTGAATAGAATGATCGATCGTCAAAATCCAATCGTCGGCTTTCTCTTTGGGCCGATTCAGTTCCCAGACCCCCAATCTGAGAAGCCACTTGCGTCCGGTCGAAAAGTCGGGCGAAGCCTGTTCGAGTCCCAATTCGGCTCCGAGAAATGACAAGATCTTTGCGGCTCAACGCCACGAGGAACCATTTTCAATAATCATATGCATATATAGTTATACAGCAATTACGGGGTACTGATGTCTGCGCGCAGGTCGCATTTGGTCAGGAGCGAACGGCGATCCGGGCGAGCTTACTTCTTTTTTTTTGAGTTGTAATCTCCTCGCGGAACGCGGCGTTTTCTTCGCGGATTGAATCGAGCTGAGAATTCAATTCCGCGATCCGAATGTCCGATTGTTCGGCTTTGAGTTTCCATTTGTCGCGGCTCTTGGTGAGGTCGGCGACACGATTCTTGAATTTTTTGAGCAGCGTTTTGAGGTCTTTGCACTTGTCCTTCCATTGATCGCGGCTCTTACGAAAGAACCAGAACAAGGCTCCCGGCCGACTCGAGTTAGAGAAGATCTTACAGGAGGATTTGGCTTTTTTTGAGGCGTCCTTGCCGGTGGCATCCGTGTGTGATCTCCTGGTGTGAGAACTCTGAAAAGCACAGATCTCCTCTTCGCAACATATGCATTTTAATTATACAAAAATAAAACAGTGGATCAACCCCAACTTTTCATCAGCCCAGGTTCGCCCTCCCAATTTCGGATCGAACTACGAATTCGGATGGCCTCCCAATTTCGGATCGTCTTCCAATTTCGGATCGTCCTGGGAATTCGGATCGCCCCAAAAATTATGGATCGCCTTTTCAATGACGGATCGCTCCGCCAATTATTGATAACCCCCGATTATCGACCGGCCGACGCGATTCTTGTTCAATCTTCCAATTCTCGGTTCGTCTTAAAGACCGCCGAATATGCGGATTTATTTCCGCGTCGCCTCTCACCCCGATCGGCGCGCGATCGGCTTTTTACCGTCGAGGCGAAGTTCGGCGCCGACGTCGTTCCGCGTCCGCACCCCTTTGGGGTTGGGATCGAGCGCCAGTTCGTTCGAGGGCTCTCCCTGCGAATTGATCGGCTCGCCCAGGAACCGCACCGCGGGATGCCCGCCGTTTTGCAGCGGGCCCGTCGCCTCGCGAATATGAGTGGAGCCCCAGATGTGAATCCACTGATGGCGAACGTCGGGGGTGAACCGAGCCGGAGGCTTGGCGCGATTCGACGCGAGGAATCGATCGACCTCGTACGCGTCGCCGATCGACTGCCAGTGAACGAATCCATGCTGAATCGCTCCCGGATCGCCGAGCAGCAAGTACGCCTTACGCTTGTCTCGTTCGCCGAGATCCATAAAGGCGCAGTGATTTGATGAGACGACCCACGGGCGAGCCGGAGACGCGTCGAACGCGGCCCCCACGCTCACGATCGCTCGATTCGCCGCGATCGTACACCGATTCATCACCAGATCCGCCCAAAATCGATCCGCCGGGGTCGTCGTCGGCCGCAACGCGATCGCCGTCTCCCCCGCTCCGATCGCGCAATTATCGAGCGAAACCGCTCCCCTCGACGCCTCCAACGTCAGCGAATCGCCCCCCGTATACATTAAGGTATCTATGATTTCACATTTCAGGATGTCGTCGGCCGATTTCGACCGATCGCGATTTCCCTCGGCGTGGAATAGAACCAGATCGCCCCGCCGACCCGCTCCCGGATTTTGCCTCGCGGGACAAACGAGCTTGCATCCGATCAGCTTGCACCCTCCGTTCTCGACATGAACGAGATACGCGAGATTCTCATTCACTTCACGTCGAATCATCACGTTTTTGAGAACAAGGTCGGCGTCCTCGACATAAATCAGATCGCTCGGCGACGACGGATTGCGCGCGACCCATTCGAGCGGCTTCGCTCCTTTCGCCTGCGATTTTTCCACCTCGATCTCAAGACCGACGCCGCGCGGCGGTCGAATCGCCCTCGTTTTATATTCGCCCGAGCCGTTCACCACCTTCAACTTCAACCGCGTCGCGCCGGGAGGTATCGTTTGTTTATCAAGAAACGCCCCCAGATCCCCCTCCCAGGGTGGGACGCTCGCGTCGAAGACGATCTCGAAAACCCCCGGATCGACGCGAGCTTCCTCGCGAATCGCCGGACCGAATCCCGGAAACGGAGCGGGTTCCGGAGCGGAGGTCGCTTGTGTCGTAAACGTCATCGTCTTAAATAAACCGATCGATCTTTCATATAACCATGGCGCGGGGTGAGCGACCTTGCTCACGATCGTATTCGATTCGTCGGACAATCGATCGAGATCTTCGATCGGCGCCCACGGTTCGGCGATCGCTCGGGGCCACGCTCGATCGACCATCCGACTCCCTTTCTCGGCGTCCTTCCAAACCTTTCCCGCTTCGGTGAAGTTCCGCATCGTCACCTTGCGGTTTCGACCCTGACCCGTCGCCGCGAAACCCTCCCAACCCACGAACTGATTACGAATCCCACGCCAATCGAGCAGCTTGACGAGCGAAGCGTCGTCCTCGCCGCGCGATTCAATCATCGAACAAGCGTCCCCCTCGTCGATCCGCGCCAAAATCGAACCGAGCGCGCTCACGTGAACCCCGTCGCGCGAGTCGCCGCCGCGCCCCAACGCGCCGATCTCGATCAACGGACGACGACACGCGAACACGCTTCGACCCACTCCGATCGTCCAAAGATGCGATACGCTCGAAGCGAAACTCGCCGATACGTCGACTCCGACTCCGCAGATCAAAATCGAACGCAAAATCGCGATCTCGGCCGGCCCCCCCGCGAGATCAAACCCCGTCAAGTTTTGACCCCGAGCCGTCGTTCGCAATAACTTGATCCGAGACTCGCGCGAGGCGTTACCCCCGGCCGAACCCTCGACCCGAACCAGCGAAATCGCCGTCAGCGGCTTCCCAACCACCGTGATCGTGCAATCGCGCAACGTCAAATTCGAATTCCGGCAAAGAAAAATCGATTTCACGTTGGAAGGCGCGCCTTTAAGATCAAACACAAAGTCGATCCCCTCGATCACCAGCCGATCCCCCGAATCGAGAGTGATCAACGCGGAATGCTCGAGCAAATAATTGTTATTCGCGTCCGGCGATTGAAAGATCAACACCGGTCGTCTGCCGGGCTTGGCCTTGATCAACCGATCCTTGCCGACGATCCTTAAATCGTTCGTATAAAACGGACCCGCGTCGTCGATCTCGATCGTCCCGCCGTTCACGTCGAGCCCGCGCCGCAATGATGTCACCGCGTCTTTATCGTCGACCGACGCGATTCGACTCAGAATCACCTTCGGACCTTCGATCGCCTCGGGAAGGTCGTCGAGAGCCCACGCGGGGATGTATTTGGCGATCGTCTCGGGGTCGAATTTGGGCTCGGCGGCCGCGCCCGTACGATTCCGTCCCGACCGAGGCGTCTCGAGCGTCCCCGCTGCCGCGGCGGGATTGTACGACTCGACCTCCTCCTTTTTCGCCTCGCTCTTCTCGGAAATCTTCGGCGCCGCCGCAACGACGTCGGCCTCGCCCACCGTCGTCGTTTCGGTCGCCTCGCTCGCCGTCGAAGCGTCCGCCGCGATCTCGGTTTTCTCGACCTTCGTCCCGTGAATCAACGATACGATTTGCGTCAGAACGATCACGACCGCGACGACCCCCACGCCGATCCCAACGCCGCGCCAAATCATCGTCTTCAGAGGTAAATCCTGCGACCGACGCGCTACGGGACGACCGGGAAACCCCGTCGCGACCTCCAACGGTTCGTCGTCGAATAATTCCACATGAGCGAGCGGTCCCGATTCGTCGGGAGGCGAATCGTCGTCGTCGTCGCTCGGCACGGGAGCGCGACTCGATGACGATGACGACGGCCTCGGCGGCGACTTCACGCCCCCCGACGAATCCCCGGCGCCCGTAACGGCGCTCGGCCAAGGCTCGTCGTCGTCGTCGTCGATCTCAATATCGTCGTCGTCGTCGTCGAAAAGAGCCGCGATCGGTTTATCGTTCGATTCCGCCGAGTCGTCGTCGAAAAGCGCCGTGGGACGATCGTCAAGCTTCACTTCATCGATCGAACCGTCCGCGAGCGCCTTCTCGATCCGTTCGAGCGCGGCGATCAGTTCGGTGTGATCGGCGAAACGATCGTCGGGTTTTTTTGCCATCATACGAACAAGTAATTGAGCGACTGCGCGAGGAACGTCGGCTCGCATTTTACGCACGTCGGGCGGGGGCGCCTGCGCGTGCTTCCGCAGCTTCTCGGCGAGCGAACCCCCCGCGAACGGCGATTGTCCCGTCAGCAGGTAATACGCTGTGCAACCGAGCGAGTAGATGTCGCTCCGCACCGTCGTCGCGCGGCTGTCGCGCGCCTGTTCGGGCGCCATGAAATCGACCGTACCGACCGTCGTTCCGTCGCGCGTCACGCGCTCGTCGTCGTCCTCGGCGCCGAGAGCGAGCCCGAGATCGGTGATCTTCACCTGGCCGTCGGGCGCGATCAATAAATTCGCGGGCTTGATATCGCGGTGAATAAGCCCGCGACTCATCGCGTAGTTCAGCCCCTCGGCGACCGATTTGATCACATGAATGACTTCCGAGACCGCCATCGGCCCTTTCGAACGAACGCGTTCGTGCAGGTCGCCGCCCGGGACGAACTCGAGAACAAGGTAATACCTTCCCAGATCGAATCCGCGGTCGTAAATCGTGACGATGCTGGGGTGTTCGAGCGATTCGACGCTTTTCGCCTCGCGAAGAAATCGTTGCAACATCGACGAATTCTTGGCGAGCGAAGGCGGAAGGATCTTCACCGCGACTTCGAGCCCCGAATCGATATGAACGCCCCGGTGCACCGAACTCATTCCGCCGCTCGCGAGCGGCTCGAGCAGTCGATAGCTGCCGATCTGAGCCTGCGGCATCGGAGTGATCTTGGAACCACCGCTGGAATTTGACATGGCTTGAAGGCGCTCCCAGCGTGCGACAACGGTTCGAGTTCACCGATCTTGGGGGGGAAGACCGTCGGCTCGTGTCGGCAAAGCTTTGCATGAAGGTCGATCAAGAGAGGATCCCGGCCTCGATTCGCGCGAACCTCTGATCCTATTTATCATAATACGCCGAGTTCGGCGGAAAAAGGGGGAAAATCTCGTGCGTGCGACCGATGCGATTGACACCTCGGTCCCGTCTTGAAGACAATTCAAAAGTCTGGTTGAAAGACGATTCGAGAGTTCGATCGAAAGACGCTTCCAAGCGCTCGTAGCTCAGGAGGATAGAGCGGCGGTTTCCTAAACCGCAGGTCGCAGGTTCGAATCCTGCCGGGCGCATTCAAGACACATCCCGCCAAGCCGCGACAAAATCCCCCAAAACCAGCTTAAATCGAGACTTACGGCGAGCGAAACGGGCCGATTCCCCGCGCCGAAATAATGCATCCACTCGACAAAAAACGAAACAAAAAGACAATCGTAGTGCAAACGCGAGCGCAAATAGAGAGCAAGATTTTGGTTTCCGAGCGGCCGAATCGATTCCTACATCGGCTCTTCGCCGGCCGGTACGAGGGCGAAGGAACATCCGCTCGGCGCGTTCAAATCGACCGCTCCAGAGGGGAACGTCGCGCAGCGTAGCCCGCGGCGAAGACGATCGCGCGCGCGACGCCCCCTCGCTTCATCCGATTCCGAATTGTCAAAGAGCCGATCCTCGACGATCTCGCGATCGACAAGGATGTTTCATCACGCCAAGGCGGTTTCATCACACCTGGTCGGGATCGTTACTCATGGGCGTGATCAATACGCCTGGGCTGGATCGTTACTCCTGGTCGGGATCGTTACGCCAAGGCTTTTTCGTCACGCCAAAACCGACGGGCTACCTCGTGGCCGATTGCGGAATCATCGCGAAGTTCAACTCGCTCGATGTTCGATCGGCGCCGATCAACCCGCCGGGTGTGATCTTGGAAAATCGATCCAGATTCGTCGAGAAACTCGAATCCGCTCGGGTCGACCGATCGAACCAGGTTTGAATCGGCGTCGGTTTGCGTTGAACGCTCCGACCCGCGATCGAAGTGGGAATCGGCGAATCCCGCCGCGATTTGGCTTTCTGAGCGGGCCCGACTCCCTTTTTCGGCTCGATTTTCGGCGAAACGACCGTTTCAACCTTTTCCTCACGCTTCTCGATCGTCGTGGGCGGAAGTTCGTGAGGTTGGATCATCGAATCGGTTGGAGCGACGGTTTGTGAATCCGTCGACTCGCCGATCGCGCTCGACGATCGCTCGATCACGCACGGAGGAATCGACTCGTCGGACGCAACAGATTGAGATTGCAGGGTTTGAGTCGAACGCTCAGCGTCGAGAACGGAATCGAGCGGGGTGAGAACGGAATCGATTGGACGCAATCCTCGCCTCCGCTCTTTTTGCAATTTTCGCAACTCGGCCATCGTCGCGGCCAAGCGGCGATCGAGATGAGACTCATACTTGATGATCGTTTCAATCGTCGACCGATCGGGCGTAAACGGTCGCGCCGAGCCGGCTTGATCGTCACGATTCTCCACGGTTTGACCGTTCGAATCGCCGTTTTTCGCGGCGACCTCGAAGCGAATCACACGGTCGAGCCGCCATAAATAAACCGCGGCCCGCTTTGCGTGCGCGGTTTCAAGCGCTCCGACGGGACAAAGTTCTTGAACGACCGTATCTCGATGCGCAATCCAAGCGTCGATCGATTCGACCCCTTCGATCACGGGATCGGTTATGCGAATCGAGGCGTCGACATCGTTTGAGAAAGCGCGTTCGATGAATGCGGCGTGTTGCATAGAAAAAGTTCCTTTCGTTAAGTTTTGGAAATCTGTCCGCGAAACCCTTGATGTCCGCACGCGATCGCACCGCCGGTTAACAAGATCTTGAGCGATCGAAAAAAAAACCGTGTCGACTGCTCGATCGCGCGAATGCAAACCGGTTCGACGTCGATTATTTGGTCATGATGCAATCTTACGGCGGTTCGTAGCGGAAGTCAATCGAGTTTTTGCGTTTATCACGATATTTATTCTGAGTGAGGCGATCGACGTCGCTTTTCCGCGATTTTCGCAGCCGATTTTGGTGATCTGAGGAGGATCACGAGGGTTTCGCGATAGAGCGTCGCGTAGGATTGCTTGAATCGCGCGAGGGTTATGACAGGATGGGATATCAAGGGTTGATCGGCGATCGACATCTTCCGTTTGAGGAAGCCGGGATGAACCGAGAAGCGATCCTTGCACTTTTAAACGCCGAGGTGCGCGAGTCGTGTCGGAATTACGGCGTGCGATCGCTTTCGCTCTTCGGCTCGATCGCTCGGCGCGACGATCGCGAAGCGCTCGACCTCGACATCCTCGTTACATTAAAGGGGATCGGTTATATTTCGATGTTTCATGGGTATGAAAATCGATCTTGAAGACTTATTCGGCGGGCGTGTCGATCGACTCACACCGAACCGCCTTTCTCCCGCGATGCGAGACGAAATCGATAAAACGTCGGTGATAGTCTTCGAAGATACGATTTGCTATTGAATCATAAATTATTAAGAGACATTTTGATAGCTCACGCTTTCAATCGTCTGATTTTTTTCGTTTCTTCCTCACGGGTTTCGGCGCGGGCCGGCGGCGCGTTTTCTCGGGTAAGGCGTTGAGGCGTTTCTCGATTTGATCGTAGTAGTATTCGGATGTTTTGCGCAATTCGACCGGAATGTTTTGTAAATAGCGACGATCGCCGCGGTTTAAAGCCGAAAGCGCCTCGTACCACGGCCTCAGTTTGATATCGGCGCCGATCTCGCGCAATAAGGAGAGAAGATCGTCGCCGTAATTCAGATGCAAAAGGACGGCGCTCGCGAGAAACCAATCGTCGGCCGTACTCGAGCGAAATTGCTCACCGATCAACTCTACGGCTTTGGTTATAGCTTGTGAACAGATTCCCCAATTCGAATCGTATGCGGCAAAGAGCGCATCATTCAGATATCGACTGTCCATAAATGTCATTATAAAATTTATTTTTTTAGAAAGATAAATGTTCCGTGCGCCTTGTAGATCCGCCATATAATCGCGCAGCAAAAAAACAAGATTATCAATAATATAACTGTGCGATGGACTAAGTTCCTTCGCCTTTGAGAACGCTGATAACGCTTCGGGATAGCGTCCGGAATGATCGGAATAGAGGATCCCTAATTCATTCCAGAATAATGCATTATCTGGAGAAATTGAGATAGCCGTTTTAATCGCGTTCTCGGCTTCTACAAATCGATCAAGATTCTTAAATAGCAATTTTCCCAAAGAAAGCCAGCCGAAGGGATTGTTGTCGATTTCAATACTCTTTCGGTAGGCGATCTCGGCCTCATTATATCGATCGAGATGCATGTGTAGAATTCGTCCCAAATATCTCCATGAATTCGCATCTGATGAATTGAGGCTAATCGCCTTTCGAAATGCGGACACGGCATCTTCGAACCATGATAATTGATTATACAATATAACTCCCCACTTATACCATAATTCAAAATCCTCATTTTTTGGTTCGATAAGTTCTATAATCTTTGTGCGAACATCTATTGAAAGTTTTGAGCCAATAGGCGGTTTTATTATTGATATCATCAAGCGAATCGATTTATCGTTGGGCGCTTTTAAGAACGACCGAATCCAATCAGCCACATCCTCAAAATTTCGCATTTTGCCCGAGATTAATCGATCGCGGAACCATTCAGTCGCTTCTGTCCCGAATGCACTATCGTTAAGAATTCTTTCTTCTTCGATCGACCTTCGAATCGCATCGATCTCACCCTTGCTTATTTTATTCGATTTTGATGCGAGCTTTTCTCGTTCTTTAGAAATAAACATTTGTAATGAACCTAAAACCTCGGCGGCGAAATCGTCCGGAGAAATTTCCGCGTCGGGTGGAACGAGATCCGCTAGTTTTTCTCGAAGCTCGGCAAATTCAAGGGTCGCGGGTTCGAGTTTTGAGAAGTCGATCACCGATTCCATTTGTCGTCGCGCTTCTTCGGCTTGCTTGCGGAGAGCGTCGAGTTCGGCGTGGCGACGCAGATCCTCGCCGTCCGCTGGATCGAGAGTTTGGGCCAAGGCTTGGCTTAGGAGATAACGATCGGGGCTGAAATCGCACTCGCACATCAAATGATTTGCGAGCCGGCGTCGATCCTCGGCCTCGTAGAAACTCTCGATGAAGCGGACGAGGAATTCAACCTCACGACGGCGCCTTCGCGATGCGCTCCGCATCAGGAACCAAATGTTGAAAAAACGCTCGGCGATCTGGAATCCCGCCGATTTTTGTCCAAAGATCTCAACTTTTTCTAAGAATCCGGATTTCTCCAACCGGTCGAGTTGCGCAGAAACGCCCGCGATCGGCAGGCGCGTGAGATCGGCGATGTCGCGAGCGGTGATCGGCGCCCAGTGCTCGGCGATCGCACTTACGACGACTTGTTGTTGATCGGAAAGCTCCTCGATCACCGACTTGTAGAACGGAGTGACTCGATCCAGGAGAGTTTCGAGATCGGCGAAGACCCCCGTCGAAAAATCCTCGGCGTAAATGTGAAAAAGAGTCGCGGCGGTTCGGGGCGCTCCCCCCGTCAATTCGCGCAGCGATTTGATACGTCCCGGGCTCTCGATCACCTTATCACGAATGTCATCCCGACCGGAGTTTTCCGCCAGTTTGATCATAAACGCACGCATTTCGTCAACCGAGAGGGGTTTAAGATAATGGATCTTAAAGTAATCATAAAAAGCCGCTTTGTAATCGACGAGTTCGGGAGGGGTGCTAGGAGAGGCGCCGATGAGGATCGGCGATCCCGGCCTCATGAGCAATTCTCTAAGTGCGTGTTGCTCGATCGATGCGATGCGTTCAAAAACCAATTGTAAGTTATCGACAAGGAGGACGGGGCGTTTTCCCAACTTCTCAGCGACATCAAGAAAGGCTTCGAGTTCCGCGTCGTTCGCGGGATCGATAATCTCGTTACCAACCGACTTGTGAGATTGTAAAGTTCTAACGATCTCATCGATTCGCTTTCCGGTTTCATCGTCTCCGCTGCGCTCGGATGCGTCGGCGAGTGCGTCGAGGCAGTTCAGCCAGAACTTCGACAAGCGATCGACCGAGTATTGTTCCTCGGCGAAGACGAGCGGAACGAATCGCTTTGAAAGATCGTCGTTTGTCCGAATCTCGGCCGCGATCCGAGCGAGTAACATAGTTTTACCCATGCCTCGCATGCCGACGACGAGGTGATGCTGGGCTATGCTTTTTGAATTTTCGGCTGAGAGTTCGGCGATCAAGCGGTTGAGGAGATCGACGCGCGCCGTGAACGCTGTTTTGATCGTATCGTCGTTCATACGACCGGGGTTGTAGAGCATGAGCTTGCCGACGCTTAATGTCGCGGTACTCATAAGATGTGGTTCCTCTTCCAATATTCGCGGAGAAGGAACGATCTGAACGCGTATCGAGAGTCTTTTTGGATCAGATACCCGTCGCGTTCCAGATCGTTAAGAAGGCGTAATATCTGTTCTTCGATGATCTTGACATCGGCAGTAGGTTTTGTCGTCAAAACGGCGAGGAATTGTCGCCGATCACAACCATCAGGATCTTGGCACGCGTGAGAGAGAATTGTGTTGCAAGCTTCTGCATCGGGCTTGGAGAATTGAGCAACGATTCGTTCACTCCACGGTTTGAAATACAGTTGGTATTGAGGCTTTAACAAGGAATCGAAAGCCTCGTTGACCGAGAGCGTCTTGGAATATAGGAGTTCCTTGAAAATCAAGTGCAAGTGATAAGCGAGCGGCCAGCCGACCCGACGAATGATTTCGGTTCGATCCGCCGAATCGATCGTTATCTCACCCTTGTATGATTCGCCCAATTTTTGGAGAAATTCGTCGGCCTCCTCGGGGGTGAAAGCGTCCAACGAAAAAATTTGAAAATCATTGATGAGATAATGAATATTATGATTCGAGGCGAAGTTATCGAGTCCGATCGAGCCGAGAAAAACCCAACGAATCTTATGTCGATAGGTCTGCCTCATAGCGCGAAGCCAATGTAAGAAAGCGACGACGCGTTTCGGACCCGCGATTTCGTCCGATCTCATCAACGTCAGGAGAAGCTCAGGCACTTCGTCGAGTGCGATCAATACATGATCGTTTCCTTCATCGATCTTGCGAAAAACCGATTCCAAGACCTTCCCCAAGGTTCGTAAATCGTCCTTGGATGCTTCGCCAAGATCGACTTCCAGACCTTCGTATTTGATCGATTTCAGGCCAATCAATTTTTGAGCATTTTTAATGATGCTATTCGCAAGAGTCATGATCTCGGGATAGAGATTTGATCTCATCAATTTATCAATCAAATTATCAGCGAAAGCGAGTTCATCGGACCCTCCTTCAATGTTGAGATAAATCGCCTTACTTTGTTGTTCTTTTCGCCATTCTTCGCAGACCCTCTTGATCAGTGACGTTTTACCGACGCGCCGAGGAGCGATAAGGAGGATATTGGCCTGATTGTCGCGGAGCTCGCTAAGGAGATTGGCGACGATTTGGGGTCTGTCAAAGAAGTCTTCGCCTTCAACGGGAGTTCCAATGATGTTCCGCATGATTCACTCGTCGCGTGGAAGTTCGTGTTGAGAATCTCACAACTCATTTGTACCCGCGATCTTCACCGGCGTCAATATACAGTTTTGTATTTCTACGCGGCCGTATTTTTACAGTTTTGTCGAAAGACGATCTTGTCGAAGGAGATTCAGCGGTCGATTTGGCCGAACCAAAGCGAATCGGTGTAGCAATTGATCATTCGCTCGACCGCACAACCCGGCGCCGACGACAACATGGATCGAGACGTCGATTGAGCGATCAGGGGCGAGTCGCTCACTCGCGGCGACGTCGTATCGATTCGATAACCAATTCCTTCCATCCAGCCAACCATTCACTGTCGCCGGTTCTTCGCGGCGAATCCGACCGCCTTTCATTATCTAGATACGAGTTCATACGCGATTGTTTTATCAAATCGAAGGTTAACGGCGACGAGTTCGAGGATCGAGCGATCGAAAAGCTTTCTTTACCGACCCGAATCGCGAGCAAAATATATTATTAATCATATAAGTATTAATTGTAATCCGAGGGGCTGTGGCCGCCACTTATCACGAAGGGCGTGCGAACCCGAGCTTCCTTTCGATCGGCAAGGCGGTTCGTAAAAGCGGCGAGGGGCCCGCGACGCCTTAATGAGACTCCGCATGCTTGCGTGATCGCTCGAACGAATTCTTCAACATTCGCTATCTCCACGCGTTGTAACTCGGACTTGCCGGTCTGGCCCGATCGCTCGATTTCGGTTAGGATTGAAATTCCAGGCGATGTCGCGTTCGATTATCGGTCGGCGATCAAGTTTCCGAACCCGTTCAGCCGCGGTGAATCGACACCCTTCGTTCGAGAAAAACGAGTCGCGATCGAATCGACGACGGTTCGCCGTGTGATCGAAATCAGGGAGGGTACGGGATTGTCGTATCGCGGCTTTAAGCATTTGCTCGGCGAGACGAGTTTGGAGCGCAAATGTCGCTTCATCTTCGGCGGCGGCATTCTCATTTTGGTCACGCTCAGCTTCTACTGGTACGGCCAAAAAACCGAGAGCCTGGTGCTCGGACAAAATACCAAAGTCGCGCGGATGATCGTCCCGCAGATCGTCGCCAATTTACATGTGAAAAATGTCGTCGGCGAGAATCTCGAATCGTTTCTCGACGGACTTACCGAAAGCTCGTCGCACGACGATCAGCCTGGATACACATATCGAATCTTGAAGCCTAATGGATTAACCGATCAGAAGCCGAAGGACGATTTTGAGCAGGAGGCGCTCAAGCGATTTCTCAAGGCCTCGCTCGCCGAGGCTGGGGTCGCGAGAGCGGGAGCGGGCGCCGGAGCGGTTGCGGCGCCGAACCGTCGCGGGGTTTTCGCCGACGGAACCTCGCGCGAGTTTTGGCGCATTCCTCCCGGGCGGAAAGAATTTCAATACATCCGCGCTGTGACGTTCGACCCCAAGTGTTTGGTCGTCTGTCACGCGACCGAAAAACAACACACGATGCGCGAACTCGGCGACGGTAAATTCGCGTTCGCCAAGCCGAACGAACTCGCGGGAGCGATCGTGCTCAACATCGCGATGGATCAGACGAATAAAGAGATCAATCGCAATCGCGCCATCTTGATATCCACGGCGCTCGTCACCGCGATCTTGGCGATGGTGGCCTCTTACGTGATCGTGCGCTACGTGATCGTCAAACCCGTCAAACATTTGCAAGACGTTTCGAACGCGATCGCCGCGGGACGGTTGTCGATCCGCAGTCAGATCCAAACGGGAGACGAATTCGAGGAGCTCTCGCACGCGTTCAACCGGATGTTGCACAATCTGATGGCGATGCAACAAGAATTACGACATGTCAACAAAGATCTCGATCGCAAGGTCGACGAGCTGGCGCAGGCGAATCTGGCGCTTTTTGAGATGAATCGGATCAAGAGCGATTTCTTGGCGACGATGAGCCACGAGTTGCGGACTCCGCTCAATTCGATCATCGGTTTTTCGGAGGTGCTTTCGAGCGCCGATCAGTTATCGGACCGGCAGCGGCGGTATGCGACGAACATTCAATCGTCGGGTCGGATGTTGTTGACGATGATCAACGACATTTTAGATTTGGCGAAGATTGAAAGCGGCAAGATGGAGATACACGTCGAGGATTTTTCGATTCGAGACGTGTGCGAGGGATTGACGAATCTCGTCAAGCCGATGGCCGAGCGGAAGAATCTCAATCTCGAATGCGATCTCGACGACGCGATCCCGCTGTTGCGGCAGGATCCTGGAAAGATTCGTCAGATCTTATATAATTTATTGACGAACGCGGTGAAGTTCACGCCCGAGGGGGGTAGGGTGACACTCTCGGCTCGATCCGAGGGACGATTCGTGGTGATCGAGGTTGAGGATACGGGGATCGGGATCGCCGCCGAGGATCGCGAGACGATTTTCGAGAAGTTCCGTCAGGCGATTCAGAACAGCAAGGGAGGGGACGTTTTAACTCGCGAGCATCAGGGGACGGGGCTCGGGCTTTCGATCGTCCGCGAGCTGGCGAGGCTTTTGGGGGGAGAGGTCGAGCTCGACAGCCAACCGGGGCTCGGCAGCAAGTTCACGGTGAGGTTGCCGCTTCAACTTTCGTGCAATCGACAATTCGAGGTCAGTTTGCTTGACGAGCGCGTCGATCTCGCCAAGGCGAAGCGGATCGATCTGTTTGGAACGGGTCCGCATATCAGCCCCGGCGGGCCTCTCGCTCGGGGAAGATCGATCGATTAACGATCGGATTTGTACCGAATCGATACCGATCGATCTCCCGCGGATCACGGCGACGCCGCGATGAATCGGATCGAATCGCGGCGCGGAAACTTTGCGTGAGACCGTCGTCGCTTCGGCATGCTATTTCATGTAATTATTAAATAACATAATAAAGATTAAATAATCAATATATAAATAATAAATAGATTCGCGGCGGTTCGTTGAATTCCTTGTGCGTCGCGGTCTATTTCGACTTATGATGGGGGGCCGCTGCGGTTTCTCGGCGCCGCGAGTTCGCGGTACGGTACGGTCGAGGGAGTCGCGGTACGGACAGGAAGCTGCGGAGGGTCGGCATGTCGTCATGGTTTCGCAAGCCGTCGTTCTGGATTCCGCCGGTGTTTGTGCTGATCGTCGCGGTTTTCGTGTTGATTGAATCGAACGTTCGTCGCGTCGAACCGTTGTCGGTGGAACCGCGGCGGAATCATGCGAAATCGAGTCGGCGTGTATTCGCGAACGAGCGGCGGGTCGAACGTTCGACGACCGCGCGCCCTCCCCGATCGGAATCGATCGTCCGCCGTGCCGACGGTACGGTGCGTCAGGCGTTCGCGACCAAACCGGGGCTCGTGTGCCTGACCGATCCGCTCGGCGGAATACCCGTTATGGAATCGCCGTCTGTTGATGAAATTCTCTATATACGCGATGAATATCACGATCGAACGAACGGACGCGATTGGGTGTTGATCGGCGGGTTCGGCGGCGAGCCGATCGGCTGGGCTCGGCCCGCCGATTTGATCGAATGGCCGAGCCGGTACGCGTTTCAACCGTCGCGTGAGGCGACTCCCGAGGACTCCAAGGCGGTGATTCTCGCCGCCGATCGCGCGTGTTTGGTCGCGATTCGAACGGGTCGAGCGTGCGCGAAACACGGTCCGCGCTGTCCCAACGAGACGATCGCGGGAGAGTTTCTCACCGCGGGGAAGGGGGGAGCGGCCGCGCCGATCGTCGAGGTCGATTCGATCGAAATCGAGTCGAATCAACGAGAATACGCTTATCGGATCGCGGTATATCCTTATACTAAGCCTCCGCCGCCGCGTCGCGAGGGGGATCGGGTGCGGGAGGTTTTAATGAATGTTTATATCGTGTTCATAGCGACCCCCTCGCTCTGGAGCGCGCGGGAACGCGACGCGACGCTGGGATTGATCGAATCTCTTGAACGGGAACTGAACGCGCGAGCCGAAGGGTTTCGATTTCATCTCGCGTTCGAGGCGATCGGCGGTCCGAAGCGCGGTAAGGACGAGCGTCATATCGGGATCGTCGATTTTATCGATCCCAAGGCGTTTCGCGACCGGGCGACACGGTTGATCAAAGTCGCCGACTCGTTCGGCGGTACGTACGCCGACGCGATCGAAGCGGCGTTGCCCTCGATCGATCCGTCGAAGGATCGCAAGGCGCATCTATCGTGGCCCGACGAGCGTTCGTCGCGTCCTTTGTGCAAGTTGATCGTGACGATCGGTCCTGGGCGGGGAGACGATTTCGAGCACGGACGAATACTAAGAGATATATTTATATCAAAGCATAGAGAAATCGGGTTCGCTTCGATTCCGTTCGCGAATTCACGATCGACGGGAGGCCGCGGGGGCGTCGATTTGGATCTGGATTCGCGTCGGACGCTCGCCGAGCAGGGGCATCGCAATCCGCGCGCGCTCGCCGAGGGATTGCGGAGGATCCCGCCGCGATTCGAACCCGTCGCGACGCCGCGCGAGCTGAGCGCGCGGTTTTGGAAGATCCTCGAAGAGGAACTCGCCTGGACGAACGATCTGATCGACCTCGTTCGAGCCGAGGACTCGGGCAAAATTAAAGAATATGTAAACAAAAGAGGTTTATCACCGACAATGGTTACGGGCTTGTTGATGCGATGTCGGGTGGCGGCGGGGCCGGCGCCGGTCTCGAAGCGGTCTCGGTCGAACGCGGCGCGGATTTCCGCCTGGAAAACGGGCTGGATCGATCGATCGACGGTTCTCAAAAGGCGACTCGGGGTTGTGATTCCGCTTTCGGTCGCGGAGATCGATCGGTTGATCGATCGCCTCAAGAAGCTCGTCGACTCGACCGACGCCGAAAGTTCGATCGCGCTCGAACTCGAGCGGATTGAGGCGGCGATCGTCGATGGCGGGATCCTGTTTTTGAAGGATAAAGCCGAGCGACTCGAGGCGACCGAGCCGAGGCCGGGCGGGCGCGCCGCGGCGAACGCTCGACTACGGAAATCGCTCCAGGAGGCGATCGAAACGCTCTTGGGCGGCGAAAATCGAACGCTCTCGCCGAAAGATTCGATCCGTCGAACGCTCGAAACGCTCGAATCGGCCAGGCGAAGTCGCGAATCCGACGCAACGTCGTCGATCTTGAAAATCAACGAAATGTCGATTATCGATCTGAAGAACTTAAGGTTTTGATCTCTAAATGATGTCGGCTATTCCAAAGGAATACCGAAAACATTTTTGGAGAATCACGTTTTGTCGGCGGTATTATAAGAGGATCGCCGATCGATCGGATCTTAAATTGTAGAAGAGAATCTCAATCGATGCGTCGGCGAGCGACGGGAAAACAGGGTCGACGAGGCCGAGGTCGCGGGCTCGCGCGATCGACGCTTCGGCGGGGGGATCGACGCTTTTGAGCAAGACGAGGCGGCTCGCGTTCAGTCGTTTCGCGACCCAAAGCGCGATCGAATCCGAAGTGACCCGCCACGAATGTTCGAGAGGGCGTTCGCCCGAGGCCTCGGCGGCGTTGAGCACAGGTCGCGGCTGAAGGATCGGGATCGACCCGATCGTCCAAATCGATTCGAGCGCGGCGAGATCGGTCGCGATTTCGGAGCGAAAACGGCCGGTTCGGCTCGAATTGAGGCGTTCGGCGAAGAATCGCGCCGTCTTGTCGAGAGCTTGGAGCGCCGACCGATGCGAACGCTCTTCGCCGAGCCTCAGCGTGCGATCGATCGCGCGGATCCGATCGACCGTCTTTCCCCCTCCGACGATCATCACCACGCGTTCGTCGTCGGCGAGGCGAAGCCGATTCTCCAGGCGATCGACGGTTTCGTCCCAATCGAGCAAACTTCCGCCGAGTTTAACGACTGTAATATTTTTCATAATATGTACGTAATATTATGCATTGTTTAGTTTTTGTAAACGCTCACAAGCGAGAATCGTTAGTGCGAAGGCGCAGGCGCAGTCGGATCGATCGGGATCCCAATGATTCGCGAGGTCGACGATCGATCGCTCGGCGTCTCCCTCGGGCTCGATCAGGCGTTCGGCGAGGCGTCGAGCGAGGAACGATCCCGACCCGGCGACGACTGCGGATCTGGGGGCGCCGATCGTTGTTTCGCACGCTCCGCGCGCGCTTTCGACGAGCCTTTCCAGCAGGATCGAATCGCAGGTCGCGGCGAAGACGCGTGCGTCTTCGAACGAAAACGTTTCGCGGTCGGCGCCGAGGGTTCGCGCCAGGCGATCGCGCGCGAATTCGACCGTCGCGGGACGACCGTCCGCGGTCCCTCGATCGGTCACGTCGGATTCAATACTTTTCAATATTAGGTAAACATCATGAGTCGTCGCGAACCATTCCGCGGCGATTCCGATCGTCGACCCGCGCCAGGGGACGCGCGAGGCGATCGCGCAGATCGGCGTTCTCCGCACTCCCGCGTAAACGAGTTCTCCCGTTTGAAGCCGTTCGTAATCGGTTTTTCCTCGACATCGCGCGCCGGTTCGATCGAGCGGGATCAGATCGGTCGTCGTCGAACCGACGTCGATCAAGATCGCCGATTCTTTGACGAGCCTGCTCGCGTAGACGGCGAGCGCGAGCCAGTTCGAAGCCGCGGCGAGCGCGGGTCGATCGCGAATCGTCGCGGTGTTATGAAATTGTTCGTCGATTCCCCAGATGGAAATCGGCAGATCGCCGAACGCGATTTCGAGAGCCGAGAGAACGGTTTCAACCCCCTCGGCTTTTGTTTCGAAGCAATCGCACAATTCGGCGGTCGTCGTCGCGGCGACCGCGTCGCCGTGCGGGACGAGCTTTCGCGCCTCGGCGAGAGCCGACGCGAGCCCGCGCGGATCCCTCCAAACCTCGAAGCGAATCGAGGAGGCGACTCCCGAACCGTGTGCGATCTTCACGTTCGCTCCGCCGACGTCGATTCCAATCCATCGATTCATGTTAAGATTATTGTTAATCATGATCAACGATCCATTATTTTCCAGGATATCCTTAAATCTCGAATCGAATCGGCGATTTCGCGGCGATCGTTTCGATCAGGCGATCGACGAGCGTTTCGCCCGCGGCTTGAACGCATTCGAGCCAAGCGGTCGCGAGGAGGCCCGGGGGGGTTAAACGCACGACCGCGAGGATCGAAGTCGTCGGTCGCGGGTTGAGCTCGATCAAGGCGATCGAATCGGTTTTTTCTTGACGGATGAAATCGATCCCGATCCAGCCGTGCAACCCGCGTACGGATCGCGCCGCGGCGTATAAAATCTCCTGGATCTCGCGAGAGACCGCGACCGGCGAACGTCCTCCGCCGTAGCGACAAAGCCCCCCCGGCCACGCGATCGACTGTTCGCCGACCGCGAGCAAGCGAGGATCGCCCGATCTATCAATTAAGAATTGAGCACTCATTGATTTTCCAGTTATGAACTTCTGAATGATATATGTTCCGGAATGAATCTCGTCGATCGCGAGATCGTCGCGACGATCGACGATACGCGTGTTCAAGCCGCCCGCTCCGTCGATCGGTTTGAGAACCGCGGGGAAGGGGAAATCGGCGGGAATTTCGCGATTCGCGGCGAGCGCGATCGTTTCGGGGTGGGGAAGGCCGAGGCCGATCCAGCGGCCTGCGAGCGCGAATTTGTTTCCGGCGAGTTCGATCGCCGATCGGGTCGATCCGAGCGAGCGACCGACTGGAATCCAATCGGCTCTCTCGGCGAGGAGACCGTCGCTTTCGGGAGCGATCACGAGGGTATAATCGGCCGATCGGGCGGCGTCGACGATCCGATCGCGCTCCTCGCCGGGGCCGATCCGAATCGTTTCCACGTAATCCGATGCGAGCATGTGATTAAGTTCATGCTTGATATCGCGTTCAAAGCGTTCGTCGACCGAGACGACGACGCGTCGGGCTTCGGACGCGGCGAAATCGGCGGCGAGGGCGACGAGCATCGCGCCTCCCTCGCGCGCGAGCGATCGGGGGATCTCGCGGCCCGAGAGCCCGCCTCCGGTTATATATTCATAAATAAGTATCGTTAAAGGAGAATTCATGCGGATCGTTCCGGTGCTCGATATCAAGAACGGTCGAGCGGTTCACGCGCGCGGCGGCGATCGATCGCGATACGCTCGGCTGCGATCTCGGCTTCATCCTTCGTCCGATCCTCTCGAATCGGCGCGGGCGATGCGCGATCGGCTCGGCGTGAACGAACTTTACCTGGCCGATCTCGACGCGATCGAAACTCAATCGCGCGAGAATTCTTCTGTTATCAAAAAAATCATTGATGATGGATTCAAGGTTTGGCTCGACCGGGGAATTCGAGAATCGAGCGACGCCGAAGATCCGATCCTCGACGATCTTTATCGCGTGATCGCGGGTTCCGAGACGATTCATTCGTTCGAGACGATCGAGAGTCTGGTGCGGCGTCGAGGCGCCGAGTCGGTCGTTTTGAGCCTCGATCTCGATCCTCATGGCGTAAGGCTCGCGCCCGCGTTTCGATCGAACGAGGTCGGCGATTCTCCGCTCGCGATCATTGAAGCCGCGTATCGAGCGGGGTGTCGCTCGTTGTTGGTTCTCGATCTCGCGAGCGTGGGAGGAGAAAACGGCTTCGGGGGGTTTGAAATCGTCGACGAGGTTCGACGCCGCCTCGCCGATGTTTCGATCGCGATCGGCGGCGGGATTCGAGGAATCGACGATCTGGCGCGCGCCGAGCGTCGCGGGGTTTCCGCGGCGCTCGTCGGCACGGCGATTCATCAGGGGCTTATCGATCGCGAAGCCGTCGCGTTCGTCGCGTCGCCGGGGGAACATCAAAGATTTTGATTGATCAAGATGTTTCATCGGTTTCGGCGAAGGCCGATTGGCCGAAGCTTTCCTCGACTTCGACCGACGCGCGTTTGGGCTTGTTAAGGCCGCGATCGGCGATCGACTTGAGGAGTCGTTCGAGGATGTGCGCCGCGAGCAGCTCGGCGGTGGTGTTGGCGATCGGCAGGAGGACGCAATCGCCCGCGGGAAAGCTCCAACGATTGTCTTTGTAGCGAACCTCGATTTGTTCTCCCGCGCGTTCGACTCGAATCAGGCGGTTCTTGGTGGGAAGGAGCATACGGTGATCGAGTTCGTCGACGATCTCGCGGGTGAGGTCTTTGAGCAGGATGAAATCGAAGACGTAATGATTCTCGTCGAGTTCGTCTTCGATCTCGACCGACGCCCTGTAATTATGGCCGTGGAGTCGTTCGCAACGGTCTCCCGAATATGTGATGAAATGACCCGAGCTGAAGACAAGATAATCTTTTGTCACGCGGACGCGATAACGCATCGTGGCTGCCGATCCTCCCGTTACGAGCGGAAATTGTTTCAACCTTTCCGATTGTTCTCTTCCGGCGGGAATCGATCGAGCCGGCATTTTGTTTAGATGAACGAGCGCATCGAGCGGACGCGGGGTTCGGACGGATGTTGAACCGCGGTCGGGGTACGAAATCGACGAGTCGGCCGGGGGGTTGATCCGACGCGACGCGAAGGCGTTCGACCGACGCGAAGGGTTCGGCATCGTGGGAGCCAGGCCCGAATTCGGCGCTTTACTCCGCCGACGCTCTTGTGATATCTTTTAGATCGATTCGTCTCGATTCAAAAGTTCGGGCTGCGGTTTATCGGAACGAACGCGGTCCTGAATCAATTCTGCTTATATGCGGATTCATTAAATGTGTGATTCGCTCGATACCGAAAGAGAAGAGGGTTTTGCACGGCGATCGTGTTCGCCTGGAGGCGCGAGTCGAACGTTCGGTTGATTTCGTCGAAGTCGTTTTGTTCCTCGCGGTCGATTTATCGGTATCATGGATTCGTCGTCTCATGAAATCGGGATCGGGGAGGGCTGAGACGTGACGTTAAACGGAAGCGAAAACGATCGCGACGAGGCGCGCCTCGACGCGGTTTTGAATGGATATTACGCGAGCGGAGGAGCGGACGGCCCGAGCGACCGGGGTCGCTTGATTCTGGCGAATCCCGAACTCGCCGCCGACTTGATGGCGTATTTTCAAGACGCCGATCGGATTGAGGGGATGACCGACGCGATGCGAGCGGTCCGATCGGTTTCGAGCGAACGGGGCGTGATCGACGACACGTTCATCGATCCGATCGCATCGCTCGAGTTTTCACATCCCGACGACGGCGCGGCGACGATCGCCGACGGCGCGATTCGTCGGGAACAAGATGAAATGCTCGTCGTCGATCCGACGAACGACGGCGACGCGATCGGCGCCGAACGCGGCGATCTCGTCAACGGCGCCGCGCCTACGGTCGTCCCCGGCGCGTCGACGATCCTTACCGAAGAATCGTTCCTTCGGCTCCAGCCGCGGGGAAGGTTCGGCGATTACGTGCTGTTGGAATGGCTGGGGCAGGGGGGTGTCGGAGTCGTGTATAAGGCTCGGCAACTCGGCGCGAACCGGCTCGTCGCGCTCAAGATGCTGAGGCAAGATCGAATCGGATCGTCGACCGATTTGATTCGCTTTTCGAACGAGCCGCTCGCGGTCGCGTCGCTTGATCATCCGAATATCACGCCGATTTACGAGGTGGGGGTGAATCGCGGCCGTCGTTTTTTCAGCATGAAATTCGTCGAAGGGGGGAGCTTATCCCAAAAAATTGGTGAATATCGGCATAATAACAACAAAACGATCGATTTAATAGCGGCGATAGCCGACGCGGTTCAGCATGCGCACGATCGGGGGGTTTTGCATCGCGATTTGAAGCCTTCGAATATTTTACTCGATCTTGACGGATCGCCATATGTTAGTGATTTTGGGCTTTCGAAGCGGATCGCGTTCGATTCGGATCTGACGTTGACGGGCGAGCCGATGGGGACGCCGCAATACATGGCGCCCGAGCAGGCTCGGGGGGATCGGGGGGCGATCACGACCGCGACCGACGTATACGGATTGGGCGCGATCCTTTACGAGTTATTGACGGGCCGGCCGCCGTTTTTCGAGGAAACGGTGGCGGCGACGATCCGAGCCGTCGGTGAGAACGAGGTGCTCGCTCCGTCGGCGATCGCTCCGTCGGTCGACCGCGATCTTTCGACGATCTGCCTGAAATGCCTGGAAAAAGACCCCGAACGACGGTATCGATCGCCGCGCGAGGTCGCCGACGACTTGCGTCGTAGGCGTCGCGGCGAACCGATCACGGCGCGTCGGGTGGGCGTATTGGAATACGGATGTCGCTGGGCGAGCCGTCATCGCCCGATCGTCGCCGCGGCGACGATCGCGTTCGCGGTCGCGTTCTCGGGGCTCGCGATGATCGCCTGGAAATCGTCGCAGGTCGTCAAGGCGCGGCGCGATTGGGAACTCGCCAAGGTGGAAACCCTCCTCACCGCGAAACCATCGAACGTCAACACGATTATCGACGATCTCACACCTTTTTATGAAGATATCGTCCCTCGATTACATGAATTGTTACGGTCGCCGAAGCTCGGCGACGCTCGGCGATCGCGGTTGCGGGTGGCGCTTGCTCGGGGCGACGAGAGTTTGCTCGATTCGCTCGCCGATCAGCTTTTACAGGCCGATCCCGATGAGCTCGCGATCATTCGGCACGCGCTCGCGCGGCGCGGCGGTCGGTTTCGCGAACGGTTCTGGCGGATCGTCGAGTCGGTCGACGAACCGCGCGAGCGTCGATTTCGCGCCGCGGCCGCGCTCGCCGAGATCGATCCCGGCGCCGACGCCAAGTGGGCCGAGAACCGCGATTTCATCGCCTCGCATTTGGCTCGAATCAAGCCGTATTCGGTCGGTCCCTGGCTGGCGCTTTTTGAACCGACGCGGATGAAGCTGCTTGATCCGCTTAAGAAAGTATTTATTGATCAATCGCGTTCGGCCGATGAAAAATACACCGCGGCGCTGATCGTCGCCTCGTATTACGCCGACGATCCTAAAATTATTAATGATTTGATCCAAGTCGCCGAACCGGTGCAGATCGGCGTGCTGTTCGGCAATTTGCTTCGCGACGATCGCCCCGCGTCGGCGCCCGTCGAACGGACGATCGAGCACTGGATCGCGGCGACCCCGGCGCGTCGGCTGGCGCTCCTCACCGGCAAACTCGAGGGAAACGTCGATCGCGAGGCCGATCTTCTCGGCGTCTCGCTCGATCCCGATCTTCCCGCGGGGCAAGATCGAGAACGCGCCGGCGCGATCGCCAAACGGAAGGTAAACGCCGCGATCGCGCTCCTGTTGCTCGAACGTCCCGAACGCGTTTGGACGTTGTTTCGGTTTCGACCCGATCCGACCGTTCGAACCTTGCTGATCGAACGCGTGGGATCTTCGGAGGTTAATCCGGCACTTCTAATCAATCGATTTCATATTGAACCCGACGTTTCGGCGCGGCGCGGCTTGCTGCTGGCGCTCGGCGGTTTTCCTCCCGAACGGATGCGAGCGTCGATTTTCAACCGCTTCGTTCGCGAACTCTCCTCGCTCTATTCGATCGACCCCGATCCCGGAATTCATTCGGCGATCGCCTGGACGTTGCGCCGCTGGGGACAAGCCGAGAAAGTCGATCAAGCCGACGAACGGATCGCCAAGTCTTCGGCGGCGGCGATCGAACCGACGCGCGATTGGTTCGTCTCGCCGAGAGGACGCAAGTTCGCCGTCGTCCGCGGTCCCGTCCTCTTCATGATGGGCTCACCCGCCGACGAGCCCGAACGTGGCGCCGGCGAAAACCGCCATCGCGTTTCAATCCCCCGCACCTTCGCGATTGCGACACAAGAAACAACGATCCAAGAGTATATTGATGTATTTAAAGATTACGACGGCGGGAACGCGACGTTTTCGAATCCGGTGACGCTCGTCGACCGCGCCGACGCGATCCGTTACTGCCGACGACTGAGCGAACTCGAGGGAATTCCCGAATCGTCGATGTGCTATCGCGCCGAGGTCGATCCCGTCTCGAACGAATTAATCCCATATCCCGATTATTTAATGAGAACGGGCTACCGCTTGCCGACCGAGGCCGAATGGGAATGCGCCTGCCGCGCCGGCGCCGAATCGATCTATTTTATGGGTAATGATTCCACAGTGTTGCCGGCATACGCATGGCTTCGAGAGAAAGCGACCGCGCCGCGCGGCGTCGCCTCGCTAAAACCCAACGATCTCGGACTCTTCGATATGCTTGGTAACGTATCGGAGTGGTGCCAAAACGGTCATCCTTATCCCGCGGATTTTGATTCGCGCGAGATCGTCGAAGATCTCGGCGCGCCGCTCGCAGACGGACGTCAGATCTTTCGAGGATCTTCGGTGATGTCGACGATGCGGTATTCGCGAGTCTCGGCGCGATACCTGACGTTGCCGCATCGTTCCTGGGCGATCGGATTTCGCATCGCGCGAACGATCGCAACGCATCGCCCCGAGGTCAAAGCCGAAAACGCTCGCGGGGGCTCGGCGTCCGGCTCCCAATCTCACTGATGATTATAGGACGATTTCTATGAATCAGTTGATTCCAACCGGAACCGGAGGACGAAGATGAAACAAGAAGAAGAGCCCGACGTATGGGGCGGAACGTGTCAGTGGGTCGGACAGAACGGCGTCTGGGTGCTTCAATCGAGCACTTGCCCTCCCGGATCGACCTGCACCGCTCCTCAATCTCCCCCGACATACGACGGCGAAAAAGAGACTTCGGGATGCTCGATCATTCCCGGTCCTTCGCCCTCGCCTGAGATCGACGCCGACGACGTTTGCGATCCCGAATGATCCACGTTTAAGAGGCTCGGTGAAAATCGGCCGCGATTGAGCCGGGCCGCTGCAACATTAAAGTTGCGATCGACGAAAAAGCTCGCTCTTTCGTCGACCGATCCGAATTTGATAAGATTCATGCGAGTCGAACAGAATCGCGCTCGCCGGCCGACAAGCTCGCTCGGTACGGAAATGCATTTTGATTTGTAACAAGTCGATATTCTTAGATGGTAACGCGGGCTTTGTCGTCGGCGTCGAGGAGTTTAGCGATGATCCACGCGTTGATCGTTCTCGCATTGGTTTCGCAACAGCCGAACTCGGCGGCGCCGTCACGGCGTCTCGTCGTGACGGGGACGGTTCTCGACGAGTGTAACAAGCCGATTGAACATGCAAAAGTATATTTGTCAAAAAAGAGCGAAGACGACGGCCGCGAGCACGTCGTCGCGCGCGGAGAGACCGACGCCGAGGGACGATTCCGTGTCGAGACGCACGAACGCGTGGAGATCCGTTTGGTGGGATTCGACCTTCCCGTAACTCTATGGACATGGAAGCCGGGGCGCGCGATCACGGCGTCGAGGGTTCCTTTCGTCAAAAGCCCGACGATCCCGGGCGTGATTCTCAAAAACCGACATGAGAAAGACTCTTTATGGACCGTGCTCGATCCAGACGGTGCGCCCGTCGCCGACGCGCGCATCGGTCCGGCGTCCATCAGAATCAACGCGCTCGTGTTCGTCGTTCCCGAAGAACTGAGAGACGAGGTCGAATTTCGAACCGACGACAAAGGAAAAACGACGATTCAGGGGCTCGACGTCGGATCGATCGCATCGATCCGGGTCGAGTCGAAATCGTTCGGACGGCAATTCGGTCCTCCTCCGACAAAAAACTCGCCGATCGTATTGAGCCCCGTCGCATCGGTGAAAGGGAGGCTGATCGCCGACGATCGCTCAAGTCTGATCGGAAGATATTTTCTCATATCGACTCAATCGGATAATCCCGCCTTAAAGTTGCAATCGGGGGAGGCGCTCGTCGTGACCGACTCTCAAGGTCGATTTGAAGTTCCCGCGATATCGGCGGGCGAATCGACGATTCGCGAGGTTCGGATCTCGCGCAATGATTCAATAACCGAATATCCGATTATAAAGCGATCGATTGAACCCGGGAAGGTTTCCCTAGAGATCAAGGCGATCGCACCCTGGGGTGAAACTCGTTCGGGAACGGTCGTCGATCGCAAAGGCGAGCCCGTCGCCGACGCCGAAGTCTTCACCCGCGGCGACACCGTCGCGACGATAACGACCAAATCCGACCGCGACGGTCGATTCACCCTCAAGGGAGTTCCTCGGTCGCGATTCTTCGTTTTCGTGAAAAAACAAGGATATCGCTTCGTCGGGACGATCGTTCTGCGAAAAGACGCATCGATTGATTTGCGGATTGCAAAGGTCGAAGAGGAATCGATCGCTCCGATGAAAACCCTGCCGATCTCGCTCTCCAAATCCGAAAGGATCGCGATCGCACATAAAATATTTGATTCATATTTTGAAAGAACTCTGAGAGACGGAAACGAATCGCAAAAAATGATGTTGATTCACTTCCTCGCGCGGATCGATCCTGAACGCGCCGTCGCGATCGTCGACGAAAGACCTCCCGCGAGTCGACGCTCCGATATGGATACCCGACGGATCGCGGCCCTCGCGCTCGCCCAGGAATCGATCGACGATTCGCTACAAATCGCCGAGGCGATGAGCGATCCGGCTTACAAAGTTCATACATTGATCGATATCTGTGATCGTGTGCCGGCGAGCGATCGGCCGAAAAAGCTAGAGATACTCGATCGGGCTCTCGTTCAGGCCAAGAATAACAAGACGCCTCAGCAACGCGTGCGCGGCGTCGGCATGATCGCCGACCGGTTGTTTGATTTGGGTGAACCCGACCGGGCGACAAAACTCTTACGCGAGACGATCGAAGAAGCCCGCGGGCTCCCTCCGACCGATCAAGCGGGCTTGGTTCGCGGGTTTTTCGCCGAGGAACTTTCGGTGATCGACCTGCCGTCGGCGCTCGATATAATCAAAGGTATCACATATAACCGTCATGATATCGTACATCTCGGCGGAGTCGCTCATGAACTCGCGGCTCGTTCGCCCGCGGACTCGGAACGCGTTTTGGCGATGATCGAGGAGAGACGTTTTCGCGATCCTCACGCCGTTCCGGTCTGCTACCGGATGGCTGCGGTCGATCTTTCTCGCGCTCGCAAGATCGCGAACGAGATCGGTCTTCAAGCATATCGAGGTTACGCGCTCGGCGTCATGGCCGATCGACTCGCCGAGATCGATAAGACCGAGGCGAAAAATTCGCTCGACCAATCATTTGAAACGCTTGAGGATCTCTCGATACAGGAGCGCGACTTGGATCTCGCCGCAATGTCGCCGAGCGTGATCGCCGCGGCGTTATTATACGCCGCCGAGAAAATCGATCCCGCGCTCGTTTCGGAATATTTCTGGAAAGCGATTTCGTACCGTCGTCCGATCGAATTATCTTCAACTCAAAGGATCGCTCACGCCGGCGTCGACGCCGTGCTCGCCGCGTTGATCGCTCGCTACGATCGTAAAATCGCGCGATCTTTGCTCGCAATCTCGGATCCGAGTAAAATCGACGATTATCGAGTCGTCGTCGCGTCGGTCGCGATCGACCCGCGCTGGACGGTCGAACTCATCGATAAACTTGCCGAATCGAAGAAAATCGATCATTTGGACGTCAAGAATCGGTCGCGATGGGCCTGTGTGGAAGCGCTCTCGAAACGAGATTCTCTCCTCTGGAGGCACGTCGCTCATAGATACGCCGGTTTGTGGATTCCCGACTTCGAACAATTCGCCCCCTATCAGGATGAATAAAATTCAAGTCTATTGAATGTGATCTTATATCAGGACTTTGGAAAAATCGCTTAAAAGTTCGCCGGGCGATCTCTATATGAAAATCATGGATTTAACGACGAAGAACGACGATTATGAGCGAGCAAAAAGATTGGCCACAAAGAAATTCTTATATTCGAGGTGATTTGTCGGCGTATCCGACACAAGGAGGACGATCCTCACGGTGAGCGTTGTTAATAAATGTAATATCGACGATGGATAAATCGGGCCTCCTTCAGGAGTCGATGAAAAACGGCTCACCGGGAGGTTCGCCCTCCCAGTACAGAATGCATGCATTTCTATGCTAGTGATGAATTATAATGTTTTTGGTAAGCCGCCGCGGACATCCTCGACATAACGCCGATACCTCAAGCGGAATGATTCCGGAAAGCGCCGATCTTATTTCTCGCCGTCTTTCTTCTCGATCTCGTCGAGCAACTTCTTGGCCTCGGGGTGATCGGGATCGCTTTTGAGGATCGTTTCAAGGGTCGCCTTCGCCTCGCTCTTTAAACCCAGGCCGAGCCGAGCCCGCGCCAGCTTCACCTTCACGTCGTTCGGCTTCTTCACCTTAAGCGATAGACCGACCTCGTATTCCTCGATCGCTTCGCCGAACTTCTTCAGGCCGAAATCGGCGTCGGCGAGCGTCACATGCGCTGCGGCGTCTTTCACGTCCACATAAATGCACTCGTAAGCCCATTTCGCCGCCTGGTCGAAATCGCCCCGTTTTAAATGACGTTCGGCGAGCGCCTTGCGTACGTCGAGATCGTCGGCGTCGTTATCGGCGAGCATCGCCAGATCGGCGAGGAACTTGTCCTCGTTTTTCTGGCGCAGATGAACGCGAGCGAGCCCCGCGATCCACTTGGAATGATAAGGGTCGTCGTGATGCGCAATCTCATAAAGCTTCTCGGCTTTATCGAGATCGCCCGCCTTCATCGTCAGCTCGGCGAGCAAATCGACCACCCGTTCGTTCGGCTTCGCCTCGTCGAACGCGGGTTCGAGAATCTTAAGAGCTCCCTCGGAATCGCCGATCGTCTGCAACAGCCTCGCCTTCACGTAACTCGCGAGCGGATGATTCGGCTTGATCTTGAGCGCCTTGTCGGCGAACGGTCGAGCCTCGCGATAATCTCGTCTCGAGAAATGTTCATAAGCCATCTTGGCGTTCAAATCGGCGTCGTCGGGCTTTTCGCGGATCAAACGCTCGAGTTCCGAAAACGAAACGGGCTTTTCCTCGCTCACGCGGGCGCGGATCGTCTTGATCGTCTCGTCGAGAAATTCGAGATATCCCGACTCGAAATCGGCCTTGGAAACGCCGAAGCTCGAGACGATCGCGCGATCGGTCGTCTCGCCGCGTCGATAAGCGTTCAGCATTTTGATCAACGCGTCCGATCCGAATCGCTTGAGCATATATTGCGCGTAAAGCTGAGCCTGGCAATAAGCCATCTGACGGTCGTCGGGCTCTTTGGGTCGAATGAATCCGAGATTGATCGTATCGAGATCGAGCAATCCCTTCCGCGCCGGAACGCGTTCGAGCAGCATCTTGTTCCACGGTTGGGGCCTTGGAAAGCCTTCGGTATCGACCGCGAGCGCCTCGGTATACCAGTGTGGTATGTTGAAATTCGTTTGTTGCAATGTGACGACGTGAACCATCTCGTGCTTGAGCACGCGCGACCAGTTGTAAGGCTTCTTCACCGAAAGCGGGCTCGCGAGCGCCACGACCTTCCCCGTGCAAGCCCCGACGGTCGGGATGAACGGCAGCCCCGTCGTCCTGCCGCTGAACCATTCGTGATTTTTCATGATCTCGACGACCGATCGCGCCGGCGGCGTAAAGCCGAATTTCGTCGTCAGTTCGGGATAAACCGATTCCAAATACTTGGCCATATATCTAGCCAAAAGCGCGTCTTGCTTCGGGTCCATCGTCACGATGTAATGGTCGGTTTTAACCTGAGCATATGAAGACATATGCCGAAGCACTTTTAGCATATTGTCGGCGCGGACGTTGAACGGATCGGCGGCGAACGCGGTTTCAAACAAATCGTGCGCCTCTTCCTCGCGACCAATCTGCATATAAAGCATTCCCAGGCCGATGCGTGATTCGGCGCGGTCGGGGTCTGCCTTGATCGCGAGCAGGAAGGCTCGTTCGGCCGAGGGGTATTTACGCCGATCCGATAATCGTTCGCCGAGCGCCGCGTAAAAATCGGTCGGCCTCGGGTTGCGAGCCAAAACCTCGCTCTCGACGACCTGAGCGGCGATCGGCTTGACGAGCAGACGATACGAAGCCGCCATCCGAGCGAGAGCGTCTTCGCTTTTCGGGTTTTCGTCGACGGCCTTCTTCGCCGCGATCAACGCGTCGTCAAAACGTTCGTCGGATATGTTCAAATCGGCGAGCAAGATATTCGCCGGATAATAACGGGGGTTGATTGCGAGCGCGCGATCGACGAGCTTGCGCCCCGCTGCGAGCTTATACCCCTGCAAATCGGCCTGGCCGAGCGTGACGATCACCTCGGCGGCGCGGGGATTGATTTTGAGCGCCTTTTGCAGCTCGGGCATCGCCGACCGTTCGTTGTATCCCGAAAGGAACAGCCGTCCCTCGAGCCACGAGGCCTTCCAGCATTTGGAATCGGCGCGAATCGCCTCTTCATAAATGCCGTTGATCACGTTGTTGAGCTCTTGCGCGAGATCGTCGCCCCGCGCCTTGGCTCGGAAGTAGATTTCGGACGCCTGGCCGATCAGAACGAGCGCGTCGGCGTTTTTATCAAGTTCGGCCTGCCGCACGTTGTAATGATCGACGAACCACTTGCACGCCGCCACGCCGGCCTCGGTTTTACCGCGGGCGAGATCGAGCCTCGCCGCGATCCATCGCGCAAGCAAGTGTTCGCTATTTTTGGCGAGAGCGTGTTTGATCGCGGTCTCGGCTTCGATCCAACGCCCTCGATCGAATTCAAGATCGGCGAGCCGAGCCCAAACGTCGGCTTCTCCTCCCTGAAAGCTCGCTGTCCAAACGAGTAAACGGATCGCTTGTTCGTAATCGCCGCGGCTCGCGAGCGAATCCGCCAAACCGAGCGCGATCCGCGATCGCACGGCGTTTCCCCACGCGTCGGGGCGCGATCGAAGCTTCTCAAACGCTTCAACGGCTTCGGAATATTTACCCGTTTGCAAAAGATCGCGCGCCGCGGCGATTTCTTCTTGTGGGGCGGGTGCTTTGGGGGCGGGCGCCGCGTGTGTTGAGGAGAGGATCATCCCGATCAGCAAAACGGTGGTCGCCATGCGGTATCACCTCGGTGCGAAAGGGCGCCTCGGTCGTATTCGGAGCTTCGGATCAAATCGCGTTCCAAATCGAGCGCAAACCAGCCAAAGGGGCTCGGATCGATCGAACACGTTCAATTTATCACAATCGATTCCGAAAGGGCTAGGGGGTTACGCGGCGCGATCGGCGCGACCGTCGATCGCCCATCGACTTGATATTCGAAACCAGAATCGATCCCCCCGGCCGTCTCAAAATCTGACGGTCGTTCTATTTAGCGTTAACGTTACGGTTATCCCGAATTGCCCATCTTGAAACCCGATTCACAAAGCGTACAATCTGCCTGCCGACCGCGATTTGATGGAACGGAGCGAGGTCTGCGGTCGCGATCGTCCCCCCATTTATGTTGATTTATATCAACCGATCGCGACGGTTCGGCTTTCATCACGATCATGCCACTGATGTCGATTTGAGTCGCCGTCGGGATTTTCATCGAGCTTCGCCCGGTTTTGATGAACGACGCCGCGACCGATCGAACTGGAGATTCGCATCGATGAACATGACAAAAAATTCTTTACGCTCGCCGAAACGCTCGACCGTTTCGGTTGAGGCTCTTGAAGAGCGAGCGTTGATGAGCTACGGGGGCGCGGGAAGCTCTCCGCCTCCTTCGCCGCCTCCGGGAGCGCCGATGATCCACGCTCCGTTTCGGTTCGGGGCGTTCACCGAGAAAGTCGGCCCGGGTTTCGTCGCCAAAACGCCGGAATTTTATTCGCATTACACCGGCCCGCGATTTCCTTATCTCGATCCGACGGGATTGCGCGCGATTGTCATCAATCAAGGACAGTCGCTTTATCTTCAGGGTAACGTCGCGGGTCCGATCATTCCCTCGATCAATCAGGGAGGTGTGCTTCCAACTTATGTGTTCGGGATCAACCGCGGAGGCGCGACTTATCCGGGACCGTTCCCTGGCAAGGGAAATATCACATTCGACGCGATCGTGGTGATCTCCGCGACTCCGAACGGATTCGTCGGCAGCGTGACCGATACCAACGACGGAATGAAGACGGTTCTTCCCCCCGGCACGTTCCAGATACGAGGTAATTCGGTCTCAGCGATCGTTCCGTTAAGCGCGCTTCCTTCGACGGGAGTCGCTCCGACCGATTATCAGGTGAATTTCTGGCCCCGTTCGGTGCCTCCTCCGTCGCCCGCGAGCGTCATCGGCGGATTCGCCCCCCAAAATTCCGACGCCCCCGTCGGCGCCATTTTCGGCGGCCCTCCCGTTACACCAATCGGTCGGATTATGAATTACCGACCTCCCTTCTTGACCGAGAACATCGGCGCGGGTTTCGCCCAAAAAGCGCCCAATTTTTACCAGCTTTATAACGGCCCGAGGGTCCCGTACCTCAACGCGGTCGGGGTGAATGCGACGATCACGACCTTTGGGCAAGTGCTTGTATTAAAAGGGACGATGCAGGGACCGATTCCCACGCACCCGATGAACGCGAGCCAATCGGCGTTCTACGTGTTCGGGATCAACCGCGGGAGCGCGACATATCCCGGGCCGTTCCCTGATCGAGGCAATATCCTCTTCGACGCGGTCGTGTTCGTCAGCGATCAACCATCGGGACTCACCGCGAACGTCGTCAATCTGACGACCGGAGCGGAAACCGCGTTGCCCGGGCAATACGCGAGCGTTCGAGGGAACACGGTTCAGGTCGTGGTTCCGACCTCGCTCTTGCCGTCGACCGGGGCTCTGCTTTCTCAATATTCCGTCAACCTTTGGCCCAGGAACATCCTCAACCTACACGCGAACAACGTGATTTCGAGCTTCGTTCCCGAATACAGCGACGTCACCGTCGCGACGCGTTATTTTCGCTTCTAAGCGATAAACGCATCATTGAAAATCGACGTCCGCGGCGCATTCCGGAGCGCGGACGTCGGGCCGAGCGTCGATCGCTCGGCCCATTTTTTTTCAGGTAAAACTGGGCGATTTCTTAATGATAAGATATCATGATAAATCAGAACGACCGGCGACTTTTCGGTTCGATCGAGTCGAATCAAATATCCTTCGCGGAGATCCTCACGCGAAGATTTTGGTTCTCGGTCGTCGACGGATCGATTCCGATCTATTTTTATATTAAGCATTTTTTTGGATTATCATCAGGGTTTAGGGTCGATCGCCTTGATCGCCTCGGTTTTCGAACCGATCGCGGGATTGATTCGGCTCGATGATTCGTCGTTCGACGGAGCGGCGGGTTCGCGCTCTTTGGGTTTTATATCAACCTGGGTTTTGGGTGAGCCGATTTCGCTTTCGCGGGCGAGCGCGGCTTCGAGCTCGGCCGAGGTCCAGGGAGTCGTTCGAGACTTCGTCGTCGCGCGTACCGTCGCGACCGTTTCGGTATCGACCGGAGGCGCCGAATTGCCCCATTCCTGACGGATGTATGTCAGAAGCGCCGCGATCTCTTTATCGCCGAGCGTCGAGCCGAAGGCCGGCATCGCGTTATTATAAGTTTGTCCGTGAATCTGTGTCGGACCTTGCAGACCGTTCAAGAGGATTCGAATCGGTCTTTCAGGATCTCCTTGAACCCATTCCGATCGAGCCAGAGGAGGAAACTGACCTGGAAGTCCCATTCCGGTGAGCTGATGACAGCCGATGCAACCCCGATCGACGAACAATTTTTTACCGAGCGCGACGGGATCTTTGGGCGTTTCGTCGCCGACGCTCGCCTGTGTTGCGGATCGATCGGGACGCGTCGTGTAAACCATCACCGCGATCGTCGCGGCGATCGTCAAGAAACTTCCCGTCAATCCCGCCAAAGAAGCGACAAGATCGTTCCGATCGTTCGGAGATGCGATTTTTTGAAGCGCGATCTTGACGATCGCGGCCGACCGATCCCGAAGCACGGTCGAAACTTCTCGCAATTTCCGCACGATCATAATCGATCGGTTCATAATTAATTCTCCGTACAATATATCATAAATGAATCAAGCGGTCGCGATATCTCTCGACGTCGTTCGCTTGATTCGTTCGGCTTGGGCTCGATCACGTGGTCGACGCGCTCTCGACCGATTCATGTCGCTCAATCGGATGTTTCGCCCGCGAGACGAGCCCGCGAAAGTGCCATATCGTGATCAGCGCGATCCCCGCGGCGAAGCTGAAGACGATCGCGCTTCCCGAGCGCGGATACGAGTGCGTCGTGAAATTGGCGACCTGTTTCGTGCCCAGGATCACGGGTGTGAACGGTTCGATTTTGACGGGCGCGGCGGGATCGAGAAAATGACCGAACGCGTACAACTTATAAATAAATCGACCTCCCGTGAACGCGATTAAAAAAAACGTTAGAACGGTTAGATCGACGAGCGATCGACCGTCGCCGATCAGCGCCGAGCGGATCGCGAGCAACATCAACACGCCGAAAGCGAACGGAATCCAATCAAGCTCGATCAATTGACTGCGATCGATCTTCATCATGCCGATGTAATGATTGAGTTCGTTGATCTCGTCGATATCGTGGCCGTCGTTTCCCGCCTCGAGTCGATGAAAATAAATATCCACGTACAATCCTTTGGGATATTGAGGCGCCTCCATCGAATAGCGCCATAACGGCAGTTGAAAACTGAGGAACATGATCGCGGAGAGCGCGACAAGGGCGATCCGCGAACCGATCCCGATCGGTCGATCGAGGAGGCGTCTCAAATGTTCAAAAAATCGGTTCATGATTTCTCCTAATGATTCCATTGGTAAACGTTCGCAATTTCGCCGGCGATCCGGCTCTCGAATCGAATCGGGTCGTTAAACCAGATCGCCGCGGAGGAACGCGCGGAGGCCGATCGTCCACGCGATCAGGCCGATAAGGATCGGCTGCGCGATTCCGAGAGCGAAAAGCGCGTTCGTACCCACGTGATTGGCGAGATAAAAACCGACGGGACCGAGCACGCCGAGGCTCGGTTCGGCCGCCGAAAGGAGCGCCATGCGGGCGCACTGAACCGGGTTGAGGCACGCCAGTATGAACACGGCGCGCGGGTCGATCCGCCATTGCAGCATCAGGCCGATCATCCCGAAATCGACGACCGCGACCGCAAGCACCCAAGTCGAAAGCAAATATATCAATGATTTCGCCTGGTTGAACGTGATCGTCGAGATCGCGAGGCCGATCGCCGCGAAGCTCCAAGTTAACGACGCCGCGATCGCGGTCGTTCGCGCCAGGAATTCCAAGGGTATCGGTTGCCCGAAAACCGCTCGACCCAATAATCCAAGCGCCCCGATCGCGACTACGATCGGCGCCGTCAACGCGAGATAACGAGTCGCGGTGATCGCAACGTAATACTCGCCCCGATCGAGCGGTAAACTAAACATAAGCTCAAGTAAGCCGTCGTCGCGGGCGCGATTCAGCGTCGTTCCCGCCCCCAGAAGCGCGGTGAGCGGTAAAATCAAAATCAACACATGGCAAAGCGATAATAAAACGCGTCCCATCCCCGTGAAGCCGAGGACGTTCGATTCGCGCATCCCGATCACTATCAGCAACGCCGAGATCGCCGCCGGAAGCGCGAACGAGAAGACCGGCAGGCGCGACCGGGCCAGTTCGGCGAGTTCGAGCCGCGCCGTCGCCAAGATCCGCCCGCGCCGATTCATCGAATTCCACCTTTCCATAAAGTCGATTTACTTTCCGATCGAGTTTTTTCCGGTCGAAACGTCGATTCGGCCGCGATCGCCCGCCGAGCGCCGATCGTTTCGCTCGCGAACCGCCTCGATCGCTCGTTCCCACGAGATCGCCCCGGGCGATTCCTTCCGCGTCGCCGCCAGGTCGAAACCCATCGGCGAACGCACCCCCGAGACGAACCCCGTTCGATCGCGATCAAGCCATTCGTTTTCTCTATACAAATGAAAATAAACCGCGTGAATCTCGGGACGACGATCGATCATGTAAGTGATCAGGCAACCCGGATCGTCGAAATCGAGAACCCGCCCGTCCTTCGATTGAAGCTGCGCCGCGAACGACGGATCGCCGATCGCCATCTTGCACTCGGCGCAGCTCTCTTTGTCCCAGATCACGGGGGTTACCGAATTCGGAAGCGATTGCGCATGATGAATCAGCGCCGTGAAACCCGCGACGATCGCCGATACGGCGACCCCGATCGCAACCGCGTGGAGCGAGCCGCGAAGTCGCGATTTTTTATTGATTGGTATATCGGCAAGTATTGTCATTGTTCATAATTCTCCACGTCGCGCGCCGTGACGTCGACCGAATTCGAATCGAATCGTCTCGCGAGCGATTCGAGCAGGTCGAGTTTCGCCGCGCGATCGACCGATTTCGTCCAAACGCCTTTTGAACCGCGATGAAAGCCGAGTTCGTTGAGCCATTCGCCGTTCCCCTGGGAGACGAACCGATCGGGGTCGTCGGCGTGGATTTCGATCAGGCTGATCGATCGATCGCGGATGAAATCGGCCGCGGGTCCGTCGTAAGCGACGCGTCCGGCGTTGAGAACGATCACGCGATCAACAAGTCGACGAACTTCTTCAAGACGATGCGAGCAGAGGAGGACGGTCGCGGAGCCCGTGATCGATTCGAACTCTTCGAAGAATCGTCCGCGCGATTCGGCGTCGAGGCTCGCGGTCGGTTCGTCGAGGATCAGTAATCGCGCCGGCGCCGCGAAGGCGAGCGCCAACATCAACTTTTGTTTCATCCCTCCCGAGAGTTCGCGGACGGGCTTGGATGAAACCGCGTTCAAGTCGAAATCGAGCCGACCCGCCGCGGCGACGACCGTTTCTCGCTCGATCTCGCGAATCGCGCTGACCGCCTTTACGATCTCATCGACAGTCGCCCCCGTTCGAGGCGCGGACTGAGGCGCGTAAGCCGTCTCGCGAGCCGTCGACGATCGACGCAGGTACGGCGACCGTCCGTCGAGCGAAACCTCCCCCTCGCAAGAAATCAGTCCCATAATCACACGGATTAACGTCGATTTGCCCGACCCGTTCGGGCCCACGAGCGCCGTCTTCGTCCCCTCGGCGATATCGATATTCGCTCCGTCAAGCGCCTTAAAGCGCCCGTATGTCTTTACAACGTTTTTTAATTGAATATGCATTACATTATTCCTTAAATCGACTAAAATTTTCGCGGCGCGATCAGCGGACGCGGGTCGACGAGCGTCGGCTCGGGTTGATAGAGGGGAAAAACGCGACCGAGCGCGTCGAGAAGCGTCGTCGCTGCGGCGCCTCGGAAGAATTCGAGTTCGGGGCGATCCGACGTCAACCGATCCGACAGTGAACGCGCCTCGTAGGGGACGTCGCCGATTCCGTCGCGATCGAAATCGTAGCCCGCGTAATCGTCGAAATAATTGCCGAGCCACGTCACTCCGAGAGCGTCGCCGCGCCCCTCGACACGAACGTGCGTGCGATCGTCGCGAAACGTGTTCCCCTTGAAAACGTTGCGGGTCGCGCTCGAATGAAACACGACTCCCGTATCGCATAAATCAAACAGATTATCTTCAAAGACGTCGGAGTCCTGGGGACGAAACGGCGATCCGTCGAGATAAATCCCGATCGGATCCTTGACGAACGAGTTCCCCTTCACGAACAAATTCCCCGATTCCTTCGCTCCCAGACCCATGCCGTCGGATTGGTTTCCCGCGGCGACGTTGTTAACAATCGATATATCATGCGAGTACATGATGAAAATACCGACGACGTTCTCGACGTAGAGATTGTTTTCGATCGTTCCCCGGTCGCTGTACATGAGATGCGTGCCGTAGCGGCAGCGGCGAACCTCGTTGTTCAAGATGCGATTATCCGACGAATACCAGACGACGATATCGCGACCGTCGACGAGCGTGTTCCGCTCGACGACCGAATCGCGCGTCTCCCATAAACGGATGCCGTCTCCTCTCAAACCGACCGAGGTCGACGCGTTACCGACGATCTCGTTGCCGACGAAGCGTATGTTGCGCGATCGTTCGGCGACAAGACCGAAGAGCGCGTTCACAACTCGGATCGCTTGAACCGTCACATTTGACGATCCTCGAACGCGCACCGCCGAATCGGTGAGATCGGGGCGATCGCCGCTGCCGTCGATTGTAAAACCCACGAGCGCGACGTCGTCGGACGCGATATCGATCGTCATCCCCGTTCCGTTCGAGCGGATCGTCGCCGATCGAGGCCCCTGGATCGTCACGGGTTTTCGGACGACGATCGGACCCGAATACACGCCGGGGGAAAGATCAAAAACCGCGCCCGCCGGGGAGGAATCGAGCAGCGATTGTAAATCCGTTCCCGCGGCGACCTTTTTTCCGTTCGGTCGTCTCTCAAACAAAGGCGTAATTTTATTCTCAATTAACTGAGAACGCCGGCCGGTGATCGCGCTATTTCGCGCGGTTCCCGCGGCGATTCCGACCGAGGTCGCGATCACTACCGCGATCGCGACCCGGTCGATTCGTTTAACGTTCGCCTTGATCATCATGATTCCGCTCCCGCGGGATCGCACGGTTCTCGACCGCCGCGACGTTCGGTTCGACGGTCGGATCGGCGCGATCGACGCGCTTATCCTTCGATTTCGGCGTCACGACGAGATAACCCGCCATTTCGAGATGGAGCGCCGAGCAAAACTCCGAGCAATAAAACGGGAAAACCCCGGCGCGGTCGGCGACGACCGTCGCGGTCGCGGTCTTTCCAGGTTCCATGCTCAAGTTGATGTTATATCCGTTGATCGCGAAACCGTGGGTCGCGTCTTGCGTTTGTTCGAGGTTCGTCACGTGGAATTTGATCGTATCGCCCTGTTCGACGGTGATCAAATCGGGAGTGATGTGGCTGCGCACCAATGTGACGTAAACGTCTACCTGATCGCCGTTGCGTTCGATCCGCGATTTCGATTCGGCGTCGGCGGCGGAGGGATCGGCGCGATGCGTCACCTGATTGATACCGATCGGTTTATAAACCTCCCACGCCTTCACCTTGTCGGCCTTGATGATTTGCGCGTAATGCGGCTCGCCGAGCGGAATCGGCAGGTCGTAAAGGAGCCGCATCGAACCTCCGGCGATATCGATCAACTGGAAATTTTGAGGCAAAAGCGGGCCGACGTTTTTAAATCGATCGATCGACCACTTGTTCATGGCGACGAGATAACGACCGTCGGGATGAACCGTGTCGCCTCCCGCGACCGACAGGTGACCCACGTTGTAGTGCACCGGGATCTTATCGATCAATTTCAGATCTTTGAGCGACCAGCGCGCGATCTTCGATTCGATGAAAAGCGTCGTGTAGGCGAAGCCTTTATCGTCGAACTGGGTGTGCAGCGGCCCGAGGCCCATCTCGACCTGTCCTCGAATCGCGTCTTTAAACGGCAAGATCGGGATTCCGTAAGGATCTTTACCGCTAAAATTCTTGGATTTGATCAGTTCTTGAATCTTGGAAAAGTTGAACACGGTCTCGTGCGTGTCGAGTTTTCCCGAGACGCAGATCGATTCTCCGTCGGGCGAAACGTCGACTCCATGCGGGCTTTTGGGCTCGGGAAGGAAGCAAAGCAAGCCCTCCTGAACGCTCGTTTCGAGCGGAATCACCCGCATCCCCTGGATCGTCTTCGCCTTTCCCGCCGCGGCGACCTCGGCGGCTTTTTTCCAATTAATGATATGAAGATAATCCATATCATTACGCGACGCGCCCGATTCGAGCGCCGGTTTGCCCGCCGCGGTTCCTCCCGTGGCGCGTTCGGTGTTGAACGAATTGATGAACGCCCAACCGTCGCTCGCGAGTTTGCCCGCGTCGCTCAGGTCTTGCATGTAAGGCGGCAGCTCGAGCGCGAACGATTCCTTGGGATCGATCTTGCCCGCCGAGCGATCGAACTTCCAAAAGATCGCCGCCGATCGGTACGCGTCGTTGTAGGTTTCGAGCGAGGCCGACGCGCCCTCGAGCGGAACCGGAAATTGTCCGCTTTCGATCACGTATTCGGTGTTCGGGGTGACGAACGCGCCTCCGTGATCCGATCTTAAGATCGGGCTATGAACAATTTGAGACGTCGTGAAATCTTTGAGGTCGATCACCGCGACGCGGGCGTTCGCCTTGTCGTTGGCGAAGACGAATTCCCCGTCGTAATCCCCCTTGGTTTCGCTCAAGGCGGGATGATGCATGTCTCCCCACGTCAGCGTCGTCCCCTCCGAGCTTTGTTTCAAGAGCGACTTGGTGTCGTCGTCGAATCCGTAGCCCTGCCACGGTTCCGGGGTAAAAACACCCACATACTTAAGAATTCGCATGCTCGGCACGCCGATGACGATCAAGTTGCCGCCGTGGCCTCCCGAGGCCATCATCAGGAATTCGTCGTGGACTCCGGTCGGGGTGTATGTTTTGAGCGCCGCGGCGACGTCGGCCTCGGTCAACTTGCGGGCCTTCATCAGTTCGGCGATCGATTCGCCTCCCGCCGAACCCGACGTTCCGCTCCCCGACCCGCAACCCGCGACCGCGACCGCGGCGATCGCGGCGAACGTCGCGGTTTGTAAATGCTTGAACGTAATCATCTGCCGTTCTCCGAAAGATAAAGATGTTTTTCGGGACGTTTGGGATTGAGAGCCTTATGATCGATCGGCCTCGGTCGAATTCATTCCTTGCGATCAAGAGCCTTACGATCGATCGATCCGGATCGATCTTATTCCTTGCCCAACCGTCGGATGTATTCGCGGAGCGCCGCGACGACCTCGGGCTTGCTTGAGAGGTCGGGGTTGGCGGCCATGACCGCGCTTTTGCCGACCGCGGCGCCGCCATAGACGATCGTTTTTTCGATATCCTCGTCTTTGACCGACGCCTGCCACTTTTGGTCGTGATAATTCCGCGGCTTGGGGTTCAAATTCGCGGCGCCGGGGCCGTCGCCTTTGCCGTCGATTCCGTGGCAGGTCGAGCAGCGCGATTTGAAAATCTCGGCGGCTTTGGTTCGCGCGTCGGCGGTGATCGCGACGGACGAAGCCTTCGACCCCGAGGATCCCGCGCCGTCGGCCGCGCCTCCTCCTCCTCCGCATCCCGAGAGCGCGACCGAAACGAGCGCAAATGAATAGACGGCGATCCTGGAAGCCGACACTTTCATGTGATTATCTCCTTTGGCCTCGGCGCGGCGCGGACGTCGATCGTCCGCCGCGGCGGGACGTACCCGAGCCGCGGAACCTTCGCTTCGCCGCAATAAAAAAGGCCCCGCCGCGTCTTGAGCGAAAGGGGCCTACATAGCCGACAGTCGACGAAACCGATCGTAAGCTCCGTCGTTATTCGTATCCTACAACCCGGCCGTCGATTTGGCAAGCGGTTTCCGGACTCGAATATCCAAAATCGCCGCCCCGCCGAATCGTCGCGGGATCGAGATTAACGGGCGTAAGTTATTCGAATCAAAAATTACAACGAACAATTTATGTCATAATTTCACATTAACTTCGCCCGCTCGACCTCTCGCCGTGTTCGGACGGCGTCGAGCCGTCGTTTAAATAAAAAGTAATCAATTATGCGAAATAAGTATTGATAATCGACGAAATCGATGCGTGATCGACCGGCGATAAACACGAAAACCCGCTCGGAGCCGGCTCCGAGCGGGTTTTCAGGAATCGGATGAAAACGGTCGTCGAGGAGACGATTCAAAACATAACGCGATTTACGCGCTTTCCTTTTTTCGTTCGCTCGGTTTGGGCAAGGCGAGGGGCGCGGCGTCGAACAATTTCCGTTCGCCGCGAACGACCTCGGGGGTGACGACGAACAAACCTTTGTCTTTTTCGACGCGATCGGGGAGCTCGAACATGATCTCGAGCATGATTTCCTCGACGATCGATCGCAGGCCGCGGGCGCCCGTATCCTTTTCTTTGGCCTTTTTGGCGATCTCGATCAGCGCCTCGGGGGTGAATTCGAGCGTAGCCGATTCCATCTCGAACAGCTTGCGATACTGCTTGACAAGCGCGTTCTTGGGCTCGGTCATAATCTGCACGAGCGCGTCGACGTCGAGCGGCATCAGCGGACACACGACCGGCAACCGGCCGACGAATTCGGGAATCATGCCGAATTCAAGGATGTCGTCGGAGGTGACGCGGTTGAGCAAAGTTCCCAGATCGCGATCCTGCTCGCTGTGCGTCTGGCTGCCGAAACCGATCGTCTTGCGGCCGATCCGCCGCGAGATGATGTTCTCGAGCCCGACGAAAGTTCCGCCACAGATGAACAAAATATTGCTTGTATCCATCTGAATGTATTGCTGTTCGGGATGCTTGCGGCCTCCCTGGGGAGGAACGTTCGCCACGGTTCCCTCGAGCATCTTCAGCAGCGCCTGCTGAACCCCTTCGCCCGAAACGTCTCGTGTGATCGAAACGTTATGATTCGTTTTGCCGATCTTATCGATCTCGTCGATGTAGATGATGCCGCGCTGGGCGCTTTCGAGATCGAAATCGGCCGCGTGGAGCAGCTTGAGGAGGATGTTCTCAACGTCCTCGCCCACATAGCCCGCCTCGGTTAGCGTCGTCGCGTCGCCGATCGCGAACGGAACGTTCAAAATCCGCGCCAGGGTGCGAGCCAAGAGCGTTTTGCCGCAGCCCGTGGGGCCGATCAAAAGAATGTTCGATTTATCGAGCTCGACGTCGCTTTCGCCGTCTTCGCCGTGCACCAGCCGCTTGTAATGATTATGCACCGCGACCGAAAGCACCATTTTGGCGCGATGCTGGCCGATCACGTAGGCGTCGAGTTGTTGTTTGATCTCGCGCGGCGAGGGAATATCCGAGATCAGCGTTTTGGGTACGCCGCGTCGCCGACGCTCCTCGTCGAGAATCGACTGACACAACTCAATACATTCGCCGCAAATGTAAACGTCGCCGGGACCTTCGACAAGCGGTCCGACGTCGCGGTAGCTCTTGCGGCAGAACGAGCAGAACGCGTTCTTCTTCGCTCCCCCAGTCGCGCCTCCGCCGCCGCCGCCGGTCGTTCCCGACCCTCCGCCTCCGCCGCCGCCGCCGCCTCGCTTGTTGCCACCCGAGCCGCCGCCGCCCCCAGTGATGTCCTTACCCGTCGGCATGCCTCACCCCTTTTGACGACCAACGACCCGATCTCGCCAATTTCGCGCAATCTCAACCGTCGGCGCAACCATCAAACGACCGCGAATCATCGCGAACAAAACGGAACGTAAACGTATTCAACGGGTCGAATCGCCGAATCGACCCCATTCCCTAGGAGGCGGGACGATCGAAAGCCTCCGTCACTCTCGTTCCGCGGGACCCCGTTCCAAAGGTCCGTCCGTCGGAGCGGTCTCCTTCCCGTTTCCTTGATACCACCTTGATCTTATAGCACGAATTCTCGCCACGCAAGGGGCGGTTTGATTTCCAAACCCCTCGCGACCATTCTGAATCATCCGCGACGATCGTCGCGATCACGCCGATTAAGACGTCTCTCGAACCGAATTCGCCTCGCTCGAACTCGATTTTCTCACAGTCTTGAACCCTCGGTCGAACCGCTCCAGATCCGTAATTCCCGAATCGAACGCCAAAGCCGAACGCGTTTCAAGTCTCCCGGCATAAGAACAAGTTTTTAAATACAAATATTTATTTTCTTAAGAGCGACGCGATCGTTTCGATTCCAGATTTGGCCACGCGATCGGCGAGGCGTCGTCCCGGCGACGAAAAAACGCGCTCGGCGAGTCGTTCGGCTTCGACCCATTCGACGCGATCGATCGTGGACGAAGGACGAGGCGTAGCGCCGTCGTCGATAGCCAGCGCGGGGCGCGCGGCGATCGTCATTTTGTACCGCGTCACCGCGTATTTCAGCGTCGCGAACACGGGACCGACCGTCGCGCGAACCCCGGTGACCGATTCGATCGCCTCCTCAAGCGTCCAAGACGCTCCGCTCGCGGGCTTGCGTCCCGCGGGGTCGGCGCCCGATACGTGGATCGTCGGGAACTCCCAAAAACCGTCCCATAAGCCTCCCGATCGCCGTTTTATCAGTAAAAGACGAGAATGTGAATCGATCACGATCGCACATTCCTCCGCGCCGGGAGTCGGCTCGGCCCTGGGAGCGACCCGCGGTATCTCGTCTTGCAATCCAAGCTCACGCGCGCGGCAGGCCCCCGAGAGCGGACACATCAGGCACAAAGGCGCTCCCGGTACGCAGATCGTCGCCCCCAGATCCATCAATTTTTGATTGAATGCTCCCGCGTTTTCCGGCGGTACGAGCCGCTCGGCGACATCCCATAACTTGGTTCGCGCCGACGACGATTGGATCGTATCGCGAAGCGCGATCAATCGAGCCAGAATGCGCTGGGTGTTGGCTTCGACGATCGGCTCGGCGCGATCAAAACCGAATGAGAGGATCGCTCCCGCGATATACCGACCGACGCCCGGTAAAGCGAGGAGCGCTTCTCGTTCGTCGGGGACGACTCCGTCGTGAGCTGCGACGATCGCTTTGGCGGCGGCGTGCAGTTGGCGCGCACGGCGGTAATAACCAAGCCCCTCCCAATGTTTCAATACGTCCGATTCTTCGGCCGCGGCGAGGTCGCGAGGCGTCGGAAAGCGTTTAATAAAGCGATGATAGTAGGGGACGACCGCCGCGACGGTCGTCTGCACGAGCATCGATTCCGAAACGAGTACGCGATACGCGTCTTTTTCCCCCCTCCAGGGTAAATCTCGATCGGCGCCCGCGCTCCATCCAGCGACCGCCGCGCGAACCCGCTCGACCCAGTCCGGATCGCGTTCGGGAGAGCCCCCGCCGCCGTTTGTTTCCGCATCAATCGATCGCTTTCGACCCACGGATGGAATCCTCGTCGGTTTCTCGCCCCAAGTTCTCATCGTCGACCAAAAGATCCTAAGCTTCGTAATAGAGAAGGAAGTAGAGCAATCCTCAAACGCGAAGGAAGCGATCGTTCGATGAAGCTAAGACCGGCGAAGCGGCCGAGGCGAAGACGATGATCATTCGGCAACAACCGAACGTAACTTCGGCATCGAACTTTGAATTTATTGACGCAATTGGCCTTGAATATTCGGTCAAGATATTGTAGAGTTAGTTCTAGTTACGCAAGAACACAGAATCGTGCGGATTGTTTTGGACGATTCGCGGCGCGGCTTATCGACCCGTTAAGGAGCGATTTTTCCCCATGACGTAACTCTTTTGAACGACAAAGGGGCTGACGATGATTCCGCTTTCCGATTCGCCGATGTCCATGTTCGATTCGACGACCTGGTCGATCCTTGAGCGGATCGATTCGCCGCGCGTGATCGCGGTCGAGCCGCGACCGATCGATCCGACTTCAAGAAGCGGGGTCGTTTCGGCGAATCCGCTCGAGCGGATCGTTCAGATCATTCGATCGAACGCCGAGTTGTATGAACGGCTCGATCGTCTGGTGGAACGGATCGCAGGGGTTCGTCGTTATCTAGCCCGAAGCGACTGCAACGCCTTGCTGGCTCGCGCCGAGCTCGCCAGGCTCAAATCAAACTATTCGGCCGTACTTACTCGGCTGAGAGCCAACCGCGTCGAGGCGCGAGGCTTGCTGGGGCTTTATCCCGAGGGACGAGCCGATTCGATCACGCCCAGATTCACCCCCGGAATCGGTCTCGCGAATTCGTGACCGATCGGAACGAATACGCTCGCGGTTTAATATCAAGCAATTGGTATCAATTTTTATCTTGGCTTAAACATCAACTTTGAAATTGAAAGGATAAAACATGTTGGTTCTTAGAAGACGCGACGGGCAGTGGGTCGAGGCGAAGCATCGTTCGGGAGACGTGCTGCGGATTCGAGTTTACGGGATCGGCGAACGAGGCGCCGATCAGGTGTCGATCGCTTTCGACGACGACGAGCGCAATTTCGAGATCGAACGTCCCGAGCGGGTCGACTCGACGCGTTCGGTTCCAGATCGCAGGGAACCGATCAAGCCGAGCGATTTGAGCGGCGGACCGCGGAATCGGTCGCGTGACGATTCGAGCCGCGCCGCGCGAAGCGACCCTGATTCGTTCGGATCGCGAAGCGAAAGCGGCGCCCGCAACCCTCGATCCGAACAATCTCCTCCGCTTCGAGGTCGACGATCGAGCACGCGGGCTGATCGATGATCGGCGCGGTTTGAAGCGATCAACGAACCCGCCGCGCCGATCGAAAGAAAAGAACGACCGGTGCGGCGGCGTGTGTTGATATCTCGATACAAAATATCACGATTGATCGAAATAATCGGCGATCGCCGAAACGACTTCGATCTGCAGCTCGCGATCGAGTTCGGGGTACATCGGCAGCGCCAGCACGCTTTTCGCCGCGGACTCGGCGACGGGGAAATCTCCCGGGCCGTGGCCGAGCGAGGCGAAGCAGAGCTGAAGATGAAGCGGGATCGGGTAATAAATTTCGGAGCCGATTTTCCGCTCGGAAAGGAACGATCGGAGCGGATCGCGATCCGCCGGGTCCGTCGTTTCAATCACAAATTGATTGTATACATGAAAACATGATTCTTTTTCGGTCGGGAGAGAAACGACCTCGTCGAGCGTTTGTTCGGCGAAGAGTTCTCGATATCGTTCGGCGGCTTCGCGTCGGCGCGCGGTCCAGTCGTCGAGGCGGCGCAGTTTGACCCTGAGAACCGCGGCCTGGAGCGCGTCGAGGCGGGAGTTGAAACCGATTTCGTGGTGATGATATTTGGGTTCCATTCCATGAACGCGGAGTCGAGCGATCCGATCGGCGAGCTTATCGTCGCGGGTTGTAACCATACCGCCGTCGCCGAAGCCGCCGAGGTTTTTCGACGGGTAGAAGCTGAGCGCCCCCGCGTCGCCGATCGACCCCGCGCGATTTCCCTTGTAGCCGGCGCCGATCGATTGCGCCGCGTCTTCGAGGATCTTCGCCCCGTATTTTCGGCCGATCGCGACGATCGGGTCCATATCGGCGGTTTGGCCGTAAAGGTGAACGGGGATGATCGCGCGAGTTTTCGACGTCATTGCGCTTTCAATCAACGACGGGTCGATGTTGTAGGTTTCGGGTTCGATGTCGACGAAAACGGGTTTGGCGCCGGCTCGATGAATCGATCCCGCGGTGGCGAAGAAAGAGAACGGAGAGGTGACGACCTCGTCTCCAGGCTCGATTCCCCAGGCCATCAGCGGGAGGAGCAGGGCGTCCGTTCCCGAAGCGCATCCGACGGCTCTGGGAACCTCGCAATACGCCGCGATTTCGGCTTCGAGGTTTGCGACCTCGGGACCGAGAATAAAGCCCTGGTTTTCGATCACGCGGGCGACGGCTTCGTCGATTTCGTCGCGGATCGATCGATACTGCGCCTTGAGATCGAGTGCGGGAACGCCCCTCGTCTCGGTGGAAATGCTCATTCTCGGACGCTCCTTGTCCTTAACCGGGTTCATCGGCCCCCGACGTACCAACGGATGTATCAAACCGAGCGAAAGCGGGTCGTGCGAACGACAACCGCCTTGGCGCGCCGAGGGGCGGCCGGACGGCGCAAGCTAGTTCGATCGACGCGAAGCGTCAAGGCGAATCGAGGCGACGAAGCGACGACTTTGAGATCGGCCCCGAACGCCGAACGGCGCGAATCGACGGCGAGAATCGTGCGCGGATTCGACGGGAATGAGTGTTATTTTGAGACGGCAGAATCTGATCACGATTCATCATAAGTATAAACGATTGCGCTGAATCGATTCGATCAAGCCGAATCGCGAGAACCGGGTTCGAGGGCGAGACGAATCGACTTCGGCGAGATTTCAACATTATTAAGCATGAATATATTCTCTGAATCTGAGACGCGGGCGAACGATAAATGCACAATAAACCACTTATTCGAGAATCTCGTTCGTCGTTCGTCGGCGCCGCGTCGTTTGTCGTTTTCACTTCGAGTTCGCTTGCGACTCGAGATAATCGAGCAGCGACGCGAACTCGGGGATCGTCAGGTCTTTCACCAATCCCTCGGGCATCACCGAGATCGTCGATTTGGCGCGCTCCTCGATCTTCGATGTCGGTATTTCGATCTCCTTCGCGTCGGAAGTCCGAATCGTCACGCGATCGGCGGCCTCGCGCACGACGAACCCCGTCAGCGTGCGACCGTCTTCGAGCGCCAGAATGTTGGTGGCGAAGCCCTGAGCGATCGATTTACTCGGCGCCAGAATCGATTCGGCAAGCTCCACTCGCTTATATGTTTTGGCGATATTGCCCAGATAAGGCCCCTTGGGAGGATCGTCGGCTCGAATCGTATGACAATTCACGCAATTGAGTGATGTGAATAACCGTTCTCCGTAATCGCGATCGCCTTTGCGAGTTTTGATCGCGGCGATGACCTCCTCGATTTTCATCTTCTCGATCTTCGGTCCGCGCGGCTTGATTTTCGAGCCGCCGTCGAGCCGAAGTTTGGCCGAAGCGAGCCGCGCCGCGGCGGCGACGCCCGAATCGGCGTCTTTGAGCGACGCGAGCACCTTGTCGCTAAAAGGTCGGTATTCGGCGAGAGCGACCGCGGTCAAAATCTGGGCGCGACGCGCGACGTCGTTCCAGCCCGCGTCAATCGTCTTCGACGCCTCGGCTCGCGTCTCGGGCGATCCGACGTTCGCTTTCATCAAACTTAACAACGCCGCGTCGGCCCACGCCGAAATTCGACCGTTCCTCGCGGCTCCTTTTGATTCAAATAAACCTACATGATTGAATAGATAACGCGCGTTGAGGAACGCGTCGCGTGCGCGGCGGAATTCGCGCTCCGCTCCCCGGTCGGTCTCAAGAGCCGGGAGCGCCGCGAGGATCGCATTGAAGGCGTCGTCGCGGTCGGTTTTGGATAAAGCGATCGTCGCCTGAATACGTGTCGGCGCGGGATTGTTCGCCCCCGTCGCGGTGCGAATCAAGAGCGGAACGGCCGAATCGGGAACCGAGTCGAGCCGAGCGATCACCGCGATCACCTCGGGAGAAAGCGCCGGATCGGCCTCGGCCTTCGCCAAAATTTTATCGATCTGATCATTCAAGGGGATCTTATGACGGTTGATTTGCACAAGTTCTCCCGCAAGTTCGCTCGACCCGGCTTTCGCGATCGCCGCGCGGAGGACCGATTCGATTCGATCCGATTCGCTCCAACGAACGGGTTGATAATACGGGCCCGACGTGTCGGGACGCGTTCCCCAGCTATCGCCTTTCCAATTCCCCTCCTGGAAATCAAGTCGGCAAAGCGCCGTGAAAACGCCGATGCGTCGCGCCGGATCGGTCGCTTTTTCGAGCCGAGCGATTAGCCCCGCGACGACCCTGGGTTCGTGGAGCGAACGTAAAACGGCGAGCGCCGCGTCGCGAGAACGCGGCGAGGCCTTCGAATCGTCGACGACTCCGAAACAAACGTCGCTCGCTTTCAGAAGTGTTAACGCTTTAATCGCCGTATGCGCGACGATCGGATCGGGATCGGACAAAAGCGGGACGAGTGCCTCGGCTTGCTTAAGCTCACCCAGCCTCGCCAGGCTTTCGGCGGCTTGCCTGCGAACGCGCGGGTCGCGATCGGCGGTCGCCGCTGCGATCACTCGGCCCGGAACTCCCGCGAGTTCGTCGTCGCGATCGGTCAACGCGCGAAGGGCGTACGCCCGCACGGTCGAATCTTCGCATAAGCCGACAAGAATCGGAGTCGAGCGAGGTCCGAGATCCCGCTTAAGAGCGAAAATCGCGGCGATCCGCGCCTCGATCGGCCTCGATCGATCCCCCGCGAGCTTCGATAGCGACTTGATCGTCGGATCGTCCAGTCCGCGACGCAAAAGCTCGCGCTGGGCTTCAAGACGTCTGCGTAAACTTGGATATTCAAATATTTTGATCAATTCGGCGGAGTCGAGTCGGGAAAAATCGGGCAGGGGGTCGGGTTTGAATCCTTTGGGAACGACTTGAATCACATAGCCGACGTTTTCGCCCGCGTATGTGAAAGTCGCTCCTTTCCAGCTTGAGATATAAAGACGACTCATCGCGTCGACGTCGAGATCGGTCGCGCGGGGGATCGCGACGAACTCGGTCTGATCGGCGGCGAACGTCGCTCCTTTGGGCGTTAGGATATGTCGATAAATGCGTTCCCGACCCCAATCGGCGGTGTAAAGCGCGTTTCCATAACCTTGGGGAAAGCCCGGTTCGGCGAGGTAGAGGCCGCCGCACCCCGACCCTCCGCCGTAATCGGCGAGGGGCTGAACGATTTCGTCGGAAAAATTTTGGAAAAGCGACGGATATCCGTGATGTTCGATCCCGCTGAAATGATGAAGCCTGATGTCCCAGCCGCCGCCGTCGTTGGTGTTATCGCGTGCGAATGCGTTTAAGAGCGGATCGAGCGAAACCTCGAGGATATTACGCGTTCCTCGCGAGTAAAGCTCCAAGCCCGTTCCGTCGGGAAAAACCCGCACCACGCCGCCGCCCCGTAGTTGCAACGTGCGACCGTCGGCGCCCTCGGCCCGCATGAAGCCGAAATCGCCGATCGCGAGATAAAGCCGGCCGTCGAGCCCCAGAGTAACGCCGTTCGATGTATGATCCGCGGGACGATCTTTAAATCCGAAAGCGATATTTTTTACCAAATATTTATGTTCGTCGGCTATTCCATCATGATCGTGATCGATATATACGCTTAAATGTGGAGGATGCATAAGATAGAGGCGATCGTGATCCCAGACAAGACCGCGGGGGGAATCGACGTCGGCGACGAAGAGCTTGGCCTGATCGGCGCGACCGTCGCCGTCGAGATCGGACAGTTTGACGACCGAGCCCCGGTGCGGCTCGCGATCGAGCGAGCCGTTGCGGTCGACCGAAACGTAGACGTCCCCCTCGGGGGACGCCGCGACATAAACGGGATAATTGACGGCGGGAGGCGCGGCGAAAACGCGCGCCTCGAAGCCCTCCGGAACCTTGACGTCGGCGAGCCTGGGATCGGCCGCCGCCGGCGCGACTCGTTCGTCGCGCCGCACGACCTCCTCACGACCCCCGTCGACTAAAACCTCGCGCAGGCTCCCCCACGAACCCGTGTCGCTCCCCAAAAAAACGACTTTTACAAATCGGGGCGAGCCGAGATCTTTCTTGTGAACATAAGGACCGATTTTTTTATTTCGAGACGCGTCGACGAGCGTCGTCCACTTCGAACCGTCGGGAGATCCCTCGATTTTGTAGCGATAAACCGCTCCGTCGCTTTCCCACTCGAGCGTGATCCCTTCGATTTTGATCGGCTTGCCGAGATCGACCTCGAGCCACTCGCCGGGATTCGCGTTCGAGGCGCACCAGCGGGTTCCCGGCTTACCGTCGAAGGCGTTCGCCGCGAAATTTCCCTTGCCCGTCTCCTCGCTCGAAGCCCTCGCGTGCTTTCCTTCGGCCTCGTTGATCGAAACTTTTTTGGGCGCGACGGGCTTGAGGTATTTGTCGTCGAGCTTATCGCACGCCCATAAAACGCCCCTCGTCATCAAGTTGAGATACGCGGGATCGCTCACGGTTTCGTTGTGATGGCCGATCGTCGTGCCGAAGACTCGTGTTTTCTCGGCGTATTGATTCGTCCAAACGCAAACTTCGTCGTGGCCGTTCTCTTTGTTTTTCGACGATCCCAACGGGTGCGCGGTCGGCCACACTTTTTCGATCCAATAAAGCTCCCCCGCGGGATTGGCCCACGCGGGACCGAAGCCTTTCATGATCGGGTGCTCGGCGTCTCGATTGAGCACGTCGTGCGGATATTGCGCCCCGTGACGCCGCGAAGTGACCCCGCAGAACTTGAACCATTCGTCCGATCCCGTGCGATAACAATGCATCGCGCAGTGGACGACGACTCCGGGCAATCCCGCCTTGTGCGGCTTGAGGATCCGCTCGAGCCAAGCGGGATCTTTGGCGTCGGCGAAACATTCGTCATGAATAACGATATCGTAACCTTTCGACCAATCGTCGTTTTTATATAAATCGATTTCCGATTTGGTCGACGTTCCTCCCTGCTGAACGACGGTTACATCAATGTATGCGCGTTCTTCGAGCCCTTTGGCGATCAGGTTTTTCTGGTTGGTGTAATCGTGGCAGCAGCCGCCGCAAACGAGCAGCGCCTTGATCGGTTTGGGAGGAGGGTCGGCGGCGACCGCGACCGATCCGATCAGGGTCGCGACCGCGACCGCCGCGGCGAATCGAGAGAGCATCATGGCCGGTTTCCGAAGGTTTATTGGAGGAAAACGATCGCCGCGACATTGCGCCGCGACGCCTTGCATTCGCCTTATCATGACGCTTCCATCGGCGCGAGGCAACCTTCGGCTCGCGGCGAGTCCTTAAATCGCGTCGGCGAGCGATCGCCACAAATCGACGACGGGTGACCCTCGTTAAGTCGACTCGGCGAAGTCGGGATCCAAGTGATCGCGAACCGCCGGCTTTAACGCGACCTCGCGGTTACGATGAGCGAGCGTGCGAGCCGATTCGAAATCCAAGGCGAACGCCGATCACTCGGACTTCTTCGAAACGTCGAATCGATTGCACATGCTATTTATACAAAATTACGCTTTAACGCGAGTGCGAGGGAGAACGGTTAATGCTATCAAAGCTTTTTGATCTAACTGGTAAAACGGCGCTTGTTACCGGGGGAAGCAAGGGGTTGGGCAAGGCGATGGCGACGGGTTTCGCGCACGCCGGCGCCCGCGTGATCGTTTCAAGTCGCCATGAGGACGAACTCAAGGCCGCGGTCGATTCGATTAAAAAAACGACCGAATCGCGCGTTCCCGTCGATTACATCGTCGCCGATATGACGAAACGCGCCGACGTCAAATCGCTCGCCGATCGCGCCCTCAAGCTTTCCGGACGCGTCGACATTTTGGTGAACAACGCGGGAAGCAACAACCCCGAGGCGATCGATCAGATCCAAGACGACGTATGGGATCGACTGATCGAACTCAACCTTTCGTCGTGCATGGCGCTCACGAGGGCGCTCGTCCCGGGCATGAAAGAACGGCGTTGGGGGCGTGTGATTCATATCTCGTCGATTATGGGATTCAGCTCGGCCGCCGGAAGAAACGTCTATTCGGCGACCAAATCGGCGCTCATCGGCCTGGCCCGCGCAAGCGCGCTCGATCTTGGACCGTTCGGAATCACGGTCAATTGCATCGCCCCGGGACCGTTCCTCACCGACCTCCCTTCGAGCCTGCTCTCGAAAGCTCAGCTCGATGAATTCGCCGCCAAAACGGCGCTCGGCCGTTGGGGCGACCCCGACGAACTGATCGGCCCGGCTCTCCTGCTCGCGAGCGACGCGGGAGCGTACGTCACCGGATCGACGATCGTCGTCGACGGCGGAACGCTCGCGCGGATTTTCTAATACACCGAAATGATTGATCGAAGATGTCGAGGATATCCCGGCATATCAACATTCTTCATGAATCACGATTCCTCCGCGCGTCGACGCGTTTGATCGCCGCGCGGAGAGAATCGCCGATCGGTCGGGCGACGATCGAGCGATCGATCTCACGAAACCTTCGGCTTGACCGCGAACACTTTAACGCTCGCCGCGAAATCGTTAACATCGTAACGTTTGAGCAGGTCGGCGAGGCGAGCGAGGAGGTCGTCGCTTACGACCGCGGCGGGTCCGACCGCGGGAGCGCAACAACCCTCGTCGGTGGCCGCGGGTTCGGTCGAGGTGGAACGACATCCCTCGTCGACGACCGCCAGGCCCGATTCGTTCATCGAAGGCGAGCAACACCCCGATTGATTTTCGATTTTTGCGTATGCGTTCAAATCGGCGCCGGAATCGATGATCTCCACATATTCAAATCCCGCGTCGATAAGACCTCGGCGATAATCGTCGATCGGAATCGCTCCGGCGATGCAGCCGACATACGCCATGAGGTCGTTTCCGATCTCGCGCGGCATCGGTTTTTTGAGCGCGATGTCGCTGACCGCGAGCCTTCCTCCAGGCTTGAGAACCCGAGCGATCTCGCGGAACACCGCGGGCTTGTCGGAGGCGAGATTGATCACGCAATTCGAGATCACGCAATCGACCGACCCGTCCGCCAACGGAAGACGATCGATCGTGCCGAGATGAAACTCGACGTTTGTCAATGGGCGTCCGTCGTCGTCGACGGCTTTCGCCGCGTTTTTTCGAGCGAGATCGATCATCGCTTGTGTCATGTCGACGCCGATCGCTCGACCGTTCGGGCCGACTTTCCTGGCGGCGAGGAAGACGTCGAGTCCCCCTCCCGACCCGAGATCGACGACGACCTCGCCCGGCCTCAGATTCGCCGTCGCGGTCGGGTTGCCGCACGAGAGCCCCATGTTCGCCCCCGCGGGAATCGCCGCGAGATCCTCGGGCGTGTAACCGAACGCCTCCGCGACGGCGCGAACGCCTTCGTGCTCGGTCGAAAGACCGCTCTCCGCGACCGACGCGTATTTCGATCTCACCGCGTCGACAATCGTCGCTGAATTGTTCATAAAATTGCTCCTTCGTGTTAGAATATCAATACAAATCACCGAAACCGGTAAATCGTTGATCGCCGATGAACGATCGATCGAATCCAAAAAAAATGCTACAAGCCGTCGACGAGAGCTTTGAGCCGGGCGATCGCGGCGGGATCGATGCAGTAGCAAACCCGCGGCGGGTTGATTTCGCCCTGGATCAGCCCTGAATCCTTCAGAATTTTAAGGTGCTGCGAGACGGTCGATTGCGCAAGCGCGATCTCGTCGACGATATCGCCGCAAAGGCAAGAATCGCGACTCGCGAGATATCGAAGGATCTTCACCCGTGCGGGATGACCGATCGCCTTGGCGAACCGAGCCAACTCAAAATCGGTTTGCGAGTTCGCTCGATCGCTATCCGCTACCCGAGCCTTCTGAGGAGATTCACATCGCTTCACTTCGGCGCCCCCTCGATGCCGCTTGATCCGTCTTCATCGTATATCGACGATAAACGATTGTATTCGCCCGGTCAAGAGGCGCGGATTCGAGATAAACGCGGTTTTCGGAACCGCGAGCGTCTTGGTGCGAAGCCTTGGGGTGTGATAAGATTGATTGCAACGAAGATTCGCACGGAGCGGGTTCTTTCGGCCGGGAGGCCTAAATCGTCCCGTAGAAACGCGTTTTTTGGAGCGGGAGTTCGCAACGATGACTCATATTTCCCCCCGGCGATCGATTGTGTGCGCGGGGTTACTGTCCTTGTTTTTCGCCGCGCAAGCCTCGTCCGCGACCACGATCGACGAAATCATCGCCGTGTCGCCGGTTGAAACCGTGTACACGACGCCGACGTCTTATGTCGTTTCGTCGCCGGTCGTCTCAACTTCTTATGTCGTGCCGACCTCATACGTCGCACGCACATCGTACGTCGTCCCGACGGTTTACGAAACCTCGCTCCTCACGCCGACTTACGCGTTGAGTCCCACGTCTTACGTGGTGACGACGACACGATACCGTCCTCGACGAACCGTCACGCGTTCGAGGATCGTCAACGGCGCTCCGCTGCTCGCCACTCCGACGATCTTCACGACTCCAACCATTTACACGACTCCAACCGTTTACGCGTCGCCGACGGTTTATCTTTCATCCACGGCTTATGTCGCGTCTTCGCTGGTCGTCGACGAGCCGGTCCGCGCAACGTCTTATTCGATTGTAACTGGTTGCGATTACGCCCCGCCGCCTCCCAAGGTCACTCCCGCGAGCCCGAACGCGCAGGGGTCGGAACCGCGCGGCATCAGCTCGACCCCCAAAGGAGGGAAATCTTCCGCGGTCGGCGACGAGGCGTCTCCAACCGGCGCCAAGCCTTCTGGAGCTTATGTTCCCCCGGCGCAAGACGCTCAGCAACTTCCGCCCCCTGCGCCTGAGGCCGATAGCGACATCATCCGTCGCGAATCGAAGAAGCCCGCGGTTTATTCGACCCCCAAGCCCGCGGTCGCTCCCAAACGAGGCGTGCTTGAGGGAACGATCGTCGCCGCCGATACCAGCACTCCGGTCGAGGGGGTCGAAGTCGTCGTCACGCATCAGCTCAACGCGTTCGCACCGCGAAAGGTCAAAACCGACGCGAAAGGGCGATTCTCAATCGGTCTGCCTTCTGGAGATTGGAACGTCGTCGTACAGCTTCCGAATCAAAAAGTGTACGAACGTCCGATCACAGTCGATTCGGGTTTCGTCGTCGATTCGGCGGGCGAACCGATCACCAACCTGACGATCGCACGCTAATAGAAGAGGCGGGCGGATGACCGTCGAAGAACAGAACGATGCGACGTCCGACCCGCCGGTTCGCGTTTGTTATGTCGTCAGCTACTTTCATCCTCATCAAAGCGGCGCCGAGCGTCAGGCGCTCGCTCAGGGAGCGGAACTCGCGCGCCGCGGCCACGAGGTCCACGTCGTCACGCACAGCGTCCCCGTTGAACCGCGTGACGAAATTATCCAGGGTATACATGTTCATCGCTGGGTTCGATCGATTCATTTCGGTCCCCTCTTCGGGCTTACGTTCGTCGTAAGCGTGATCGAATCGCTCAAGCGTTTGCGTGGGCTTTACGACGTGATCCACACGCATCAGGGTTTATGGGAGGCGGTCGCGGTCGGCGCGGGAAGAAAATGGTTGGGGAACGTTCCCACGCTCATTCAGCCCGCGAGTTCGGGCTATTACGGCGAAGCGGAACAGCTCGCGCGGACGCGCGGCGCCGATCGCCTGCGAAGCTTCATCCTCCGCAACTCGGCGTTCGCGGCGATCTCGGCGGATATCGAACGCCAATGGCTTGAACTCGGCGTTCCCCAAGATTCGATCTACCGCACCGCGAGCGGAGTCGATTCGACCCGTTTTCATCCCGGGCCGAGCGCCGTCGAAAACGACCTTCCGCCTCGCCCTCGAGTCGTTTACACCGGTAGACTTCACCCCCAAAAAAATGTTTACCTGTTGATTGATATATGGCCCGATGTTTTTAAACGAACGGGGGCTCGGTTGATTTTGGCGGGGGAAGGACCCGATCGGGAGGGTTTGAAAGAGCGGGCTCGGCGTCTTGGGATCGACGAGGCGATCGAATTCGTCGGTTCGGTCGCCGACGTCGCCGAGCATCTTCGCGCCGCCGACGCGTTCGTTCTTCCTTCGGTTGCCGAGGGGATGAGCAATTCGCTCCTCGAGGCGATGGCGACAGGGCTGCCGTGTGTCGCGTCGCGAATCGGCGGCAATATCGACCTGATCGACGAGGGAATTTCGGGATTGCTCGCCGCTCCCGATCGGCCCGCGGAGTGGGTCGAAGCGATTGCGTCGATTTTAAACGGCGCCGATTTCGCTCAAAAACTCGCCGCGGCTGCGCGTTCTCAGATTGAGAGAACCTATGATCTCAAGGTCGTCGTCGATCGTTATGTCGAGATTTATCGAGAGTTGATCGAGCGAACTTCGAGCACGACCCCTTGAAAGAACGCCGAAACGCTCGGCGCCTCGTCTTGCTCGATCGCCTCAAAGCCGGCACTCTGTACGCGTTCAAAACCGGTTTGATTTCGGGAGATCGCGCATGCAAGCGGGGACGTTTTTAGTGACGGGGGGCGCCGGATTCATCGGCTCCGAGGTCGTGCGGTTGCTCGTCAAAGAAACCGAGGCGACCGTCGTCAACATCGACAAATTAACCTACGCGGGCAATCTCGAGTCGCTCGCCGACGTCTCGCATTCGCATCGCTATCACTTTAAACGTGTTGATATTTGCCATCAAGCCGCGGTCAAAGAGCTTTTTGAGCATTATCGACCGACCGCGGTCATGCACCTCGCCGCCGAATCGCACGTCGACCGATCGATCGACGGACCCGGCGAATTCATCCAAACGAATGTCGTCGGCACGTTCACGCTCCTTCAAGCGGCGACTTCGTACTGGAAAATCGCTCCAAGCGAAATTCGCGACCGGTTCCGCTTTTTGCACGTTTCGACCGACGAAGTTTACGGCAGCCTGGGACCGACGGGGTTTTTCCGCGAAGACACGCCGTATTCGCCCAACTCGCCTTATTCGGCGAGCAAGGCTTCGTCCGATCACCTCGTGCGCGCCTGGAATCACACCTACGGCTTGCCCACGCTTATCACCAATTGTTCAAATAATTATGGCCCTTATCAATTCCCCGAAAAGCTGATACCGCTGTGTATTCGCAACGCGATCGCGGGCAAGCCGCTGCCGATTTACGGCAAAGGCGATAACATCCGCGATTGGCTTTTCGTCGAGGATCACGCGCGGGCTCTCCGCCTCGTCGTCGAAAAGGGATCCGTCGGCGAAACGTACAACATCGGCGGTCGACAAGAAAAAACGAACATCGAAGTCGTGAAGTCGATCTGCGCGACGCTCGACGATCTGCTGCCGCACAGTCCTCATAAACCTCACGAACAATTGATCACGTTCGTTCAAGATCGACCCGGGCACGACAAACGCTACGCGATCGACGCGGGTAAAATCGAACGCGAGCTCGGCTGGACGCCGAAAGAAACGTTCGACACCGGGTTGCGCCGGACGGTTCAATGGTATCTCGACAACTCCAAATGGTGCGATCGGATCACGTCGGGAGCGTATCAGGGTGAACGGTTGGGATTGGGGAACTCGAAATGAAAGGGATCATTCTCGCCGGCGGCCTGGGTACGCGGCTTTACCCCGTCACTCGCGTCGTCAGCAAGCAACTCCTGCCCGTCTACGATAAACCGATGATTTATTACCCCCTCGGCACTCTTATGCTCGCGGGGATACGCGAGATATTATTAATATCCACGCCGACCGATCTTCCTCGCTACGAGCATTTGCTCGGCGACGGTTCGGCGTGGGGAATCGACATATCGTACGCCCCCCAGCCCGAGCCGAACGGCCTGGCGCAGGCGTTCGTCATCGGTCGTTCGTTCGTCGGAACCGATTGCGTCACGCTGATCCTCGGCGATAACATTTTTTATGGACATGATTTCAGCGATATCATCCAGCGAACCGCGGCGCGAACCGAGGGCGCCACGGTTTTCGGCTATTACGTGAAAGATCCCGAACGCTACGGAGTCGTCGAATTCGACGACCGCGGGGTCGCGATCAGCCTTGAGGAAAAGCCCGTCGCTCCCAAATCGAATTACGCGGTGACGGGGCTTTATCATTACGACAACGACGTTCTCGACATCGCGCGCGATCTCAAACCGTCGAAACGCGGCGAATACGAGATCACCGATGTGAACATCGCTTATCTCAAACGGAATCGGCTCAACGTCGAGATCCTCGGTCGCGGTGTCGCCTGGCTCGATACCGGCACGCACGAGGCGCTCCAGCAGGCTTCGCACTTCATCCAGATCGTCGAACAACGCCAGGGGCTCAAAATCGCGTGCGTCGAGGAGATCGCCTACCGGATGAAATTCATCGACGCCGATCGACTCGCCAAACTCGCCGCGGGCTTCAAAAACGAATACGGTCAATATCTTATGAACCTGCTTAACGATAAGATTTTTTGATTACGTTTTGATCGGATGATTTTTATGACGGTTCGGTCGACCGATCCGTTCCATCGCTCCGTTTACCTGACGGGTCCGACCGCCTCGGGCAAGACCGCGATCGGAGTCGAGCTGGCGCTTCGGCTCGAAGCCGAGGTGATTTGCCTCGATTCGATGACCCTTTATCGCGGTATGGATATCGGCACGGCGAAGCCGACGGTCGCCGAACGTCGAGGCGTTCCGCATCATCTGATCGACGTGATCGACCCGAGCCGAAACGCGAGCGTCGCCGAATATCGCGCCCTCGCGGCCGAAAAAATCGCCGAGATCGAATCGCGCGGCAAGATTCCGATCTTTATCGGAGGAACTCCGCTTTATTTGAAAGCGCTTTTGCGCGGGTTGTTTGAAGGGCCGAGCGCCGATCCCGCGCTCCGCGAGTCGCTCGCGCGTGAGGCGTTGGAACAAGGCGCCGAGGCATTACACGCTCGTCTCGACCCCGAAACCGCGGCTCGATTGCACAAGAACGACGTTCGGAGGATCATCCGCGCGCTCGAGGTTCAAACGCTCACGGGAGAATCGATCTCGAAGCGTCAGGTCGAGCACGAAACCCCCGCGCCCGCTTCGGTTCGCGTCTTCGCGCTCTCGAGGCCGCGACGCGAACTTTACGATCGGATCAACGCGCGCGTCGACGCGATGTTTGAAAGCGGTTTGATCGACGAGGCGAAGGCGTTGCTGAATCGAGCCGAGCCGATCGCGTCGGCGCCGGCTCAGGCCGTCGGCTATCGCGAGGTTTTCGATTATCTTGAGGGTCGAATCACGCTCGCCGAAGCGATCGAACGAACGAAAACGCGCACCCGTCGGTTCGCCAAACGGCAAGAAACGTGGTTCCGCTCGCTTGAGGAAATCGAGCCCGTTCCCGTCGCGGGCGAAACGCCAGAGATCACCGCGGAACGAATCATACAAAACATATACGACATGTCTTAGAATATATTGCTATGCAAGAATTCTTAATCTTTAGTTAATTGCTTGTGAGCAGTTATTGTCGATCATCATAACAGGCAACGGCCGGCCGGGGCCGATCTCGTCGAGCAAGCCTTGAATTCGCGCCTCGAGATCGGTCGTCAATCGAGCCGTCGCGTCGCGCGATCGCGGTCGCCCATCGGTCGATCCCAGATACCCGCGGACGTCGATCGGCTCCCCCAGCTTCATGATCGCTCGCCGAGGCCCCCGAGGCGCCGACATCTCAACCCCCAAGATATCCATCTCGAACTTCGACAATATCTCTCCCAACCGCTCGACCGTCGGCGATTCTCTAACATAATCGCCCGGGTAACTAAACATTTGAACGCATAAAAAAAGCGCGTCAAAATCGCGTCGAATCTCACGCTTTTGCTCGGCCGTCGTCGCGGGATCATCGATCGCCTTCAAACACGCGCGCCTCAACTCCTTAACGCGTACCGGGGTCGACTCCAAACTTCGTTTGCTCAGCCTTCGATCCTCGATCTCGTTCAATAACCGCGAGGTCAGATCGGCGATCCGATCCTTGAGCGGACCCGATCGGACCTCGTTAAGATATTCGTACTCTTTAAGCGAAAGCATCATCTCGGCATAACGGTACATGCGTTCGAGTAGCGGTTTATTCGATTGATCGGACCAGGTGAAAAAACCTTCAAGATCGCTCATCAGCTCCATGAGCGCCGGGAGGGGATCGTGATCGTCGAGATAGCGGTATTTGATCGCCGCGGGAACGACCCAAACCGTTTTACCGTCGGCCAATTTCTTCTTCGCAGCCGAAATCGCCAGCGCCGAGGCGCCCTCGCGGAGCGGGGTTAATCGGTCGGCGAGATGATAAATCTCTCCCTCGGGAAAAATCACCAGGGGATTCTTCCCCTCGACCAAAATATCGAGGCCGGCCTTATACGCCAGGCGATCCGACCCCTCGCGATCGACCGGAAAGACGCCCAGACGCGGCAAGATAAACTTGCGAAAACCAAAGAAATCAAAAAATATCTGATACGCCGCCATATAACAAAACGGCTTGAATACCCTCCTGCTCAGCTCGAACGCGACGACGCAATCGGCGTGATCGCAATGATTCGGAGCGATCAGCAAACCGTCGCCGCGGCCGATCAAGCCCGTTAACCGATCGACCCCGTCGAACTCGATCGATCGAATCGCAAGCTTACGATTGAGAATCCTCCTGATATACAGCCGACTCACGCGATGCCACAGCGGACTGATCTTGGGTGGAAAGAATCGGTACGGCAGCTCGTCGGGCAAAGGGAGCCTTCTACCTCGACCACGAACAAAAGTATGTTCCATTATTGGCTCCCAAATCGACGCGATCGCGCAAGACGAACGATCGTTCGTCGGTTTCTTCGATCTTAACAAAAATGGGACAAGCGAAACCGACAAATTCGCTTTCGACTTATATTTTTTGAGACATTATACCGCGATCGTTCTTTCCAAGCGGATCCCTCGCACGAAATCGAGCGTCTCTCCGCGTACGGGGGTTTGCACGCCTCGAACGCGGCGCTATACAAATGATCGGAGTCGGGATCGCCGAAGTTCGGCGAGATCGATAGGGTTGACGATCGATTGGATTTCGACTCGGACCTAACCGAAAAGAACCCCTCAAGTTCGCCGGAGTATCGCTGCGCATAAGCAATTGGAAGGTCGGAATGAATCTGGCAGACGGAACCTCCCGGTGAGCCTCTTTTTGTAATTATTCGCGACAAGACCGTTTTTATGGTCGATAATCGCAGACATCATAATCCGGCTCACCCGGAGGTTCGCCCTCCCAGTCGGTCAATAATCGCAAACATCATAATTCGGCTCACCCGGAGGATCGCCCTCCCAGTCGGTCAATAATTGCAAACATCATAATTCGGCTCACCAGGAGGTTCGCCCTCCCAATTATGGCTTCACCCTCCCAATTATGGCTTCACCCTCCCAATTATGGCTTCACCCTCCCAATTATGGCTTCACCCTCCCAATTATGGCTTCGCCCTCAAATTTCATTAGATATATCAGAACCATAGATATCATTTTATTTTATTTTGAGAGGGCGAACCTCACGGTGAGCCTCCTTTTGTAAACACCGGTGACGAGACCGTTTTTTTGGTCAATAATCGGAGACATCATAATTCGGCTCACCAGGAGGTTCGCCCTCCCAATTTCGGGTTCGCCCTCAAATTTCACCAGATATATCAGAACCATAGATATCATTTCTTTTTATTTTGAGAGGGCGAACCTCCCGGTGAGCCTCTTTTTGTAAACACCGGTAACGAGACCGTTTTTTTGGTCAATAATCGCAAACATCATAATTCGGCTCACCAGGAGGTTCGCCCTCCCAATTTCGGCTCCGCCCTCCCAATTTTGGCTCCGCCCTCAAATTTCACCAGATATATCAAAACCATAGATGTCGTTTCTTTTTGTTTGGGAGGGCGAACCTCCCGGTGAGCCACTTTTTGTAATTATTCGCGACAAGACCGTTTTTATGGTCGATAAACGCATATAACATAATTCGGCTCACCAGGAGGTTCGCCCTCCCAGTCGGTCAATAATAGCAAACATCATAATTCGGCTCACCAGGAGGTTCGCCCTCCCAATTTCGGGTT
>JAJYWB010000061.1 GCA_021791715.1 Planctomycetota bacterium | reverse complement strand
CTCCTATTTGCTGATATTCATCAAGATAATCGCGGAGCGGCTTGCGAACTTTTTCAACCGTCGCAGCCTCGGAGCGGTCGCGTGGGATGTCTTTGTTGTCGAGCGCGACGATGAACTCGGCGAAAACCTCGTCGTGATCGAATTGCGTCGCGACGACTTCGAACCGGATCACGCGATCGAGCCGCCACAAATACATCGCGGCGCGTTCTGCGTGAAGCGTTTCGAGTTTACCGACGGGATTCAAACCTTGAACGACGGTATCGCGGTGCGTGATCCATTCTTCGAGCGTTTCAAACCCCGCGATCACGGGATCGGTCGAGAAAAGGGGGTTTTCGAGCGGGTTTTGAACCGCCGAAGCCGAGGAATCTCGATCCTTGGGATCGTCCGCGGGAGAGTTGGTGAGCGCATTGTCGAAACGGACGGATTGTGCGGTTTTCATGATGCTTCATCTTTCGTGTTAAGGTTTCGGTTTTTATCGAGTTTGTTGGTAAAACGGTTCAGTTTTGTTGTGTTAAGACAATTTGCGGTCGTTTTGGCGCGTTCAAACGAAATCGATTCGATTGATTCAGGTCGAATCGGCCGGCCGATGTTTTCAATACATTGAATCTATGATATCCGGGAGCGATTGTCAATAGCGTGTGATAAAAATTGCGAGAGCGAACGAACTTGGTGGAGATTTTGGATTTCCGCCGTATCGGCGTTGGGAATTCGGCTCGTTCACTTCTCCCTTTGGGAGAAGTCGTCGCGGAGCGACGGATGAGGGGTTGAATTCGAGGATATCCGGAAAGTAAACCGCGTATTCGGTCGGATATGAAGGCCGGCGAAACCGGGAAGGCGACTCAATCTGGGAGAGCGGCCCAATCTGGGAGGGCGACTCAATCTGGGAGGGCGAACCTCCTGGTGAGCCATTTTCAGTCATATTTTATTTTTTTAGAATAATATTATTCATGATACGTCGATTCCGAATTCGGATTTCCCGTCTCAAATGAATACATGCCGGCTCACCAGGAGGTTCGCCCTCCCGGACGGGATCGCCATCAAAAATGAAAACATGCCGGCTCACCAGGAGGTTCGCCCTCCCAAAGGGTTCGCCCTCAAAAATAAAAACATGCCGGCTCACCAGGAGGTTCGCCCTCCCAAACGGGTTCGATCTGCCGGACGGGTTCGACATCGCGATTTCGGGTTCGATATCTCAAATAAAATTATGCCGGCTCACCAGGAGGTTCGCCCTCCCAAACGGGTTCGACCTCAAAAATGAATACATGCCGGCTCACCAGGAGGTTCGCCCTCCCAAAGGGTTCGCCATCAAAAATGAATACATGCCGGCTCACCAGGAGGTTCGCCCTCCGGGACGGGTTCGCCCTCAAAAATAAAAACATGCCGGCTCACCAGGAGGTTCGCCCTCCCAAAGGGTTCGCCCTCAAAAATGAAAACATGCCGGCTCACCAGGAGGTACGCCCTCCCGGACGGGATAGCTCTCAAAAATAAAAACATGCCGGCTCACCAGGAGGTTCGCCCTCCCAAACGGGTTCGACCTCAGAAATAAAAATATGCCGGCTCACCAGGAGGTTCGCCCTCCCAAACGGGTTCGATCTGCCGGACGGGTTCGACATCGCGATTTCGGGTTCGATATCTCAAATAAAAACATGCCGGCTCACCAGGAGGTTCGCCCTCCCAAAGGGTTCGATCTGCCGGACGGGGTCGGCATCACGATTTCGTCGGATGAATGTTAAATCCGATCCGACTTGGATTGATCGATCAATTCCCGCCAACCTTTCGCGGTCAGAATCCGTTCGGTCATTTTCTCGAGCCGATCGAGTTCGTCGATCGCTTCGATCACGGCGCGGATCGTTTTGTTCGGCTTGCCGAATCGAACCTCGCCGAGACGGAACAAGATCGTTCGCGCCCCCGCGATCTTTCCCTTCTCGAGCCCCTTCTCAAGCCCCTCCTTGAGGCCCTTCTCGAGGCCCTTCTCGAGACCCTTCTCGAGACCCTCCTTGAGGCCCTTCTCGAGACCCTCCTCGAGCCCCTCGCCGTGAACGATTTGATAATACGACGATTCTTTCAACGTGGTCATCGATTTAAGACTCTCTCGAAAATGTTGGATCGTCTCTTTGCCCAACCGAAGGCCCGCCAAAACGAGCGTCATCTCCATGATTATACGCGCAGTCGACGGCTCGGTCTCGCTCGAAAGTCGCGAATCAACGCGGCGAACAATCTCCGATACCCGGTTTTCGGGAGCGTTCGCCAACGGAGCGAGCGGCATCACCCAGATGTCGCCGGTCAAAAGAGGCTCGACCGGCAACTTCCACGCGCGAATCACCTCGTACTCAAACGTGATCACACGTTTTCCTTTGATCTTCTGATCGAGGATTCCCGTCAGTTCCTTGAAATCGGCCCTCTTATGCAAGAGGATCGCGTAGCTTTGAACGTATCGTTTGTGCGCGTAGCCGATGTTCACGTTGTATCTGAGCAAGCGCTCGGCGAGCTCTAAATCGCGGGTTGATTGAAATTCCATATGAACGAGATGCGGTTCCGACGATTCGACGAGGAGGATCTTGTCGGCCTCGGAGGTGATCGTCGAGAGATCGGTGTTGACGATCCCGATCGGCCCGTCGGTTTCGATATCAAGTAACGCAAGCCACGCCGCGGGATCGCGTTCGACCAGTTCTTTCATCACGACGTCGTACTTTTTCGCCACGAGGAACCTCCGGTATTAGAAAGTGAATGGAATTCGATGCGAATGAACCGCCGTTCTAGCGTTCGGTCGTTTCGCCGAGCGGCGTGTAAGGGAGCTAAGGGACTTTCATTCGAAAGAGCCAGAAACTGCTATGCAAAACTAAACAATCGCGCCCGATCTCGACTCTACACGATTTGGGTCGGTTCAATGAGATGTGGGAGATAAGCTCTATTCATGCTGCGCTGATAGCCACTTGAAACGTCGCCTGGGCGATCCAACCGGCCGGGAGGTTTATGACTACAGTCAGAGCAGCAGTTGCACTACCACTGCCACCAGAATGGCCAGAAATCGTCCCAGCGAGATCGAGCGTCCAGATACCGGATAAGTTTCAGCCATCCGCTGCAGTGACCATCTCCTGCCCGTCCCTTCCCCGGAGTACGCCTACGCTCTATTTCATGGCGGCCTCTCCTCCCACCTTGATCTGCCGCCGGCCATGCCTATTGTCAGGCAAATCACGTCATCCATGCCTAATGACCTCTTGGCCCTATGCTCGACGTCCCGACCAGATTATCATTGACGAAGGCCAACGCGTTTTGCTTTATGGGCAATGAGCCGTAAAGGATTATAATAGCATGGATTACGTCCCCCGTGGCCCGGTTGATTTCGTGATCCTCACCGCGTTGGAAGAAGAGAGGAATGCGTTACTTTCTAAACTGCCATCACCCCGCAAATTGCCACCAAGCTCGAATGATAATAGGGTATATTATTGGTGCGAGTTGCCCTCTACCTTTGCGGATGGTGTGGACTGCAAATACAAATTGATAGTGTTGTGCTTACCGAAGATGGGCAGAATAGATGCTGCCAACGCCCTAAACGATGCAATTCGGGCCTGGAACCCTCTTTACGTGATTCTTGCTGGCATCGCCGGCGGAATCGCCGGCGGAGACATCACGTATGGAGATGTCCTGATCGGGGATCAGGTGGTTGACTACGAGTTGCAGAAAGTGCTTCCGTCAGGTCCGGAGGTCCGATATGAAGTGCACCGGGCTGACCAGAGGCTGTTGGAAGCCGCTCGGAACTTCACAGACACGGCATGGCAGGAGCGGATCGGGATCGACCGGCCAGAGGCCGGAAAGCCTACTCGACACATCGGCCCGATGCTCACCGGCGACAAGGTGATCGCGGTAAATGAACTCCTGACCAAGTACCGGGACGCCTGGCCCAAGATTATCGGCATGGAGATGGAAGCGGGCGGGGCTGCTCTTGCGGCATTTCAAGCGGCCAACAGACCTGGCTTTTTCATGGTGAGAGCCGTATCCGACCTTGGCGAAGGCAAAGACAAAGCGGAGGTGAAAAAATGGCGATCTTATGCATGCGACGTGGCAGCGGCCTATACCGTAGGTCTGCTCACCAGCGGACCAGTGCCGCCTCAAGCCATGCCAGCACGCATGACTGGCTCTGCGTTTGCCTTGCGCGCATCGCGTGATGACATTTCGGTAGAAATGATGCATATAACTTTTGCCGAAGTGCAGGTCATCACTTCCTACATTATCGATCAGCCATCGCGGCCGGGAACCAGTTTTGAAAACACCGATATCGCGGAAAAACTGGCCCGCAACGGCTTATCCAGCAGGATTCATGACTATCTGACGTTAGGGCTCAGCAAAGTCAGGTTAGTTGGCGAATACATCGAACATATGTCCACGCTGGACAGCAGATTCCCAGAACGGGTAAAGGCCGGCTTCTTCAATGAATACAACCGCCTCACCAGGGACGGAGTAAGGCAGGACGACCTTTTTGACGGCTTGCTCAAGTTTGCAACCAACGGCAGCCAGGAGTTGATTCGCCAAGCCGCCGCCCTTGCGGTCTTGACGTACCTGTTCGAGAAATGCGAGGTATTTGAGAAATGATTGTTCCAACTAAGCATATATCGACCGAATACTCCTTAATCGGCCTTGGTGCGATTCTGCTCAAGCATCTGGAACATCCGCGGGCGGTGACTGGGTTATGGGAATCCGTCCGCCGTTATCCCGAAATTGCGACGTTCAATCGTTTCGTACTTACTCTTGACCTATTATATGCGGTTGGCGCCATTGAATTGGACGACGGGATTCTGAAAAAAAATCGGAGCAGGCTCAGATGACTAATTCAAGCAAACTTCATGACACCACGCTGTTGCATGCGGCGATTTATGGTGTTCGCACGAACAGACCCACATTTAAGACGGTGATTTTTCGGCAAGGTTTAAACATCGTACTGGCGGAACGCACCAAGCATTCCACCAAGAAGGACTCACGCAACGGGCTGGGTAAATCCACGCTTATTGAAATTATTCATTTTTGCCTGGGTGCCGGCACAACGAAAGGGGAAGGATTGATCGTGCCCTCCTTGTCCGGATGGTCGTTCAGCCTGGACATGCGGCTGCGGGACCAGCCGATCAGCGTCACACGGTTTGTTGACGAGCCGACAAGGTTTTACATCGATGCAGACACCAGCAGCTGGCCAATTCAGCCTACGCCCGACAAGAGCGGACAATATTGTTACACCGCCAAGGAATGGACTGCCTTGCTCGGTGCCCTGCTGTTCGGCCTGCCGACAAAGAGTTATGACAAGAAGTATCATCCTAGCTTCAGGAGCCTGATATCGTATTTCATTCGTCGTGGCCGGGATGCTTTTTCCACGCCGTTTGAGCACTTCCGCAAGCAACATGAATGGGACAAGCAGGTCAGCAATTCATTCCTGCTGGGGCTAGCATGGGAAGATGCCAGCGACTGGCAGGTGCTTCGGGAAAAAAAATCGCTACTTGATGATTTGAAACGGGCCTCCCATGCCGGCATTATCGGTGACGTGATGCAGGAATCCCTTGGCGAATTGCAGGCAACCAAAGTTAGACTGGAATCGATCGTTCAACACGGTGAGACGGATATGGCTACCTTCCGCGTCCACCCGCAATACCGGCAGATCGAGGATCGGGCTAACCAGCTCACCGCCATGATCCATAAGGCGACTAACAGCAATGTATCTGACCGGCAGATGCTGGGCTACTATCAAGCCAGCATGGACGATATTCCGGAATCAATGGCGGACGAGGTTATCACCCTTTACGAAGAGGCCGGCGTCGCCCTTCCCGGCTCAACCCGTCGACAACTCACTGAAGTGCAAGAGTTTCATCACCGCATCCTTGAAAACCGTAAGCGATTTCTCTCGTCGGAAATCGAACGCCTCAAACGTGAGATCGGCGATCGGGAAGCTACGATCAGAGAATGGAGCGATGAGAGGGCTGGCATCCTTGGAATACTGAAGACGCACCGAGCTTTGGACGAATATACACAGCTTCAGCAGCTCCATCTCAAGAGCGTTAACGAACTGCATAGTATCGACAACCGCATCGATAATCTTCGGCGGTTCGAGGAAGGCAAGAGCAGTCTTCGCATTGAGGAAGAACTGTTGAGGAAGAGGGCACGCAACGACCTGGACGACCGCCAAGCCAAAAGGGACCGTGCCATCGCCATCTTCAATGGCAATTCTGAAGCGTTGTATGAGGCGCCTGGCAATCTGGTGATCGACCTCAAATCCACGGGTTTCAACTTTGATGTAGAAATCAAGCGTTCAGGCAGCCAGGGCATCGAATGCATGAAGGTGTTCTGCTACGATTTAATGCTGGCTGAGATGTGGTCGCATCAGGAACCCAGTCCTGGCTTTCTCATCCACGACAGCACCATCTTTGACGGTGTGGATGAGCGGCAGCGTGCTCTTGCCCTGGAACTGGCTGCGAAGAAGTCGGTCGAACATGGATTTCAGTATATATGCACGCTTAATTCGGATATGATCCCGTGGAAGGAATTTACTACGGGATTCAATCTTAAAACTTACGTGCGGCTCACCTTAACGGATGCCAACGAGTCAGATAGCTTACTCGGCATCCGATTCTGACCCATCCATTGGTCAGTGATGGTCGAAAAGCATTCCCGCATCCTTCTGTAATGCCGCCCGCTTAACCGCCGCCTGAAGGTCGTGGCTTCGCCGCTACGTGATTGTGTTTCCTGATCGCCCTATGTAACTAAGGGCGGGCGATCAGGAAAATGGGTTACAGACGTACCGACTTCGTCTATTGCTTTGCGACAAGCACAAGGTACGGGGTTCGGGTAATACACGATTCCCGAACAAACGTCTGTATCAGGATTTGGGGCTATAACAGCTCCGGCGTGTGCGGCCGAGCGTTCTGAAAGCGACCATCTGAAAACTTTGTCCGAGAGCCGTATACCTTAATAGCGCACGTACGGTTCGATGAGAGGGATGTGGAAACGGGGCATGGTTTGTTACTAAGGTGCCGGCAATCGGAAGAGCCAGAAACAGCGATGCAAACCTGAACCACCGCGCCACATCTCGACTCTACGGGTTCTGGGGCGGGGTGTCTGGGTTCTGGGGAGTCTGGGTTGTGAGGCGGGGTTCAGGGGCGTCTGGGTTCTGGGGCGAGATCGATTAGATCGGGTCGATCCAAGGGAGAACAAACGAAGGCCGAAGCCTCAAAGATACCTGAACCATCCACGAACCTAAGCACATAAAATGTTGCTTCAAAGTACGTAACGGACATTTCCGAGTGCCATTCGTGTCTACGCAGAACGATTTTGGATTTAATGAGTCTTAGCCTTTGCGTTTGGCCCGGGGCTCAGCCGGTTTGGTCTTATTATCGTGGTGCCAGACTGCGAGACGGGACGGCATACCTTCCTCATAGGCGAGGAGTAGGCAATAGTCATAGGTGTCCAGAAGAACCAGAACCACAACGGCGATTTTGAACAACAGGAACATGACGTATAGCCACGGGTGCCAAAAGCCGTAGACCATCGTTCCGACTGCGTGACCTCGATGCATCGGATTGACGCCTTCCATTCGATTAGGAATCAGAAGACACCACACGGTATGGTTTGTTTCATATGTCAAGTTCAGGAAATCGCCTAGAATCATAATCGACAACACGAGCCCACCTAGCATGACCATCCAGGTGATCGACGATTCCACAGGCCATTTCATGCTGATCAGAAACGGAGGGTTGAGGAGAAACCGTCCGTCCTTCGACGTCGCCAGCCGTCCTGTCAGTAAACGCCCGAGTGTCAGGCATTCATTGTTGAGCAGAAAAAAGTAATAGTAAAAAACCATCTCAATGACGGGGCCGAAGATCGGCGCAAAGCCCGACGAAATCGTCAATCCGCTCCCGCCGCTTTTGAATAACTCGAATGGAAAGTTAAAGGCCCAATCTGGGCTCCGACTCCAAGCCATGATCATCCCTGACGTAGCAACCAGATAAAAGGCTGCCCACCTCGTGGACGCGCGCTGATGCAGGTATTGCTCGAAAAGTTCTTTCGTCGGAAGCGGCTCGGCTGTGGGCGGCACAGTTGACATGAGAGAACCCTACGGACCCAGGATCTGTGATGGTATAGGATTATATTGTCAGACCGCGCGACCGTCGAGGCGGCAGAAATCTGTTGAACAGGCAACGGCCAAAATCGAGGACGTATCATTTCTGAAGCTCGGCCGATAGACTCCCCTTGGCAGTCACCACCGCGAAGACCTTTTCCCGCACCGCGATTACACGTTCGACTGCTATGTCCGTGAACTCGGGGCTTGCTTTGATCTCATTCGGGAGTTTCTGCGCGAGGTCGCGTAGCTGTTTATTCGCTTCGAACTTCGCCTTGTCGATCTCGCCACCGAATTTTACGACCGTCGCATCTTTCATCTTGTCGAGTAGTGCTGAATGTTCGATCCATTCGGCGGCATTGAGCAGGATATTCTTTGTCTCGGCGGAATATTCCAGCTTGTCTAACCTGAGCTCTCTCTTCACGGAGTCGATCCACGGTATGCCCACGACGTAAAGCGTGCCAGAGGCCGATTTCATATAGCCTTGATTGCCTTTGAATCCCAGAGTCAGCAGAATGCCGGACCCGTATGGTTCGATTGATGCGCTTGTGATCGTCACCGAAGCCTTGTCCCCGAGGTCGAAGTGTTTCTTGGCCAATTCAGATTTAATCTGCCCGTAGATCGCGTCATATGAAACATCTACCGGTATCGAAAGGCTGAAACCATTAGGAAGCTCGCGCGCGATAGCCAGCTCAGGAAAAGGAGCATCCAGGAGGTCCGGCTTCTTGTCCTGGATGAAAACGTGCGATTCCAATTCAATTGCCAGACCCGTGTCGATCGAATCCCGTTTGATTTCCGTTTGCCTGAACGTCGCCTTCCGCGGCGTGATGCGCATCCAAACGCGTGGGGACTCCGACAATTGATGAACTTTATTGAGGTCCGTCCATATTCTTTCAATATCGGGCTTCTCGTTCAGCACTTTCGCCACTGCATCCTGCGCGGATTGCTTTGCTCCATTAACTCCGTTTTGAACCGCCCCTCTGACGAAGTCGGTGATATTGACATCCTTGCCGACAAGCTTCGTAGAAGCATTATCGAGATGAGCCGACAAGTCAAACTGAGGATTGACTGACCAGTCTTTGTTGGCTACCGGCGAAAAGGATGCGTCGATCCCGCCACTGACGTCAATTCCTATGGATATTTTGAAGATAACCTGCTTTTCTACCTGAACTCTCCCAGAAACCGGTGCCGAGAAATAGACGCGTTTTGCTTGTGGGTCATCGCGGACCGAAATGGCGCCGCGATGCAACTCGCCATACACATGGATATCTTGGTGATCGTCAAATTTAAAAGATTTCGGCACTTTTTCTTCGAGGATAACCTTGATCGAGTTCAAGGGAAGATTCGCAGAAAGAGATAAGATGCTGGTCGTTTCCGGCAGATCTCTCGATGCGTCGTCATTCTTCGGCGGTGGCGGCGGCGAAACGTTCGCATGCCCCCAGTACAACAGAATACCTAAACAAGCAGCCGCAGCGATGACGACGTTCGCGCCTATCCACAGGATTGATTTCCATTTGGTAGCGGGCGGCATAGTAATCTCCTGGGTGGTTCGGGTTGATTTATGCCAGTTTTCAGAAAATCTTGGCATAAATGATGAGCCGATAGAACTACATAGAACGATCAATTTCGCTACCAATGAAACCGGCGGGTCGGCTTCTTCGCCATCTCTGTGTGCATCGTCAATTCCCGCTGCTGAATCCGAGCTATTACGTCCTTGGTGAAGATCGACGGGACGGATTTAAACGGAACCTTCGCTTCGGCCCATCCCTTGTAATCGCATCGGGTCCGCGCCGAGTATTCAGAAACCACGTTTTCATCCGCAGTCGGGCTCACGCAGATGACGACGATTCTGTCGAATCGTCTTAAATCATTATACTAACGCGGCTGAGCCGCAACCAAAATAGATGAGAAAAAACGGCGTTCTCCCGTCAAAATGGGTTTGTTCAACCATCCCATTCAAAGGAGAACGCCATGAAAACGCTGTCGCGCTTCGTCCTCAAATTTACCAAATTCATCGTCGCCCCGCTCTCCCGCTTCATCCGCAAGATTTTCAAAGGCTTTTCGCCCGTCGCCGACGGCTCCGCACTCGAAGGGTTCGTCGACAATGTTCCGAGATCCGGCGGATCGACTTCCTGTAATTCGCCGAGGAGCGGTCCGAGACTCTCGTCGAACACGGCGAACGCTTGGCTGAAGATTACGCCGACAGATATTTTAAATTAATAACCTCTCGTTCGCATCGCAAGACCCGTTTTCGATGTTTCTCGATTCATTTCGAGCGCCTTTTCGCGTCGTTGAAAAGGCTTTTTTTTCAGGGAGTGTTCTCGAATCAAAAAACCCAAGGTCGTTGATCACGGATTATTTACCCGCGGCCTCGGGCGATTGAATGACCACGAATCCCGGAGTACCGTCGGCGAGCAAGACGCGGAGCGGAAGACCTTGAAACCAGTTCGCACGCGCGGTCGTCTCCTCAAATTCGGCGAGCGTGCGGATCGGTCGGTAACCGACGCCGACGATCCTCATCCCCACCTTCAAGCCCGCGCGGTCGGCGAACCCGCCGCTTTCAACCTTGCTGACGACGACGCGCGTCGCCCTGCGATCGTTCGCCTTCTTGTTCGCTTGCTTCAAAGCCTCGGCCGCGGGGAGTTCGCGCAGTTGAAAGCCGAAAGCCGCCATAACGGGCGAGGAAGGGAGTTCGGCGATCGTCACCTCGGCCTTTTTTTCCTTCCCCTCGCGGAGGTAACGAACCTCGACGCTCTTGCCGAGAGGGAGTTCGGCGGTCCTGTTGCGCAGGGTGGAAATATCGCCGATCTCGCGGTCGCCGAGCTTCAAAACGATGTCCCCCGCCTTCAATCCCGAACGCTCCGCGGGACCTCCCGGTTGCACGCTCAAAATCACCGCGCCGCGGGGCTCGGCGAGCCCCGATTTTTTGGCGAGCTCGGGCGAAACGTTCGAGATCGTCACCCCCAGATAACCTCGAATCACTTTGCCGTTACTTATCAATTGATCAACAATTCGATGCGCCATTGACGACGGTATCGCCAGGCCGATCCCCTGATACCCTCCCGATTCCGAATAGATCGCCGTGTTGATGCCGACGACCTTTCCGGTCAGATCGACGAGCGGACCTCCCGAATTACCAGGGTTGATCGCGGCGTCGGTTTGGAGGAAATCCTGGTAGCCGTCTTCGCCAAGATCGGGGAGAGCGAGATTACGCCGGCCGGTCGCCGAGATGATTCCCGCGGTCACGGTGTGATCGAGCGCGAACGGGCTGCCGATCGCGAGCACCCAATCGCCGATATCGAGCTTGTCCGAATCGCCCCACTCGGCCTGAGAGCGGAGCGGGCCTTGAATCTGGATCACCGCGAGGTCGGTTTTGGGGTCGGCGCCGACGAGCCTGGCGTCGACCTCGTTCCTCCCTCCCACGCGGACGACGATCTGCTCGGCGTCTTTAACCACATGATGATTTGTAACGATGAATCCGCGATCTTTGTCGATGACGACTCCCGACCCGAGCCCTGAAATCTGCGGCACGAAGCCGCGAGCGCGGGGGTCGACCTGCGCCGCGGCCTCGACGTCGGTTCGCGACGTGCGGATGTTGACGACCGCGGGCGCCACCGCGGCGTTCGCCATCCGGAACAGCGCCGACGAGCGATCGATCACCCCCGATTTTTCGAGCTTGGCGAGCGTTTCGACCGCGGCCCGCGATCGCCCCGATTCCCACGCGTAACCCGTTTGATCCGCCACATAAGGGATGCCGTAAACCAGGATGACGAGAAACGATAACCAAGCCAAAATCACCAAAAAACCGCGACGAACGGGGGGAGTCGTCGGCCTGGGGGGAACGATGTTTTCATCAAATTCGTTGATATCAAAATTCGCCATGAACTTCTCCGTTTGTCGCGCATTCTTGGGAAGGCTTTGTGTGATTAAGGCGAATGTACATCGGTGCAACGAGTATTCGTGGGCGACCGCGCCGCGGTTGAGCGCCTTAAGACATCTTGGAACCGACGTCGGGGAAAATCAACCGCGACGCTTCGCTTCATCACGTTCGACGACCTTTCGCCGGCGTTCGGTTTCGTTATAGTCGAACGACGATCGACCGAGCGAAGCGATCGTTCGAAACTCGAGGAGAAGCGACGATGAAACCGCGGCTGGAATCGTTTCTCGAGACGCGTTTAAAACGACCCGGGCGCGTCCGGACGCGTGTTTTGAGGGCGATCGCGGCCGTTCTCCTGTTCGGCCACGCGGCTCGGCTGAACGCGGCCGACGTTCCCGCGGCGGCGCCTTATCAAGCGGCGATCGCTCGGCTCGAGCCGTGGATCGAGGCGATCCAAAAAGAACAGAGCCCCGCATCGATCACGATCGCGCTCGTCGACGATCGTCGCGTCGTTTGGGCTCGGGGATTCGGACTCGCCGACGCCGAACGGAAGATCGCGGCGACCTCGGATTCGCTCGCGCGCGTCGGGTCGGTATCCAAACTTTTCACCGATATCGCGCTGATGAGGCTTGTCGAAGAGGGGAAAATCGACCTCGACGCCGACGTGACGACGATCCTCCGCGGATTCCAGCCGCGAAACCCGTTCGACAAACCGATCACGTTAAAACAATTGTTGGCGCATCGATCGGGATTGGTTCGCGAGCCTCCCGTGGGGCATTATTTTGATTCGACCAATCCGACGATCGCCGAAACGGTCGCGAGTCTCAATCGAACGACGCTTATCGACGAGCCCGGGACGCGCGTCAAGTATTCGAACGCGGGGATCACGGTCGTCGGCGGGGTGATCGAGGTCGCGACGGGGAAGCCGTTCGCCTCGGCGGTGAACGATCTCGTTCTCAAGCCGTTGGGGATGGATCGTTCGTCGTTCGCGCCCGCGGTCGAACTTCGATCCGAGATTGCGAAAGGGTTTATGTGGACATATGAAGGACGAGAGTTCGCGGCGCCCGTTTTTCCGCTCGGGATCGCGCCCGCGGGTGAGTTGTATTCGACCTCGGCGGATCTCGCCAAGTTTTTGAGCGTGCTGTTCGCGCGGGGCGAGGGCGAACGGGGCCGAGTTCTCAAAGCGGAAACGCTTGAAAGGATGTGGGAGCCGGCGTTTGTCGATCGATCGGGGGGGAAGACTGCGGTTTTCGGCCTTGGTTTCGCGCTCGGCGTGCTCGACGGCAAGCGCAAGGTGGGTCATTCGGGGGCGGTGTACGGTTACGCGACGCAGGTTTCGGCGCTTCCCGACGAAAAGCTGGGGGCGGTCGTGATCGTCGCCCGCGATTGCGCCAACGCGATCGCGTCTCGGATCGCCGACGCGTCGTTGCGATCGATGATCGCGGTTCGAGAGAAGAAACCGTTACCCGAACTCGCGCTTCCTCGACCTCCCGGACGCGACCGCGCCCGAGCTCTTGAGGGGCGTTACGCCGCGGGGGATCGCGTTGTCGATCTTCGCGCGAGCGGCGATCGCTTGTTCGCTTGGCCGGCGCGCGGCGGAACTCGACTGGAATTGCGAGTCAATGGAAACGAATTGATCGTTTCCGATCCGATCGCCTCGGGACCCTCGGTCGTCGTGCGCGAGAACAAAGTTCTGTTCGAAGGCGAGCCGCTCGAAAAGCTCGAGCGCGTCAGGCCCGCGACTTGCCCCGAGGGCCGGCGGGGATTGATCGGCGAATACGGTTGGGATTATGATAAATTATTCATTCTAGAAAAAGACGGAGCGTTACATGTCTTGATCGAATGGTTTTTCGATTATCCGTTGGTTCGAGAAACGAACGATGTGTACGCGTTTCCCGATTGGGGATTGTATGAGCGCGAGAAGTTGACGTTTCATCGCGACGCGTCGGGGCGAGCGGATCGGGTCGAGGTCGCGGGGGTGGCGTTTCCGAGGATTCGGCTTGAAGGGGACGACGGGTCGACGTTTCGGATCAAGCCGCTACGGCCGATCGACGAGTTGAGGGCCGAGGCTCTTCGGGCTTTTCCTCCGGTCGAGGCCGATCGTCCCGACGTTCCTCGGCTGGTCGATCTCGCGAAGCTCGACGCGACGATCAAGTTCGATATTCGCTACGCGACCGCGAACAATTTTTTGGGGACGCCGGTGTATTCGTCGCCGCGAGCGTTTTTGCGCGAGCCCGCGGCGGAGGCGCTTTTGAGGGTTCATCGGTCTTTGAAAGAAAAAGGTTATGGTTTGTTGATTCACGACGCGTATCGACCTTGGTATGTGACGAAGATCTTTTGGGAGGCGACTCCCCCGGACAAGCGCGTTTTCGTGGCCGATCCCGCGAAGGGTTCGAGGCACAACCGGGGGGCGGCGGTCGATCTAACGCTTTACGATCGGACGACGGGGGTCGCGGTCGTCGCTCCCGGCGGATACGACGAGTTCTCGGATCGTTCGTATCCCGATTATCCGGGAGGAACGTCGCTGGAGCGTTACGTGAGAGATCTGCTCCGCGACGCGATGGAACGCGAGGGGTTCTCGGTGTACGACGCCGAGTGGTGGCACTTCGATTATCAAGCCTGGAGCGATTACCCGATCCTTAACGTTCCGTTTGAGAAGCTTTAAAACAAGTAATATGATGAGGCGATGATGTTGGAATATCGAACGACGATCGACGAATCGACGCGCGAGGAGGCGGTCGAGAGTTCGCTTTCGGGTCATGAACTTTTGGAGAATCCGATTTTCAACAAGGGGAGCGCCTTTTCGCGCGACGAGCGCGACGCGCTCGGGCTGAGGGGGCTTTTGCCGGGAGGGATCGGATCGCTCGCGGATCAGATCGATCGCAGGTACGGCGAATTTCGTGAAAAGCCGAACAATCTTGAGAAATACATTTTTTTAACGTCGTTGCAGGATCGGAACGAAACGCTTTTTTACGCGTTATTACATGAGCATATTGAGGAGATGACGCCGATCGTTTACACGCCGACGGTGGGGGAGGCTTGCCGGCGGTACAGCGTGATCTTTCGACGTCCGCGTGGGCTTTATTTTTCGAGCGATCGCTTCGATCAGATGGACGAGATATTCGCGAATCGGTTGTTTCGCGAGGTCGACGTCGCGGTCGTGACCGACGGCGAGCGCGTTTTGGGGCTCGGCGATCTCGGCGTGGGGGGAATGGGGATTCCCGTGGGCAAACTTTCGCTCTACACGCTTTGCGGCGGAATTCATCCGGCGCGCACCCTGCCGATTTACCTCGACGTCGGAACCGACAACGCCGAATTGCTCGCCGACCCGCATTATCTCGGCGCGCGTCATCCAAGAATGCGGGGCAATGATTATTTGGCGTTTGTGGATAAGTTTGTCGATTCGTTCCGCCGCAATCTCCCCGACGCTTTGTTGCAGTGGGAGGATTTCGCGATCATGAATGCGCGCAAACTCGTCGATCGGCATCGCGAACGGGTGCGTTCGTTCAACGACGACGTCGAGGGGACCGCGGCGGTCGCGCTCGCGGCGATTTACGCGGGGTCGGCGCGTTCGGGCGTACCGTTCCGCGATCAACGGATCGTGATCCTGGGGGCGGGTTCGGCGGGCACTGGAATCGCCGATTTGATCGTCGCGGGCCTTCGTTCCGAGGGGCTCTCGCGCGACGAGGCGCTCGATCGCGTCTGGCTCGTCGATAAAAACGGGCTCCTGGTTGAAAGCATGAAAAACCTTCATCCGTTCCAATCGCCTTATCAAAAGGCGAACGCACGCGTAAGCGATTGGAAACGCGAAGGCGATTCGATTCCGTTGATCGAGGTCGTCGAGCGGGTTCGGCCCACGGTTTTGATCGGCGTGTCGGGACGCGCGGGAGGGTTCGACGAGGGGGTGATTCGGGCGACGGCGCGCGGCGTCGATCGACCCGTCGTGCTGCCGATGTCGAACCCGACGGTTAAAAGCGAGGCGGCGCCCGCGGATCTTCTGGAATGGACCGAGGGGAAGGCGATCGTCGCGACGGGAAGCCCGTTCGACGACGTTTCGTACCGAGGGAATCGTTATAAGATCAGCCAGTGCAATAATTCTTACGTTTTTCCAGGAGTGGGGCTGGGGATCGTCGCGACGCGAGCCGTTTCGGTGAACGAGGGGTTTTTCCTCGCCGCGGCGCGCGCTCTGGCGAAGACTTCTCAGCCCGCGCCTGAAGATCCCGGAGCTCCTTTGTTTCCAGGGCTTTCGTCGATCCGCGCGATCTCGTATGAAATCGCGGTCGCGGTCGCGATCGAGGCGACCCGCCAGGGGCTCGCCCAGCGCGCAAGCGAAGACGAGCTCAGATCTCGCGTCGCACAAAGCCAATGGCTTCCCGTTTACCGTAAAACGATCCCGAAACGATCCGGAACAATAACGATATAAAATTACAATGATTCAATTACGCGATAAGATCGTTCTCCTTCGCCCCCCTACCCCGATTCGGTTTGAATCGGAGGCGATGGAACGTGTGGAACGACGAATTGCGAATGCGAGCGAGCCGCGACGATCGAATTTCAACCCGCGGTGAAAATCACCGATTCTCAAACCGACGGCGGATAAAACGATGAGCGAATTCAATCAATCGACACACGACGATGACGAAAAACGAACGCGCGATCTCGGGTTCGCGGAGATTCCGAGGCGGAATTTCCTGGCGCTTTCGGGGATCGGGCTCGCGAGCCTGTTCGCTTCGGGAGAGACCGTCGCGGGGCCGTTCGAGCGAGACGAGTTCGACGAACTCGTTCCCGCCGATAAAAAGTTCACCGCCGAATGGCTTGCGAGCTTGACCGCGCGGGGCGTTCCCGAAACGTTCACGGGGAGCGAGCTCGAATATATCGGCATGCCTGTCGGAGGGTTGAGTACCGGGACGTTGTATCTCGCGGGGGACGGTCGTCTTTGGCTCTGGGATATCTTCAACTTCGAGTCGCTCGGGATCGATCCCGAACCCGTCGTTTACGAGGGAAGGTCGCTCGGACCGATAGACGGATCGGCGTATGTGCGACCTCGGCATTCGAAGAGCGCGGTCGAGCAGGGATTCGCGGTTCGAATTCGCACCCAGGGGGATCCGTCGGGAAAAACGCGTACGCTCGATCGCGACGGCTTTCGTAACGTTCAGTTCACGGGGCGCTATCCGATCGGTACAGTTACATATCAAGACGATTCCGTTCCGATCACGGTCGAGCTAAACGCGTATTCACCGTTTATTCCTTTAAATCTTGGCGATTCGAGTCTTCCCGCGACGGTGATGAGTTTTACGATCAAGAACGAATCGCGCGACGAGCTCGAGGTCGATCTTGCGGGGAAGCTTGAAAACGCGGTCGGGCGCTATCATCGCGAGTATGCGGCGATCCGTCGCAACCGGATCGACGACGATCGCGGATTCACTTTTTTGGAATGTTCGGCGGAGGCCGACGACCGCGCCGTGCGCGAAGCGAGGCCCGATCTCGTGTTCGAGGATTGGACGCGCGATCGCTACGAAGGTTGGAGGGTCGAGGGGGACGCGTTCGGGTCGGCGCCGATCGACAAGAAGAAAATGCCCGCGTACCAGGGGAACGTCGGCGGACCGGGGAATCGTGTCGTCAATTCGCACGCGACCGCGCCCGGAAACGACGTCGGTTCCAAAGACGATCATACCGGCAAACTTACAAGTAAACCTTTCACAATCGAGCGCAAGTTTATTCACCTTTGGATTGGAGGAGGGAACAACCCGGGGTCGACATGTGTGAATTTGGTCGTCGCGGGGAAGGTCGTTCGATCGGTAACGGGACGGAACGACAACAGGATGAGGCTCGAGACGCTTGACGCGCGTCCGTGGATCGGCGTCGAGGCGCGGATCGAGATCGTCGACGCGCGCAAGGGGGGTTGGGGGAACGTCGGAGTCGGGCGGATCACGTTCTCCGATCGTCCCCAATCGGCCGAGCGGTTCGACGAGCTCCACGATTTCGGCGTGATGGGGCTGGCGCTTTTGGGCAAACCCGCGGAGATCCGCTCGGCTCAGATCGACAAAGACATGTTCACAAGTAAACGAGCAGATTCGGCCGAGGCGTCGATCGAGGCGAAATTGACGGGGGCGATCGGCGGGACGGTCGCGATCAAGCCCGGTGAATCGGCGCATCTGAATTTTTTGATCGTTTGGCGGTTTCCCAATCAGTCGGTTCTGGGAAGGTTGAAGGGACAGTATTACGCGGCTCGGTTTGATTCGGCGCGGGGGATCGCGAGGTATGTCGTCGAGGGGTTCGAGCGGTTGTCGTCTATGACGAAGCGATGGCGCGACGTCTGGTATGATTCCACGCTTCCTTATTGGTTTTTGAATCGGACGTTCGCGAACACGTCGGTGTTGGCGACATCGACGAGCAGGCGGTTCGCCGACGGGCGGTTTTGGGGCTGGGAGGGGATCGGCTGTTGTCCCGGAACGTGCACACATGTTTGGCATTACGCGCAGGCGCCGGGTCGAGTTTTTCCCGAGATCGAGCGGAATTTGCGCGAGCGAGTCGATCTCGGCTCGGCGCTCGATCCCAAGACGGGAGTGGTGCGTTATCGCGGCGAGTTCGGCGATTTGTTCGCGGTCGACGGCCAATGCGGCGTGATTCTCCGCGCCTATCGCGATCATCAAACCTCGGCCGACGACGCGTATCTGAAACGGCTTTGGCCAAAAATTAAACGCGCGCTCGAGTGCGTGATCGATCATGATAAGGAGGGATCGGGGATCCTCCGCGGTCCGATGCACAACACGCTCGACGCCGACTGGTACGGGGTCGTTCCGTGGCTTGTCGGGCTTTACCACGCGGCGCTCCGCGCCGGCGAGGAGATGGCCCTCGAAGTCGGCGACGCCGAATTCGCGCGTTTGTGCCGATCTCGGTTCGATTCGGGGGTTCGCGAACTCGACAAGCTGTGTTGGCGAGAAAAGTTCGGTTATTATGTGCATGTGGGCGATCCCGCGCATATGAACGAGGTCGGATCTTACGACGGGTGCGAGATCGACCAGGTTTTCGGACAATCGTGGGCGTGGCAGACGGGGCTCGGTCGGGTGATGGACGAGGCGCACGTGAAACGTGCGCTCGGTTCGCTCTGGCGTTACGGCGTCACTCCCGACGTCGGTCGATATCGCAAGGCGAATCCCGCGGGAAGGTGGTACGCGATGCCGGGCGAGGGAGGGCTTTTGATGGTGACTTTTCCGTTCGGCAGGCCGCCTCAAGTTTCGGGCCCCGGCGCCTGGTCGGCGATGTATTTTAATGAGTGTATGTCGGGATTTGAATGGCAGGTTTGTTCGCATATGATCTGGGAGGGGATGACGATCGAGGGATTGGCGGTCGCGCGCTTGATCCACGATCGTTATCATCCAAGATTGCGCAATCCTTATAATGAAGTGGAATGCAGCGATCATTACGCGCGCTCGATGGCGAGCTTCGGCGCGTTTCTCGCGGCGTGCGGCTTCGAGCATCACGGACCGAAGGGGAAATTCGGTTTCGCTCCCCGGATCGGCGCCGCCGATTTTCGAGCCCCGTTCGTCGCCGCCGAAGGCTGGGGAACGTATGAACAAAAGATTGAAGCCGATCGATTGTCGGCTCGGCTCGCTCCCAAACACGGCTCGGCTCGTGTCAAGACGCTCGCGGTCGAGGTCCCCGCGACGATCAAGGTCGCTTCGGTCGAGGCGACCCTCGGCGGAGCGAAGGCCGAGGCGAAATTCGATCAAACCGGTCGTCGCGTCGTCGTTACGTTCGATCCCGCGATTCGAGCGTCCGAGGATCGTACGCTCGAATTCACACTTAAAAGTTAAGGATGATATTCACGCATCAAGCCGACGACGAGTTTTCGTTTTATCGAAGTCTTGAGAACCGTCGACGGCTCCGATAGAATTGATATCTCAACGTGCGTGTCGCTCCGCGAGCGTCGATCGATCGGCTTTCGTCGGAGCGATTCGATCGACGTTGCGATAACTTTTTTCAAAATCGAGGCGTATGTTATGAGCCTCGTCTTGGTTTCCAGGTCGTGTCGATCCCGTTCATCCTTAAATGGGAAGCGAAAACGATGATTGAGATCCTCTCGTTCGGCGATCGACGGACGTTCTTACGAAACCTGGCGTTCGGCGCCGCGGCGTTCGCGTGTCGGGGGGTGTTCGCCGACGAATTGACCAAAACCCCGGCGCAAACCGAGGGTCCATTTTATCCCGACAAATTGCCGCTCGACACCGACAACGATCTGCTCGTCGTCAACGACGCGATCACTCCCGCGGTCGGGTCGATCACCCACCTTTCGGGTTTGATCGTCGATTCGAGGGGAAATCCCGTCAAGAACGCGGTCGTCGAGATCTGGCAAGTCGACGCCAAAGGCGCATATATTCATTCGCGTAGCGGCAATCGAGCCGAACGCGACGCGAATTTCCAGGGTTTCGGGCGATTTCTCACGGGCTCTTCGGGCGAGTATTATTTTCGGACGATCAAGCCCGTGAAATATCCCGGCAGAACGCCTCACATTCATTTCAAGATCAAACGCGGCGATAAGCATTTGCTCACAACACAATGTTACGTGAAGGGAGAGAAGTTCAACGAACGCGACGGGATTTATCGATCGATCCGCGATTCGAAGGCGCGGGAATCGGTGACGATCGATTTCGCCGAGCTCGAGGGTTCGAAGATCGGCGAGCTCAAGGCGCGATTCGACGTCGTTCTGGGATTCACGCCCGAGGGATGATTTGATCGATTGTTCAAGTAATTGAGTGATCGATTATATGATTGATCAAAAGAACGATTGTACGGTTGCTTGATTGAGGATTCGCGGGTGTTCGGCGGATCAAGACGATCTCGGATCGGGCGTTTGATCTTTTGATCTTTTGATAATTTGGTCGATCCGAGGATCAACTGTTGGATGGAACGTCGCGATAGCGGAAGGCGACGAAGCTCGCGACGATTCCGACCGCGGCGATCGCGAGTAAAATCTCGACGTTGAACGCGAGTTTCGGGCCCCCTTCGGCGAACGCGCCGACGGGGTCGTACGCCTTGAAGATTGAGAAATGATCAAGAAATTTGACGTTTTCGAGTGAGGGAATATTGGCGACGACGTGGATCACGTACGACGCGAGGGTGACGAACGCGCCGAAGAGATTGGCGCGCCAGCGGACGATGTCGATCGCCGAAACGAAGACGGTGAATCCATAACAGCATAAGCAAAGCGCGATCAGATTCGCGAGCGGATCGATCAACTGGAACGCCCCCGGCGGCTTTTCGACGGGATTGTAGATCGTGCTCGCGAGATTGCCCGCGACGAGCGCGAGGGCGAGTATCAATAAACCGATCAGCATCACGGCGATTTGCGATCCGAGATACGTCGTTCGGCTGATCGGCCTGGAGAGGACGAGGTCGATCGTTCCGCGTTCGATCTCCCCCGCGATCGCCGCGGACGCTCGGCCGATCGGCCAGATCACGATCGCGATGATGAGGAAAGGGTGATTCCAGAACGCGAGTTCGATCGAACCCGAGGAATAATCCATCGATCCGCCTCCCATTCCTCTCAGAAAGGCGCGATTGCGCATCACCGCGGCGACGTCTGTTTCTTTTTTGAATCGACGTTCCATGCGGCACGTGACGAAGACGGTCAGCCAGCTCATCGCGAAGAGCGAGGCCGCGAGGACGACGAGGGGCCATCTGGTTTCGCCGAGTTGTTTGCGGACGAGCGCGAAGAAAACCCCCATTATTGATCCTCGAATTCGTCGTCGGTGACGTTCGGTCCGTGGAACCGATCGTATAAGGATTTGAGGTCGTCGGTACCGATCGCGACGTCGACGACGCGTTGATCGGCGAGCCACGCGAAGAGTTCGACGGGCGAGCCTCGATGTTCGAGGAGGGCGACCTCGCCGTTGAGATCGCGCGGAGCGAGTTCGAGATGTTCGGGATAATCGCGCGGGACGGCTTCCAACCCCGCGAAGCGAACGAGGACGAGGCGAAGATTCGACCGCCGTTCGTGCATGTCTTCGAGATGCATCAATCGACCTTTGCGCATGATCGCGACGCGATCGGCGACCGCCTCGACCTCGGGTAAAACATGCCCCGAGAAGACGACGGTTTGCCGATCGGCCCGCGCCGCTTTGACGAGATCGAGAACGACGTCTCGCGCCGAGGGATCGAGCGCCGAGGTCGGCTCGTCAAGGATCAAGATATCAACGGGATCGGCGAACGCTTGTGAAAGCGCCAGTTTTTGCTTCATCCCGGTGGAGAAGGTGCGGATTTTCCTGGTGAGTTCGACCTTGAGAACGCGGTCGGCGATCGCCGCGGCGCGATCGATCGAGGCGCCGCCGCGGAGATCGGAGAGAAATTTAAGGAACGCGTACCCGGTCATGTGACCATATAAGCGAAGTTCACCCGGTAGATACGAGACGCGTTCGCGGACGGCGAGGCTTTCTTTCCAGCAATCGCGTCCCGCGACGCTCGCCTTCCCCGAAGTCGGTTTGATCATTCCCAGCAGCAGGCGGATCGTCGTCGTCTTCCCCGATCCGTTGGGGCCGAGGAGGCCGAAGACCTCGCCGGGGCGCACTTCGAGCGTCAGGTCGCGCAACGCGTGGTTCGCGCCGTAGCGTTTCGTCAGCCGTTCGGTCGAAATCATCGGCGGTGGAACCCCGAAACGAGTCGAACCCGCGATCAAATTGAGATTGAATGATAACCGACGTCGCTGCCCGCCGAAAGGCTTTCAACCCGTGACGAGCTTTTCGTGTATGTATTTATATTTAAATAAAATCAACAATATATATCATGATTTTAGCGGTTGGATTCCGGCCTTCCCGAGCGGTCTCCACGCTTCGCGATCTGGATCGAATCGTCGATCGTGCTCTTCTCCCGGCCGGCCGAACCTTGCCGGCTTACGACCGTGTTGTTTTTTCGCATCAAGAAGGAGGCGAATCGGAGTGATTCGATCGATTGTAGTCGTTATTCGAATTTTGTTTGGGAACGACCAAAAGCCGGTCGATCGCGACTCCGATACCCAATCTGCGGACGATTTTGAGGATCGCAACCTCGTCTTCGCTTAGCATCACCCACTCGCCGTCGGGTTCGGTCACCAAAGAATCGTCGGCGAGATAATCGAGACTGACCCCGAGCGCCTTCGCCAACTCGTGCGCCAGACTCAACTTAGGTTCTTGAACCCCGCTCAGGATGCGCGAAATCGACGACTTGGATCGGTTCAGTCGCTCGGCGAGAGTCGACTGATCCAGCCCTCGTAACGCACAAAGTTTTTGCAGCTTATCCGCATATCCCATACAACCCAGCATAGCCCCACAACCCCGGGCTTAACAAGAGGATCTCCAAAAATGCTTAAAAAAGATTCAAGAATCGGCTTGAAAGTCGCCTAAAAAGGGAATAGAATGTCACGTACCGCAATCGGAAACTGGAAATCGCAATTTGAATGCGAATTCTGAAACGGCCGAGAGCGGTAGTCGCCTTATTAAGACGTTATCGACCCGTTCATGCGGGTGAGTGATCGCGGGAAGAAATCGCTCGATCGGCTGGTTTGTTTGAGAGAGGAGGGATTGAGGCGTTTTGATCGACCGACGGCGTTTCGAGATCGTCACGGGAAGCGACGATCGGCTCGGACGGCTCGTACGGTTCGGCGGTTGACGATCGACCACGGTTACGTTTGTATGTGGCGTCTCGACGTTGAGACGCGAGCGAGGACGATGGACCCGACTCGCGGGAGGAAGTGAAGGATCGAACGAAGCGGTTCGATGTTAAACGAATTCATCCCCTGAGGTATCATCCATGAGTCTTGCTTCACATGCTTTTCCGGTCTCGACGAAGCGACCCAAGCTTTCCGTATTCGATCCCGATCCCGCTCACGTCCAGGCTCGACCGGCGACGCCGCCGAAAAACGAGGCGACGTGGCGGATCAACGGCTATGCGGCCAAGATCGTCGTTTGGACCCAGGCCGAATGGGAACGAATGGCGATTCACCCCGCCGACGCTCAGTTTTACCCCTGTGGAATCTGGTGCGCTCTGCGCATCGAATGAATCGACCGATCGATTCATGATAGACTGATTAAATCAATCCGGGGCGGCTCCTCGTCGAGGCGTCCCGGATTCTTGCGTTTCGAACTTGAGCGAACCGAGAGCGAGCCGCGGAGATCGCGAGCACGACTTCAAATGTCGACGATCGAGCGAACCCGAATCGGTTCCAAACCGTCCGTTCCTATAACGATCCGACGCGATTCGCCTCGGCGTCGGTCAAACCAAGCGATCAAGTATGTATTATATTATCGATTCGATCGTGTTACGCCTTCAGGGCTTCGCGGCTCTTGACAAAGCGATTCGCGAGCGTTGAAGTACATAAGGTTTGAAGCGCCCGTGGCTCAACTGGATAGAGCGTCGGCCTCCGGAGCCGAAGGTTACAGGTTCAAATCCTGTCGGGCGTATTTTGGCAAGCGAGATCGCGCCTTCGAACCGCGGCTTGATACGATCCGTCGCGCCGAGCTTTTCGCCCCAAGTTCGCTCCGACGCGTTTTCCAGGGGGACCGCGGCGGCGCGCGGGGAACGACGCGGTTGAACGCGGCGTGGTCGATCGGCTGACGCGTATTCATCTTGTTTCAAAAAAGGCGTAATCGATCATGAATCTTCGCCGCCGATCGATTTCGATCCGGGTGGTATTCGCCTTCTTCGTGGTAACGAGCGCGCCTTTCGCGATCGCGTGCGCGGGGACGAACGGCGACGGTTCCGATCGACCAGGAAGACGCCCGCCAAACGTCCTTTTGATCGTTCCCGATCAGCTCCGCGCGCAGTCGCTCGGTTGCATGGGGTGTTCCGACGTCCATACGCCCAATATCGATAAGCTCGCTTCGGAGGGGGTTCTGTTCAAGAACACGTTCGCCAACACCCCCGTGTGTTGCCCGGCGCGGGCGATTCTTTTAACCGGAAAATATGCACATAAAAATGGAATGAAGGCGAACGACCTTCGACTGCGCGAGTCCGAGACGACGATCGCCGAGATTTTGGCGGCGCGCGGCTATCGGACGGGTTTTATCGGCAAATGGCACCTCGACGGCGGCTTGCGGGTTCCCGGCTTCGTTCCTCCCGGACCGCGGCGGCAAGGATTCGATTATTGGGCCGCGAGCGAGTGTTCACACGAGCATTTTAAGCCGCGATATTTTCTCGACGACCCGCGCCCGATCGTCGAGAACCGGTTCGAGACCGAGGTTTGGACCGATCGCGCGATCGAATTCCTCCGTTCGACCCGCGATCGACCGTTTTTCCTCGTCGTCGCTCCGGGCCCTCCGCACGACCCGTACGGCGCTCCCGAACGGTATATGAATGAATACGAAAACCTTGAACCGAAGCTCGGACCCGATTACGTTCCGGGGATTCAGGGGGCGGGGATCAAAGAGATCAGGGCGTATTACGCGGCGATCACCGCGGTCGATTCGGCGATCGGTCGGCTCGTCGGGGCGCTCGCCGAACTCGATCTCGCCGAGAACACGATCGTCGTCGTGACATCCGATCATGGAGATATGTTGGGATCTCATGGAATGCGATTGAAGCGCAAGCCTTATGAGGAGTCGATCCGCGTTCCGGGGATCGTACGTTATCCGGCGAAGGCGAAGCCCGGGAGGGTTTCTCGCGCGCTTTGGAGCCACGTCGATTTCGCTCCCACGCTGCTTAAGCTTTGCGGGGTCGACGTTCCAGGGGATATGCAAGGCGCCGACTTGTCGACCGAGATCGCGGGAGCGCCGGCTTTGAACGGGGGCTCGGCGACGAGGGGAACTCCCGAATCGGTCTTCTTTCAGATCTTTTTGCCGTTCGCCGGCGACGGCACTCCGGGGGCTTGGCGCGGCGTCCGAACCGAACGCCACATGTATGCACGAACCGAGAAGTCTTCGTGGCTGTTATATGATCTTGAGAACGATCCTTACGAGCTCAAGAATCTCGTCGACGATCCCGCTTCGACGAACATCAAAGAGCGGATGGAGAAGATCTTGATCGATACGATGGAGCGAACGGGGGATTCTTGGTCCGAGGATACCGACGCTCCGCTCGAGGACGAGGGAAGGCTCTATCGATTTCGGACGTTTTATTCGATCCCCGAATTCCTCGAATGGGAGCGAACGCATCCCGAGCTCGCTCCCAAACGGAAGTGAAATTCGAACACGAGCGAGTTCGATATCGAGGCGAAATGCGCCGACTTCTTAACATTTTTTGAGAGATCAAGGATCACGATGCTTATATTCAAAAAACTGTGTTTATTCGTAATATTCTCAATAAATTTCGCGTTCGGCGGGACCGTTCGAGGCGGCGACGCGGGCTCGCCGAAGGGGAACGCGACGATTCGAGGCGCGTTCGGGGGTTCCGAGATCGTGATCAAGACGACCGATCGCGTCGCCGGGGCGATCGATTCGCTGACGTGGAACGGGGTCGAGTTCATCGATTCGTTCGATCACGGCAGGCAGTTGCAATCGGCGTCGAATTTCGGCCTGGGGGGGTCGAATTTCGCCGAGACGTTCAACCCGACCGAGGCCGGATCGCGGGACGACGGTAAGGGGCCGAGGTCGTCGAGCAGGCTGATCTCGATCAAGGCCGTGGGGAACACGCTTGAGACGAAATCGCGGATGGCGTTCTGGCTCGCTCCCGGCGAAAAATCGTCGGGCAAACCCGCGCGGAACGAAACGATCTTGTCGAATCATCTTTTATACAAAAAAGTTCAAATCGGCTTTGAAGACATGCCGAACGTATTGGATTATCGTGTCGTCTTCACGGTTCCGCGGGGTGAGCGGCACGATTTCGCGACGTTCGAGGCTTTGACGGGGTATATGCCCGATCGTTTCCGGCGGTTTTGGCGATTCGACGCGCAAACGCGCAAGTTAACTCCGGTTGAGCCGAGAGGGGAGCAAGCCGATCCGGTCGCGGTTTCGGACGAATCGGGTAAGTTCGCGATGGGGGTGTTTTCGCCCGACGAGCCTTCGGCCGGGTTTGAGAAAGCCGGTTACGGATGTTTTCGGTTTCCCGCGGCGCATGTGAACAAATGGAACTGCGTATTTCGGGTGCGCGATTCGGCGGGGATCAAGCCCGGGGATTATACGTATCGGATGTTCGTGGTGGTGGGAAGTCGAAACGACGTCGAGCGTGGAATCGCGGCGCTTCGGGATCGTTTCGCGGGGAAAGCGGCGGGATCGAGGTGAACTTGGAGCGGCCGAGATGAACGTAAAGTTTCGGATATAAGCCTTGATCGAGCCGCGATTTTCGGATTTTCGGGGACGCGGCGCGATCGCGCCGGCATTCACGCATTTTCAAGCGAATCCGATCGTATCGTTCGCGTGGATCTTGACACGGCGATTGGCGCGCTTACGATGAAAACTAGGACTGACCGGTCAGTCCGCGCGGCTCGGTGGGACCGTGTCGTGATCGACGCCTCTGATAATCCGGCATGAGAGCGCGAATAAGCGCCGCGACCGGCGAATCGATCGTGATATGCGTGCATCTGTGGAAAGCAAAGCGGATCGGTGCGTCGAGGCGGAGTCGGCTGCGTGCGCTCGTCGGGAAGAGATTCTCGACGTCGCGACGCGGCTTTTCGCCGAATTCGGCTATTCGAACGCCGATACGCAGCAGCTCGCCGACCGGCTTCAGGTTGGTAAGGGAACGATTTACCGTCATTTCGCCAGCAAGCGCGAACTTTTTTTGGCCGCGGTTGATCGGGGGATGAGTCGGTTGCGCGAACGCGTTTGCGCGAGCATGGAGGGGGTCGACGATCCGTTCGATCGGATCGCGAGCGGAATCGAGGCGTTTCTCACGTATTATTATGAGCATCCAGAGATTGTGGAATTGATCATCCAGGAGCGGGCTTACTTCAAGGATCGACCGAAGCCGACTTATATCGAACACCGCGAGAAAAATGTGGAACGATGGCGGGAGTTTTATCGCTCGTTGATCGCCGAGGGGCGTGTGCGGGCGATTCCCGTCGAGCGGATCACCGATGTTATTAGTGATCTTTTATATGGAACGATCTTCACGAATTATTTCAGCGGACGACGCAAGCTTCCGGCCGAGCAGGCGAGCGACGTGATCGACATCATTCGTTTCGGAATATTAAGCGATTCCGAGCGAATCCGACGGACGCCGCCGCCCCCCCCCGATACGAGTCGAGAGGTTCAAACATGAGAAATCGTCGATTATGGATCGCGTGCGCGGCGGTCGGTTTGGCGACCGCGGGTTGCGGCCGCTCCGCCCCTGGAATCGCTCCTCCCAAGCCTCGCGTCGTCACCGTCGAGCTTCCGGCGCTCGAGGACACGACCGATTTCGCCGAATTCACCGGGCGAACCGAGGCGGTCTTTTCGAACAACGTGCGCGCTCGCGTGACGGGTTATTTGGAGAAAGTCTTTTTTAAAGACGGCGATACGATCAAGAAGGGGGATCTGCTCTTTTTGATCGATCCCCGGACGTATCAGGCCGATTACGATCGCGCCCAGGCGACCCTGGCGCAAGCGAGGGCTCGGCTCAAGCGGCTCGACGCCGATTACCGTCGCGCGGTCAATCTCGCCGAGCATCGCGCGATCAGTCGCGAGGAATTCGATAAGATCGACGGCGATCATTCCGAGGCCGCCGCGGCGGTTCAAAACGCGCAGGCGAATCTCAACCTGTCGGCGCTCAATCTCGATTTCACCAAGGTGAAGGCCGAGATCGACGGGCTCCTCAGCCGCCGGATGGTCGATCCCGGCAATCTCGTCAAGGCCGACGACACCGTGCTCACCTCGATCGTCTCGTTCGACCCGCTTTACGTTTACTTCGACGTCGACGAGCATACGACCTTGCGCATTCAACGGATGATTCGAGAAGGGAGATTGCCGAATTACGATAAAGGGGAGCTGGCCGTCGCGGTCGGGCTCGCCGACGACGACAAAGTTTTTCCCCTTAAAGGTAAGCTCAATTTCAGCGAGAATCAGCTCGACAGCGCGACCGGAACGTTGCGCGTGCGGGTTTCGATTCCAAACATGGAACCGCGGATCCTCTCGCCCGGAATGTTCGTCCGCGTGCGGTTTCCCGTCGGCGCGCCTCACAAGGCGATCGCGGTCGATGATAAAGCGATCGGCACGGATCAGGGGCGTCGATTTGTCTATATTGTTAATTCTAAAAATGAAGTCGAATATCGCGGCGTCGAACTCGGCAATTACACCGAGGGAGGCAAGCGGGTGATCGAATCGGGAATCGCCCCCGGCGATCGCGTGATGATCGGCAATTTACAACAGGTTCGGCCCGGCGAGGCGGTCGTCGTGGGGGCGGTCGAGTCCGACGGTCGCGCTCCCGCGGTTTCCAAAAAAGCCCAGGGGCCTCCTCAGGCGGTCGTCGTGAAGTATCGCAAGCCCGTCGTCGAATCGGTGATCGATTTCGAGGATTTCATCGGTCAGACGCAGGGGGTTTACACCGTATCGTCGCGTGCTCGCGTGAGCGGGTATCTCGATCGCGTTTACTTTCGCGACGGCGACATGGTGAAAAAAGGTGATCTCATGTTTTTGATCGATCCGCGAACGTATCAGGCCGATCTCGATCGGGCCGAGGCGGCGCTGGCGCAGGCGAAGGCGCGATTCGATCGACTTGAGAAGGATTATCAGCGCGCTCGGAGCCTCGCCGAACGGGGCGCTCTGAGCCCGCAAGATTTCGATCTCGTCGACGGCGATCACGCCGAGGCCGCCGCGGGGCTTCAGATCGCTCAGGCGAACGTCGATCTCGCGAAGCTCAATCTTGGTTTCACCAAGGTCGAGGCCGAGATCAGCGGTCGGCTCAGCAGGCGGTTGGTCGATCCCGGCAATCTCGTCCGCGCCGACGATACGATCCTGACGACGATCGTCTCGCTCGACCCGATGTACGTCTACTTCGACGTCGACGAACGAACCTTGCTCAAGCTGCGCCGGCTCCGACAGAAAGGTCGGTTCAAAACTTATCAGCAAGAAGACAAGAAAGTATACGTGGGTCTCGCCGACGAGGACGATTATCCGCATCTCGGCCGGATCGATTTTCGCGATAATAAACTCGACCCCAACACGGGAACGATCCGTGTGCGAGCGATTCTTCCCAACTCCGAGCCGCGGGTTTTTCATCCGGGTATGTTCGTGAAGGTTCGGCTGCCGACGAGCGCCGAGCGGAACGCCTTGATGATCGACGAGGAGGCGATCGGCACCGATCAAGGGAAAAAATATGTTTGGATCATTAAGGACGCTCCCGATTCGGCCGATCCCAAAAAAATCGTTTCTCAAGCGGTTCGAAAGGACATCGAATTCGGCGCGTTGCGCGACGGAATGCGCGAGGTGAAAAGCGGAGTGGGCGCCGAAGACCGCGTGATCGTGCAGGGATTGCAACGGTTACGGCCGGGAGTGCGGGTTGAACCTCAGTTGTTGAATCGAACGCGCGTGAAGCCCGCCGCGGCGAAATCGGCGACGACCGTCGAGGATTCGACCGTCAAACCCGCGAAGGACGCGGATTCCACGAGCGGCTGATCGACGCGGCGCTTCGGGCTTTATACGACCGGAGCGGGTCGATCGATCGAAAAATTCATAAATCGGCTGATAAGCATGTTCAGATTATTGATTTGATCGACGACGACGCTTGGAAACGGCGGGAGACGAACGGATCGACGGCGGAGCGAGTGTGAACGCGGCGTGAGGCTCGCGGCGGAGTGGTTTACGACAATCGGGGGCGACGACTTTGATTTCGCGGTTTTTCATCGATCGACCGATTTTCGCGACGGTGCTTTCCATCGTGATCACGCTGGCCGGCGGGATCGCGCTGTTTAATCTGCCGATCGCGCAGTACCCGCAGATCGCTCCGCCGACGATCCAGGTGAGCTGCAATTATCCGGGCGCGAGCGCCCAGGTCGTCGCCGAGACCGTCGCCGCGCCGATCGAGCAGCAGGTCAACGGCGTCGAAAACATGATTTACATGTCTTCGGCTTCGACAAACGACGGTTCGTATAGCCTCGACGTGACTTTCAAGAACGGCTTTGATTTAAATCTGGCGCAGGTGTTGGTGCAAAATCGCGTCAATCTCGCGGTGCCGCTTTTGCCCGACGTGATCAAACAGACGGGGGTGACGACCAAAAAGCGATCGCCCGACATCCTCCTCGTCGTCGCGGTGAACTCGCCGATCCTTCCCGGCGAATCGAAGCCGCGGTACGATCAATTGTATCTTAGTAATTATACTTACATGAAAATACGTGATGTGATCTCACGGCTGCCGGGGATCAGCGACGTGTTCATGTTGGGTCAGCGCGATTACAGCATGCGGATCTGGGTCGATCCCGATCAGCTCGCTTCGCGGAACATGACGGCTTCGGACGTCGCGCGGGCGATTCGCGAGCAGAACATGCAGGTCGCGACGGGGCAGATCGGCCAGCCTCCCGTCAAAGAAGGTCAGCCGATGCAGGTGACCCTCAGCACGCTCGGCAGGCTTTACACGACCGAACAATTCGGCGAGATCGTCGTCAAAACAGGCCCCGAGGGCCGAATCACCCGCATCAAAGACGTCGCCAAAGTCGAACTCGGCGCAAAAAACGAAGATATCAGTACGCGAGTGAACGGCAAGCCTTCGATCAGCATGGCGATCTTCCAGCTTCCCGACGCGAACGCGCTCGATTGCGCCGACATGGTGAAGGCGAAGATGGAGGAGCTTAAGGCCGATTTTCCCAGGGGAGTCGATTACGAGATCCGTTACGACACGACTCCGTTCATTCGAGAATCGATCGACGAGGTGTTCAAGACGTTGCGCGAGGCGGTGATTTTGGTCGCGGTCGTCGTCCTGCTGTTCCTCCAGAATTGGCGGTCGTCGGTGATTCCGCTCGTCGCGGTTCCGGTCGGGATCATCGGCACGTTCGCGGTGATGCTGGCGATGGGTTTCAGCATCAACAATCTCACGCTTTTTGGTCTGGTGCTCGCGATCGGGATCGTCGTCGACGATGCGATCGTCGTCGTCGAATCGGTCGAGCATCACATCGAGCACGGGATGACGCCGCGCGACGCGACGATCAAGGCGATGGACGAGGTGTCGGGGCCGGTGATCGCGATCGGCCTCGTTCTCACCGCGGTTTTCGTGCCGTGCGCTTTTATCAGCGGGATCACGGGACAGTTTTTCCGTCAGTTCGCGCTCACGATCGCGACTTCGACGATCATCTCGGCGATCAACTCGCTCACGCTCAGCCCCGCGCTCGCCGCGATGCTTCTTAAACCGCACCGCGAGGGGAAAAATCGCGACGTCCTTCCTCTCGTTTTCTATGTGGGACTCGGCGCGTTTTTCGGCCATCAATATCTTTATCCGTGGTTGGAACATTCCAGTTCATTTCAGCATTGGATTACATCTTGGTTCGCCAAGGCGCCCGCGTTCGTCGGCCGAAATTCGGATCGCGCGATCTGGTTCGCGTCGATGGTTTCGGGGGGAGTCGCGGGGTTCGCCGCGACCGTTCCGTTCAACTGGTTGTTGGCCGCGTTTTTCGAGGCGTTTAACGTCGCGTTCAAGGCCGTCACTCGCGTTTACGGCGTGCTCGTGGGCGGCTTGCTGCACCTGAGCCTGCCGATCCTCGTCCTTTACGGCGGCCTGATTTATCTCACCTACGATCGATTCGTCGACACCCCCAAGGGTTTCATCCCGTCGCAAGACATGGGATATCTACTTGTTAACATTCAATTACCCGATTCCGCTTCGGCCGAACGAACGAACGAGGTGATGAAGCGGCTCGAGGTGATCGCGCGCGGATCGAGCCGGCGTTATATCGGCACGCCGTGGTACTCCCGGGGGATTCCGGGGGTGCGATACACCCAGACGATCTCGGGGCAATCGTTCCTCTTAAGCGCTTTTGGTTCAAACTTTGGATCGATGTTCATTATTTTGGATGATTTCGCGAAGAGGCGCGGTCCCGGGCTTTACGGCGACGACATCGCGAACAATCTTCGCGCCGCGTTCATCAGGCGCGTTCCCGAGGCCGCGGTGACGGTCTTCGGTCCTCCTCCGGTGCGCGGCGTCGGTCGCGCAGGCGGGTTCAAGGTGATGGTTGAGGATCGCGGCGACGTCGGCCTGACGACCCTTCAGGAACAGGCCGATATGGTGATGAACAAGGGCAACGAGCTGATGTCGAATACGAAACGCCCCAAGCCCCTCCTGGTCGGGTTGTTCTCGGTTTTCCGCGCCAACGTCCCGCAGTTGTACGCCGACGTCGACCGCAAGGAATGTCTCGCCAAGCAGGTCGAGCTCAAAGATCTTTTCGATACGCTTCAGATTTATCTTGGTTCGCTTTATGTTAATGATTTTAATCTTTTTGGCCGCACATGGCAGGTGATCGTCCAGGCGGACGAGGCGCATCGCAACAAACTCGAAGACGTCGGTCGCTTACGGGTGCGGAACGAGCTGGGACAAATGATTCCGATCGGCGCGCTCGCGAACGTTCGCGAGCAAAACGGCCCGCTCGTCCTCACGCGGTATAACATGTATCCCGCGGCGGCGATCAACGGATCGGCGGGTCCGGGGGTGAGTTCGGGTCAATCGATGTTGTATGTCGAAAAGTTATGCGACGAGAATTTACTCAAGGCGATGTCGATCGAATGGACCGAGCTTTCTTATCTCGAGCGCGAGGCCGGCGACACCGCGATGATCATTTTCGGTTTCGCGGTGATCATGGTTTTCCTCGTCCTCGCGGCGCAGTATGAAAGCTGGGCGCTGCCGCTCGCGGTCATTCTCGTCGTTCCGCTTTGTCTCTTGAGCGGAATCGTCGGCGTCCGCTACGCCAAAATGGATATTAATATCTTTACTCAAATTGGTTTTGTGGTTTTGGTGGGTTTGGCGAGCAAGAACGCGATCTTGATCGTCGAGTTCGCCAAGGCGAAGCGGCGCGAGGGGTTGTCGCGGCGTGCGGCGACGTTGGAATCGTGCACGTTGCGGCTGCGGCCGATCGTGATGACTTCGCTCGCGTTCATTCTGGGGGTTTTGCCCCTTTTGCTTTCGCAGGGTGCGGGCGCCGAGATGCGGAGGACGCTGGGAACGACGGTGTTCAGCGGGATGCTCGGCGTCACGCTGTTCGGGATCGTCCTCACGCCTGTTTTCTTCTTCATCATTGATTATTTAAGCGAGACCAAATTTTTCAACGCTCCGATCGTGAGACGGATCTTCGATCTGCCGTTTTTCATTCTTCGATTCGGCTATCATCAGGCGTTCGGTAAGGCGAAAACGGTTCGCGCCGCCGAAGCGGCCGCGTCCAAACCAGCGGCCGAACCCCAAACCAAAACCGATCCGGTCGACCCCGCCGACCCCGCGATTCCCGAGCTCGTCGAGAAATAACGAGATAATACTATGATTTCTCACTTTTTCATTGATCGACCGATTTTCGCCTCGGTGCTTTCGATCGTCGTCACGCTCGCGGGCGGGATCGCGGTTTTCACGCTGCCGATCGCGCAGTATCCCGACATCACTCCGCCGACGGTCGAGGTCGCGGGATTTTATCCCGGCGCGAACGCTCAGGTCGTCGCCGACACGGTCGCTTCGCCGATCGAGCAGCAGGTCAACGGCGTTGAAAATATGCTTTACATGTCGTCGCAATGCACCAACGACGGCACGTACACGCTTACCGTCACCTTCAAGGTCGGCGTCGATCTCAACATGGCGCAGGTTCTGGTGCAAAACCGCGTGTCGCTCGCCGAGCCGATCCTTCCCGATCTCGTCAAACGTCGCGGCGTGAGCGTGAAGAAAAAATCTCCCAGCATCCTCATGATCGTCAATTTGTATTCGCCCGATAATTCGGTAAACAATCTTTATTTAAGCAATTACGCGACAATTCAGTTGAAAGACGAACTCGCTCGGCTCGACGGCGTGGGGGACATCACGTATCTGGGTCAGCGCGATTACAGCATGCGAATCTGGCTCGATCCCGCCAAGATGTCTTATCGCAACCTGACGGCGCAAGACGTCGTCGACGCGATCCAGCAGCAAAACGCGCAGGTCGCCGCGGGGCAGATCGGTCAACCTCCCGTCCCCTCCGGCCAGGTTTTTCAGTACACGATGAGCACCAAGGGAAGGCTCGTCGACGCCGAGGAGTTCGGCGACGTGATCCTTAAATCGGATTCGGCGGGAAGGCTCGTTCACCTTCGCGACGTCGCGACGATCGACCTCGGCGCGCAGGCGTATGATCAAACGTGTACTCTCGATTCCAAACCCTCGGTCGCTCTCTCGATTTATCAACGGCCGGGATCGAACGCGCTCAAAACCGCCGAACTCGTGCGGAAAAAGATGGACGAGCTTCGGCTCAGGTTTCCCAAGGGGCTCGAATACGCGATCGTATACGACACCACTCCGTTCATCACCGAATCGGTGAATGAAGTTTTCAACACATTACGCGATGCGATTATTTTGGTCGCGATCGTCGTTCTCTTATTCCTTCAGAATTGGCGGTCGGCGGTGATTCCGCTGATCGCGGTCCCGGTCGCGATCGTCGGCACGTTCGCGGTGATGGCCGCGATGGGATTCAGCCTTAACAATTTAACGCTCTTCGGCCTCGTGCTCGCGATCGGCATCGTCGTCGACGACGCGATCGTCGTCGTCGAGGCGGTCGAGCATCACATCGAGCACGGGATGACTCCGCGCGACGCGACGATCCGCGCGATGGAGGAGGTTTCGGGACCGGTGATCGCGATCGGCCTCGTCCTCACCGCGGTGTTTGTTCCATGCGCGTTCATCAGTGGAATTATCGGCCAATTTTTCCGTCAGTTCGCGCTTACGATCGCGACTTCGACCGTGATCTCGGCGTTCAACTCGCTGACGCTGAGCCCCGCGCTCGCGGCGTTGTTGCTTCGGCCGAAGACGGGGCACGGGAGTTCGAACGAGGCGCTGCCCCGTCCCGCGTTCGCGCTTTTAGGGGGATGGCTTGGATATACCTATCTAACGCCGTTGTTAATCAAGCACGCCGCGCCTCAGCTCTCCAAGATTGGAGGACGCTGGGGGGCGCTCGCTCCGGGTTACGCGCCGATCGCCGCAGCTTTGATCGGGGCGGTCGGGGGTTGGCTCGCGGCCAAGATTCTCAACGCGATTTTGATCGCGTTATTCCGAGCCTTTAATCAAGGTTTTCAGTTTTGCACAGGCGTGTATACCAAGATGGTCGGCATGCTGCTGCGGGCGAGCGCGATCGTTCTGCTCGGCTACGGCGGGCTTTTGTACCTGACGTATTACGGCTTTTCGAGCGCTCCGAGCGGCTTCATTCCCTCGCAAGACAAGGGATATTTGCTCGTCAACGTGCAACTTCCCGATTCGACGTCGGTCGAAAAAACGCGCGACGTGATGCGGAGGATCGACGAGATCGCCGGCAAAACGCCGGGGGTGGCGCACACGCTCGCGATCGCGGGGCAATCGATTCTGCTGAGCGCCAATTCGCCCAACTTCGGCGCGATGTACGTGATGCTCGACGATTTTCATAAGCGAGTGAAGATGAACCGATCGGGCGAGGTCGTCGCCGCCGATCTTCAAGCGAAATTTCAAAAAGAAATTATTAACGGACTTGTTAATATTTACGGCGCGCCTCCGGTCGAGGGGCTGGGCACGGCTGGGGGATTCAAGCTCGTGGTCGAGGATCGCGGCGACAACGGCCTCGATTCGTTGCAGGGGAACGCCGAGCGAGTGGTTTCATCGGGGAACGACACTCCGGCTCTCAAAGATTTGTTCACGAGCTTCCGCGCCAACACCCCCTGGCTGTTTCTCGACATCGACCGCACCAAGGTGAAGACTTCGGGGGTTTCGCTCGCCGAGGTTTTCAACACGCTTCAGGTGTATTTAGGATCGCTGTATATTAATGATTTTAATCGATTCGGTCGCACGTGGCAGGTGAACGTTCAGGGTGATTCGCGGTTTCGTGAGAGCGTCGAGGATCTTAAGTTGATCAAAATTCGCAACGAACGGGGCGAGATGGTTCCGCTCCCCTCGTTCGCGACGATTCGCGACGTCAGCGGACCTGTTTTGATCATGCGATACAATATGTATCCGTCGGCGGCGATCAACGGCGGACCCGCCGAGGGAGTGAGTTCGGGACAGGCGATCTCGCTGATGGATCAAATTGCCAAACGCGAGCTGATTCCGTCGATGCGTCCCGAGTGGACCGAGCTCGCGCTGTTGCAACTGCAAACGGGGAACACCGCGATGTACGTCTTTTTGCTCGCGGTGGTGCTCGTCTTTCTCGTCCTCGCGGCGCAATATGAAAGCTGGTCGCTGCCGCTCGCGGTGATTCTCGTCGTGCCGATGTGTCTTTTGTGTTCGATCGCGGGGGTGCTTTACGCCAATCTGGATATTAATATTTTTACGCAAGTTGGTTTTATCGTGTTGGTGGGTTTGGCGTGTAAGAACGCGATTTTGATCGTCGAGTTCGCCAAGGCTCGGAGCGAGGCGGGGGCGACCCGACGGGAAGCGACGCTCGAGGCGTGCGCACTGCGATTGCGTCCGATCATGATGACGTCGTTCGCGTTCATTCTCGGCGTCGTGCCTCTGGTACTTTCGGTGGGCGCGGGCGCCGAGATGCGGAGGACGCTCGGGACCGCGGTTTTCAGCGGTATGCTCGGAGTTACGCTCTTTGGTATTTTCCTCACGCCCGTGTTTTACAACGTGATTCAATGGCTCAACGAGGTGCGGCGAAAATTCGACGATTCCGAGCCGACCTCCCGTCCTCATCATGTTTCCGTCAACGGGCATGTTCATACGAAGGAGCCGTTTGAACCCGAGGCGATCGAGGTCGGCGGCGATCGCGTCGAGCCGGGTCGAACGCCGTGATCGGCGTTCGACGTCTTATCGAGGAATCCGAGAAATCGGCGGGATTTCTCGGCGTCTCCTCGATCATCGGGAGGGCGGAACGATTTTGTGAGGGCGATCCGATTTTGGGAGGGCGAACCTCCTGGTGAGCCGCATTATGATATTTGCAATTTCAGACCGAAAAATCGGCCTTATCGAAGTCGTTCAGGAAAAGAGGCTCACCGGGAGGTTCGCCCTCCCAAAAAAATATCCTGAGAGGCGACATATCCGCCAAATTTAATGCCGTATCCAAAAATGGGAGGCCGAAAACGAGCTTGTGAGGACGTTCAAAATTCGGGGAAGGATAAGTCGATTTTGGGAGGGCTGAACGAATTTGGAGGGCGATCCGATTTTGGGAGGGCGAACCTCCTGGTGAGCCGTTTTTTTATATTCTCTATTCTTCACGGCAAAACATCTTG
>JAJYWB010000006.1 GCA_021791715.1 Planctomycetota bacterium | reverse complement strand
TCGACATACCAATTTCGGGTTCGACATTCCAGATTCGGATTCTCCCACCAATCTCGCCGAATATATTTAGAATCTAGATGTCTTCTTTTTTATTTGGGAGGGCGAACCTCCCGGTGAGCCTCTTTTCTTAAAGGACGGCGACGACGCCGTTTTATCGGTCAGTAATCGCAAACATCATAATGCGGCTCACCAGGAGGTTCGCCCTCCCAATTTCGGGTTCGCCCTCCCAATTTCGGGTTCGCCCTCCCAATTTCGGGTTTTCCCTCCCAATTTCGGGTTCGACATACCAGTTTCGGGTTCGCCCTCAAATCTCGCCGAATATGCGGTTTTCCTTCCGGATAGCCTCTAACGCGTTACACGACGGTTGACATAGCGCCGCCGGATCACGTACATTCGCCTCAATCCTCCTTCATGAATCTGCCGCACCAGAAACGAGCGAACTCTCATGAAACGAACATCATGGATCATGACGCTGTGGTTGGCGATCGCGTCGATCGCGTCGGTTGCTCCGCGGGTTCACGGCGAGAACGCGGGCGAAGGTTCGCCGCGAGGATCGGTCGGCAAAAAGGCGGCCGATTTTGAGCTTCCCGATCCCGCGGGGGCGTCGCACACGCTCGTCGAACTCGCTTCGAACAACACGCTCACGGTCGTCGCTTTCATCGGAACCGAATGTCCGCTTTCCTCGATTTACGTCGAACGCTTGGCGCAATTATCGAAGGATTATCGCGACCGCGGCGTCGCGTTCGTCGGAATCGACTCGAATCCGCAGGATTCGCTCGGAGCGATCGCCCGGTACGCGCTTTCGCATGAACTTCCCTTTATAATTTTGAAAGACGCGGGGCGAAAGGTCGCCGACGCTTTCGCCGCGACGCGAACCCCCGAGGTTTTCGTGCTCGATCGCGACCTGATGATCCGTTATCAAGGTCGAATCGACGATCAATACGGGATCGACTCGTCGCGCCCCGAGGCGATCCACAACTTCCTCGCGATCGCGGTCGACTCTTTGCTGGCGGAAAAGAGCGTGGAACAAGCGTATGTTCCCGCGGTCGGGTGTCGAATCGGCCGAGACGTTCGCTCGGTCGATTCCAAGGCCAAGGTTTCGTATCACCGCGATATCGCTCCGATCCTGCGAAGCCGGTGTGTTTCGTGTCATCGCAAGGGAGAGATCGGGCCGTTTTCACTCGATCGTTATGAGACCGCGGCGAACTGGAGCGAGACGATCCGCGAGGTCGTCGACGAAGGTCGGATGCCGCCGTGGGATGCGAGTCCGAAACACGGATCGTTCAAGAACGACGCGCGCTTGACCGATGCGGAAAAAGCGACGCTCCTCGCATGGATAGACACGGGGGCGCCCGAGGGGGAAAAGGGGGAAGCTCCGAGCGATTCGACCGCTCCGATCGTTACGCCGGGTCGAAGCCTGGCAAATCCCGATGTCGTCATCGAGATGCCCAAGGAGTTTCATATCCCTGCGCACGGGACGGTTCCTTATCAATTTTTCGTCGTCGATCCGGGATTTAAGGAGGACAAATGGGTTCGCGCGAGCGAGGCTCGCGCCGGCAATCGCCGAGTCGTTCATCACATTTTGGTGTTTATCCAACCTCAGGGAGAGCGGAAGCGTTCGGCGAAGGGGGACGTGGGGTCGAACTGGCTTGCCGCGGGGGTTCCGGGAGGTCCTCCCTGGATTTTGGACGACGGCCTCGGCCGATTCATCCCCGCGGGGTCGAAGCTTGTGTTCCAGCTTCATTACACGCCCGACGGCAGGCCCGAGACCGACCGCAGCAAGGTGAGCCTTGTTTTCGCGGATCCCAAGACGATTCGCAAAGAGCTCCGATCGGCGGTCGCGATCAACTCGGGAATCGAAATTCCTCCCGAATCGAGCGATTATCATAACACAGCGGATTACCAGTTCGATCAGGATATGTACTTATACGCGCTTTCTCCGCACATGCATTTAAGGGGCAAGTCGTTCCGCTTTGAAGCGATTTTTCCTCCCGACGGCGCTCGTTCCGAGATTTTGCTCGACGTTCCGCGGTATCGTTTTAATTGGCAGAACATTTACTTGTTAAAAGAGCCGATGTTCATGCCCGAGCGGACGACGATTCGTTGTTCGGCGACGTTCGACAATTCGGCCGAGAATCCGTCGAATCCCGATCCCAAGGCGCGGGTGAAGTTCGGCGATCAGACGTGGGAGGAGATGCTCGTCGGATATTTCGATGTGGCGCTCGCCGAGCAGGATTTGACGCTCGGCGGGCCTCGGGTCGAGCCGCGCGACGACGGCGGAGCCTCGGTCTCGTTTCGTTACAAGCCCCCGGTCGCCGCGAGCAAGGTGTATCTCGCGGGGGATTTCAACGAATGGAAGCCCGACGATCTTGAGATGCGAGGCCCCGATCAAGCCGGTTTTTACACGCGCACGATCAATCTATCTCCCGGCAAGCATGAATATAAATACGTAATTGACGGAAAGATTTGGAAATACGATCCAGGCGTGCGCGAACAGGAGGGGTTTTATCATAACAGCGTGGTGACGGTTCCGGCGGCTCGTCGGCGTTGAACGGGTCGGCGGTGCTAAGCGGGTCGTCGCGTTGAACGGCTCGTCGCGTCGTCCGCGGCGCCATTGTCGATCGTTTAAAGGTTCGTCTCGCGGGTGAGATTTTGATCCGTCGTTCACCGGGGCGCGCCGGGCTTGGGGGCGTGATTTCGGTCTCAAATTCGCGGGGATTCGGTTTCGCCGGGACGATCCACTAGAATTTCGCGGTCGCGCTTCACTAGAATCGTATGTTTGAGATGGATTCCCTGATCGACCGAGGAGTTCGATTCATGCCTCGACGCAATTTGGTCGCGCTGATGATCGTCGCGATCCTCTCCATTTTGGGGCTTCAAGCGGGGTTGGCGGCGCAGCGCGACGAGGGGACCGAGATGTACGGTCTGTTCGTCGACGCGGTCGAACAGGTCGAATCGAATTACGTCCGTTCGGTTTCGCGGAAAGAATTGCTGGAAAGCGCGCTGAAAGGGATGCTTCAGCACCTGGATCCTCATTCGTCATATATTAACAACACAGAATGGAAGCAATTTCGCGGGAATCACATCGAGGGGAAATTCGGCGGGATCGGCATTCAGATTCAGATCGATCCCGACACGCGTCGGCTGATCGTCGCCGCGCCGATGGTGGGAACGCCGGCTTACAACGCGGGGGTGCTTCCGGGGGATGAGATTCTTCAGATCGACGATCAATCGACCGAGGATCTCGATTTGGACAAGGTCGTCGAGTTGCTTCAGGGGCGACCGGGGACGAAGGTTAAGCTGTTGATCCGTCATGAGCAGGCCGAGAAGCCCGAGACGATCACGCTTTCAAGGGCGATCATCGACGTCCCGAGCGTGTTGGGGGATTCGCGCAAGGCCGACGACAGTTGGGATTTCATGCTCGATAAAGAGAACAAGATCGGTTACATTCGTATTACATCTTTTGTCCAAAACACGTACGAAGAATTGAAAAAAGCGGTTGAAGAGCTGAAAGAGCAGGGGATGAAGGCGCTGATTCTCGATTTAAGGAGCAATCCGGGAGGATTGTTGAGCGTCGCGGTCGACGTTTCGGACCTGTTCGTCGAGGAGGGAAGAATCGTCAGCACGAAGGGGCGCAACAGCCCCGAGAAGGTTTTCGAGGCTCATAAAGAAGGAACATATTCTGGTTTTCCGATGGCGATTTTGATCAATCACGGTTCGGCATCGGCTTCGGAGATCGTATCGGCTTGTTTGCAGGATCACGATCGCGCGGTGATCGTCGGCGAGCGGTCGTTCGGCAAGGGTTCGGTGCAGAACATAATCGAGCTCGACGACGGCGCGAGCGTTCTCAAGCTGACCGTCGCGACGTATTGGCGGCCTTCGGGTAAGAACATCCATCGTTTTAAAAACGCCACCGAGAAAGACGAATGGGGTGTGAAGCCGAACGACGGGATGGAGGTGAAGTTCACGATCGACGATTTCATCGCGTGGGCGAAGGATCGGAAGGATCGCGATCGTCAGGTTCACGGTCTTAAGCCGAAGGGCGCCGCGGGCGACGCCAAAGATGAGAAGAAGCCCGAGCAAAAGGCCGAGAAGAAAGACGACAAGAAGTCTGAACCGAAGCCGTTCGTCGATCGTCAATTGAACAAGGCGCTCGAGGTTGTGAAACAAAAGTTGACGGGCGAAGCCAAAGAACAAGCGAAAGAGATCAAGGAGTGAAACCGGCGGAGGCTCTCCACGCGACGGTCCCTCACGCGGCGGTTCCGCGCGCGACGAATCAAGATGTGAAACGGTTCTTGATCCTCTCGCTCGAAACGACTTGCGACGAGACCGCCGCCGCCGTTTTGGAGGGGCCGAGGTTTCCCGCGACGGGCGTTCCCAAGGCTCTTTCCAGCGTCGTCGCTTCACAGTTCAACCTGCACGAGCGGTTCGGCGGGGTCGTTCCCGAGATCGCGGCGCGTGAACATGTTTTGCGGATTCTTCCCGTCGTCGACGAGGCCTTGCGCCGAGCGGAGGTTGAGCTTAAGGATTTGGGAGCGATCGCGGTCGCGGTGCGTCCAGGGCTTGTGGGGGCTCTCATCGTCGGCCTGACCGCGGCGAAGGCGCTCGCGCTCGCGCTCGACGTTCCACTCGTCGCGATCGATCACCTTGAAGGGCATCTCTACGCGGCGCAGATGGCTTATCCCGAAACGTCGGTTTATCCGTCGATCGGTCTTGTCGTTTCGGGCGGGCACACGAGTTTATTTCACTGTCGAGGTCCGATCGACGTTGAACCGTTGGGCGGAACGATCGACGACGCGGCGGGCGAGGCGTTCGACAAAGTAGCGAGCATGCTGGGGCTGGGGCATCCGGGAGGTCCCGCGGTCGAAAAGGCCGCGGCGACCGGGAATCCTCGTGCGTATTCGTATCCGCGAGCGTTTCTTCACGAAGATCGCCTCGATTTCAGCTTCTCGGGTCTTAAAACCGCGGTCCTCTACACGCTGAAGGGGCAAGACGCGCGTTCTCGAGAGAACGTCGAGCTTTCGCCGGGCCTGGTTGCGGATATCGCCGCGAGCTTTCAGGCCGCGGTTTGCGATATCCTTGTGGCCAAGGCGCTTCGGGCTTTGCGGAAAACGGGCGAATCGCGGCTGATCGTCGGCGGCGGCGTCGCCGCGAATCGATCACTTACAAATCAACTTAAAAATATGGCCAAAAATGAGAACATTCAATTATTCATCCCGCCTCCGGCGTATTGCACGGACAACGCGGCGATGGGGGGGATCGCGTTTGCGAAGCCGGCCGCGGGTGAAACGGCGGATTTGGAGATCGACGTCGTCGCGGGATTGGTGCGCGGTCGGGGAGAAAAAACGGGGGGGAAGCGAGGCGAGCGCGAGCCGGGTCGCGCTCGCATTTCAGGTTCTTGATCGATCACGAACCGAATCGGCTCGGGGTTCGTGGCCGAGCGTTTCGCTCTTACGAGTGGGGCGAAAATGCGAGTTTTGGTTCAGCCGGGGGGGCGCGGTCGGTTGGGTCGATTGGCCGAATTCGACGCCTGGAAGCTGCGTTGTTGGGCGTCGAGCGCGTGGCGACGATCGAGAGCCAAGGCCTGCGCGAGCGGGACGCCTCGATATTGAGAGCTTGAAACGTCATGGTTCGATCGCGATGAATTGGTATTCATGTCTTTTCCCTCGCCTTTTGATTCGCAAGCCGTTCACATGCCGGTTTCGCCGTGCTGTTCTCTTGCTTGTCCTACGTCGACAATCACACCAGGGGTACAAACCGAATCGGGATCACGTTAATGATACCATGCATTCGGTTCCGGTGTGACGCGGAATTCGTAGCTTGGGGGGAACTTGATCGTGGTGATTCCACTATTTGATCGATCACCAAGTGGTATCGTCTTCGACGCGGTGGGGACTTTAATCGAACCCGAGCCTTCGTCGACGATCGCGTACCGCGACGCGGCACGGCGTCAGGGGATCGAGCTTGATCCGGAACTGGTGCGTGATCGATTTTACCGGGCGCTCGCCGCGGACGATTTGAACCCTCCCCACGGTCCGCTGACGACCGACGAGTCGTACGAGCGCATCCGTTGGCGGCGGATCGTCGCTCATTGTTTGCCCGAGATCCCCGATCTCGATCGAGCGTTCTCCGAGCTTTGGGAGCATTTCGCCAGGCCGTCGTCGTGGTGCGTGTACGACGATGTCGAGCCCGCTTTGCGAGCGATTAAGCGGCTTGGGAAGGCGATTTGGGTGGGCTCGAATTTCGACGCCAGATTGCGAGGGGTCGTCGCGGGACACCCCGTGTTGGCCGAGACGCTCGATTCTCTGGTCATCTCGTCCGAAATCGGCTTTCGCAAGCCTCATCCCGGATTTTATCTGAACGCGTGCAAGCTGATGGCGTTGGAACCGGGCGACGTGCTATTCGTGGGAGACGATCCGGCGCATGATGTCGAAGGGCCTAGGTTGGCGGGGCTGAGAGGGGGAATTTTGATCGACCGTAAGCGGCGCGCGGCGGAACAGATCCCCAGGGCGTTAAACCTGGTCGAATTGGCCGATCGGATTCGTGCTCGAATCGACCATAATTGATGAAACGACGGTCGCCGAACCGATAGAGGTCGACGTCGGTCGATCGAGGAAATCGACGGTATCGCTTCAGCGGCGCCGAGGATTTCCCTTGATTTACCCGCGCGTGAGCGTGTCGAAGATCGATCGACGAGGGGCGACCTAAAGAATCGGCGGTTCTCGACTTGTCGGATCAAAGGCGTTGGGTTATTGTTCCGACCCGCCGGACCCGTCGGTCTTCTCTGGCACTCCGCCTCGATTTCGCCGGTCGTCCATCCCGGCGATTCGTGTATCGGGTCGCTCCCTTTCATGGAAGAAAGGAAGTCGCGCTTGGCCACCACGGTTGAAACGCTAGCTAGGCTAGTCAGCGGGCGCCTGATCGGCGACGGCGACGTCGCGATCGATTCGGCGCGTCCTGTAAACGAGGCGGGTCCCCGCGACATCACGTTCGTTGAAGACGAGCGATACCTCAAACAATTACGCACGTCGCCCGCGGCGGCCGCGATCGTCGGTCCTCACTTCAAGTTGCCGCAAAGCGAATCCAAGCTCGCGGTGATCGAGGTCGACAACCCGCGATCGGCGTTTGTCACGATCCGTTCGCACCTCCAGGGGGGCGAGGCCGAACGCTGGGTCGGGGTGCACGCGATGGCCGCGATCGACCCCACCGCCAAGATCGGCCGCAATGTCGCGATCCACGCGTTCGTGGCGATCGGCGCGAACGTCGAGATCGGCGACGATTGCACCCTCATGCCGGGATCGGTCGTCGGAAATCGCTGCAAAATGGGGGCGGGATGTACGCTTCATCCCAACGTCGTTTTGTATGAAGATGTCATTTTAGGTGATCGCGTCGAGATTCACTCGGGGACGATCGTCGGCGGCGACGGTTTCGGTTACGAGCGGGTCGACGGCAAGCACGTGAAGATCCCACAAACGGGAGGGGTCGAGATCGGCGACGACGTCGAGATCGGATCGAACTGCGCGATCGATCGCGGGACGTTCGGCGCCACGCGGATCGGCTCGGGAACGAAGATCGATAATCTCGTGATGATCGGCCACAACAATCAGATCGGCGAGCACAACATCCTTTGCGGCCAGGTGGGGATGGCGGGAAGCTGCAAAACGGGCGATCACGTCGTCCTCGCGGGGCAAGTGGGAATCAAAGATCACGTCGACGTCGGCGATCGCGTGATCGTCGGGGCACAAGCGGGCGTTCATAAGAACATCCCGGCGGATCAACACGTGCTTGGTTCTCCGGCGATCCCGATTCGCCAGCAACGGCACATCTTCGCGATGATCGCGCGACTTCCCGAGATGCACAGGCAGATGCGCGAGCTCGAGGCTCAGGTCGCTCTCCTCACCGCGGCCCTCCAGGCCGAACACTCCGCGGGCGAAACCGCGGCCGATCCCGCGCTCGAAACCGTCGACGATCTCCGGTAAGTTTATTTATGGATCTGATTAGGATACTTAAGTAGGTCGTCGATTATGGAACACGCGAATCCCGCGGCCGAAACCGAAACGCGATCGGCGGCGATCGATCGGAGGTTCGATCGTCGTCGCGCCGAATCGATCCCCAGGCCCAAAATCGGCCTGCTCGCCGGAAGCGGGCGTTTCCCCATCCTCTTCGCCGAAGCCGCCTCGAAACAAGGCTACGACGTCGTCTGCACGGGGATCCGCTACGAGGCGCACGATTCGCTCCGCGACCGCTGCGCGTCGTTCGAAACCGTCGGCGTTTCGCAATTAAATAAGCTGATACAATCATTTAAACGCCGCGGCGTGAAAAAAGTGGTGATGGCGGGCAAGGTGACGAAAAGCGTGATGTACACCCCCTGGCGCTTCGTTCGACTCGCCCCCGATCTCAGAATGATCCGCTTTTGGCTGCACACGTTGCGGTCCGATCGCCGCGACGACGCGATCTTATTGGGAGTGATCGCCGAATTCGAACGCGATGGAATCTCATTCGAATCGGCGCTCGATTATTGCCCGGAGCTGCTCGTGAACCGCGGACTTCTTACGCGCAGGCCCCCCACCGAAGCCGAACGACTCGACATCGAATTCGGCTGGAAAATGGCCAAAGAAATGGGACGGCTCGATATCGGTCAATCCGTCGCGGTGAAAGAACAGGCGGTCCTCGCGGTCGAGGCGATCGAAGGCACCGATCGTTGCATCGAACGCGCAGGGTCGCTTTGCAAGGCCGGCGGATGGACGCTCGTCAAAGTCGCCAAACCCAACCAGGATATGCGGTTCGACGTCCCGACGATCGGCGTCGCCACGATCGAAAACCTCGTTCGCGCCAAGGCCCGCGTCCTCGCGATCGAAGCCGACCGAACGATTCTCATCGATCGATCCGACGTCGTCGAACTCGCCGATCGCCACGGCCTCACAATCGTCGCGGTCGATCCCGCCGAAGTCGAATCGAACCCGAGCTGAACGCGCTCGGCTCGATCCTCAACTCGCGACCGGCCGATTTTCTCGCTGTTTCAAGCCGATCGGGCTCGATACAAATCCCTCGGCGAGATCCGAGGCAAGTTCCGGCTCTCACAATCGCTTCACCACGCATCCGGACGCATTGGAGCGAATTCGCGACGAACCAACCCGTCCAGTCGATCAATTCCTTGAAACGATCGACCGGATTCCGATCGCTCCAATTCAAGCACGCGAGATAATCCGAGCGTTCGGCCGAATCGGTCGCCGCTTCCAACCGATTCCAGGCGATCGACCGCGACTCGATCGCCTCAAATCGTTTATCATGTCGTTGTCCACAAGATCGGACGGCGGCGATTCAACCGTGAAATCGCAGCCTTGCTCTAACGAACCGGATCGCTTTGAATCATGCCTCGCATTGAGTATTTATCAGAGAATATGCTCAATCGACAGGGAGACGCGCATGCCGCTTGACGAGCAAACGAAACGGTTCCTCGACGTCATGGCGCTTCAGCCGCAACGGAACGTCGAAACGATGTCGCTCGCCGAATTGCGCGAAAGCGTGATGACGATGCTCAAAATCGCGGTTCCGGCTGACGACCCGTCTCTATCCGTCGACGATCGTTCGACCCCCGACGGCGTCCGCGTGCGGGTTTACGTACCTCCCGAGGCGCGCGGTGTTTTGGTCTACTTTCACGGCGGAGGCTGGGTCGTCGGCAATACCGCGATCGTCGACCCCGTCTGCCGGCGAATCGCGTCGAAAGCGCGATGCGCCGTCGTCTCGGTCGATTACCGGCTCGCTCCCGAACACAAATTTCCGATCCCGTTCGACGATTGCTTCGCCGCGACCCGCTACGCCTTCGAGAATTATCACGAGCTCGCAACCGCGGGACCGCGACGCATCGCCGTCGGCGGCGATAGCGCGGGAGGAAACCTCGCCGCCGCGGTCTGCCTCAAGGCGCGCGACGAAGGACCGCCGATCGCGCTGCAATTGCTCGTTTATCCCGCCGTCGATACGAATTTCAACACCAAATCGTATCTCGATAACGCCAAGGGTTACGGATTGTTGCGGTCGGAGATGATCTGGTTTTGGAAACAATATTTAAATACACAAGAGGATGAGTCGAATCCGCTCGCCGCGCCGAACCGCGCCGCCGATCTTTCGGGGCTGCCGCGCGCCGTCGTTCTAACCGCCGAGTTCGACGTCCTGCGCGACGAGGGAGAGGCTTACGCGAATCGATTGCGCGAGGCCGGAGTCGAGGTCGATCTCAGACGCCACGAAGGCATGATCCACGGCTTCTTTTGGCACGCGGGAATGATCGATAGAGGCCGCGAGGCGATCGATTCGGCCGCCGCGACGCTCCGGTCGACGTTCCAGGCCGATTGATCTGTCTGTATGTTGAAATCGCAAATATAAGCGATCGATTTACCAACCGAATTGCGCGCTCAAAGCGTTGAATAGCGGAATCACGCCGCCGTTGAAGATCGGTCCCAAAGCCGACGGAGCGACGATCGTAAACGAAACCCCATTCGAACTCGTCGAGAACGAGATCCCGGCGTTCGCCTGCTCTTCGGGAAGGGCGCGAAGCTCGAACGACGAATTGCCGGGATAAAGCCGGCTCAGTTGGATCGAGAGCCTGCGGCATAACCCTTTCAAATTGACGACCGCGAGAAAATCGATCGAAGCCGGCGATTTCGCGCGAATCGTCCGGAACGTCGCCGATTCGCCGAGCCCCCGCTTCGGCGCCGCGGTCGCATCGATCAACGCCTTCGCCGCGTCGACCGAAGGCGCCGCCACCGTCACAACCACGTCGCCGTTTCGTCCAAACCAGAGTTCACGCGAAGCGCCGATCAACATCGCAAACGCGATCGCACCCGAACGCGGTAAACGCGCCAACGAATAATCGATCCGACAATGCGTGAGCGAAAAACCGCGGTGCTCGATCGGGGCCTCGTCGAACGTAACCCCCTTGATCCGCGTCGAGCCGACCCGATCCCCCGACGCCACGCTCTCGAGCGCGCGCCGAATCGAAGCGACGCTTTTAGACGCGTCTTGATATCTTTTGATCGAAATATAACTCGGACCCGAGTCGATGAATTCGGTCGCCGAGACCGCCTCGACGATCCCCGCCGAGCGATCGAGTTCGGCGATCTCGCGGCGAACGGGATCGTTCTCGTCTTCAAATCCGTACCCGAGCGCGAGCTCCGCTCGCTCGAGCGCCGCGGCGACGGGAGCGCTCGCCTTGACGAAAAACGTCGAATCCGCGGGAAGCTTGCCGATCGATTCCCAACCCGTCGAGCCCGCGGGACGATCGACTTCAACCCCGCGCCCGCCGATCCAGCCGTTCAATATCAAACCCTCGGGCGCCGCGTCGGCGTTGATCAAAGCATACTTTGTCGATTTCACCAGATCGACGACCGCTGTCTCGGCCTTCTTGATCGTCTCGACCGACGCGGCGTCGAGCGCTCGTTGATTAAGCCCCTCCGTGCTTTGCAAAACCCCCCGAGCCCGCTCGTCGAACTGCGATCCAAACCGATCGAGCAGCCGCGCGATATCGGCGAAAATCGCCAGATCCCCCGCGAGAAACGCTTTCCGTCGCTCCAGGTCGAGCCGCCGATCCAGCCCGTCTTTTCCCGCGACCATTCGTTTCATCAGATCTTCATTTGTGCTGATCCCGACAAATCCATCGCCTTTCATCGTATAATACGACGTACCCGAAAAATCGCGCAGCGTCTCGTATCCCTCGGGATGCGCGACCGGAGCGAAGTCTTTCGTCCCCGTCACCGACCGCTGAAACGTCGCGTAATCCTTCGCCTTGAAAAGAACCGCGTAAACGAGCGGCTCGTCGACGTCCCCCTTCTTACCGGGGAACGAGATCATCGCGATCAAAGGCGTGTCGGCTTCAAAAATCTCCTTCCCGGCTCCTACCTGAAACGGCTTGATATATTCATCCAATTTCTGATTGAGCAGATTCGCGGCCTCGAGGTTGAGCGTCGCCAAAAACCGCACCAGATCGCCCCGCGCCGCCTCAATCCCGCGGATCCTGATCGCCAGATCGATCCCCGAGGGAACCGACCGCAACCACTTCTCGTCGATCGTCGCCGCCTCGACCGGCTTCGCCGCGGCGACCCCGACGGGCTTCGACTCGATCGAGGCGTCGGTTTTCGACTCGCCCCCGGGAGGAGCGGACGCCGTCGCGTTCAATAAGAATATTAATAATATCGAGTTCATCATGTAAGTTATCACCCGAGTACGGCGCGGTCGACGATCCCACCGGTTCACGTCCCCTCAAGTTAGCCTGCTCCAAACCCGCGGGCAAGCCGTCCGCCGATCCGTTCCCAAATCGCCTCGGCCAAGCTAGAATCATCCAATCGTCGTCGTTCGTCGCGAGGCGCGCGCCGCGCCCGGATGTCGCTCGTCACGAATTCGGACCGGAACTCCGAACGGCCGCGGAACCGTAAACCCGACCGCGCCCCTCGTCGGCGTGATAATCGACCCGTTTTGACCGCGTTGTTTTGCTCGAAAGCCGACCCACATGGATCAGAGTCGAATCGATACCGCGACCGTCGCCGAGGAGGATCAACACGATCGCCCCGCCGATCCGCGCAAACGCAAGCTCTATATCGAGACCGTCGGCTGCCAGATGAACGTCCTCGATTCCGAACTCGTCGTCGCGCAATTGCGAACCCGAGGCTACGAACTGACCGACCGGATCGATCAGGCCGATACCATCCTTTACAACACCTGCTCGGTCCGCCAACACGCCGAAGATAAAATCTACAGCGCCCTCGGCCGAATTCGCCGCGTCAAACAAAACCGTCCCGAAGTGTCGATCGGCGTTCTGGGATGCATGGCGCAAAAAGATCAAAACTTGATTCTAAAACGCGCGCCCCACGTCGACGTCGTGATCGGCCCCGGCCAGCTTGAACGCGTCGGCGAACTGCTCGACCTGGCCAAAGCCGACGGCGAACCCAAACTCGCGGTCAGCCTGGCTCGGAACGCCGGCGACAAGGCGCAAATCGTCCACAGCTTCGCCGAATACGACCCCCTCCGCGATCCCGAAATGCGTCCCACCCCGTTTCAGGCGTTCCTCAGGATCATGATGGGATGCGATAAATTCTGCACGTATTGCGTCGTCCCCGCGGTGCGAGGCCCCGAACAAAGCAGGCCCCCCGCCGCGATCGTCGCCGAGGCCCGCGCCCTCGCCGATCAGGGAGTCGTCGAAATCACCCTCCTCGGTCAAACCGTCAACAGTTATAAATATCAGGAGCCCGACGGGCGTCGCACGAACCTCGCCGACCTGCTCGAAAAACTCAACGATATCGACGGACTCTTGCGTATTAAATTCATCACCAACTTCCCCAACGATATGACCGACGACCTGATCGCCGCGGTCCGCGATCTCCCCAAGGTTTCCCGCTACCTTCACGTGCCGGCTCAAAGCGGGTGCGACGTCATGCTCAAACGGATGAAGCGCATGTACACCGTCGCTCTTTACGACGACATGCTCGCTCGAATCCGTTCGGCCGACCCTTCGATCGCGATCTCGAGCGATTTCATCGTCGGCTTTTGCGGCGAAACCGCAGAATCGTTCCGAAAATCGGTCGACCTCGTCGAACGCGGCAGGTTCAAAAATAGCTTTATCTTTAAATATAGCCCGAGGACGGGGACGAAGGCCGATCTGCTTTACATCGACGACGTTCCCGAGGAGGAAAAGAAGCGGCGGAACAATGAACTGCTCGCGATTCAAAACGCGATCGGGTTCGAGCTCAACCGCGAACTCATCGGGAAGACGGTCGACGTCCTCGTCGAGGGAGTGAACGACCGTTCCGGCATGGAGTCGACGTCTTCCGGGCCAAAATCGTTGCGCGGACGGACCTGGTGCGATCGGATCGTGATCTTTGAAGGTAATGAACGGTTGATCGGTCGCCTCGCCAAAGTGACGATCGAAGACGCGACGGGGGTGACTTTATTCGGTCAGGCGGCGACGTCCGAGATCGTCCCGGGGCGGGTGTGACGATGGATTTGAGCGTCGAACGCGCGATCCGCCGCTGGATCGAAATCCGAGCGCCCAAACTCGATCGGCGAGCGCTTGAGATCGCCGCGTCGGTCTCGGTTTCGAGTCGGCTCGAGGCCAGACCCCCCGCCGATCCCCGCGCCGTCGCCGAATGGGAGCGCAGGCACGGGTTCAAACTCCCCGACGGTTTGAAAGATTGGCTCGTCCTCTCCGATGGATTGTACGCCGAAAGCCCGCTGATTCACCCGTTGTCGGCGATCGGCCCGATGATCGCGTTCGCCAAAGTTCCCGGTCTTTACATTCAGCCCGAAAGCTGGTTCGAGCTCGGCAACCCTCCCACCGAGCCGATCTGCGTCGATCTCGCGTACCGCGGACCCGACGGCGATTGTCCGATCTTCACGTCGGGAGACGATCAACGCGCCAGCAAGCCCCGATTGATCGCGTCGGGCTTCGACTCGTGGTTTCTCGGCGTTTTGATCGAACAGGGGCGCGAATACTGGTGCGACGCCGATTTCGCGTCGCTCGGCGACCCTTGGCTCGAACATCGCAAACGAGCCCCCGTCCCCCACCTTCCCGAACGTCTCGAGATCTATATCGATCGCGTCCTGATTCTGATGCGTCAGGGCCTCGACGAACGATCCGTCGCCGACCGCCTTGGCCTTTCGCGCGGCGAGGTCGAGTCGATCGTCAGACGCGTTCAGCACGGCGATTTTGACTCAAATCAAGATTAAAAAATCAGATGATAGAGTTCTCCCGTATTGTATTTTCTACTACATATTTAATCTTATCGTATATGAATGAGATTATTGTTTTCTCAGAGAATATGTTGCAAAATCTCGGAAACGTAGTAAGACATGAAGAGGATGATTATAATTGACAGCGTAATATCTATACTCTTAATCATTCTTGGATGCGGTTCAAGCTTTTGGTAAGTGATGTAAAAGAGCGATAAAGCACCAAAAATGGAAGGGAAAAAAAGCCTCGCTTGCATAACACTCCAAACGTCGTATCGGAGAACGGCCGCGACTATCAGCATCACATTTCCTAGAAAAGCAGCGATCAAGAATGAGATCGATGAGGCCCTTGTGGATGATATTCGTTGTCGACAGATATCGTGAAGGAAAATCAAAATGCCCGCGACGCACATGAGGACTGGGACGATCCCGAACAAATTGATCGCCGATCCGATCCATCTCAAATCCGATCGAGAACTACCCATAAAATTCGACTCGCCGATATACTGATACCAAAGCGTTCCATAAAGAGTCAAAGGAAGGGATCGCTTCGTCTCCGAAGAGACGATTGGATTGAGGATCAGTTTGTGAATCGAACAATCTAAAAAAGAATCGATCCCGCGATACGTTCCTTTTTGATTCTCGGCCCAATCAGGATGAAAATCTAAGTTGCAAATTATTATGTTCCTGTAATTAATGTAATTTTCATAATACTTATAATTGCCGAGGAGAGCGATGATCGCCGCGGTCGAAACCACGCCGACGATCCCTCGTTTCCACGACGATCGTTTTGACACGACCTGAGCGATCCTAAACGCTAAATATAAAATAGCGTATATAAGAAATGTGAGCTTGACGAGCAAGCCCAGGCCGATTAATCCCGCGAGGACGAAACGCCGAGGACCGAAAGCGGTGCACGACGATCGACAGACCGCGTATGCGATCGTCGCTCCCGTCGCCATCGCCAGGGCGTCGTTGGAAACATATAAACTAAACATCACAAACTGAGGACAAAATGAGATGAACGACATGATCCAAAATCGAGCTCGTTGTGAAGCGATCAATCGCGTTCCTCTCAAAATCAATCCATAGACGACGACCGTCTCGATCGAACAGAATAATGAAAAAACCTGAACGCTTTTCGCGTCCTTCATGGATATATAAAATAATGATGCTAACCAGTAATATAGAGGAGGTTGGTAAGCCTGATTATTCCATCCCGATGGAGGGAAGGATCGAGTCTCGGCGACATAACGTACGTATTCGAGATGATCAGGCCCGTCGTTGTTCATCGGACTCAAAAAACAAAAAACGACGATCCGAAGCGCGACCCCGTAAAGGACCGTCATGGCGATCGGATCGCCTGTAATCCTCGGGATCCACTGGCCAGAACCTCGGATAAGATTCACGTTTTGCGCACCGTGAAGATAATGTCAATTGATCGTTGATCAAAACCCGGTCGAATCGATCACCTCTCGGCCGTTGATCGTACCCAAAGCGGTCCAGATCGTCGCGCTCACTGATCGATTCACAAACCGAACCGATCCGTCTCCGAGCAAAAGATTCACACCCGATGGATGCCGGCTGGTCGCCGTGATAACATTCGGACATCCATAATCCTGTGCGCATCCTAAAAGGCAGCTGTTCGATTGCGGTGGAAGAATTTGATGGTATCGGGTATAAAAATCGTCGCCGTCTCCCCATCGCTCTCCCGAAAGCTCGAATTCATCCTGAAAAAAACGAACTACCGGCGCACTCGCGGCGATACATGCGTTGATCGAATTGCGCGCGATATAATAACCCGAGAGGGGGTCGGACATCTGATAAGTACCGATACATCGCTCGCTAAAAAACGCGGTGTTGCTCAATCCGTCGCGAACCTCGGACTGACGAACGGCGCTCTGATACCAGAAAACGCCGTTGTTCTTTCCCTTCCGTGTCGGTGTCGTATAATCTTTCTCAAGATTCATCGGCAATGTTCCGGCGCACGCTCGATAGCTGTTCGCAGCCATCCCCAACGGATCTCTCGGAAATGTCGTATCAGATGGACATAAATACGTAGAGATCTCTGTCTTCAAGGCGGTACGATTCATCGGCGAGTATACAGGATCGTGCAGCCACGGAACTCCGCTAAAATTGATCGCGTCAAAAACCAATCTCTGATCGAGATACGCCAAAATTTGCGACTGCGCCGACCACCTCGGCTCTCCTCCGGGAGGACCTCCTCCGCCGACCCCGAAAGGATAAGCGTAAAACGTCGTTTCATATTGATTCAATGCCAATCCGATTTGTTTGAGATTGTTCCGGCAATGGATATTGCGAGCGGCCTCACGCGCTTGTTGAACCGCCGGTAACAATAGAGCGACCAAAATCCCGATCACCGTGATCACGACCAAGACCTCGATGATCGTAAATCCCCGAGAGCGATTACTTGACACGTTGAGACGTGTGACGAATCTCTTGTTTATCAGTCTCATGGGAATCCTCATCGTTGAATAATCTCAAGCAGTCGTTTCGGATCCGAATCACAGGCTAAAACGAGATATTAATCGGATATCGAATCATTTAGAATGGAATCTCGATCGATTCTATCACGGACGCCGGCTCGACCGATCCGGTCGGTAGGTTGAACTTCAAATACCTTCGGAACGTTATCAAGGACCGACCGCACCTTGCTCTCTGCTTGGATAAGATCGGCGATCATGATCCACGGATCTTTCCATAACCGAAATCGCGATCCCGCCACATCGCGATACCCCACCGAAACCTCGTCGACGCGATATCGAAGTTCTTCGGCGATCCTGATCAGAAATGCGTCAAAGATAAACCCGTTTATCTCGCATAAAGAGAAGAGATTCATGCCCGCTTCCCGACGAAACATCTTGAATCCACACTGAGTATCATGAACACGAACTCGTAGAAAGAAACGCGTGAGCTTGGAAAAAACACCGCCTCCCCAACGTCGAAGATGCGACCTGACGATCCCGGATTCGCCGACAAGCCTCGAACCCACGGCGATATCCGCCCCCTCGGAGATCGCTTCACGGAGCCGAGCCTCATATTCAATCGGGGTCGCTCCGTCGGCGTCCGTAAAGAGGATGAGTTCGCCCCGAGAAGCCAAAACGCCCGATCGAACCGCGGCGCCTTTACCAAGATTGCCGGCGTGGCGAATCAATACAATCTCATGATGAGAGTCCGATATCTTAATCACCGATTCGGCGGTCGTGTCCTCACTCCCGTCATCGACGACGATCACCTCGTATCGGTCTGGAAATTCGACGTCGAGATAATCGCACACCCGCTCCAAATACGGAGGCAAACGATCGGCCTCGTTATAAGCAGGGATCACAATGGATAAGTATATGCCATGTTCCACTAGTCGGCTCCCGATCAGTTAGATTCGCGTGGCTCTTAAATAAATACATACCATGCGGAGAACAGCGCCGCGTAAACTCCCAATAACATTCCGCAGATTCCCGCGATCGCGCCGGCGATCGGAGGGGGTAGTTTGACGAGGATCATTCCCATCACGATATAGATCGGCGACGCCGCGGCGGAATAACGCGCCATGCTTTGCATGTATTGTTCATAGCCGATCGTCGCGTAGGGAATCAGCAAGAGAAACGCTGAAGTGATCGTTTCCACATGAGTCAACCATCGTTTGAACGCTCCCATGATCGTAAGACAAGAGGCGATCACGAAATAAATCGAATCCGACGAGCGGATGGTTAGTAAAGGGTTGTCCACGCCCGTAATCTTACTCCAATTATAATCTCCATTCGCATCATGAATCTCTCGAATCGGTTCAAACGTTACTAATGAGAATAATCGATGCGGAAGCGATGTTGAAGGTCTGATTCGAAAACTTTCTTGCGCATCGGCGAACGCGAGGGGATTGTGGAATCGGATTTGAAGATAGGCCATATAAGCGAACAATCCCCAACACGATAGGGGTAAGAGGATCGCCAGGGATCGTGCGAAAGAGAGATCGGTTCGACGATTTTTGTATGCGACGATGATGAGCGCCGGAATGAGCGCGATTCCAAGAGCGCGGGTCGCGGTCGCTAGGCCGATCAGCGCCGCGGCGAAGAGCAATCGCTTTCCATCGTGCAATAAAAGAAGGACGGCGAAGAGAATCAGCAAAAAAAGCCCCTCGCTATACGCCATGCGGAAGAAGAATGTTGGAGGAAATAAGCCCATCGCGAGTAGAGAATAACCCGATAAACGCCGACTGGAATCGGGTCGGGTGATCGCGAAATAGTGAGCCGCGAGAATGAATGACGCAGCGAGTGAGAGGTTGGCGACGATCAGCAAAGCCAAATCGGATCGGATACGCAAACTTCGAGCGAAAGCGGCGCCGATGACGGGATATGCGGGAAAGAACGCGACGCTCGAAGCCTTACCAAACTTGTATCGATAATCGCCTTGGGTTGCGATCGACACATACCATTGACCATCCCAATTCGCGTAACACTCGCTTGTTTGATTGAAGGAATGCCCGCGAGAAGCGAAAGGGTTGGATAACCCCGAGCCGACTACGAGCCCGATCGCGACGATCGCGGTCGAAAGGAAATAGTAAATGAGACCCGAGCGGATTGAATTGAAAAAGCCGAAAGATTGATCTGGATTAATAATCATAGGTATATAGAAATAAGGATACTGTGGGTTTAGTCTCCCTGCGATTCGACCTCGGTCGAATCGGCGTTCATCATTGAAGATCGCTGGACCCCCGATTCATCGGCGCTTGCAACCTTCCGTTTTGGAATCGATCTTTTTCGTGTATATCTGATGAAAACAAAAACTACGATGAACGTGACGACGGCGATCAAGGCGATCATGATCCATCGATAAGATTTCGACGATTTTTGAACGTATGATCGAACGATCTGTCCATGCTTAAGAATATGAACCTTGGCGCCCGCGGGAATATCGATGCGACGAAAGAAATCGACGTCGTAGTTGGGTGCGACGGATATAAATTCAACATCATACTTAAGCGTCTGTGCCAATAGTTGTTTTTTATAATCTATAAGAACTTCAGGGCTGTAGATAAGTACCGTCGCTCTTTTGGGATACCAGATTCCGGTCTTAACCTCGCCCCATTCGTCGATCGTATTGACATGGGCGTCGAAATCTTTCGAGATTCGATACGATCGACTCAAAATCTTAGCGGGAATGTAATTGCGATCGACCGCGAGCCAATAATAGTTGTGAGATCCTTTTTCAGACCCCGATTTCTCCATCCATTCTCGATGAAGTAATTTTACGCAACGTAGACCGGATACATTCTCGAAACCAATCACACGACAGTCCGAATGTCGATTCGCTTTTCCGCCTCCTGTCGAAACTTTCTTCACGGAATTTGACAAAATGCTTTCGAGCGAATCATGATTGTAACTGCTAAACATTAACACATGAGGTGTGAATCGATAATCGATCGCACGTGGTTCACCTTCGATAAGATTCGCAAGATCATCGTTCGTCACCGATCGAAACGTATGACCGTCATAACCCGCTCGGTTTTCGTATTGAACGAAGTCGGATTGACCGATCGATCGATTTCGTTCCAAGAAATGCTGATATTGCATGCCGTCTTGGTGAATCACGCGATACCTCGATTCCGATCGTTCCATGATATTCGGCGTCTCGAATGGTTTCGAGGCCGGATTCAGATCGGTAACTTTATTGACGATGATTTCGATATTCGAGTAAAGACTCTCGTTAGTCCTGATGTTTTCAATAACCTCATCGATCGTCGGAATCGATTCGTCCGAGAGAGCAGATCTCGTGGCTCCAAGGAAGTTCGTCACGACGATTAAAAGAGAACCGAGGCGAGTGAAAAATGACGTTTCGAGCATGATGTTCCTCACTGGATGATCTGGAGGCCGGGATGAAATCAATGCTGTTCCGATAAATCAAAGCATCTTATTTGATGCGAGTGATCTATTAACGAAGGCTTTCGATAGATTCCTGTGATCGGACTATATGCAGTCATAAGAATGTCTCGACAATCGAATCAGAAATCGATGATTCGATCCAAATTCAAGACTCGATATCATCGAGGATCACCGAGACATTCCTAAACATATTCCGCATCTTGCGATCAAATCTATGTCGAGCATTGCGCCGAAAGCATGGGATTGGAATCGAGTCCACCTTCTCCCGAGCAAGAACAATCGGATACGTCACAAGATCTATTAGTCGGGTTCTGACATACCCATTGAGTTCCTGCTCCACAAGTCGATTTTTGACCCTCGACTCCGGACTGATCGCACGGTTCTGCAGCTTCCGAATTTACCTGACACCCCAGATAAGTCGACCCGTCGGAGTTGGTCGAATTCGTCACATAACATGTCCCGGAGGAAGACATGTATGCAGCGCACGTTTGGCACTGTGTGGTGTAGCAAGTAGCGCCTGAGATCGTTGCAGTGTTATATGTCTGTCCGTAAACATTTCGAACAACCGATCCGATTCCACCGAAACAGATCGCAACCGCGAAGAACAGGAATGCGAAATCGACGAAACGATGAAACTTCGTCATGGGATGAATCTCCAATCATGTGAACGAACGAAACAGTAACGAGAATTCACAGATCCGGCTCATTTTCGAGTCGACGGCGATCCGGTACGCGACGAATCGTCAATCATCGTGGATGATCGGTCTCCGACCGATTTCATCATGATCCGTACGCGATCGTCTATCCCCTCGAATTTGAGACTCAAAACCTCCGACGCCGATAATGCGGCGCTTTTTGACACACGGATCGAGACGCGTACCGGATTGGCGCCGGCCGTCCCGATACGCTCGACGGAAACTCCTTTCGGAGCGGAAAAATCGATCAATCGTCCAGGAATCCTTCCCAAACGCGATCGAATGAAAACATTGTAATTTTCTCCTCCTCCATCCTTTGGGAAACGAAAGATCGTCGCGGGAGATACGTCGACAGCACCGATCACTCGCGCAGACCACGTCGCAACGGTCTCTCGTTTCAATCCAGATAGTTCTAGATGCATCGATCCACTAAAAGATTGCGCTTTCTCACTCGCTTGAAATCGCACGCGATAGCGAACATCGCCCGGATGACTCGATATTCGTTGGAACTTCATTTGATCGGGAACATCTTTGATAATGATCTCACCAAAATCGGCGTGCGGATCATGAGGAGGACCCAAGACGCGGAACTCCATGTCTTTTGATCCACCGATCGCAATCTCACCGAAATCGAGCGATCCCGGTTCTAAAACGCATGAAGCCAAACACCTCCCGTTTAATCGTATCTCACCGATCGGACGTTTGGGATCGTTCGAGTTCACCGAGATTAAGATTGATTTTTCTTGTCCTTCTGAATCAAGTCGTACTCCGACATGGATATCTTTGGTATGACCGGGATCCAAAACGCCTTCACGCGGAGTTAACTCGGTGCATCCACATGAAGCATTGAGTTTATATCGTAAAGGTAGGAGACCGGCGTTTCCTATCGGAATATCGATAGATACAATGTCACCGGGATTCTTGGCGATCATTCGATAGGGAACGGGAGGTAAGATAACCCGCGCCGCCGGAATCGAACGCATCGAATACAAACGTACTAGAAACGCCGATCCGCCGATCGCGATGAGAAGTGTCCCGACGATCCTCATGCGTTTCGAGGATTTTGATCCCCCCTCGCGACTATCGTCGGTTATCGTTTGTAAGGGGCTTGAATTAGCCGATCCATTACAAAGGATTGGATTGGATTGGATTGGATTGGATTGGATTGGATTGGATTGGATTGGATTGGATTGGATTGGATTGGATTGCGCTGCTGGGTTTTTCATGGCGCTTCTCCGTCCGGTTGATCTCACAGTTGGTTAGTGAAGGAGCACGACAAGAAGACTGAAGCGGTCAAAACGGTTGAATGATAACGATCACGCCAAGGCGAGTCAACAGGGTCGGCGGATTTTTTTTGAAGCGGAGAATGAAGGCTTTTTGAGAGGTTTCGTCTGACATGGGATCGAACGTCGGCGGCGATCGCTCAAGGAGGATTGCATTCGACCGGGAACGCCATTGTGCCTGGACGATGCGATTCGATTCACGGCGCGTTATGTGGAAAATGAAATAGCGGAGGGGTTTGACGGCACATTCGCATATTTAAAAATAATAAAATATGCTAATAAATATAAAATGAGATCTGGGAACAGCGGGATGCGAAGCCGGCAGCCGCGCGTGAACGTCGCCGGGGCAAGCGTCAGGGGGAGAAGAAAGCGGGATAATGGGGAGGCGGCATCTTGTTGATGCGAGTCGCATTCAATAAGATTGCATGGAATCGGGCGGAGGATAGGGCGACGTGGCGACACGACCCGAGCGCCGATCCGCCGGCCAAGACCGATGGGGGGTCGGCGTGAAGTCCTCCATTTTCCACATCGGGATTGGCGAGAAAGCGCCGAATCGGTACGTAGAATCGATGACCTTGAAACTTCGTTTGCCGCTGAACCAGTACACTCATCTTCGAGGAAAAGCTCAAGCACGCCGCCGAGCGGAAAATCAGCCTCGACCTCGACGACGGCGTGAAAGTGAACTACGGCAAGTTCGGCGACCTCCTCGCCGAGGTCAAGACGGTCCGCGGCGCAAAGGATGAGGATGAATGACGTACGAGATCATGTTCAAGCCACGGGCGATCAAAGATCTTCAGTCCATCCCCAATTCGCTGGCTCAGCGGATCGTCGAGAAGATCGAGTCGCTTCGCACCGACCTGGCGGGCGATGTGAAGCGGCTCACCGACTTCACCCCCGAGTATCGCCTGCGAGTCGGCGATTACCGAATTCTCTTTGAGATCGAATCGGATAAAGTCATCATCTATCGAGTGAAGCATCGCTCGGACGCCTACAACCCATAAAGGATCAAATAAATGATATCGCTTCATCCTGAATTCCTGACCAAAGACGGCAAGAAAGAGTTCGCCGTGATCCCCTACGAGGAGTTTGTCGCCCTCCAAGAGGTTCTGGCCGACGCCGCCGACCTCATCGATTTACGCGAGGCGAAAGCCGACGAGGCGTCCGCGGCCTGCGTTTCATTGAGCGAGGTCAAGATCCTTCTCGGCGTCGAAAAGCCATCAGCAACCTGAACCAAATCCATACGGCGTTAGAGCGTCTTTTCAACGAGGAAGGGGAGCGCATCGTCTTTTGGAACGACCCAGAAAAGGAGTTCCAGTGCACTTTACCGTTCGTCATGGTCGAAGGCGAGACGACCCTCCGGCTTGATCAGATCGAGGCGCTCGAAGCCAAGATCCGCCTGGAACGGGAGGAACCGAACGGAAAATTCCTCCTCTACTCGCCGGCCGAGGAACCAGAATACGAAGACGACTGGCTGCTCGACATCCGTCTCTATAGCCGGAGCTTCCGGGCGGATAAAGCGAGCATCTTGCTTCAAGAATTGGGGTTGGTGAATCAGCACCTCCGAGCCCACTTCGCGGACCGCCGCAAGTTCTTCGACTCCAAGGAAAGGCTCCAGAAGATCAAGAATCTGATCGCGCCCGACGACGTCGCGGGGGATCTCGACCGCAAGATGATCGCCGTGGTCGCCAAGGCAGACCAACCGGAACTCTTTAATCTGGTACGGACAATCTTCCACGCCTCGACCGAGTCGGGGAGCGAGATCGACCTCGATAATCCCCCGGCGATCTGGGGCCAGATCGAGAAGTTCGACCTCGACACCCCCTTCCGGCAGATGATCAAATCGACCTTCGGTTACGAGGAAGAAAACCCGACTCTTCAGAAGTTCCCGCTCAGGCTCGTGATCACGGATTATGCACATCACCTGAAGGGAGACGTCCCCCAGTCTTTCCGTGGCCTGCTGCCGCCGAGAAACGGCTGTTCAAACGCCGTCGTGTGCCTGGCTCAGTGGCGCGATAGCAACAGCAAGGGCGCCAGTTACGACCGGCTCTCGGCGGAAGCGGCTGCTGTTCTCAAGATCGATGAACATTTGCCGAACATGGAGATCGACCAGCTACTCAATGTGATGACGTTCCTTGCGGTCGAGAAACGGATCGCCGTCAAGCATACGGTCTCGGGACTGCTGAAATTGCTCTATCCCAACGAGGAATACGACAAAGAGGCCGTCCGCCTTTGCCTGGAGTACGCTCACGAAGCCAGGCGTCGCGTGAAGGAGCGTTTGATCGATCACGTTAGACCCGTGACGTCACGGCGTCGCGGTTCGCGCGCGTGCTCCGCCTGGGTTCCCGACGTCCGGCGACCGGGGGCTGGTAATCCCGAGAGCTTACCTGTGGAGAGGCCGACGCCTCATACTTCTGGAGAATTTATGAAAAGATTTTTTGATTCTGTATATGCTAATTCTTTCTTTGAGACTCTTTCGACCGGACTCACGCGAGTTGGTCTCGGACAGTATGAAATCGACAACGTTGCCTTAGCGATTCCGCCTATCTCAGAGCAAATCATGATTTCTTATTTTCTTGACAGTGAGACTGAGAAGATGGATTCCCTCATCGCCGAAGCCCGGCGCGCCATCGACCTCCTCCAAGAACGCCGAACGGCCTTGATCTCCTCCGCCGTCACGGGTAAGATCAATGCTTTCGGTCTAGGGAAATCGGAGGAGGCGGCATGAGCATGAGACCGAAGACAATCCAGATCTACCTGCCCGGCGGCGATGCCCGTGGTATCCGAGTCGCGGAGATCACCACGCGGATCGTTCGGTTAATCGAGGTCCCACGCAGTCTTTTGCAGGACTTTCTCGATATGCCCGAAAGCAATCAAGTGGCACTCTATTTCCTGTTCGGTGAGGCTGAAGACGGGACTGAGCAGAAGGTATATATCGGACAAACCGGAGATCTTCGCTCCCGCCTGATCAACCACAACAAAGAGAAGGATTTCTGGCAGCGTGCCCTCGTATTGATTTCACTCACAAACAGTTTGACACAAACCCATACGCTCTTTTTGGAATGGCACTCGCTTCAGATCGCGTCGAAGGCTGCCAGATATGTGAATCAGAACGGCACGAGAGGATCCAAACCACACACGCCGGCGCCACTGGAGGCCGACTGTCTGGAGATCTTTGAAACCGGCCAAGTTTTGCTCGCTACGCTCGGGTATCCAGTTTTTGATGCAGTCGTTAAGCCCGACGCTTCGTCGCACGCGGACGAAATGCTTTACTGCAAAGCCCCGGGATCAGATGGTATTGGTTTATATACCCCAGAAGGGTTTGTCGTTCTGAAAGATTCCGTCGGCCGTAAGGAGAGCGTTCCATCCTTCGTCGGCACCGCGGCAGAACAATACCGGATCAATCTACTGCAGTCTGGCGTGATGCGTGAGGACGGAGAGAAAGTGATCTTTGAGAAAGATCATCTGTTCAAGTCGCCGAGTATGGCGGCGATGGTCCTCATCGGCCGACCGGCGAATGGATGGACTGAGTGGAAGACGAAGGAAGGCAATACACTCGATGCTCTGATACGCCAACCACATAACGAGACGTGATGATTCGATACAAAGATATCGTATTCGATATCATAATCTGAGAGTATATCGACCGCAATGTCCTGGTATAAGTGTAAGAGGGAGCTGCCAATTACGATCGCGATCGGCCTTTTATCCCTAGGACTCAAGGGTGATAGAATCGTCTTGCGGATTGTATCTGATAGGATACAGACAAAGCCCGATGTCTGTGTCCAAACCGGGTTTCGCCACAGACAAAACACTTTGTGTGTGGTGTAGCACAGTCGAGCCTTCGCTATGGGTATGCTCCGTCGCTTCCGCATTCTATAAAGCTTAAGTCTTGAAATTACTAGTCGTTATAGAGTTCAAGCCGACCGAAACGGACGCATCGACCGGGTCATCGAGAGGAGACGCTTCGGATGGGATCTCATCCGGTAATCCATCTCGAAATCGAGATCTGCGAACACCTTAAGTCTAACGGATGGTTGTACGAATTAGACGACGCGGCGAAATACGATCGCGCACGCGCCTTGTTCCCCGAAGACGTGCAGGCATGGGTGCGGTCCACGCAGCCTAAATCCTGGGATGTGATCGAAAAGAACCACGGATCGCATGCAATCGAGACGCTGCTGACGAGGCTGCGCGATCAAATTGATCAGAGAGGAACGCTCGATGTGATGCGCCACGGAATCGAGATGTTGGGGATGCGCGAAATGCTGTTGCTCGCCCAGTTCAAGCCGGCTCATCGTCAAGCTGTGGGGGTGGTTGGAGATCGATACGCAGGTTGGCAAATACAACTCAGACAGGACGATCATCAATCAGGACGACCCGACTCTCTAAATTATGCGTGAAACGAAAAGCATGAAAGACTTCATGAATCCGCTCACCATCGACTCGGATTGAGTCCGTTGCGGACAGAAACATTTCTAGTCTCTAGGTCCGCCGATTTCTATTGTGGTTTCGGCTGATGAAGTTTAACATGGTATTAACGCCAATTGAGAGAGACGTAATTTTTAGGAAAGACTGACGATCTCTGGAGAATTACTCGGTAAGATGATTAAGCATATTAATCTAATTCGTAATATCGGCCAATTTCACTCTGTATCCTCGGGATCGAAGATACCGTTTTCAAGGATGACTCTGATATACGCTGAAAATGGAAGAGGTAAGACGACTCTCACCGCGATTCTTCGTTCCTTGGCGACTAGTGATCCCCAGCATATAACCGAGAGAAAGCGACTGTCGGTGAACGATGATCCGGAAGTTATCATCGAGTGTATCGAACCAAATAACATAAATAGATATCAAAAAGGTTCATGGAATCAGAAAATGCCTGAAATCGTCATTTTTGACGACCAATTCGTAGAGGATAATGTTTGTTCTGGATTGGAGGTCCAAACGGCTCACAGACAAAATCTCCATGAATTGATTCTCGGTTCACGAGGAGTCGATCTCAATCGTAGGCTGAAGGAATGCTTGGCCAAAATTGAGGAACATAATCAGCTTCTGAAAAAGAAAGCCAATGAGATTCCTCAGGCTGAAAGATTCGATCTCAATATCGACGCTTTTTGTTCTCTTCAGAATGTTGATGACATTGATCTCAGAATTAAAGAAGCTGAACAGCGAATGGAAGCTGTGAAAAATCATCTGTCAATCAAGGACGCACCTCGATTTGACGAGATTGGATTACCGTTATTCGATACGTCGTCTCTTAACGATTTGCTCCGTAGAGGTCTTCCGAGTATTGATTCGGATGCGACTCAAAAAGTTAAACATCATTTTGAGCGAATTGGCTCGGGAGGTGAAAACTGGATATCTGAAGGATATCACCGTCTAAATTATGATGAATCAGGAAAATGTCCGTTCTGTGATCAGTTCATAGATGGATCAGTTATGATCGAGCATTATCGCATTTATTTTAGCGATGCTTATTCGAGTCTGAAACATGATATAGATGAACAGCTCGTGTTGATTTCTCAAAATCACAGTGATCAGGCCCAGGCTTATTTTGATAGGTCGATGAGGAAAAACTACCAACTTCGCTCTTTCTGGTCTCAGTTTTGTGATATACCTGAAATCTCAATCGATATAGACGATACCGCAAAATCATGGCGAGCCGCACGTGATGCCGTTATCGAACAGCTTCAAGATAAGCAAAAATCTCCTCTTGAATCCAACACGCTCACTCAATCAACTGTCAATGCTATAAATAGATATCATGAATGTTGCTCGGACGTGTTCGAGCTGAATAAGAGACTCAAAGATACAGCGAGTGCAATAAACTTAGTCATAAAGGATGCAGAATCTTCGAACTTAAACGATTTAGAGTTTGAACTTGTTAGTCTCAAGCGGACCCGTGAACGTTATACAACTTCTGTAGTCAAAGCATGCGATAATTACTTGATGGAAAAACGTGCAAAATTTCAGACGGAGAAGGAACGAGATCGATTAAAAGAAGAAATGAAAAAATACAGAAATGATGTGTTTCCACTCTATGAGAAAACTGTTAACGAGTACCTTATTCGTTTTAATGCCTGTTATAAAATAGGAAGGGTCGAAGCTTCGGATTCGAGAACAGGTCCTTTTTGCAAATATAATGCTGTGATCAATGATACATCGATTCCTATCGGAGTAGGAAGACCGGATGCGGGAAATCCGACTTTTCGTACCGCATTGAGCTCGGGAGATAGAAATACTTTAGCCCTTTCCTTTTTCTTCGCCTCGATCGATCTTGAAAGTGATTTGGCCGATAAGATTGTCGTCATCGACGACCCGGTTACAAGTCTCGACGATCATCGCTCGCTAGCTACTGTCAATGAAATCAGACGATTGGCAAAATCTTCAAAACAGGTCATTATTCTTTCACACAACAAAACTTTTCTCTGTCGATTAGCTAATCATCCAGTTCGAAGCGACGTTTCAGCAATCAAAATTATTCGAGACGATCTGGGATCTAATTTAATAAGATGGGATTTAAGTCCGGAGAGCTTAACTGAACATGATCATCGTTATACTCTGATGTGTAATTATCTGCTTGTTCAGACGGACGATCCTCGAAAAGTAGCCGAGGCAATAAGACCTCATATCGAGGCGTTCATTAGAGTCGCATACCCGGAGCATTTTCAACCGGGATCGCTTCTAGGACAATTTCTAAATAAATGTAAACAAAAACTCTTAACATCTGATCCTATTCTTCCGGAGAAAGATGTAGAGACACTTAATTATCTTATAGAATATGCAAATCGATTCCATCACGACACAAACGCTGCATGGGAAACAGCAGAGATAAATGATAATGAGCTTAAAAGCTTTGTCGATAGAACGATAAAGTTTACTCGTCGTTGATTTTTAAGATTTCGACTACATAGCTAACAAAATGAGATTCACTATCAAATATAAATTCAATCTATCTAAGGGCACAATCCTTAAACTTAACGCAATCACCCCACGCTTCGCGAAACCCTCAATTTTAATCTCGCAAAACCAAAACCAAAAAATCGAAAAAATTTCCAAAATTGTCCGAATAAAATGCCGTCTCGAGCGTCTATTATAGAGAGAGAAATTCTCGATTCGAAATCTAAACGATTGCGCCAAAACGATCCCTAATAAACGTTACCCAAAACCCCCAATTTTCAATCGGCCGAATCATGACGCTCAAAAACCCTCCACAAAACTCCTCGAGTTCGCGCGAACTTCGCCCAACCTCGAATCAATCCGCCCAAAATGCGCCGATTCACACAAACCGTCGCTCGATCGTCATCCGTCGGCAAAGTTTACCCAAACCATCCAAAATCCGATTGGCTTCGCTCGGCAGTTTTTCTCGATCATCATGGGATATAAGATCTTACGTTGAAATCGCTCGTCCGCCGCCGCGTCGCGAGGCAATCCGATCGTCGAGGCGCGATCGATTCGGTTCGGTCGCCCCCTCGCGATGATTGACCGATCGTTCAGAATCCGCAACGGTTGATGACCCGAACGCAAAAGCCGTTCGTGTCGCTCTTTGACAATTCGCACTCGGTTTAAAGAAGCGGGGGGAGTCGGCGCGTCGGTCGTAGCGAACGATTCGATCGCTCGACGCGAATCGACCCCCTCGCTTCCTAGGAGTTTCATTCCGCGCCTGGATCCAATCCAATCTCGTCGTGAAATGAGAACACGCTCGAAAGCGATCATCGAGCGATTGAGCGGGCGAGACACCACGCGCTTAAGACGAGCGATTCTCGTTCTTCATGCGTGATTTCGAGAAGCGAGCGTCGCGGATCGATTTGATCGGTTTGCGATGCGAATTCGGGTTCGATATTCACGCGCTCGCGTTTGGCTGAGCAGTTTGGAGAGGCGAGGATTTGGTGGATTGAGCCTTGATCGGGGAACAATGCAATTTCGCGGCGTCGCGTGATCGATCGTGCGTCTTCGATTCTCGGGTTCCTCGGTTCCTCGGTTCTTCCGTTCCGTGGTTCCGTGGTTCCGCGGTTCCTAGGTTCCACCGGTCCTCGATTCCGCGGTCTCCGATCTCGTGCGGGGGTTTGGCTTTGACTCCCCGGTCCGGTTTCACTATTGTTACTGAGTCGACGGATGGAACCAAAACGGCGCTGTCGGGTCCGAGTGATCGGCCGCGGCGAGGCGAACTTTTCGGTCCCACGGCGGGTAACGCTCTGATGTATCAATCGATCGCCACGCTCGTGAGCCGTCGCTCTTGGATCGTTTTCTTGATTTGGGTTGGGATCGCCGGCGCGCTCATCAAATTCGCGCCGACGTGGGACGCGGTCAGTCGCGACGACGACGTCCGCTTCTTTCCCGCGGGTTATCCCAGCGTCGTCGGACAGAATCTCCTCGAACGGGGCTTTCCCGACGATTCGGCGAGTTCCGAGGCGGTCGTCATCGCCGAACGTCGCAATGCGAAACTCACCGATCGTGATTTCGCCTATGTCGTTTCGCTTTCTCGCAAACTCAATCGACTGAGAAAGACGAATCCCGATCTTGGGTTGAAAAAGGTCGTCGATTACCGCGCTCCGTTGGTCGGTCCTCGCTTGATCGGCGACGCCAAGGAAGGGGACGGTCAGGCGGTTCTCACGCTTGTCACGTTGTCGGGAACGTATCTTTCGAAACAATCCAGGCACGCGGTCGATCGTCTTTCTCAAACGCTCGCGTCGCTCGAACCCCCGCCCGCCGGGCTTCGACTCGAGATGACTGGCTCGGCGCCCGTCGGCCACGATATGAACGCCGCGTCGGATCAATCGGCGGCGAACACCACCACCGCGACGATCCTCCTCGTGATCGCCATCCTCTTGTTCGTCTATCGATCTCCCTTGCTCGCGCTCATTCCGCTCGTCACGATCGCGCTTTCGGTGATCGTCTCGCTCGATTCGATCGCTTTATTGGCGTCGTTCCCCAAGCTGAATATTCAGGTTATCAACATCACGAATGTTTTTGTGATTGTGATCTTGTTTGGAGCGGGGACCGATTACTGTTTATTTTTGATTGCGCGTTATCGCGAGGAGTTGACGAGGGGGAAGCGTTGGGACGATGCGCTCGCCGAGGCGATCAACAAGGTCGGCGGGGCGTTGATCGCGAGCGCCGGGACGGTGATTTGCGGGCTCGGGATGCTTTGGTTTTCGAGTTTTTCGAAAATACGTTATACGGGTCCGACGATCGCGGTGAGTTTGGCGATCAGTTTGGCGGCTTCGCTCACGCTCGCTCCGGTGTTGTTGCACTGGTTGCGCGGGAGGGTGTTTTGGCCGTTTCGGCCGCCGCATCATGAGCGCGGGCGTGATATTGAGGAGGAGATCGCCGAGGACACTCCGTTGGGGGGTTTTTGGACGAAGGTCGCCGATTTTGTGGTGGCGTATCCTGGTCGAATTTTGCTGGTGAGCTTGATCGTGCTCGCTCCGTTCGCGGTGATCGGGTCGCGGACGAAGGCGAGTTACAGCCAGCTCGCCGATCTGAGTTCGGACCAGCCGAGCGTTCGTGGCGAGGCGGTTGTGCGACGATATTTCCCGACGGGGGAGCTGGGTCCGACGACGGCGTTGATCGCGCATCCGTCGATCAGTTTTCGGACGTCGAAGGGGCGTAAGGCGATTGAAACGCTTTCCGCCGAGCTCGCCGCGATCCCCAATGTCGCCGAGGTGCGTTCGGTCACTCGGCCGCTCGGTCAGCCTCTTTCGTCGCCGACACCGCTGGGGCGTCGTCGACCTGGGCCCGCGGGCGCCGGGTTTTTCGATCGATGGGTTGGCGGCGGGTTAAGGACGATCATGGAGAGTCCGATCGCTGTCGAGGGGGTTCGCACGCTCGCCGAGGGGCGTTACGTCAGCGTTTCTCCCGCGGTCGCCGAGGCCGATCGCGAACGCGTCACCCGGATCGACGTCGTTTTTAAAATCGATCCGTTCTCTCCCGAGAGCTTGAAAACGCTTCAGAATATTGAGCGGATTGTCGGCAAGACGATTTCCCTGGGGGGCTCGCTTGAGGGGGGAACCGCGGGATACACGGGATCGACGGTTCAGATCGACGATCTCAGGGTGGTTACGACGCGCGACGAGCACCGGATGTATCTGCTCGTCACGCTGGGGGTTTACGCGATTTTGCTGACGATTTTCCGACGGCCGGGGATTTCGCTTTATCTGATCGCGACGGTGGTTTTCGGTTATCTCGCGTCGCTCGGGATCACCGAACTCGTCTTTCGTGCGCTTTCGACGAGCGGCGAGCCGTGGATGGGGCTCGATTGGAAAGTCGGCTTCTTTTTATTCGTGATCCTTGTCGCCGTCGGCGAAGATTATAATATCTTTTTGATGAGTCGAGTGCTCGAGGAGGAGAGGCGTTACGGGCCGGTCGAGGGGACGAGGCGCGCCGTGGCGCACACCGGGGGAATCATCAGTTCTTGCGGATTGATTATGGCGGGAACGTTCGGGTCGATGATCACCGCGAGTTTGGTGGCGTTGCGTGAACTTGGTTTCGCGCTTTGTCTTGGCGTTTTGCTTGATACGTTTATCGTCCGCCCGATTCTCGTTCCCGCTTTCGTGGTGTTGCTGTATCGTCGCCGCGACGGCGAGGCCCGCAAGTCGAAATTCGCGGCTCAAATCGACCGCGACCCGGCGGTCGCGACGATCGATTCCAAACACAGGCGCGACGGCGAGCTGGTGGCGACCGACGAGCGATCGCGGGTTTGATCAAACGTTTGATTTCAATAGTAACTAAGCGTGTACAGACATGCGTTATTCATAATCGACTCGGTCGGGCCGATCTTATGAACATTTACCGGGCGGCGAGAGCGAAGAATTTTTGGATAACGATCGCGATCGCGTGTTGTTTCGCGGTGAACCTACCCCGCGGCGTTCGAGGCGGCGAGGATCCCGCGGGCGAGCTTTCGGACGAGGAGCGGGTGCGAATCGAGGCCGACGCCCGCGCTCAGGCCGACGAGGCGGACCGGCTTTTCAAACTTCACGATTACGACGCGGCGATTCCGATTTATCAAGCCGAACGAGCGTCGCGCGCTTTGTTGAAAGATTCAAGGTACGAGGCGTACGCGGTGCGCGCGATCGGTTTGTGTCGCGGCGAACTCGAACAATACGAAGCCGCGATCGAAGCCTTCGGCGAAGCCGCGGCGATCGACGCCAAACGTGGCGATATCGGCATGCAAGGATGTGATCTTTTCTTGCTCGGTAAATGCCGGTTATTTTTGGGCGAGAGCAAAGAGAGCGCCGGGACGCTGGAAAAAGCGATCGGGCTGCTTGTCGAGGGGAAAGACCGCGATCACGAGGCCGAGGCGCGGGTCGTGCGCGGAAGGGCGCTCGATCGATCGGGGAGGCTCGTCGAGGCGGTCGCGGAACTTCGTCGCGCGGCGACGGTCGCTTACGAAATCGGCGACGAAGATCGACTCGCCGAGTCGTGGCTCGAGGAGGCCGATATCGCGCTTCGGCTCGGCGAATCTCCGCTCGCGCTCGAACTTCTTACGGATTCACGAATCCTTGTATCCAAAAGTAAAAAAGCCGCGATGACGGCGCGTTGCGATCGGTTGCTGGGAGACGCGTTGACGGCGATCGGCCGGGTGGACGCGGCGCGATTCCCCGTCGAGCGAGCCGCGGCCGAGCATCGCGAGCTTGAAGACTTCGCCGGTCTCGCCGAGGATCTTCGATTTCTCGCGATTCTCGCGATCGAATCGGGGGAATTCGAGAAGGCGCTTCGACTTGCGACCGAACGAATCGCCGCCGAAAGCCGTTCGGGGGACGTTCCTCTGATCGTCGACGCGTACCTTCAAAAAGCCGAAGCGGAACGGTTCTCAGGCGATTTTACAGGCGAATCTCACTCGCTTGAGCAAGCATATAAGGTTGCGAGCGACGCCAAATCGGCTCCATCGTTTTCGATCCCGTTGCTCGTCCGACGCGCCGATTGCGAGCGCGATCGAAAAGACTTTAAGCTCGCGGGTGAGCTGCTCAATCAGGCTGAGAGGCTCGCCCGCGAAGCCCGCGACGACGATCTTTTAAGCGAAATCGCCGAGGCTCGCGCCGATTTACGAGCGACGATCGACGCGAAAACCAAAGAGGAAAAATCGGCGGCGATCGTACCGCCGAAATGAGAACGCCGCGCCGATCTTTGGAAACTGAACAAGAATTGATTTAATCGATCTTATCTCATGTTTCCGTGGAATCGAGTTCGGTCTCGAATTCATCGGATTCTCCCGGACGAGGGTCGAATCGGACGGGGGGAAGTTCACGGACGGCTCTGCGCAACGCTTGTTCCCATTGCGAGTGGATCGCCGATAAATCGGGATCTTTGTCCAGGAACCGTCGCGAGCGGCGGATGCGGAGTTCGTCGCGTTCGTAAACGAGCAGGTCGATCGGCGGGCCGACGGTCACGTTCGATCGCATCGTCGAATCGAGAGATATCAAAGCGTATCGCGCGGCGTCGTCGAGCGAGGTGCGATCGAAGCGGACGCCTCGATCGAGGATCGGCCTGCCGTATTTCGTCTCTCCCACCTGCAAAAACGGCGAATCCTCGGTGAATCGCAAAGGATTCCCCTGCGGATAAATCATGTACAAATCATGAGGCTCGCCTCTGATTTGTCCTCCCAGCAACAGGTTTAAGTTGAATTTGATCTCGTCTTGTTCAAGGGCTTTACGGTCGAGTTCGGCGACGCGACGCACCTGTTCGCCGACGACCCGAGCCGCGTCGTAAAACGTCGGCGCCGTCGCGAGCCCTCTCCCCTGGTCGAAATCGCGTCTGAGCAGCGTGACGACCGACTGCGTGCACGATAAACTGCCGCTCGAGAGCAAAACGAACGTCCGTTCGCCGGGATCGACGAACGTTTGCATCTTGCGACAAACGTTAACCTGATCGAACCCCGCGTTGGTGCGCGAGTCGGAGGCCATAACGAGCCCCTCGCGCGTGATAATGCCGACGCAATACGTCATGAACGATAATCTCCCATTGGTCGCGGGCATTGTACCAACCCGAGCGACGCGGCGAAACCGGCTCTTTCGCTCGCACCCGAACCGCCCGTCGATCGGGCTCGTTACATTTCATGATATATTCCGAAACCTGATCACTTCGGCGGTCGAAGCGACTCCGAGGAGCCGCCGGCCGAGCCGAACGTTACGAAATGTAGAATTAATTAAAAAAACATGTTATCCCGCACTAACGAGGGGCGAACCGAAAGGTCGCCGCGAAATCATGCCGTAATCTTATATGCTTATTTCTAAAGGATGCAAAGGTCCGCAGGCGACGACGACGCTGGAGTTGAAGCAGTGATTTGAAGAGCGGAGCGCCGATCGAGTTGAAAATCAAGGGTTTTAGGAGACCCGGGGAATCGTCTCCCCGGGCTCGAATCGCGTCGTTTTGTTCCTGGAAAGTCAGCCGCGCAACGCGGCGACCGCGGCCTTAACGTCGTCGCTATCGACCGGACGCCCGGCGAGCGCCTTCATCGCGATCCCCATCGCCATTCCATCTTTCGGCGCACCTTTGATTTGATCGGCGACGGGCGCGAGCAAAGCGACGATCTCGTCGGGTTCGAGAGAGGGCGGAATCCACTGTCGAATCAGGTCGAGCTCCTCCGCCGAAAACGTCGTTCGACCCGTCTTCGCCTCCTTGAGAATTCCACGCATCTTTTTGATCGCGTCGTCGTCCGAGACCTCGGTCCCGTCGCTCTTCGTCAACTGCGCCATCCAATATCGAAGGAATTGCGTCTGTACCGCGTCTCGAGCCTTCATCGACTCGGGCAATTTCGCCTTCATCCGTTGAACGATCGTCATGTCTGATATCCTTATGAATTCTCTCGTCAATCTGTTCGACCGATCCCGCGATCGTCGAAACCAAGGGCGTCGACCCTCGATCGTCTTCGATCCACGAAGCCGATCGCCGGGATTCGGCTCGAGATCCCGACGAACGATCGACGAATTTGAAGTCCGCGTTCAGTCCGCGAAGTCGCTCCGGGGATCGTCGGTATAAGGCTCGCCTGTGATCATATTGAGAAACTTATGGATCTTTTTCGCGAGCTTTTCTCCGCCGATCTCGAACAAGTCGTTATGTCCGGCGCCCGGGATCGTGATCCGCTCAACCTTGCCGAGGGCCGATCGCTCCAGTTTAGCCGACATCGCCGCCGGAATGAACGGGTCGCTCTCGCCGTGCACCAGGAGGATCGGCGCGCCGATCGTTTTGATCTTGGAAAGGCTGTCGAACCTATGTTTGAGCAAAAGCCGAGCGGGAATCAGCGGAAAGTTGCGTCTCGACATCTCGACGAGGCTCGTGAACGTCGACAACGCGATCACTCCGTCGACCTCAACCTTCGACGCCAGGTCGATCGCGACCGCGCCCCCCAGCGACCACCCAGCGACGACGATCGCACCGTGCGGCTCGTTCGCCTTCCGATTCTTTTTTTGATAACCTCTGATATACTGATAACATCTCGCGGCGGCGAGATAACACCCTTTTTCGCTTGGTTCACCGTCGCTCATTCCGAAGCCGGGGTAATCGGGAACGATGACGTTCGCTCCCATTTCACGGAACATTTCGACCTCGCGGTCGATCGTATCGTTCAGGCACATCGCGTTGCCGTAGAAGTACAGAATCCAGGGTCTCGACGCGGGATCGGCGAAGGCTCGGCGGTGTTTATCGAGCGCGACGGCGTGGAGCGCGACGAGCCTCGGCTCGCCGGGTCGAGAGATCGTGACGATCCCGATCCCCTTGGGAGGGTCGGCGACGATTGTATCGGGCTTTCCCTGACGGTTATGTCCAGGAAAGATAATTCGTTCTTGAAAGGAGAAGAGCAAGGTGACAAAGCCAAGGTAAAGCGAGCCGATTCCGACGACGATCCTTCGCACGCGGCGACCGAGCGATCGGGTTTTCGCCGGAGGAGCGGAATCGTCGGGTGGGCGTCGCTGTTGAAACCACACGGGATCTTCCGAGGTTGCGCGGCGGTCGGAATTTAACCGCGGCTCGACGAGGAGCGTCATCTCACAATTCCCTCCCTGGAAATAGGCCGCATTTCGCGGGATCGGATCCGTCGATGCAAGCGTAGCGGAAAGTGAGACTTACGTCAATCGGGTTGGGGATCGATCGCGGCTCGATCGTTCGAGTCATGCGGTTGATTCGCGCTCGATTCGACGAGAATCAGGAGGCGCCGTTTCCACGGATCGCTTATTCGATGAGAGTCTTGCGGAACGACGCGTCGTGTTATAATATTTTGAGGCCAAGCATCGTAAGGCTTGGTCGCGCACAATCGAATTCGACCGTGATCGATCGGTTTCTCCCGTCGACGATTCACTTGCGAGATCGAATCGCGAAATGTTCAGATAAGAGAGATGAATATCCGATTTCAGTTTGATCTGGGGGATTCGCGATGATACCGCCGCGTGGGATCGTACCGCTGGTGAAATCGAAGGCCGCGGGGGTCGCTGCGCCTTCGGCTCAACTTGTTTACCAATCGGGAGGGACGGTTCTGGGCGCGGTCGAGGTCGTACCGATCTACTGGGGGGCGTATTGGTCTGGAACCGAGGGGGCGGCTCTCTCGGCTGAAATTAACGGATTCTTTGATTTTATTCTTACTAGTTCTTTAATGGATATGTTGGCCGAATATTCGACGCCCACGACGACGATCGGCCGTGGAGTTCGACTTCCGTCGGTTCAGATCGCCGATTCGGAGCCTGGAGACGCGGCGTCGGGGGGTCGACAGGTTACGGATTCGCAAATTCAGACGGCGCTTCAAAGCTGGATCGCGAACGGCACGGTTCCCGCCGTAACCTCGAACACCTTGTATTTCATCTATTTGCCGCCGAACGTCACGGCGATCGATCAATCGATCCAATCGTGCCAAGATTTTTGCGGTTATCATAACCAGATTAATATGAATATTTTTTACGCGGTTCAACCTTACGCGACGTGTTCGGGTTGTTCGTTCGGGACGATTCTGGATTCGATCACCAAGATCAGCAGCCACGAGTTGTGCGAGTCGATCACCGATCCCGCTCTGAACGCGTGGGTCGACCCGACGACGGGGGAGGAGATCGGCGATATTTGCAACGACACGACGGCTCGTCTCGGCGGGTACTTGATTCAATTGGAATGGTCGAATTCGCAAAACGCTTGCGCGCTCAAGCCGGCTTCGGCGGGGGCGAGCTCGGCTCGATCTCAATGCGACGACCGACAAGTTTAATCAATCAAGTTTGAGCATAATGATTCGTTTGATCTCTTGTTAGGTCGATTATGATGATTCGAAGATTCCCCAGCCCTAATTCGCCCTATGCGCTCGGAGCGTTCTCGGCGCACAATAATGCTCCAAACCGGAACGGTCGATACGATCGTTCGGGGCGACGCTCGCGGCTTCGGGGATGTTTGGGAAACTTTGTGATTTTTCGCCACACGACGAGTCGGCATGGGCTTGCCAAACATCCTATGATTGGTGTATGTACCGACCGCGGTATGACGGTCGAATATGGTTCGTTTTCTTTGGAGTTAATAGAACCTCAAGTGTTCGCTTCATCAGCAAATCGTCTGTCTCGCCAGTGGGTGGATCGTCTCGCGACGTATCGCAATCACCGTAACGACGAGCACCTCGAGGCGCTCATCTTCGAATCGCTGCGGTACGCGGGCTTCACGCTCGAAGAGCCGCTATCGCGATCGGATTATTGGAGCAAGGCGCCGCTCGCCAGACGCGTCGCGGTGCTCCTCTTCCTCGTCGATCGCGGAGTCGTCAATCGCGTGCACAAGAACGGCCGGACGCGTTTCGAGGCCGTCGAGAACGCCGAAACCTGGGCCGCGGGTCAAGCTTCGCTCGCGCCTTACCTCGCTCCCACGCTTGAATTAATCGCCGCGCTGCGGTCCGACCGCAACTGCCGATCGCGTCGATCGGGTTGATCCAAACAGAAACCCGCCGATCGGGGTGATCCAAACAGAAACCAGGCGATCGGGTTGATCCAAACACAAGCCCGCCGAGCGGGTTGATCGATCGAGAACCCCTTCGTCGGTTCTTTCAAAGCCCCAAAGCCTCGAATCGATCGTTCGAGGCGCAATCATTCCAATCCAACACGATAAACGTCGCGACGAGCGCAGGTTCGGCTCGTCGCGACGATCTTTCCTCATCCACAGAATTTATGTCGATGTCGTCAAATCTTATTAAGTTAGTAACCGCCGATCGATCGGATCGCGGCTCAATCCGAGAAGGCGTGGCGACCTACGCTTCGATCGTTTGGAGCGCGGTCGAGGCCGATTCGGTTCGCGTCGATTCGTCGGCGGCGATCTTTGAGCGTGTTCGACGTTTCTCGATCAGATCGAAGCCCGTCGCCGCGAAGAGGAGGATCGTCGCGCAGAGGACGTTGCCGTACGCCTGGGCGATCTTGGGAATCGCGATCGAGAGAGTCATCAGGCCGACCGCGACTCCGAAAACGCTTTTCCACAGCTTACGATCGCTCGATCCCGCGGGCGCCTCGATCGCCGAGGCGAGAGCGTATGTCAAGGGATAAAGTAGCCAAACAAAGAAGTAATTGAAAGAAAGAGGTGAGAACATCAAGATCAGCATCAGCGTCATCCCCCATTCGGCGGCGGCGGAGCGGCGATCGCTTGAGGGCCTGAACATCGGCATGGCGCGAAGCGAGAATAGGCCGAGAATCATCGCTGAGAGGAGGATCGCGGCGTTGACGCCGTTAAAATCGAGACGGACGAGGTTGACGCGCCAGAACGGGTCGGATTCGCCGTCGGCTGGAACACGGCGGAGCAGGCGGTGTTCCAGCGCGATCAATGATTGATTTTTGAAACTGTAGCACCGTTCGGGACGTTGGGCGATTGTTCCCGAATCGTATTTGAGCACCATACCGCGGGTCCAAAGCGAAAGATCGTCGATTGTTTGTTTGGGCGTGCGATAAGACAGAGGGGCGATCAAGAGCAGGAAAACGAGCGTGGCGCCGACCGCGGCCGACGCCTTCCACTTGCGTCGATAAATCAGATAACCGACCGCCATGATCGGAAACGCCTTGATCGCCGCGGCGATTCCCACCAGGATCCCCGCCTTGAATTCGTCGCCGCTTCTTAGCCAAGCCGCCGCGCCCAACATCAGCGCTAATAACAATAAATTCGGTTGACCAAGTAAGTAAGTGTCGTGAATGAACGGCACGACGCAAAGGACGGGAACGAGCGTCGCGAGCGCGATCGCCGCGGGCTTGCGGAGCCCCGTCGCCGCGATCGAAAGCCGCACGCTCGCGATCCAGGCGATCGAGTTGATCAAAATCAACGCGAGCATGAATCCCGTTCGACCCAGCCGATTCGCGGTCGCCAACATCACGGCGCAAGAAGGAGGGTACATAAACGGAAATAACCGATATTTTTCGGTGGGATAGATCGCCGCACCGTTGCGATAAAACCAGCCCGTCCAGTACCAGAGGTCGTAATCTTTATTAAGCAAACCGAGCCAATCGTTGACGAGCGGGGGGATCGCGAAGATCGTCATCAAAAGAACAAGAAACGCGTATATGGAAGGGATTGCTCGTGGATGTTCGAGCAAGCCGATCAAGCCGCTCGGCGCGATTCCGACGAGCGATTCGCTTTCGATGTTTGTCGGACGCGCTCGATCGCCGTGAACCGAATCGGGGATCGCGTGATCGGCCGATTCGTGATCGGAACGCGTTCGGATCAAAGGATCGGGGGTTGATTGCGCTTGATCGTCGCGCCGGATCGGCCGGCGTTCGCGGCTCGCGCTTCCTTGCGGCTTCCGCATCGTTTGGAATCCCTTCGATCGACGGTACGCTTTAATCGCGTAATCATGTCCGTCGCTGATGAATCGTCGTCGATCGCGATCGCCTGACAAGCGATAAGTCGCGATCGGTCGATCGAGTTCGCCGCGCCGATCTTCGGGTTTCGCCGACCGTTTTTGTTTGGTTCGGCGGGAGGGCGCGGCGATTTTTGTAGAGTTATCGACCCGATTTCGCCCGGGTCATGAACCTTGGCCGGCGGAACCGACGCGTTCGCGCGTTCGATCGCGGAACAACACGTGATGAGGCCGAGGGATCACGGGAGCGGTTCCTTCGTTAAGGACGACCGGGGCGGGGGGGTTGTGCACGGTCTGGCGAACCTGGCCGAGCCCGGCTTGCTCGAACAGCTCGCGAAAGCGGCGTCGCGACGCGTGCTTGACGTCTCCCTCGAAGCTCGCGACGAAGCAGTCGAAAATGAGCCAGCCCCAGGGGCGGTCGCGGAAGCCGTCGAGCAGGAGCAGCTTGCCCCCCGGCTTGAGAACTCGGCTCATCTCGCGCACGGCTCGCTCTTGATCGGGATAATGATGAAAGCTATTGGCGCAGGTGACGATATCGAAAGAGCTTGAGGCGAACGGCAGCCGTTCGCTATCGCCTTGCACGGGGGATGTGGGATCTCCCGCGATCGACCAACGGTCGAGCCCCTGACGCAACATCCCCGCGACCAGGTCGACACCCCAAACACGAGCGTTGGGTAAGCATGTACGAATTCTTCGCGCGAAAACTCCCGTACCGCAGCCGACGTCCAAAACGTCGATCGGTCGATCGGCCGAGATCGAACGGATACGCCGGATCAACGCGCGATGCGACGGTCCAAACAAGAGCCACTGGAGGATGCTACGATCGTAACACTCGCTCCACCGACTGAACTCGTCGGAAGCCTGAGACTTAAGATAACCCATGAGATCCTCCTTGAAACGCCCGGTTGCGTTCCTAACAATTCCAGCTAACCTTAACAAGCCGATTCATCGCGAGCAATCCAAATCGTCGCCCGCGCTCAACCTTATTGAGAAATGCATTTATCGTGCCGGTAAAACCGATTTATCTCGATCATCACGCGACGACTCCCGTCGACCCCCGTGTTTTCGCGGCGTCGATCCCTTATTTTTTGGAGGATTTCGGCAACCCCTCGAGTTTATCGCACGAATTCGGCAGGAGAGCGCGCGACGCGGTCGAACGAGCGCGGAAGTCGGTCGCCGAGCTGATCAACGCCGCCGATCCCCGCGAGATCGTCTTCACCTCGGGAGCGACCGAGGCGTGCAACCTCGCGATCAAAGGGATTCTCGCCCCCAATAATCAAAGAATCGATCACATAATAACTTCCGCAATCGAGCATCGCGCCGTGCTCGATCCGATTGAAAGGCTTGCGCGCGAAGGGGTTCAGGCCACGATCCTCAAGCCCGATTCACTGGGGATGATCGATCCCGAGCGGATCGAGGAGGCGATCGACGATCGGCCCACGCTCGTCGCGATCATGGCGGCGAACAACGAGATCGGCGTGTTGTCGGCGATCGAACGGATCGGTCGCATTTGTCGAGCTCGGGGAGCGTTGTATTTTGTCGACGCGGCGCAGGCGGGGGGGAAGATCCCGCTCGACGTTCAGGCTTGCGGGATCGACCTGCTCGCTCTCTCGGCGCATAAGTTTTACGGTCCCAAGGGGATCGGCGCGTCGTACGTGCGCCGCGAGGTTCGGCGTCGATTGCGGCCGATTTTGGACGGCGGAGGGCAGGAGGGGGGCTTGCGGGCGGGGACGGTCGCCGTGCCGCTCGTGGTGGGAATGGGGGAGGCCGCGGCGATCGCAAACCGAGAGACGGCGGAGGAATCGGCTCGGATCGCGAGGCTTCGCGACCGGCTCGAATCGGGGCTCGCCGAGCGGATTCCCGATCTCAGGCGCAACGGTCATCCGACCGAACGGCTCGCTGGTAATTTGAGCGTGAGCTTTCCTGGAATCGACGGCGACGCGCTTTTGCTCGCGTTGCGGACGATCGCGGTGAGTTCGGGCGCGGCTTGCCATTCGGCGGATCCCAGGCCTAGTCACGTTCTCCGCGCGATCGGACTCGACGACGACCTCGCCCGCGCGACGCTCCGATTCGGAATCGGCCGATTCAACACGCAAGAAGATATCGATTGCACGATTGAAGAGGTCGCGCGGGTCGTTTTGGAGTTAAGGCGGCGGAGGGGAATCGGCTTAGGTTGAGCCGATCGCGCCTCAAGGTTTTTCGCAGCGGTTCGAGCGGCCCCGCGGATAATCGCCTATCGGGACGATCCCTCACGACGATATCGGCTCGATTTTACGGGTTTCGGCGGCGATGCGCCAGATTATTTGTATATAATGTTGTATCAATTTGGGAGGGCGAACCTCCCGGCGAGCTTGTTTTAGTAACCACCTTTAATAAAGCTGTGTTCACAATTAATAATCTTTAACATAATAATGCGGATTACCGGGAGGTTCTCCCTCCCGTACGTGCGCGCCCTTCCAAATCTTGGGTTCGCCATTCCAATCTCGTGTTCGCCCTCAATGAAAACCGAAGATGCGGATCTCTTTCCGGATCAATTCCGAGAGGCGAAACTCGAGGGAGTCGATGCGAGTTACGCGGGGAGATCGGCCGGTCGGCCTGGGACGAAATCAAAAGTGTTTGATAACGGCGTTCAGTCACGCTATGATAATGGGTAAGTGATCGATCCCGGGACGTCCGGGACTTACACAAGGAGCGGATTGAATGAGCGTGACACTGAGCGAAAAAGCCGCGAGCGTCGTTAAGCGGATCATTACCGATCAAAACATGCCCGCCGAAACGGTGTTGCGGATCGGCGTGCAAGGGGGCGGTTGCAGCGGATTCTCGTATAGCTTGGGCTGGGATACGACGACGAGCGAGCGCGATCGCGTCGCCGATTTTCACGGGGTCAAGCTCGCGATCGACAAGAAGTTCGATCCTTATCTCGAGGGAACCGTCATCGATTATTACGACGGTCTTGAGAAGCAAGGGTTTGTCTTCAACAACCCGAACGTCGTCAAATCGTGCGGATGCGGCAGTTCGTTCCAGGTTTAATCGTCGATTAAAAGCGACGACGACCGTCGTGGACGAATCAAGCCGGCTCTCGCAAAGGCGCGACAATCAAAGGGGGCGACGCCGAAATCGGCGGGTCGCCCCCGCTCGGTCTCACCATGTCCAGCCGGACGTGATCTCTCGATTGACGATGCAATCGATCGGCATCCGTCCCATGTAAAGTTCGACGACGCATTCGGCGGCTTTTTGCGCCATATCGGCGAGCGCCTGTTCGTCGATCCCCGCGACATGCGCCGTGATCACGACGTTGGGAAGCTGGATCAACGGGTCTTTGAAATCGGGAGGTTCGGGATCGAGCACGTCGAGCCCCGCGGCTTCGATTTTGCCCGCTTTAAGAGCCTCGTAAAGCGCCTTTTGATCGATAAGCCCCCCCCGCGCCGTGTTGATCAAGATCCCCCTCGGCCGCATCCGGTTGAGTCGCTCGGCGTTGATCATCCGCGAGGTTTCGGGCGTCATCGGAGCGTGCAGACTGACGACGTCGGCCCGCTCGATCAGTTCGTCGAGCTCGACGCGTTCGACGCCGAGTCGCTTGAACAATTCAACATCAGCAAACGGATCGTGGGCGATCACGGGCATGCCGAACGCGTTCGCTCGCGCCACCATCGCCGAGCCGATCCTGCCGAAGCCGATCAATCCCAAAACCTTACCGCGAAGCGGCAAGACGACCGTCCGATCCCATACGCCGGCTCGCAGCGCCCGATCTTTAAACGCAACCCCGCGGGTGATCGCTAGGAGAAGCGCGAACGCGTGCTCGGCGACGCTATCGTGATTCGCCCCGGGAGTGATCGCGACCAGAACCTTGCGCGCCGACGCCGCCGCGACGTCGATCGCGTCGTATCCAACCCCCACCCGCGCCACGACGCGAAGATGAGGCGCCGCGTCGAGGATCGACGGCGAGATCACCTCGCTTCCCGCGATCAACGCCGAGGCTTGCGGAAGCCACTCGCGAACCTCGGCGTCGTCGAGCAAATGATCGCCGGGAGGATCGAGACACTCGAACCCCGCGGAAGTCAGAATCTCGCGGAATCGCCCTTCGCAACCGCGAATCGCCCCCGCTCCGATCAAAACACTAGGCATTTTTTTACCATATGATTACGTTGTTATCGATCTCGTCGTGCGAACCAAGACGATAATTTATCCGAAATCGGCGGCGAATGCGCCTGTGTGGAGAGAAGGCGACTCGAATCGCCCTTTAATATTGAGAGAATCAAGGGCGATCGAGGGGGTCGATCGCCTCGGCCCGACGGTTCGTCTCGACTTTCCTCGTGCCAGAATCGTCGATTTGATCGGCGTGCGAGGCGCGTTCGCGTTGATTTCATGTCGCGAAGACTTGAAAACCGAATCGACCGACGTCATCCTCAAATGTCGATTCGCGACGATTCTTTTTTATGATTTTCACACAAGTTCGCCATGAATACCATTACAATCGAAGTTTGGGACGCGACGGGCAACAAAAAGCAACTCGTCGAGCTCCCCGCCGAAGCTCCGGTGAACCGCGTCGTCGCGGTGCTGATCGAACGGATGAACCTCCCTCGGCACAGCCCCGACGGACAATTGATGAGCTACAAATTCCATCACAAGGCGAGCGGAAAACAACTCCTCGACGAACAATCGCTCGCCTCGGCCGACGTCAAAAACGGCGATATCCTTCGCCTTCAACCCGAAATCACCGCGGGGGGTCGCCGAGCCGCGAAACCCCGCGAAATCACTCACTTTTATCGTAATAAATAATACATAATTACGTAAAGCAGTATTGTTTTGATGCGTTTTCACCCGCGGGCGAGCGATCGGGGAGGATCGAAGCGATGGCCGAAGTGATCCGGATCGAGCCCGAAGCCGCCGACGATCGATTCTCGCGTTTTGATTTGATCGGCTGGTGGGATCGGAAGCGGCTCGCCGACGCGAGGATTGTGTTGATCGGCGTGGGCGCGCTCGGCAACGAGATCCTTAAAAATCTGGCTCTTTTGGGGGTCGGAAGGGTGTTCGCGGCCGATCTTGATCGGATCGAGCTTTCCAATTTGTCGCGGTCGGTGTTGTTTCGCGAAGGCGATATCGGTCGCGGCAAGGCCGAGGTCGCCGCCGAACGGGCGCGTGAGATTTATCCCGCGATGCGCGTCGAACCCTTTGAGGGGAACGTCGTTTACGATCTCGGACTCGGCGTGTTTCGTTGGGCCGATGTGATTTTGGGAGGGCTTGATAATCGCGAGGCTCGGGTCGCGATCAATCGCTCGGCGGCGCGTGTCGGCAAGATCTGGATCGACGGAGCGATCGAACGGTTAAGCGGCGTGGCGCGCGTATTCGATCCCGCGGTCGGTCCGTGTTATGAATGCACGATGGGCGAAAACGACTGGAAGATGCTCGAAGCGAGGCGAAGTTGCGCCCTCCTTTCACGCGGCGAGATGGAACTCGGCAAGACGCCGACGACCCCCACGACGTCTTCCGTCATCGCCGGCATCCAAACACAAGAAGCCGTAAAATTACTGCACGGGCTTGAGCTATTATCGGGGGGAGGGTTCGTTTTCGACGGAGTTCATCATCAAAGCTACACGGTCGAATACACGCGTAAAGACGATTGCCCGGCGCACGAGATCTTCGAGCCGATCGAAGTGCTCGATTGGTCGATCGCCGCGACCAAAACGGGCGATCTGCTCGAACGAGTTCGCGGCGATCTGGGATCGGAGGCGGTGATCGAAACCAATCAGGATCTGCTCGATTCGCTCGACTGTCCGGCGTGCGGTCGGAGCGAGCCGCGACGTCAATCGCTCGGCAAAATTAACGAATCGGCGGCGCGATGCCCCGATTGCGGCGGCGATCGAATACCCAAATTTTTTCATACGATTTCGGTTAACGATCGTGATCTTTTCGATGCGACCCTGGGGTCGCTCGGAGTTCCCGCGTGGGAGATTTTGACGGGACGGTCGGGCGAGGAACGGCGCTTTTACGAATTCCGAGGCGATCGAACCGCGGTTCTGCGATCGCTCGCGTGAGAATCAAATAAACAAGCTATCGGATATGAAAATGAACACAATAAATCATCATGAGCCGATAATGGTTCGCGAAGGCTCGCGGAGAAGGCGTGAATGGTGAAGAAAGCCGTGAAGGACAAGCCCGTTCCGGTCGATTCTCCCGACGTGAGGAAGTTGGGATCCGCCGATTTACCGACCGCGCCGTTTCCGGGAGGACGCGACCAGGCGTTCCGGATTTTCCTCGACCCGAGGGTTCACGAAGCGATCGTCAAACACGCGAACGCCGATTCGACCGTCGAGATTTGCGGCGTTTTGGTGGGAACGCTCGGCCGCGACGATTCGGGGCCGTTCGTCGCGATCACCGAGTCGATCCAGGGAGACGCCGCGGCGAGCAAATTCGCCGAGGTCACGTTCACACATGAAACCTGGTCTAAGATCAACGCCGAGATGGATTCGAGGTACTCGAACCTGGCGATCGTCGGGTGGTATCATACGCATCCCGATTTCGGTATCTTTCTTTCCGATCGCGATCGGTTTATCCAGGAGAACTTTTTTTCGGGGCCCGGGCAGGTCGCGTATGTCGTCGATCCGATCCGCAAGGTCGAGGGGTTTTTCGCGTGGAGCGAGGGGAAACCGACGATCGTCCCGCATTATTGGGTGGGAAATCGCCTGTGCGACGCTCCGCCGGCGCCCGACGATCGCGAACATCGAACGGGTTCGGACGTGTCGAATCACGCGACCGCCGCGGGGCGCGAGATCCCTCCGATCAAGCCGGTCGATTCGAGCGCGACAAGGCTGACGATCTATCTTTTGTGTCTCTTGGCGGGCTATTTGATTTCAAGCCTGCGGATTCTGTGGGATGATTGGGATCGCAAGCGGCTGATCGAAGGCGTGGCGGCGCACTACGGTCTTTGGAAGGGGATGAAGCCCGAACTCAAGGGAGATCTTGAACAGCTTAAAGCCGATCTCACCGCGGTCGGCGAGGGGATCGAAGGGCTCCAGGTCGATTCCAAATCGGGTCGAACCAAAACCGGATTGGACCTGAAACAAAAGACCGAAAAGAGGCTGAAAGGGGCGATCGAAAGGCTCGATAAGATCGCCGAAACGTACGCGCTTAGCCCCGAGGAGATGATCGCGATCGAAAAGCTGATCCGCCAAAAGTTGATCGAACTCAGAAGGCTTGACGACGACCGTCCGAGATCCGAATCGCGATCCGAATCCGATCGAGGAAAATCGCCGTGATCGACCGAAGCGGGGCGTCGCGAAACAATCGTAAGATTTTTATCGGAATCGTTTGTTGATTCTTTTCTATTAGCCGACACGGCGGAGGGGAGCGGGGGATGTCGTTATCGCGCGAGCCGATTCGGTTGACCGATCGCGATCTGTTCGCTCCTCAGGTCGATCAATATATCGAAGAACAGGCGATGCTTCGCCGCGCCGATCCCGAGATCGAGCCGCGGCCTTTGTGGAAAGCCGTTTTATTTTCTAGCTATTTTTATTTAAGTATTTCTTGTGGATTCGGCGCGTTTTGCGCCTGGCTTTTGCTCGATCCGTTTTTTATCGACGGTCCGAACCCTCGGGGATCGAACGGTCTTGTGGCGTTTCTCATGTTTCCCACGGTCGTGGGGTTGATCGGTTTTTTCCTGGGGGCGGTCGAGGGGATCATGTGTCGCAATTTGTTGCGAGCTTCGATCTCGGCCGGGGTGGGGTTGGCGATCGGCTTTGTGGGGGGAGCGGTCGGTTTGATTCCCGCGGGATTCGTTTTCATGATCACGAGGTTGCTCGTCGAATCGTTGCAACCTCGATTCGGCGGGCGCGGCATGCCGACGGGATTCGCGTTGTTCGTTCTGATCGTCGGTCGCGCGCTCGCGTGGGCGATCGCGTCGATTCCCGCCGGGATCGGCCAGGGGATCGCGATCCGCGAGAGCAAGGTGCTCGTCAACGGGCTTCTGGGCGCGGTTCTGGGGGGCTTTTTGGGCGGATTGCTCTTCGACCCGATCGCGATCGCGTTCACCGCCGCCGACGGTCGCGCCTCGATCAGTCGGTTGATCGGCTTCGTGATCATCGGAATCATGGTGGGGCTGTTCGTCGGCGTCGTCGAGCAAATGGCCAAAACCGCGTGGCTTTTGATGAAGGCGGGGCCGCTCGCGGGTAAACAATTTATCATTTATAAAAATCCGACGGTGTTGGGAAGCTCGCCCAAAGCCGATATTTATTTGTTCAAAGACGACGCGATCGAGCCGCGTCACGCGCTGATTCACGATCTGGGGGGGCGGTTTCAGATCGAGGATTGTCAATCCGCCGACGGTACTTATGTGAACGGTTATCCGATCAAAACGCACGTGCTTCGCCGGGGCGATCAGATCGTTCTCGGCAAGACGGTTCTCGAATTCGAGGTGAAGGATCGGGGATGAACGCGATCGGCGATCGATGAACAATCGAAGCGCCCCGGTCGGTTCAAGCGGTTTTGGTGCGATCGAGTTCGATGGTTTCGGGACGACGGGGGAGGGGGAACGATTCGATGGCGATTCGATTCACGTGCGATCATTGCGGCGCGAAGCTCAAGGCGCCCGACGGAACGACGGGACGTTCGACGCGTTGTTTGAAGTGCGGCAAAGCGGTGACGATCCCCGAGCCGATCTTCGACGCCGAGGTCGTCGACGAACCCGGAGGGGGATCCGAGTTCATCACCGCGGCGGATACTTTTGAAGAAGAGGACGTCGCCGATCCGTACGGTCTCAAGGACGAACCGCTCGGCGCCGTTCCCGAGGCCCGCAGGCCGTGCCCGATGTGCGGCGAGATGATCGTCGCGTCGGCGGTCAAGTGCCGGTTTTGCGGCGAGGTTTTCGATCAAAAACTCAAAAAGGCCGAGGCCAAAATCAAGGGGAAAAAAAAGAAGAAACAATACGCCGCCGAAGACGCCGATCTCACGATGAGCGATTGGATCATCTGTATTTTATGTTCAGGCATCGGTTGCATCGGCGGGATCGTTTGGATGATTCAGGGGAAGCCCAAGGGATCGAAGGCGCTCGTGGTTTCGATTTGCGCGTCGGTTTTTTGGACGATCATTCGGTTGATCCTGGTGGCCGCGCGTGAGGGGCAAGCTCCCGGCCTTCAACCTTGATCCGATCGAACGTCGAGGCGAACTCGGGATCGAGCGATCGGTTTAGTTACATGAATGGAATTCGTTCGATCGATCGCCGTTTTGGGTAAAAAATGAACGATATCGTTACATGCGATTGCGGCGCCAAGATTCGCCTTCCCGAGCGGCGCGAGGGACGAATCGTTCGTTGTCCCAAGTGCAAAAAGGATTTGTTGACGACGAACGACGCGCGGATATTGGCGACGACGATCGCGCGCGGCGACGAACGAGGGGCGACTTGCCCGATCTGCCAGACCGCGATCGGCGAGGGAGAACAGGTTCTCACGTGTCCTGGATGCGGACAAATTCATCACCGCGAGTGTTGGCTCGAAGTCGGCGGCTGTTCGACTTACGGGTGCGACGAGGCGCCCAAACCGGGGACGAAACCCGCCGGCTCGGATCAGCCCCTTTCGGCATGGGGAGACGACAAACGATGTCCCGCGTGCGGCGAGACGATCAAGGCGATCGCCGTCAAATGTCGTTACTGCGGGACCGAGTTCGCCGGGGTCGACCCCCTCGACGTGGGAGACTTGCGCCGTCGTGTTGAACTCGAGGGAAGGCTCGAGAGAATCAAGAAGATCACGATCACGCTCTTCGTTTTAAGCTTGCTCGCGTTCCTTGCTCCGATCCTCGTGATCGCGGGACCGATCTGGGTTTGGAGGGAACACGACGCGATCAGACGGTGCGGGACGATTTACCCCCTCGTCGCTTATTCCGCGCTGGCGATCTCGGCGTTATACTCGATCATGATGCTCTTCTTCGCGGTCGCGCCGGGATGAACCCGCGATCGAGCCGCCGTCGAAGTCGTTTTTTGATACGCCGACGCGGTTGAATTTAACGCTTTGATCTTGAGCTTACGTTCCGATCCCGCTTGCGAAACGATGTTTTTATGGAATCCTCGCTCGACCGTTCCCAGGGGGTGTTCGTGATCGCGGGCTCGCGCGAGGCGGGCGCTCTGTGCGCCGAGTGCGGCCGATCGATCGCCGTCGGCGATTATTTACGCGTGTGCGAACGGTGCGGATCGACGCATCATCAACCGTGCTGGGAACGATCGGGCGGGTGCGGCGGTTACACGTGCGTCAAAGCCGAACGCGATCTCAAAAACGCCTCGGGGAACGTTCTTCGCATCACGACCGACGAACTCGAGCACGTTTCACTCGACCGCCCCGCTCGCGTCGGCGCGGGATTCGTGTCTCAATTCGACGCATCTTCATTAACGCATGCGAGGAGGACGAATCGAAGGTCGATCGCTTCGTTGATTTTGGCGTTATTTGGAATCATTCCCGGGATCGGTTTGTTGCTCGGTTTTTTGGCGGTGGTGACGGGGGGCGCCGTGCTGGCGTCGAGGCGCGGTTCGCGCAACGCGAAAACTTGGCCGGCGATCGTCGGCGTTTTGCTCGGTCTTTTTGACGTCGTGTTTTCAGCCGTTTTGCTCGGCATGTTCGCACAGTCGTTGCCGATTCAGGCGGGAGCGGGGGTTCAGTTCGTCGAGACGCCTCCCGATCTTGAAGAGATTCGCAAGCTCGATCCGCCGATCCGCCGAGCGATGCTCGCGAACGTGATGATCCAAAATCAACTCGGTTGGGGAGGGATCGTCAAGGCGTTTGGTTCGGGAGTGATTCTTGAAATCAAAAACGGCGAGGCGCTGATCGTCACCAATCGGCATGTCGTCGATCCCGAATTCGCGCGTTCGGGAGGCGCGGCGGGGGGCAAAAAGGTCGATTCCTCGCGCCTTTCGGTTGAAATGGTTGGACAAGGCTATGTTCCCGCGAAAGTGGAATGGATCGCGCCCGGGACGATCGATTTGGCCCTGGTGCGAGCCGCGGTGAAATCGGACGCTCCCGCCGAGGCGTTGTGGCGGCAAGGAGTCGAGGCGAAGGTGGGGGACGACGTCTTCGCGATCGGCAACCCCCAGGGCTTGGGTTGGTCGCACACGAGGGGGACGATCTCGCAATTTCGCTCGCAGGTGATCGACGGCGGGAAAATCCGCGTGATTCAAACGCAAACCGCGATCAATCACGGCAACAGCGGCGGCGGTTTATATGACGCCGCGGGACGCCTTGTCGGAATCAACACGTGGACGAACGATAAGAGCGTATCGGAGGGTTTGAGTTTCGCGATCGCGTTTTCGACGCTGCTCGATCTGGCGCCCCCCGGTTTGGGGGATCACGGAGGCGCCGAGGCGCCGTGATTCGCGTGGAACTCGCGATTTCTTTGGCGGGGCGACGACGAAGCCGGGATTTCTTGAAATCAATCTTATGAACAAACATTTTCAAATCGCGGGATCGAACCGATCTCTCCATAAGTTCGGAGACGAGGCGCGATGAGCACGGTACGAATTCGCAGGCTTCAGGCCGATTATGAAAAGGTGAAGGAATATGCGCGGCGACATCCCAGGCTCGAGCTGATTCAGACCGAGGGATCTCCTCCCGAGCGTTATCAGATTCGCTATCAGATGCTCGGGCTGCGTCAGAAGGACGACGAACTCGTCGAGGTCGACAGCCACCTCGTCGAGATCTCGTTGCCGCGCGATTATCCGCGCACGCCGCCGCAATGCCGCATGTTGACGCCGATTTTTCACCCCAACATCGCGCCCCACGCGATTTGCATCGGCGATCACTGGAGCGCCGGAGAGCCCCTTTCGTCGCTGCTCGCTCGAATTGGGGAAATGATCACTTATCAAAGTTATAATACAAAAAGTCCGCTCAACGGCGAGGCGGCGAAGTGGACCGATAAGAATTTGGATCAGTTGCCGTTGGAGGCGATCGGGATGATATTGGACGATCTTGGCGGTCGGGGAACACACGGATCGGCCGCGGCGATCGCAGGTCCCGTGCGTCCCGCTCGGTCCGACGCGCCTGTCGATCGTCCCGCGTCTCCGGTCGCTCCGTCGCCTCGGCCGGCGTCCTCCTCGGCGCCTTCGGTTGGAACTTCGGCGCCCGCGACCTACCCGTGCCCGCAATGCGGAGCGAGGCTGAGGACCGCGCCCGAATTGATCGGCAAAAAGGTTCGCTGTCCCAGATGTCAAACGATCTCGGTCGTCGCTCCGGCAAGCTAATGGAAAATGAACAAGCGTTTGTTCCCTGTTCGATCGACGTTTCTCCGGCGATAAGGCGGCATCGCGAGATGTTGGGGTTGTCGCTCGTCGCGATCGTATTGAGTTTCGTATTGGACGTTCGGTCGGATCAGCGAGTTTTTATTCGAGGATGTCCCCGGTTTGTTCTGCCCGAGTCGTGTCCGTCGCGGGCTTGGTTCGGCGTACGCTGTCCCGGATGCGGTCTTACGCGAAGTTTTATCCATTTGGCGCGCGGCGATTGGCGACGATCGATCGCCGATAATCGCGCGGGGATTTTGACGGCGCTCGCGACGCTGGCTCAGATACCGTATCGGGGCGCTGCGCTCGCGCTCAAACGCGATCGTCCGCTGGGCGCGATTTTTCCAAAAATATTTGGATATATATTGATTGTTAGTTTAATCGGCGCCTGGGCGATCGCGATCGTTTGGTGATCGTTTATTATTTCTTCTTGACAAGATCGGACGCTCTTGAGACGACCTCGTTGAATTCACCCGCGGCGATCACGATTCCGTCGGCGTTCACGAGGACGGCTCGGGGGATCTGGAACACCGCGAATTTGCCGAACAGTTCGCCCCACGATTCAACCCCGTCTTTGGGAGGGAGATCGATACAGATCGGGTAATCGATTTGGAAGTCGTCGATCACTTTTTTGATATCTTCGAGATCGCTTCCCGGGGGATGAACTCCGACGACGGTCAAGCCGTTTTTGGCGCGACCGCGATGAATTTGTTCGGTCGCGGCGAGTTCGGATCGGCACGGTCCGCACCACTCGGCCCAAAAGACGAGGATCACCGTTTTTCCGCGAAGCGATTTCCAATCGAGCGGATCTCCCCCGAGCCATTGAGAATTTCTCGGAAAATCGGCCGCGGGTTTGTGAAACGTCGCCTTGATCGCCTGATCCATTCGTTCTCGATTATTTTTACGGATCTTCGCCTGTTCCAGTAAATTTTTCCACAATTTGGGAGTCATTTCGGGAACGCCGTCCGTCCTTTGATCGAAATCCCCGATCATTTTTCCTTCCTCGTCGCGGACTGAGACGACGACGCCGGCTGGAACTCGAACGTCATGAAAAATCGATTCGTCGACGTTTGGAGCGATTTTGACGGATTCGACGAGATATTCACGTTTCGTCTCGACGACGAGACGACTGCGGATCTCATCGGGATCTTCGAAATTCAACACCACGGTTCGGAACGGGAACCAGATTCCTGGAGCGATTTCTCGTAAATCTTTACAGAATCGAATATCGATCGGAAGACGCGGTTTTTTGGCGTCGACGATATGACGTTCCGAACGGACCGGGATATAATTACGATCGATCGCCAACCAATATACCGTCGAAATACGAAGCCCGTCGGGCTCGAGGTCGACCGTATCGTCGCGAATCCTCACGCATTTGAGACCGTCGAGAACGATTTCGCCGAGATATCGGATCGCTTTCCTTTGGTTTTTGTTATTGGATCGCGGACTGGAATCGAGAAAATTGGAGAACGACGATTCGTATTCGTGTCGAATGATCGCGGCGTGAGGACGAAACAGATTGAATTCGTCGTCTATCGATTCACCGTTTTTCATCTTCATCATCAACGCCTGGCTAAATCTCGTCTTTCCCGCTTGCTCGTCGTAGACGTACGATCTGATCCACGTCCCGTCGAACGCTTTTGTCCAATAAGAATGATTGATGTCAGTGATGTTATTGAACAAATAAATATGCTTGAACAAATATGCTTGATTATGCTTGACGATCGATCTCGCGTCTTCCGTCTGGGATAACACCGGCCCCGCCGTTACGTCTCCCCACCGATCTTTTACTTTGCAATAATCATATGTCTCTTTAAATTTTACATCGATATCCTCGTATTTTTTTTCTTCGTTTTTGATCGCGGCGGCGATTTTAGCGATTTCACGCTCCTCGTCGATTCCGACCGGGGGTTCGGGAAGGGGCGAACCGTCGAGCGCGCCGTCGCGGATGACGAAAACGGGAAGATCCGCGGGGATCTCGACTTCCGAAAAGAACGTTCGATCGTGACGCGGCTCGAGGTTCACGCTCTCGACCGAGATTTCGTCGACGGTTTCGACGCGTTTGATTTTTTGTTGTTGAAGAGCCTGATTGTCGTAATGTTCGACGACGATCTCGGAGGGGAACCAAATCCCCGGGGCGATTTCACGCATTCGCTCGCATCTCGATTCGTGCAAGGGGAGATCGTGCGTATCGGTCCCGGGCCAAGACAACACCTCTTTAACGCACATGAGATTGCGCGAACGCGCGAGCCAAAGGTAATGAAGCATCGGAGGCTGGTCGGAACGCACCTTGCGATCGCAACGTATTTTCCAACATGGAAGGCCGTTCACAAGTTCTTCGCGCTCGAATTTCACCTTCACGTCGATGAATTCAGCGGGACAACCAGTTTCCTCTTTATAATGCACGGCTTTGGGGTGTTCCTGAATCGCCTTCGTTCCGCTGAGATAGACCGAAAGAGGAAAATTGAGTTGATAATGAACGAGCGGGATGCAATGAGGAGGATAAAGGTCTGGATGTTCGAATCGGCCGATGTGAATATTCGCGTAAAGTCCCGATCGAACAGTTCGAGTTTTATCGCCGTCGAACGCCGAAATCTCTTCGAGCCGACGCACGAGCCCCCGAAGTCGTTTCTCGAACTTTTCTTCAAATCGGAACCGATCGTCTTGGAGGACGACTCGACGAAGTTCGTTCGACGTTTCCTCGCCGTCGGCGAGAGGAACTCGTAGGATCCTCTGCTCGAACATTTGACCGGCCTTTTCCCACGGAAAATCTTTCAGGTACTTGCGCGTGACGATTCGAAATTGGTATTCGATATTATGATATCTAGACTCTTGAATCTTTAAGTCGTCGATGATTTTGGAAAGACGATCCTCGGCGTATTTCGTGTTCGGGGCGTCGCCGAGTCGGCCGATCGGGTCGTCTCCCGCATGCGCCCGCGCCGCGATCGTAGCCGCGGCGAGGATCGAAACGAACAAGGAAAGGACGATGCGAAAAGAACGCTCGCACATCGCGCAGACTCCCCGGCTTACAGGAGAACGACGAAGTTTTCGGCCTCGGTCGAGTATAATGTTCGCGACGACGATCGTCAATCGTCGCGATCGAGAGTGGAGAGCTTGATCGCCACGATCCTCCTTTCGGCTTCGGAATCGACCGATCTCGTTGGTTTGATAGCGAATTCGTAATCGATCGATCGACCATCCACGATCGTAACCCTCGCGCTCAAACGCGATCGTCCACCGGCCGCGATTTTTCCAAAGATATTTGGATATGTATTGATTGTTAGTTTAATCGGCGCCTGGGCGATCGCTCAAATCGCTTCTTAACGATTACGCAACATGGAAGAACATTAATGAATTATTATCGATGAATGGCATGGCAATGAATAAATATCATGTTCATATGAATCAATGTCGCGGAGCGATCACCTGATAAATCGTATAATCGCCTGGAATATTTTTGATATCCCTGAGAGTCTCGATCTCCTCGATCAAGAATTCCTTACGGATCCTCGATTCGGTCGATTGCGACACGCGAACTTGCGCCGCTTCGGAACGAGACTCGATCCGAGACGCGAGATTGACGGCGGGTCCGAGCGCCGTGAATTGATCGCGATTCTTGGTGCCGACATTGCCGACGAGCGCCTCACCCGTGTGAATTCCGCATCCCAAACCGATCTCGATCGATTGTGGAGTGTACAATGTCCATTGTTCGATCCATTCGGCTCTGAGAGATTCGAATGCTGTTCGGAATTCGAGCGCGGCCTTGACCGCGGCGATCGCGTCGGCCTTTCCTTCGTCGTCTTTGTGATTGAGGACTCCGAAAAGAGCCATCACTCCGTCGCCGATGAATTTATCGAGCAAACCGCCGTGTTTGAAGACGATTCGTTGAGCGAGATCTCCGTATTCTTTCAGGAAACCCGCGATGAGCTCGGGGCTTGCCTTCATGATTTCGCACAACCGGGAGAATCCTCTCACATCCCAAAAGCAGATCGTGATCGTGCGCTTTGAGAGTTTGAGAACCGAAGGATCTTTCTCGATCGTATCGAAAACCCTCGGGTCGAAATAGCGACTAAGAAACGCGATCCTCCGAGTGTGATCGCGATATCTTAAAGCTGTGCGAGCTTTGATGTTAATCTCCCTGGCCGCAACCCTACCAGGGATGTTTTTTTCAACGACGTCGAATGCTCCATAACGATCAAACGCTTCGTAGCGATCGAGGCTTTGCTCTCGCGCTGTGAACAGGATCGCCATGATTTCAGGGTCGAGATTGCGAGCCGATTCGAGCAGTTTGAGGCCCGATCTCTCATCCGACATAACAAGATCGGTCAGCACGAGGTCGATCGGTTCGTCCTTTTCGAGCTGCTTTTTGATGACGGACGTTCCCTCGTTATGCCCCTTGGCCGTGTATAGCTTCCAACCAGGATTGGCGTCCTGGAGATAGAGTTTAAGCGCCTCGCGGTTTTCTTTTTCATCGTCGACGATCAGGATTCTCGGCGTCATGTTCGATCCTTACTTTTTCTTCCGCTTCGACTTAGGTTTACTCTTAGGTTCCTCAAAATGCACAAGTGGCTTACCGGAAGGGTCGTCGAACATTGGGAGCTTGATTCTCATCACGCATCCTTGACCTGGTTGGCCGATTTCTTGAATCGATCCGCCGTGACCCTCAATGATACGGCGAACGAACGCCAAACCCAAGCCGGAACCTTCGGGGCGATTGGAATGAAAAGCCTGGAAAATCTTCTCTTTTTCACCCGACAGAACTCCTGGTCCGTTATCGGAAAAAATTATCACGAGGTGTTTCATGGAAGAAGCGTTAGCATCGGATCTCGAATCGGTCGATCCGGTAACATCGATTGATATTTTTTTGGGAGAATCTTGCATCCAACTCAACGAGTTTTTGATGAGTTCATCAAAACATTCGGCCAATCGTTTTGGATCGGCTTGGATTATGATATTTTCGCCGCATTTGATGGTGATTTCCACACCTTGTGCTTTTGCGACGCGACAGGAATCATCCAGGAGAGGTAGTAATTGAGTCGGCTCGAGGTTGATATTCTGAGCCGTGGTTAAATGCTTGAATTGATCAAGGATATCTTTCGCTTTATCGATCGAAGCTCTGAAATCGGATAAGATCGCGATCGCTTCGGCTTGATTATTTTCAGAAATCCGTTTTTCGATCGGATCGATAAACGTTTCGATCGCGAAAACCGGATTACCGAGTTTGTGCGCTGCGACAGACGCGAGATCCTTCCAGATTGCGTCGCGTTCCGCCGATACGCGCAATCGCTTTTCCTTCTCCAATTCGGCGTTCTTCACGGAGAGCTGAATCGTCAAATTCACGTTTTCCAGGTTGATTTCTTCGAACGATTTTCGATGAGACGAACGAGACCTGTAATCCTCAGAGAAATATTTGTTGCAAAGATTAGGGTGACGACTAACAAGTGAAGTTAGCTGAGTTTGATCCCAAATTCGAATTCGGATTTTATTCTGGGCCGGTAACAGTAATCTAGACTCCTCTTTGATCAATTCACGAATATGATCGATCGCTTCTTTTGACTGATCAGATGTTTGTATATATAGTATTGTGAATTGATCTTCAGGCGGACTAATTTGAGAGTTTCGAAATCGATCGAAGTCGAGCATTTCATATAGAATTTCCTCTAGGGTTTCAATTTCTTTTAATAATTCAGGATTCCTGCATGTTGATATTATCCAGATATCACGATAAATAAATCCATCGGGATCCTGTCTCTGCAGCTCGGCGACAATATCGAAGGGCCGTTTTTCCTTAACCCATTCGACGCGTTGGAATCCCATCATTGAAAGTAATTCGAAGCAAAGATTCTCCGCTTCTGTTCGTCCAAGGGAATCCCAATTGATCTGTAAATTTGAGACGATCTTTACACGAGATTTACGATAATCAGCGAGAATATATGGACTGTTCGTGAAAAGAAATGAAATCAAACGATCTTCTATTTCGTTAATACCGTCGACACTATCGTCATATCTTACACAATTCCACCTTAAAGAATTAGCTGGTATATCTGTCCTATTTGTATTACAAATCACAATCACTCGGAGGTCATGGCTCGGTAACGTATAGATTTGATTGATCTCCTTCGCATTCATCAAAGTAATGTCCGCGATAACGCATCCCTTTTCAGTGTAAAGTTTTTGATTCATGGCTCTTGAAATCAAAGTGTTCTCCTTTTCAAATAAGTCATGAGTGTATGCGGATTCCGTTCTGAAGCTCGTCTTTTCCGCAGCCCTTAAGCACGCCTCACGAACTTTATCAAAATCCGGGGATTCAGGAATCGCCAAAAAGCAGGTTGGACGACGATCGACCGATTGGATTCGCTCAATTTCTTCTTCCTCAGGAGGCATCCGGGCTCTCCGGCTATATCGTATTATTCCGATCGCGGTTGTTCGATTCTTCAATGAGCTTAAATCATTCCATCGTTTCGCTCAAGATATCCGTATGCGGATTTCCGTCAAACAGGATTCATCCACCCGTTCGGTCCATCGCGTCACTCTCACTCTGATGACTCTTGGTTGTTGCACTTGGCCGGGCTTTCTTCTTATCATCGCATTCATGAGTTACGAAGTCGAACGCAAGTATCGTGTCGAAGATCCGCGGGCGGTCGAAGAGCGGATTCGTGCGCTCGGCGGAACGCTCGCCGAAACCGTCGATCAGTCCGATACCTATTTATCGCACCCTGCGCGTGATTTCGCCGTCACCAACGAGGCGCTGCGGGTTCGCGTCGAAAACGATCGCGCCTGGATCACCTACAAGGGACCGAGGCTCGCCTCGGCGGTTAAAACCCGCGAGGAAATCGAGGTCGAACTCGCCCAGGGCGCCTCGGCGCTCGATCCCATGATCACGATTTGGCTTCGTCTCGGCTTTCAAGAGGTCGCCGTCGTTCGGAAACAAAGACGCGTCTATCCGCTCGATTGGAACGGTCGAAAGATGATCTGCGCGATCGATCAGGTCGAAGATCTTGGCGGATTCATCGAGGTCGAGACGATCGCCGAAACCAAAGACGATCTCGATCAAGCCCGACACGCCGTCGTCGATCTCGCTACCGAACTCGGCCTCAAAAGCTATATCAGGCGATCGTATCTCCGAATGGTTTTAGCCTTGAAAAACAGACCGAGCGTCGATCGAATGAACCGATAACGGATGAAAGATCAAATATCCTTCGCTCGCACGTCGGTTCGGATTAACAGGATAATCAGAGCGGCGTCGTCGGGGTTTGTTGGATTAAACTATTTATATTCCAATCAAATAAATTTTTTCAAATATGACGATGAATCTTGAATTGGGAGGGTGAACCTCCCGGTGAGCCGTCTTGATATAATTCACACTCGCAGCATGAAAAAATCCTAACGCGGCTGAGCGTCGATCATACCAACCCGAAGCGCAATCGATCGGCTTCTAATAATAATTTTAAACGTGTCGATTGATCATTTGACCGGACCCTCGCTTGAGCGTCGCGTTGGTATAATCTCTCTTTCCGTTCGCTCTAAAGATGCGAGCACAAGATACAGACGATGAGTCTATTTCAATAGGAATTTTCAAAAGAGGCTCACCGGGAGGTTCGCCCTCCCAAACCAGACTTATACGTCATTGGAAATAATGAACGATTTTTCGCCGTCACGGAACGACTTCGACTTGCGATTGAAGTCCCGCGAGCGCCTGGAGGGTTTGCAGGTCGTTGCGGAGGCCTCGGCGTTGCCAAAAGCGATTCGCGGTCGCACGAATCAATACGCGTTTCCCTTTCACTTTGACGTCAAGCGTGCGGATGCGATCGCCGCCGATCGCGCGCGCCTGGCGCTCGATGCGTCGTTTGAGCGCGTCGTCGGTCGCGGGATCGGACCGCGGTGGTTCGACGGCGATCACGCCGTCGTTACGATCGATCACCGGGTCGCTTACGGCCGACGGCCGGCGGTCGATCGGCGAGGCGTCTCGTACGGGAGGTTGAGGGCGGAAAAAGCCGAAAAAGCCGCGACGAGGAGGCGGATCGGTAACTTTCACGCTCGAATTGCGCGAAAGATTGGTTGCGCGAGCATCCGACGACGAGCGACGCGTCGGCGAAGCCTCGCCGGTTCGATTTCGAGGCGCCCGATCGTTGGAATTCCTCGGCGCCGAGGGATTGGTGAACGATCTCGACGGATCACGGTTTCCGCCGTATCCAGGGGGATCGGTTTCGAGTTCAAGGGGCAGGTTCGACGATTCGTCGGCTTCTTTGAGATCGAGAGGCGGCGAAAGCTCGGGGGATCGGTCGGGGGCGATGCGTTCGAAGCCGGCGACGGGCAAACGCCGAGGCGCCGGAATGTTTCCGTCCAATCCTGGAACCGCGAGAACAGCCGACCGACGAGGAGCCGAAGCGGCTTCGCGGTTGGATCGGCTCATCGGCGCCTGTGGATTTCGCGAGGCGGACGCGGCGGACGTCGCGGCGGGATTGGGGGGCGGTATCGACGCTGCGGGCGCGGGTGAAGAGATCGGAGCCTCGAGTTCGGGGGCTTGATCGTCGGCGAAGGCCGCCGAGCCGAGCCGAGCCGAAACGATCGCTCCGGTTATAATAATGCAAGATTCGAGTATATGCCGACTTCTCATGGATCCCGCTCCGGAACGGGCGATCGCGCCTCCGGGCGCGTCGCCTGCATTCAGATTCGGTTGCAAGATCGGGCGGATTCAGTCAAATCGTGCGATCACAGTCGCGTAGCGGGTTGAAACACGCCTTGGCGTCACAACCCGTGCGATCGCGAGTCGGGGTCGACTCGGATCGCTTAATAAGGTCGAGTGGCGGGGGGAATGCCGACGACGATCTGTTTGAGTTCGCCGAGGATTCCCGCGGGCACGCCGACAAACGTGGCGGCGGCGGTTTTGCCGATCGGTCCGGTCGCGGTGGTGTCGTAATATTCGCGAGGTTTCCAGAGGAGCGGGTGTCGATCGACAAAAGTCGCGGGTTGAGCGGGGATCGATTCGACGACGGTTCCGCCGGCGCTGGTCGTGGTGAGCGGAGCGTCGGTCATCGCGAGTTGTTGTCGCCTTTCGATTCCGTGGCAGCCTGCGCCCGCCGCGATCGCGATGAGTATCAACGCGTATCGATGCAGTTGTTTCGCGGTCATGTTGAAGTCGTTTCCTTTCGGTGTTTCGTCATGGGTGTCGCGCGATCGTCGCAACCGCCGCGCGACGACGATCTACCTAACCATACACGACGTGAAGCGACCGGGTTGGAGCGAGGACGGAAAACGTCCCCTCGACCTTGACGGGTATGAGCGTGCTGACGGATTTTCATCTCTTGCGGCGCTTGGGAACGCCGAATTCGACGCACCAGTAAAGTTTGCCCCGCTTCGATTTGAACACCGAAGCTCCGATCTCGGTGAAATTGCCGAGGATGTTTTTCCGGTGCGGCGGGCTATCGAGCCATCCGGCGACGACCTCTTTGGTGGTGGTTTGCCCGTAGGCGATGTTCTCACCGATTCTGAGGAATTCGTAGCCGCATTTTTTGACTCGGTCGGCGGGCGTGGAACCGTCGCCCCCTTCGTGCGACATCGTCTCCCGGTCGGCCATGTCGCGCGCGTGGATCGCCGCGGCCTTCGACAGTTTTTTCTCTTTGACCAGGGGACGAAGCCCCTCGTCGCGTCTCACATCGTTGTGGCGTTTGATCAATTCATCAATTCGCTTATCAAGCTCGTCGATTTCTTGAGAGTCGTCATCGCCGACTCCCGGTTTCGAGTCGTCGTTTGATTTTTTGTCGGGTTGATCGTCGCTCGGCTTTTGGGCCGCGGGGTCGTCGGCGGCGGCGATTCGCTCGAACTCGTCGCCCGACGGGGGCGATAACTGAGCGTCGACGCGAAACAAGGCGGGGGAGGGGGGTTGGGGTCCGCTCGCGATCGCGATCGCGCAGCACGCGAAAGTTCGATAAACCCATTTCGTGTCGAATTCAGACAAGTTAAAGTTTTTCATTTGAATTATCTTATTCTTACGTACCGGAACGAAACCGCCATAATTGATTTTAGATCGCGGGAAAGCGCGAGTCGATCGGGAATACGAAGGAATGGTTCCGGGCGACCGCGGGACGACGTCTTCGCGCGGTGTTTTTCGAAGCGGGACAAGCCGGCGAAATCTCGGTTGAGAAATCGCCGGCTCGTCGTGAGGAAACACGCGGATGTTGATTCATCAGATCGATTACGGATTGAAATACGATCCGTATTGCATCGTCGAGGGGATGACGATTCCAGGATGGCGGTAGGTGTAGAGTTTGCCGTTGTGGAACTGTTCGCGGTGGGTGAAGACGCTTTGGGGAAGCGTGTTCTTGCCTTGTTTACGGTCGTAGTAGCGGCTGCCGAACGGTTTCATCGCGCCCGGGTGATGGAGCAGGTAGATGCGACGAACGAAGCCGGCGGGCGCCTGGAACTGCGAGTAGGCGATCCGGATCGGCAGCGGTCTCCAGTTGAATTGCGAGAGCGCCTGAACCGAGGGGACGAGCGAGTCGCCGTATTGGGGGAAGGTTGAGAAGACCGAGCCGAGCGAAACCGTGCCTGGAACTCCCGCCGCGCCTCCTCCCGAGTTGGTCGATCCGGTGACGGTGACGGTCGCCGATCCCGAGAAGAGTTCGTTGGGATGCGCGCTCGTCGAAAGGGTCGTTCCCGAGATCGTGATCGTCGTCGTTCCGTTAACGAGATTCAGCGCTGAGACTGGTGAAATTGTAATGATCGCGTCGGCGTAACCGTCGCCGTTCTCGTCTTTGGGGTCGGTGGTGATGGTGGCGTTGGGGTACGCCACGCCGTTGACGACGATCGACGTGGGGTTGATTTCGGTGGGGGGAACGAACGGCGGGGTGATGTTCGCGTTGCTGAACACATAAATTGTCATCGTCGACGACGAAGCGTTGACGGTGAACGGTCCGAAGGGGGAATTGACGCCGATCGTCACGGGGATTTCGGTCGATTTGGGTTTGCTCAGCGGGATGTATCGCCCCTGGAGAGCGAAGACCGATCCTCCCGCGAGCTGTCCCGTGAGCGAATAACCCGGTGCGCCGATCGCGACGCTGCCGAGCCCGCCGAGGTCGAGCGTGTTCCCCAGCGGGGTCGTCGTGAGGTTGCCGCTGACCGCGGTTCCCAGGTAGGGGGTCGAGGCGCTGTTGCTCGCGGTGATGATGAGCCCCTGGAGCGGCCCGCTCTCGGTGTTCTGCAGGTGGTGGGTGCCGACGATCGTCGAGCTGCCGGGGATCAGATAAGCCGATCCTTCGCCGTTATTGGCGCCCGGAGCTCCGATAATGATATCGGGCAATGTATAATTTGTTATCACCGAGCGCGTCGCCGAGACCGAGTAGCCCGCGAGCGCCCCCGCGGCGGGGCCGATCATCTGGAGCGATTTGACCGATCCCGGCAGCGAGTTGATCGTGAACGTTCCGGTGATCGCTCCGCTGGGGGACGACGCCGACCGGCCGAAGACGAGGGTCGCGAGCCCGGCGGAACCGTTGTATCCCGGGGATCCGATCAAAAAGTCTGACAATGTTCCGCCGTCAAACGTGCCGGCGCCGGAAACCGAGTAACCGGTCATATCGCCCTGCGTGGTACCGTCGAAAACCGCGCCTTTGATCACCCCCGTCGCCGATCCCGGAGTGCCGAGTCGACTGAGGCTGATATCGAAAATTCCGTTTGTGTCCTGGGTCGCCTTGGAGGTGAGATTCGAGGCGCCGTAGACGAGATACGCGGCGCCGAAGCCCGAATCGGCGTTCGAAGCTCCGATCAGCATATCGCTGAGCCCGAGCCCCCCCGCGGTCGAACCGTCGGTGTTGCCGGCGTTGGCGAGCGATTGGCCGATTCGGTCGCCGTTGTTGGCGCCGATGAAGACGACTCCGGGGATCGCTCCCTTGCCTGTTTGACCGATCTCATCGACGTTGATCACGCCGTTTCTCACGGTGCGAAGGAACGAAGCGGGGATCACGTAGATCGCTCCGTTGTTCGTCATTCCACCGTAAGACGCGTTGGGGGCGGAGATGGCGATATCGGGACCGCCGTCGCCGAGGAGGTTACCCACGTTCGCGACCGCGGTTCCGAGGCCGATCCCCTGCTGGCTCGACCAAAAGACAATCACATTTTGACCCGTTGGAGGGGCGTTGCTGTCGAGGTCGAGGGTTGTAAGCCCGCTTTTGGCGGGGACGAGTTTTTGGAGAGCCGTACCGCCGTAGATGAGGTAAGCTCGTCCGGTCCCGGCGCTTCCGGGGTCGGAGTTGGCGTCGAGTCCGTTGGGGGCGCCGAGCATAAACGCGTTAATACCTGTGCCCGTGATGTTGGGAACGTCGGCGATCGACGAACCCAAACCCGAGCTCAAATTGGAGCTCGTGATGAACGTTAATCCGTTATACGGGAAGGTCGCGAGCCCGGTTTTGGGATTGGTTTGGGATACTTGTCCGAGGGTGCTGAGATCGCTGACGCGGGAATTCGATTTTAGGTCGGCCCACGGGAAGGAACCGTTACCCGAGAGTCCCGCTCCGTTGGATCCGAAAAGTAAATACGCGGCGCTCGTTCCCGATTGACCGACCGACGGGCCGGTGCTGGTGTTGGTGAAGCTCGGCGCGCCGATGGCCAGATCTTGGTAGCCGGTATTGGCGATATCGCTGACGACCTGAAGTCTGGCGCCGGCGCCGGCGGTGTTTGATACAAACCCGTTGGTTTCTTGAATTCCGTACGGTTTGGTATCGACGGTGGCCAGGTCGATCGAGAGCGCGATTCGTTGTTCGAGCGGCTCGCCGATCGGTCGGAATTGGACGCGGCGACGGGCGACGCCCCCGCGCGGGTTGCGTTGACCTGATGAAGACATAATGGAGACTCCCTCCTCCCGCGGCGAGACCGACTTGGTTCGCCGATTCGATCGATCCATGCATCCCAACGCGGCGCGGATTGTTCGAGCGCTGTTTAGGATCGGCGTTATCGACACCCGATCCTTATACAAGGTGGAAATCGGCGCGCTCGCCCCGCCTCGACGTCTTAGATTTCGACCGGTCGGAGCGTTCGACTGTAATTATGCGACCGACATCACGTATCAATTCTCCAAACAACCGTTCCTTTCGGTTCAACTCGTGGAATCGGTGTAACCGATATAATTCGCTGAACACCACCCCCGGACCACGGCGCGAGTGCGTCACGGGATCGTTCACGCTTTTGGATCCGCGTTCCAAATCCGATCGGGATCGCGGGAGATCGTTTTTGGTCCAGCGGATTCGGTCCTCGATCGACCGTGGTGCGGAGCGCGTCGATTTTGAGGAATCACCCACCCAAGCGGAATGAGTCATGCCGTCTTGCCGACGGTCGGCCGTCGGACGGGCCGACCCACACGACAGGGAGGTCGAAGGGAATGATCAGTCGCATGAAGACCGGTAAAACTCGCTCGATTCCACAAGACGTTAAGCGACGTCTCGGTTTGTTGTTGCTCATAGGCGTGACCGCGGGATCGTCGGGTTGCACGCGGGCGTTTTTCCGCCAATGGGCGAACCAAGACGCCGCCGAGGCGGTTTTTGAGAAGAGTCGAGATCCGCGATGGCGGATTGATATGTTTTCAATCGATCCTCCACAAATGTCGCGATTCGCCGATCCGTACGACCCTGATCATCCTCCCGCTCCGCCCGACGATTACGCGACCCAGGCTCTTTCTCCCGTGCCGCAGTGGCCGCAGAATCGGCTGATCGCGCCGGTCGAGGGGACGGGTTACGAAGACATGCTGATTCGCTTTAATAAGAAGCGCGAGGACGAGCAGCAGGCGCAGAAAGCCGCCGAGGCGGCCGAGCGCGCCCGCAACGCGCCTCGCGACGATTCGAATACGCCGCGACCTCCCGGAGCGAACCCTCCGCCTTCGAGTCCCGCGCCCGGCGAGCCTTCGCCGTTTAAACCCGCTGCGCCCTCAGCGAATTTGGGGCCGAATCCGGAGGAATTGTCGCCGAAGTTTCTAGACGCCGAAGCGCGGTCGAAACGGCTTCCTCAAAAGATCGCCGAGGGTCTGGCGAAGCTGGAAGCGATTAAACGAGAAGAACAATTGATGCTCGCCGCATACAAACGTCTGGGTATCGAACCTCCCAAGGAGTCGCCGGCTCCGCGCGATCGCGCCGTGTCGCGAACGCAGCAGGTATTGCCGACGGGTCCGATCGTTCGACCCGGAGCTCCGCAACGGCGGCGGCGTCCCGGCGAGGAATTCCGTCAAACCGCGCCTCCGTTCGATCCCAATCCCAACGTCGACGAGACGACTCGTCCCGAGGGAAAACCGCCTGGAATGAGCGAGAAGACGCACGAGGCGATCGAGGAGATCACGTCCGAGATGGCGGCGATCCTCTCCCCCGGTTCGATCACGATGACCGAGGCGTTCGCCGCGGGGCTTCCCGAAGGATACAAGCCTTATGTGGTGAACCTTGAGCAAACGTATCAGCTCGCGATGACGAACGCTCGGGCGTACCAATTCCAGCTTGAAACGGTTTACGAGGCGGCGCTCGCGGTGGCGCTTCAGCGGTTCGCGTTCGAGCCGCAATTTTACGCGGGTATGTCTCCCACGCAGGGCGCCGGCGGCATCCCTCAAACGGGAGGTGGGTTCGCCGGGGGTGTGAACCCCGCCAACGTCTTCAGTTACCGCACCAAATACGCTCCCGGTGGCCAGCTTTCCGGCCTCAATATGGGAACGGTCGCGGGGGTGGGCAAACTGTTCTCGTCGGGCGGTCAGTTGATCACGGGTTTCGCCAATCAACTCGTGTTCAACTTCGTGGGTAAAAACGCGGCTCAACCGACGGTTCAATCGCAATTGCCGCTCACCTTCGTTCAGCCGTTCCTCGCCGGCGGCGGCCGCGCGGTCACGCTTGAGAATCTCACTCAGGCCGAGCGTCAGCTCATCTACACGATCCGTCTGTTCGCTCGTTTCCGTCAAGAGTTTTTCACGAGCATCGCGGTCGGCACGCCGATCACCAACCCCGGCTTGTTCGATCCGGACCCCGGTTTCATCCAAGTGCTGCAATCGTTGATCAACGTCGAAATCAGCATGTATAATTTGGCGGCGTTCGAGCAGATTCTCAAGGTCTTCAAAGAACTCGCCAAGGGGGAATCGTCGGGGCTCACTCCGTTGCAGGTCGACCAGGCCGAATCGCAGGTGCAATCGGCTCGGGCCACGTTGATCAGCAACCAGCTCGCTTATCGGAACAACCTCGATCAGATGAAGGTGCAGTTGGGGCTTCCCCCCGATATCCCGATGACTCTCGATCTCACCTTGCTCTCCGATTTCCGCGACGCTTACGACGCGATCAATCGGTGGCAAGCGAACCCGCGGCGGAAACTCGCCGAGCTTGAATCGCTCGTCGAAAAAGTTCCCGATCTGCAAGAGATCGAAATCGACAATCGCGGCGTGATCTCCTCGATGTACGACAACGAAGGCTATTACACCCAGGAAAATCTTGAAGATTTGCTCTTGGCGGCGGAGCGGATCGCGCTCGAAAATCGACTTGACCTGATGAACTCCCGCGCCCAGCTTTACGACGCCTGGAGGCAATTGCGGGTCACCGCGAACGCTCTCAAGGGGGTGTTGAACGTCACGTTGACGAACCAATACCTCACCCCGACGCCGACGACCAATCCGTTCGGCTTCATCGACCAGGCGAAGCAGTTTTCGCTCGTGCTTAACACCGAGCTGCCGCTCGTGCGGATCAGCCAGCGAAACAACTTCCGCACGGCGTGGATCAATTTCCAGCGACAACGCCGTACGCTGATGCAGGCCGAGGACCAAATTAAATATGGGATCCGCACCGAGGTTCGTCAGTTACAGGTCTTGTACGCCACGTACAAGATTCAGAAACAGGTGTTCGTCCTCGTCTTGCGTCAGAAAGATCAGGCCCAGGAGCAGATCGTGGCTCCGCCCCCCGTGGGCGCCGCGGTGAACTCCGCGAGCGCCGCGGCCCAAACGATCAACTTGATCTCGTTCCAGTCGAGTATTTTCTCGTCACAAGGGAACTTGATCTCCAACTGGATCAATTACCAACTGTATCGGCTTCAGCTCTTTCGCGATCTCGGCACCATGCCCTACGATGAATGGGAGGCATTCTATGAACTTTTCCCTCCAAAAGCCCGGAACGGGGGCCCCCCCCGCGTCGCAATCGACCGAAGACCTCCCCGCGCGGAACCGACCGCGACGCGGTAAAAAGTCGGGGTCGCGCAATCTGTTGATCATGCTGGCCGTACTCGCGGCCGGGGCCGGGGGCGTCGTCGCCCTCGTCCCCGGCGTCGGCAAGTCGTTCCGCTCGCTTTACGCGTCGGAACGGAGCCAGATCGCCGAGTTCGTCGTCAAACCGATCAAACTCTCGGTGATCGTCGGGCCCCGCGGCAGCCTCGAAAGCTCGAACAGCCAGATCGTCTACTGTCGCGTCGAAGGCCAGGCGACGATCCTCACCATCGTTCCCGAGGGAACCAGGGTGAAAAAAGGAGAGATCGTTTGCACGCTCGACTCGTCGACCCTCGAAGACAACCTCAAAAATCAGATCATCTCGACGAGCCAGGCCGAGGCGGCGCTGAAAAACGCGTCCCTCTCGCGCGAGGTCGCCGAAATCGCGATTCAAGAGTATGAAAAAGGTCTTTTTGAACAAGACATGATGACGTACGAAACCGACGTCATGAAGGCCCGCGCCAATCTCGATCGAGCCAACGATCGACTGAAATGGACGCGAGATATGTTTAATAAGAATTATTCTTCGAAAGCTCAGCTCTCCTCCGAGGAGCAAACGCAGTCGTCGGCGCAGATCGACTACGATAAAGCGGTGAAGGCGCGCGAGGTTTTCCTCAAGTTCTCCAAGGCGCGGAACCTCAAAGAACTGTACAGCGAACGCGAGAAAGCGCTTTCCGACGAGCTTTCCAAAAAGCAGACTTACGAGCTCGAACTGATCAAGCAAAAGAAGCTCGAACGACAGATCGCCAACTGCAAGTTGACCGCTCCCAACGACGGAATCGTCGTCTACGCCAACGACCCCGGCCGGATGGGGATGAGCCAACAACCCCAGATCGAGGAGGGAGCGACCGTCCGCGAGCAACAAAAGATCTTCAGCCTTCCCGATATCTCTCATATGCAAGTGAACACGAAAGTTCATGAATCGGAGATCGATCGGATCGCCAAGGGGATGAAGGCGAAGATCCGCGTCGACGCGTTCGCGAATCAGGAGCTGACGGGGACGGTCGAATCGGTTCAGCCGCTTCCCGATCCGACGAGTTTCATGAGTTCGGACGTGAAGGTATATACGACGATCGTGACGATCGACAATCCGCTTCCCGGTCTTCGGCCTGGAATGACCGCGAAGGTCGATATCCTCGTCTCCGAGCAAGACGACGTCCTCGCGGTTCCGCTGCAGGCGATTCTGGCGTTCAAGGGATCGAGCAACGTTTATGTGAAAACTCCCAAGGGTCCCGAGCTCCGCAAGGTCGTGCTGGGAACCTCGAACGATCAATTCGTCGAGGTCAAGGAAGGATTGAAAGACGGCGATATCGTCGCGCTCAACCCCGGCTCGCTGATGACCGACGCCGAAAAACGCGAGGCGTTCGGGCCATCGACCAAATCCTCGGGCGGTTCTTGGGGCAAGGGAGCGGGGGGCGGTCCCGGTGGTCCCGCGGGTAAAGGCGCGGGCGGTTTCGGCAAGGGAGCGGGCGGCAAAGGCGCGGGCAAGGGGGCTCGCAAAGGCAAAGGACAGTTCGGCGGCGATCCCGCGCTGAGAGAGAAACTCAAGAATATGTCTCCCGATGAAAAGCGACAATTTTTTGAGCAATTGAAATCGCAAAATCCGGGAGGATTCGGCGGCGGCTTCCCCGGAGGAGGTCAGGGCTCGTGAGCGATATTTTCTCGAGAAAAGGCGACGGCGCGGCCGATCGCGTCGTCGTCCGAATGACCGACCTGCGCAAGACCTATTTCATGGGTCACGGCTCGGGAGGAGGGCTCTTCGGCAAACGGGGCGGGGGAGAGGTTCTCACCGTCCACGCGCTCCGCGGCGTCTCCCTCGAATTTCGCGAGGGAGAATACGTCGCGATCATGGGGCAATCGGGCTCGGGGAAAAGCACGATGCTCAACCTCCTGGGTTGCCTCGATCGACCGACGAGCGGCGAATACATCCTCGGCGGTTACGACGTCGCCCAGCTCGACGACGACGAACTGTCCGAGGTTCGCAGCCGGTCGATCGGCTTCATCTTCCAATCGTACAACCTGATCCAGCAATATACCGTCACCGAGAACATCCAATTACCCTTAACATATCAAGGGAACGGCATAATCTCGGAGGAGGCCCAGGAACGAACGATGGAACTGGCCAGGCTCGTCGGGCTTCATGATCGGCTCGATCATCGCCCCAACCAGCTCTCGGGCGGTCAGCAACAGCGGGTCGCGATCGCGCGGTCGCTCATCAACGATCCCTACATCATCCTCGCCGACGAGGCGACCGGCAATCTCGATTCGGCCACAAGTTATGAAATTATGAGCATGCTTGGCAAGCTGAACGACGCCGGCAAGACGATCATCATGGTGACGCACGAGCCCGACATCGCCGAATACGCCAAGCGGATCATCCGCATGAAAGACGGAGTGATCGTCGAAGACGGCCCCAGCCCGCGGATGCTCGTCGAGCTCGACGAGGAGAATCACGCCGAGGTCGTCGCTTAATCGTCGGGGAAAGGCGGTTCCCGGCGCTCGCGGAACACGGCGCCGATTCGAGTGGAATCAAGATCGTATCACCCCAGTATAATTTTACACAACGAGATTTTTGATCTATTGATCTGATTTTCGGGAGTCGGCGACAATGGGACGCATCCTTCGCAGCGTCAAGCTCGGCATGAAAAGCCTGATGCTGCACAAACTGCGCTCGGGCCTCACGGTATTGGGGATCGTTTTCGGCGTCGCGGCGGTCATCGCGATGCTGGCGATCGCCGAAGGATCGCGTCGCGAGGCGCAGGCGCGATTCCAGATGCTCGGCGCCACCAACGTCATCTATCGATCGGTCAAACCGAGCGACGAGGCGCAACTCTCCACCGGCGGACGCCCGGCGCGAATCCTCAACTACGGTCTCAAATATGAAGATTTCGACCGAATCCTCGCGACCGTCCCCAACATCAAAAAAATCCTGCCGATTCGTGAAATCCGCAAGCAAATCCGCCACGACGAACACGCGCTCGACGGACGGATCGTCGGCACCACCAAGGATTACGCCGAATTCAACCATCTCGAAATCGAACGCGGCCGGTTCCTCTCACAGCACGACGACGACGATTATAAAACATACGCCGTCCTCGGCAGCGATACCGCCAAAAAACTTTTCCCCTACGAGGATCCGCTCGGTCAAGCCGTCAAACTCGGGTCCGATTATTACACCGTGATCGGCGTCACCAAAGAACGCGCGAGCACCGCGGGAATCGGCGGCAGCCTCGCCGCGCAAGATTATAATAAAGATGTTTACATTCCATTAAGTTCATGCCGCGTCCGCTTCGGCGAACGGATCATGAATTTTCGCTCGGGATCGATGGAGGCCGAGGAAACCCAACTCTCCCAGATCACGATCCAATTGACGAGCACCGACGTCGTCTCCCAAACCGTGCCGATCATCAAAGGCGCGGTCGAACCGTTCCATCCCAAAGTTGATATTGATATGACGGTTCCTTACGATCTGATCATGGAGGCCGAACGCACCGCCCGCCAATACGCGATCATTCTGGGAACGATCGCTTCGATTTCACTTCTGGTCGGCGGCATCGGCATCATGAACATCATGCTCGCGACCGTCACCGAACGGACGCGAGAAATCGGCATCCGTCGCGCCCTCGGCGCCAAACGGGGCGATATCACCCAGCAATTCCTCATCGAAACCGTCGTCCTCTCGGGCGTCGGAGGGCTCCTGGGGGTCGCGATCGGCGTGATCATCCCCTACGCGATCGCTCAGTTCGTCGCCGAAACCAAGGCGCAGGTCACCTGGAATTCGATCATCCTCGCGTTCGGCATCTCGGTCGCCGTCGGCATCATCTTCGGCCTTTATCCCGCCAACCGCGCCGCCAATATGGACCCGATCGAGGCCCTCCGGCACGAATGACGATCCGCCAAGGCCGGCCCCGAAGCCGAACCAAAACCCGACGACCCGCGTTAACCTATTAACAATCGCCAGGATCTTTGATCGTGGATTTTATGACGATCACGATCCCGGCGATTTTATTTCCGGCGACGTTGATCCGCTCGGTCTTCGGTTTCGGCGATCGGCTACACCGTCGCGTTGCTTTGGGTTCCCGAGGTATCGCGCTATTTCGTCCTCTCCCCGCCCGTCGTTCTTATCGCGAGAAGGGCGATCAATCAATAAATCGAGACCGAAATATTTATTATGTATGTTTATATGAGTTTGCCGATCGTCGGAGGTCGCGCTTCTCGCTCAATCGACCCTCGCTTTGCGCACGGTCGACCGTTTAAAACTTTTCGACGACGAGTCGGCCGCGGAATCCGCTTCGATTTCACGACCGAGGGAGCGGATTTTGAGGACCGAACCTATACGAACCCGCGTCGATCGATCGGTGTCGTTGTTGGAAGAGCGTTGAGAAGACGCCTCGAACCAGGTTCGTTCTCATGGGTTGAGCTTCCGCGTTGCCGCGATCTTTCGAGCCGTTTCGTGTTGATTTACGCTAGAAAACGGCCTGGAATCGCGGGTCGGCTCGCGAAAGGTCGAGGTTTTTCGAGAATCGACTTGAAACGCGGCGTCGATCGGTTATGATTCAAATCTCAGAACGAGGGGCGATTAGCTCAGTTGGCTAGAGCACCAGCTCGACACGCTGGGGGTCACAGGTTCAAGTCCTGTATCGCCCATTTTTTTTGATTTGACGCATTCTTGACATATCCTTACCAAGATGCGCATATTCGTCGATTGGATCATGGTGATCACCATGGATCATCGCATTGGTGGATTGTAACTCTTTGGCCCCGAGACGATTCCTATGCGAAACGAAAATGTTTCTAATTGTATAAAGGGTTACTCAATCAACTAAATCTACTAACCAAGTGCTCGGTCCTCTTATTTCATATACGAGCCCTCGGCCGCAAAAACAAACTGTATGTATGTGTTAATAACTAAAAGCTTCTTTAAGCTCGATAATACTATTGTCGGATTCCTATTTGTTTTAGTTATTCAAATCAGAAGAGTTCATGACTAGTTCGATTGACATCAAAGAGAACTATAGTTAGAGTCATTCGTCCCCGTCGACTCCGAATTATCGGCGAAATGGGCTGAGCAGGCCAGGATCGATAACTCGCGCGAGGGGTATTGAGATTCTTCCGGCGAAGATCGCCGCATTGCATTCATTTATGGTTACCCCAGGAAACGGACCTCAACAGCTCCAAACCTTCAGTTTTCTTATACGTTCATCTCTTGAGTCGGGATTGAGGTCGGCTCCCCTTGGCGCCTTTGAGATCGCCGAACCGCGCACGTCGACGTCCCGCCGATCTTCACCGTTCCGAAATCGAGACGTCTCCCAAGCATCGATCGCGTCGACGAGATGTTCTCGCGTCTCTTCAAAAGAAGCTCTTACCGGAGTGCGGTCGGGCGAATCGGCCGCCTCAGCCAGGATCTCGTCGAGACGTTCCTCCCGATCAATAACCGCGTCGAGATCGCCGCGGCGATCGAATCCGAAAAATCACATTCGAGTCCGCGACGATCCTTTCACTAAACAAATAATCACGCCATCATCTCTTGGATCACCTTGGCGGGTTCCACCCCCGTCAGTTTTTGATCGAGCCCCTGATAACGGTAAGTGAACCGTTCGTTGTCGAAGCCGAGCAGCCGCAACAGCGTGGCGTGAAAGTTATGAATATGTACGGGATCCTTCACAACATTGTACGAGAAATCGCACGTTTCTCCGTGAATATGACCCGCTTTCGATCCCCCTCCCGCGAGCCAAACCGTGTAACATCGGGGATGGTGATCGCGGCCGTAATTCTCGTGCGAAAGCCCCCCCTGCGAATAAATCGTCCTGCCGAACTCGCCCCCCCAAATCACCAGCGTTTCGTCGTAAAGCCCCCGGCTTTTCAGATCCTGGATCAATCCATAACACGGTTGATCAACGTCTTTGCACTGGCTGGGAAGCCTACCCGCGACGTTCGAATGCGTATCCCAGTTGTTGTGATAAATCTGAATGAATCGAACTCCGCGCTCGACGAGCCTGCGAGCGAGCAGAACCGAGTGCGCGAACGTCCCCGGCTTGCGCGCCTCGTCGCCGTAAAGCTTGTAAGTCGATTCGGGCTCGCCCGCGACGTTCGTCAGCTCGGGAACGCTCGCCTGCATCCGAAACGCGAGTTCGTATTGCTGAATCCGCGTGTGCGTTTCGGGATCGCCGACCGACTTGTAATTGATCTCGTTGAGCGCCCTTAGCCCGTCGAGCGTGTTCCGCCGAACGTCGGTCGAAACTCCAGAGGGATTGTTGATATAAAGAATCGGGTCGCCCCCCGATCGGAACGACACCCCCGCGTGCGTTCCGGGAAGATAACCCGCCGACCAAAGCCGCGCCGAGATCGCCTGAATCTGCTCGGTGTTCGACGGCTTGGCGACGAGAACGACGAACGTCGGCAAGTTGTCGTTGATCGAACCCAAACCGTAAGAAACCCAAGCGCCCAAACAGGGACGTCCCGTCACTTGATTACCCGTTTGCATGTAGGTGATCGCGGGCTCGTGATTGATCGCCTCGGTTTGCAGGCTGCGCACGAAGCAAAGGTCGTCGACCATCTTCGCGGTGTAAGGAAGAAGCTCGCTCACCCACATGCCGCTTTTGCCGTGTTGAGCGAACTTATATTTTGAAGGCGCGATCGGAAAACGCTTTTGACCCGAAGTCATCGTCGTCAGCCGTTGACCCTGGCGGACCGAATCGGGAAGATCTTTATCATACCAATCGTTCATCTTCGGCTTGTAATCGTACAGGTCCATCTGCGGCGGTCCGCCCACCATATGCAGATAAATAACATGCTTCGCCTTCGGCGGAAAATGAAGCGCCGGAGCGGGGATCGTCTCGGCCCTCGAAGGTTTTCCGCCGAGAAAATCGCGACCGAACAACGTCGCGAGCGCCGCGGTTCCCGCGACCCCCGCCGTCCTGCCGAAAAACTGCCGACGCGTCTCGTACCGAACGTATTCCTCGAAAGGATTCATGGCGCCGCCTCGATTTCCAATAAAAGATCGATCTTCGTCGGATCGCGTCACTTGTTCAAAACCTCGTCAAGGTTCATCAGTTCGTTGCAAAGCATCGTCCACGCCGCGTGCTCGGCGGGATCGAGCGAACCGTCGCGAGGAGATTCTCCCGTTTCGAGCAGTTTTTTCGCGTCATCGATATGATTTTTATAATGCGCGAGAATCTGTTCAAAAGATGCGAGCGCGATTCGGCTTTCCTCGGCCGAGAACGAACGCGCCAGAAGCCGTCGCGCGATCATATCGAGCTTTGTTTCGTTCGTCGCCCCGCCTTGCCTGAGAGCGATTTGCGCCAGATTGCGAGCCGCCTCGACATATTGTTCGTCGTTCAAGGTGACGAGCGCCTGCAGCGGCGTATCGGTTCGTTCTCTCCGAACCGTGCAAACCTCGCGGCTCGGAGCGTTGAAAACGTCCATCGAGGCCGGAGGCGCGGCCCGCTTCCACAAGGTGTAAACGCTCCTCCGGTAAAGACTTTCACCATGATCGCGGCGATAATTCCGGGTGTTGCTCTCGGGCATCGCGACCGCCTCCCAAACGCCTTCGGGCTGATACGGCTTGACGCTCGGACCGCCGATCCTGGGGCTTAAAAGCCCGCTCACCGCGAGCGCGTAATCGCGGATCATCTCGGCGTCCATGCGGAACCGAGGCCCGCGCGAAAGGAGCCGATTCGCCGGATCCTTCTCGATCTTCGCCGCGGTCGCCGCCGCCGACTGGCGATAAGTCGCCGACATCACCATCAACTTATAAAATCGCTTGACGTCCCAACCCGATTCGCGGAAATCGACCGCGAGATAATCGAGCAGCTCGGGATGCGACGGCGCCTCCCCCGTGATCCCGAAATCTCCCGTCGTACGCACGATCCCCGAGCCGAAAAGCTCTTGCCAAAAACGATTCACCGTCACGCGCGCCGTAAGCGGATGTTCGCCTGAGACGAGCCAACGCGCCAGCCCGAGCCGATTCCTGGGATAATCCGCGGGCATCGGCGGAAGAACCGCGGGAACGCCCGGTTCGACCTTATCGCGACGCTTGTCGTACTCGCCGCGATAAAGCACGTAAGCGTAGGCGGGTTCGTTTCGTTCATTCATCACATGAGCTTTTGTGCCGCGTGATTCGATTTCGCTCCGTTCACGCGTCAATTCGTTCACGCGACGATCGGCCGACTTGTAAGAATCGTCGAGCGTCGCCAGCCACCACGCGAACAGGTCGTTCTTCTCGGAATCGCCGCGCTTGTCGACGGGCTTGGCGGCGATCGCCGCGACGATCGACGTTCGCGCGATCGCCTGTATCTCGTCGGCTTTGAGCGCTCGGCCGTAAATTCTTAAATCCTGCAGCGCGATGTCGTCGAGCCGCGAACCCTCGCTCCGTTGCGCCAGCTTGAACGGCGTTTTGGTGCGGATCGTCTCGGAAAGCGCGTTCACCTGATAATCGACCGCCTTGGATTCGCCGTTGTAATAGATCTTTACTCCCTGGGCCTTCGCCGAGCCGTCATAAACGACGAGGATATGCGTCCATTCGCCCGGTTTGAGCGGCTCGCGCGCGATCACCTTAAGAGCCTTCTCGGGCCATTTGTGAATGATATGCGTGGCGACTCGGCCGTTCTCGATCCACAAATCCCAGCCGCGGTGATCGTCGCGCTCGTCCATTCGCGCATAAGCGCTGCCTGTGATTTCACGTTTGGGAATCTGAATCCAAACGCCGTGCGAAAACGGTTGATTCGTATCGAAATCCCCCGGCTCGGCGATCGCGACCTCCACCCCCGGACGCGCTACGAAAGCTTGATCGGCGATTTTTCCAGGCTTCCACTTCGTTCCCGCCGAAAGATCGATCGTGCGCGACTTGCCTTCGACTTCGATTTTCAATTGGCCGCCGTTCCCCTCGGAAAGGGGCGCGTGGAACGCGAGCGAATCGGTCGGGATCTTGGCGGGAAATTCGTTCGGTTTGAGCGCCGCGAGCCAACGATCGAACTCGGCACGGGCCGCCATTTTCCGCTCGACCACCTTCGCCCTCGCCGCGACGATCTCGCCGTCGATCGACTCCCACCGCGGCCGATCCTCGGGCCTGGGGACGAACAAAACGGGGGGCGTGTCTTTGATGTTGCCGTCCATCGCGTTTTGCGTCGTGTTGTTAAAGTACGCCGCGAACGAATAAAACTCGCGTTGCGAAAGAGGATCATATTTATGATCGTGGCATACGGCGCATCCCGCGGTCATGCCCAGCCAAACCTGCGCGGTCGTCTCGGCGCGGTCTCGGTCGTAAAGGACTCGGTATTCCTCGTCGATCGCCCCCCCCTCGTTGGTGGTGATGTTGCACCGATTGAACCCCGACGAGATTTTTTGTTCGAGAGTCGCGTTCGGGATCAAATCGCCGGCGAGCTGTTCGACGGTGAATTGATCAAACGGCATGTTTTGATTAAAAGACGCGAAAACGCGATCGCGATACGACCACATTTCACGGAAATTATCGAAGTGGATGCCGTGGGTGTCGGCGTAACGCGCCGCGTCGAGCCAATAACGCCCGCGGTGTTCGCCCCAACGGGGAGAAGCGAGCAGCCGATCGACGAGTTTCTCGTAAGCGTTCGGCGCGGCGTCGTTCACGAACCGTTCGACGTCTTCGACCGCGGGAGGAAGGCCCGTGAGATCAAGCGAGAGCCGCCGCGCCAGCGTGCGACGATCGGCCTCGGGCGCGGGTTCGAGCCCCGCGGCCTCGAGCTTTTCAAGAATGAAGCGATCGATCGGGTTTTTCACCCACGATTCGTTCTTCACATGTGGAAGCGAGGGACGTTTCGGCGCGATGAACGACCAATGCGGTTCGTACGCGGCGCCCGCCGCGATCCAACGGCGAATCACTTCTTTATCATGAGCCGACAATTTCTTTTTGGATTTCGGCGGGGGCATGATTTCGTCGGGATCGTCCGAGAGGATTCGGACGAGCATTTCGCTTTGATCGGCGTCGGTAACGTCGATCGCTCCGGCTTTGATCGCGTCGTCGCGGCGATCGAGCCGGAGATCGGCCTTGCGAGCCGCGCTATCGGGACCGTGACACGTGAAACAATGTTCTTGTAAGATCGGGCGTACGTCGCGGTTGTACGACGGCGCCCCCGCGTCGGCCGCGGTCGCGAATCGAGCCGTGAAAACCAAAGCGATCGCGATCAAAAACCGATTCATAAAAGCGCCTCGCCGCCGAGAACGATCGGAGAAGTCCGCCGAGAAATACATTAATAATTTCATGATACCTGGATCTCTTTGGGGGTCGCGGCGTCGCGGTTCCGCGCCGCGGGGCGTCGCTTGATGGCCATGCTCCAGTACCTGACTCCCGAGATGACGTGCCGCGACATCGCCCGGGCCGAAGCGGCTCGGTCTCCCGCGACGAGCGATTCGACGATCGCGAGATGCTCGCGTGATTCTTCGGCGATGCGATGTTGGATCAGGTCGTGGTCGCGATCCCACGACAAATCGCGGAACGCTCGGAAAAGGGTTTTAAGTCGATTGATCTCGTGCGCCAAAAACGCGTTGCCGCACGACCGCGCGATCAGATCGTGGAGCCTGCTGTCGAGTTCGCGGGCGCGATCGATTAGATCGGGTTCCGCGGCGGCGATCGCGTCGAGATGGCTGCGGAAATCGGCGTCGAGAGCGGCGAGCCGATCGCGATCGATCCTTCCGCAAGCTCCCCGGACGGCCTCGCATTCGAGCGCCCTCCTTACCTGGCAAACCTCTCGGACGTCGCGCACGGTCACCTCGCGTACGACCGCGCCCCGATTGGGATTCAGATCGATCAATCCCATCGCCGCGACCGCGATCAAAGCCTCGCGAATCGGCGTGTGACTGACGCCGAAGCGATCGGCGAGTTCGCGGGTGACGAGCCGCTGGCCGGGCTTGAGCCGTCCGTGAAAGACGTCCGCCAAAATCGAAGCGACGATCGCCTGCCTACGAAGCCCGTGATCGGCCTGAATCGGCGCCTCGGCGTGTTGTTTCATCCGGGAGCTTTTTAGAATGTTCTCCATCGTGTTGAATCGGCTCCCAATTCGAGTATTTTCGTTTTCCTGGAATCCGTCGTCGCGTACGGGGACGCTCGGATGCGACGGAATGACGAAGCGGCGTGATTTTTCGAGGAAAGCGGGTTTAACGGATCGAGGAAAGCGGGTTTAACGGATCGAAAGCGACGCGAGGCGTCCGACGATCTTAATCGCGTCTGATAGGTTATTCTATCGGGCGATGCGTTAGCAAGTCAAAGAGATTCTGTAGAATTCCAACATAAAGGTCGTCGCGGCCGAATGCTTCGACGACGCTGTGAGAGGATCGATTCACGTTTTCGGAGCGCGCCCAAAGAACCGCCGGCTACGAAGACTCCGTTTGATTCGATCGAGAATCGACCCCACCCCGCACGCGGGAGGGAGTCGGATTTAAATCACTGCATTCGTAGAAACCGACCGTCCCCTCGCTTGCGGAGGATCGAGGTGGGTCGTTATTGACGAGGTGTGAGCCGCGCCGGATGCGATTAATTCGCTCTCCCGGTCGGGTTCGCGATTCCGGAAGCTTTTCGCCGAATGGGAAGTTCTCCGGCGCCGATGATGTCGCCCGCGGGAAGGCGATGCTTCGACCAGGCCGGCCCGCACGGTTCACGAACAATACCGTTCTCGTCACATCACCGACACGATTCGCGTCGATTTCCAGCGATCACGACGCGTTCTTAAGTGATTCAAGAATCATCGTCTGGCGGACAAGACGAGCCCCGAATAAACTCAATGTATGAAAGATTCCTCGGCGTCGAGATCGAAAATCAAGTTTGGAATTCTCGGCTTAATCTCGCCGGCGCTCTTAATCACGGCGGCGGTAGGAGGCTATTGGGGATACCGCGCCTGGCGTCGATCGGCTCTCGACTACGCAATCCCTTCGCTCGCTCCCGCGGCGATCACGATCGTCCCCGGGGTCCATTTACTGGGGGGGCTCGAGCCCTCGGCGGCGTACGCTATTGAATCCACAGATGGATTGATTTTGATGGATTCAGGGCTCGATTCCGAAGCTCGACTCTTAAAAGCTCAAGTCGCCGAATTAGGGCTCGATTGGCGGAACATTCGCGCGGTTTTTCTCACCCACGCGCACGGCGACCACTGCGGCGGCGCCGAGCATCTGCGCAAAACGATCGGCGCCAAGATTTATATCGGCGCCGGCGACGCCGAAGTCGTTCGGCAAGGGAAGCCGAAAGAGGCGTTTTTCAGCGTGTTCCACATGCCCGACGTCGAACCGCACCCGACGACGATCGACGTCGAGCTAAAAGGAGGCGAGGAAATCGCCTTTGGCGACGTCGTCGTTCGAGCGCTCGCGACCCCTGGGCACACTCCCGGAAGCACGTGTTACCTCGTCGAGAAAAACGGGCTTCGAGCGTTCTTCGCGGGGGACGTCGTTTCCATGCTGCTCGGCTACAAAGGTTCCACAAACATTCATCAAAAAGCGCTCGGTACGTATTCGGCGTATCTCGCTCCGCGTTATCGCGGCGACGCGACGACTTTCCTGGAAAGTTTGTTGATGTTGCGCAGGCTCGCGGTTCCCGATCTCGTGTTGCCCGGTCATCCGCGCGACGACCCGATCCCGCAAAATCCGCGAATGACCAAAGAACGCTGGCTCGCGCTGATCGATGAAGGAATTGAAGATCTGAAAACGTTGCTCGGTCATTATGAGGCCGACGGCGCCGATTTTCTCGACGGGAATCCCAAGCGGATCACCGAGCGTTTTTTTTATCTGGGTGATCGCGGCGGCCGCGCGTCTTACGCGGCTCAAACGGGGGAGGGGTTGATCGTCGTCGACGCTCCCGGCGGCGCCGGTTACGCCGAATTTCTTAACGAACGGCTCGCGGCGTTGGGAATCAAGCCCGCCAAGGCTTCGGCCGTTTTGCTGACCGATTCGGGCGAAGCCGAGATTTCGGGGCTCGACGATCTGATCAAGAAGACGGGGGCGAGAGTTTTCGTCGCGCGCGACGCGATCGGAGCGATTCGAAAGTTATGTCCCGCGGCGAAAGACGTCGTCGTCGCCGAGGATTTGAGCACGCTCGAAGGGCTGTCGGTTCGCGCGATTCGGCTTCATGGACGAGGGATCGCCCCCGTCGCGTACCGGATCGACGAGGACGGCAAGGCGATCCTGGTTTCGGGACGATTCCCGATCGTATCCAATCATGAATCGATCGACGAGCTTCAAAACGACATATCGGGGGTGCGCGAACGCGCGATCGACTTTATCGATTCGGTCGATCGTCTCGCTCGCCCCAGGCCGAACGTTTGGCTGCCGGCGATCGCGGCCGACGGTCAAAACGCCAACGTTTATGAAGACGATTGGAATGAAAACATTCGTAATAGCCTGACGATCGGTTATTCGTTATTATTGAAAGCGCATTAACGGCTCGGGAATCGCCGTCTCGAATTCGCCGGCGAACGGAAGGGATGTGAATCATGCGAATGTGGATTCGATTGATCGTGACGGGAGCTTTTTGCGCGGCGATCGCGGCGACGGCGATTTATTTCATCAGCTCCGAACTCCCCGAATTCGGCGGAAGCGGCGGTCGGAAGGCTCGAACGCGATCGGCTGCGGTCGCGGGTCGGGGGTCGATCGCCGGGGGGGGCGTCGGCGCGGGAGTCGCGGCGGGATCGGGCGAAGCGAGCGATTCCGCAGGATCGCGAGCCGACGAAGAACCCGATTTAAGCGACACGGGGCGCGATCGGATCGAGGATTGCGGGCTCGGAATCGCGATGCGATTTCACGGAGCGGTTCATGATCCTCAATCGCTTACCGAACTTCGTGATGCGATTTTGGCGAGGGGGCGTTTGGGAACCGCGGTGTTGAAGGCTCGCGTCGATTCGCTCGGGCTCGGCGCCAAACCGACGCCGAAAGAGGCGGAACAGGCGGGGGTCGCTTATTATGAATTGGGATCGATCGATATGTACGAAGGTCGATTCACGGAGGCGATCGCATCTTTTGAAAAGGCTCGCGACCTTGCTCGCGGGATGGGAGTTCCGGCGCGGGCGACCGCGAAGCTCGATTTGCTGACGGGGATTCTCTCGCTCCGCCGCGGCGAGACCGACAATTGCATGGCGTGTCTCGGGCCTTCGAGCTGCATCATGCCGATCGCGGCCGAAGCGGTTCATACGAACGAAGCCGGTTCGCGCGACGCGATCAAACGCCTGCTCGCATATTTGAAGATAAAACCGAGAGATTTTCGAGCGCGATGGCTTTTAAATATCGCGTATATGACTTTAGGAGAATATCCCGATCGCGTTCCGCGCGAGCATTTAATTCCGCTCGATAAGTTTCAGTCGAAGACCGACGTCGGTCGGTTTCAGAACGTCGCCGCGGCGGTCGGGTTGACGAAACGAGGGCCGAATCAGGCGGGGGGATCGATTTTCGACGATTTCACCGGCGACGGACTGCCCGATTTGTTCACGACCTCGCTCGACGCCGACCGCGGAGCGTCGTTTTTCGTCAATCTTGGAAACGGCGAGTTCGCCGATCGATCGTCGAAGGCCGGCCTCGACGATCAGATCTACGCTCTCAACGTAACGCGCACCGACTTTAACAACGATGGATTCTTAGATGTTTTAATGTTGCGCGGCGGCTGGGAGAAGCCGATGCGGCTTTCGCTTTTGAAGAACAAGGGGAACGGTACGTTCGAGGACGTCACCGTCGCGGCGGGGTTGGGCGAGCCGATCGCTTGCGAATCGGCGGCGTGGGGCGATTACGACGACGACGGATATCTGGACGTGTTTTTGTGCGGCGAATACACGTCGCCGAGCGGCGATCCGACGACCCCCGACCCGAGGAATCGGTGCAGGCTTTATCACAACGAGAGGGACGGCACGTTCGTCGATCGCGCCGCGCAGGCGGGTGTTCTCAACGAAAGGTGCGGCAAAGGATCGGGGTGGGGCGATTACGACGGCGACGGCAAGCTCGATCTTCTCGTCTCGAATATGCGGGGTCCCGCGCGGCTTTATCACAACGAGGGGAACGGTAAGTTCGTTGATAAAGCTCCCGAACTCGGCGTGACGGGGCCCGAGATCGGCTTCGCGTGTTGGTTCTGGGATTTCGACAACGACGGCAAGCTTGATATTTATATCAATGAAAATGATACGTTCATGGCCGATTACGCGGCGATCGCGCTCGGCGAGCCGAACGAGAATCGCAGTCGACCGACTCTTTATCGCAATCTCGGCGCCGAGGGGTTTCGCGACGTCGCCGCCGAGGTCGGTCTCGCCCGCGCATTCACCCCAATGGGATGTAATTTTGGAGACGTGAATAACGACGGGTTTTTGGATATTTACCTCGGCACGGGGGAGATGTCTTATTCGGGGCTCACGCCCAACGTTTTGCTGATCAATCAGGCCGCGGCGCGGTTCGACGACGCGACCTGGTCGTCGGCGACGGGGCACCTTCAAAAAGGGCACGGGGTGTCGTTCTGCGATTGGGATTTCGACGGCGATCTCGACTTTTTCGTCGAGACCGGCGGGGGAGTTCCCGGCGATCGCGCGTACAACCTTTTATTCCAAAATCCAGGCCAGGGGCGTCGTTACCTCGAAGTCAAGCTAATCGGGGTGAAGACGAACAAGATCGCGATCGGCGCCAAAATCGGGGCGACGATCACGAATAAAGACGGTTCGAAGCGGTCGATTTATCGAACGATCGGCAACAACTCGAGCTTCGGCGGCGATTGTTTAATCGAGCATCTTGGATTGCTCGATTCGACCAAGATCGATGAACTTGAGATCACTTGGCCGACTTCAAAAACCAAACAAACCTTTCACGATGTCGCCGCCGATCGGACGGTCGAGATCGTCGAAGGGGTCGATCGCGTTCGAACCGTCGAGAGACCTCGGATCGTCGTCCCTTCAAAATGACTTATCGAGACCTTTGCGAGAATATGCGGATTTTTGATTTCAAGCGCGCCGCCGCGACGTGATTGAAGAAAGCGCGGGGGACGATCGATTTCAAGCTTGTAAGAATCCATCCGGAAAGAAATCCGTATATTCGACGGGATTCGCGGGCGAAGCCGAGATCGGGAGGGCGAACCTTCCGGTGAGCCGTATTATTATATTTTCTTTTTTTGATGGCGAAAACGGCCTTTTCGCCGAAGTTTATCAAAGAGGCTCGCCTGGAGGTTCGCCCTTTTAAACAAGAACAATCAAACATTTATAAAACAACCGTTTTATAACATATCTGATGAAAGGGCTCCGCAACCTGATAAAACGAGCCGATCTCGCCGTGAGCGATTTTGCGGACGGCGTCTAATATTGTACAATCAATTTATGTTCGCTTCAGAGAGTTTCTCCTCGATTCTGAGCAATCGGTTGTATTTCGCGAGACGCTCCGAACGGGCGACCGAGCCGATTTTGATATGATCCGAGGCGGTCGCGACGGCGAGATCGGCGATCGTCGAATCCTCGGTTTCTCCCGACCTGGCCGAGACGATCGTTCGATATCCGCTTCGTTTCGCGAGAGCGAGCGTTTCAAGCGTTTCGGTGAGCGTTCCCGCCTGATTCGGTTTGATCAAAATCGCATTGGCGACTTTTTCGTCGACGCCTTCGCGGAGCCGGCGGGCGTCGGTAACGAATAAGTCGTCGCCGATAAGATGAACGCGATCGCCGAGTCGCCGCGTGATTTCTCTCCACCCCTCCCGGTCGTCTTCGGCGAGGGGATCCTCGAGCGCGGTGATCGGATAGCGATTCACCCAGCTTTCAAGCATATCGATCATCTGACTTGAAGTGATTTTTACGGGTTTACCGCGCGATCCGTCGCGGGCTCGCGGCCGCATCAAATAGGTGCTTGTTGATTCGTCGTGGAATTGCGTCGAGGCGACGTCGACGGCGATCGCGAAATCGACGCCCGGCGCGAGCCCGATCCGTTCGATCGCGGCGACGACGCGTTCGATCGCGACCGAATCGTCGGAGAGTTTGGGACCGTAGCCCCCCTCGTCGCCGACGAGCGAGCCCTCTTCGCCTTGTTCGCGCAACACGGCGCCGAGTTCGTGATACAACGCGACGATTCGTTCGAGCGAATCGGAATAGGATCGTTCGCCGAGAGGGACCGCGAGAACGTCTTGAACGTCGAGATTGCGTCCCGCGTGCGCCCCGCCTGAAATCATGTTGACGATTGGAACCGGCAGCCGCGGAGCGGCGTCGACTCCGGCGATCGCGTGAGAACGCCAGATTTTATTGAGATAAATATATAACTCTTCACGGTGAGATTCGGCGGCCGCGCGGGCGCACGCGAGCGAGACCGCGATGAGGGCGTTGGCGCCGAGCCTCGATTTATTTTTCGAGCCGTCGAGTTCGATCAGGGCGCGATCGATCGAGTACTGATCGTCGAGTTCGAATCCGTTCAATCGTCGAGCGATCTCCCCCTCGACGTTCGCCAAGGCGCGGCCGACGTCGCGACCGCCGAATCTGGTCGAATCGACGTCGCGGAGCTCGAACGCCTCGTGACGACCCGTGCTCGCACCCGAGGGGGCGATCGCGCGACCGATCGAACCGTCGGATGCGAACGCGTCGACCTCGATCGTCGGCCGACCCCTCGAATCCAAGACACGCCGCGCCTTGAGTTTCGCCAACCGCGCCACGCGACGACCCTCCCAAAAAATCGCGCTATCAGGATGCGTTCGATCTCGGCGATCGAGCGCTCCCGGGTCCGTGAATTCTATAGAAATCGCGCGACGAAATCATCCCACGAAGAAACGCGATCGACGATCGCGTCGAGCGCCTTCTCGCGGATCGAGCGGCGAAGATCGTCGGGCAAGTATTCGACGGGGCTTTTGCCGTCGATCCTCGCCAACGCGCAAGCGAGCGTATGCGCGACGACCCGACCGCGAAATCGATCGTTATCGAACGGCGAACCCGCGATTCGCCGATCATAAGCCGATCGAAACGCGGCGATCAGTTCGAGAAATTCAAGCCGATTCGACGCGAGCAAGTTCGTTTTGAGCGAAAGGTGCGACAAGAAAAAACCGAGATCGAAAGCCGCGTCTCCCGCGTGCGCCGTTTCAAAATCGACGACGAACGGATTGCTATTATGAATAAGCATGTTTTTAGGACTAAAATCGGCGTGTACAAATGTCTTAGGCTCGGCGGTTCGCATCCGCACGATAAGTTCATGAATCATCGGCTCGATATCGGCGTGCGCCCGCGCGACGGTTCGATAATACGGATCGACCCGCAATTGATCAAAAACGACGACGTCGGCGAGCCTGCCCGAGAGCAATTCATGATCGATCGCTTTTACGTGGATTAATCCTAATAGATCGCCCGCTCGAGCGCCGATCGCGGGATCGATCGATCGGTTGAGCAACATTTCTTTCCAAACGATCGACCCCGCGGGCGCCGCCGAAATCGCCAAAACGTAATTGTCGGGATCGGCGAAAAGAACCGCGGGAACGTTCCCGGGGGGGAGAATCGACCCCAGCAAATCGAGCGCGGCGCGCTCGCTCCAGATCCGATCCAATCGGCTGAACCACGCGGCTCGAGTGCGCAGTTGCTCGCGTGATTGTTTCAATATAATAGGATCACAACCAGCGACCGAAACCTTGAGGACGACGTTCGAAACTCCTCCCGCCAATTCGGCGACATCGATCGACTCGGTCGCCGTCAATCCGGCGCGGTTTCTCCAGTAAGCCCCCGCGTTTTCTTTTGTAAGCTCGATCATGCTTGGAAGGATTCATCTTGGGGTTGGACGTTCAACGGGGGGGTTGGGCGGGTCCGGATCATGTTTAAGTTCGGGTTTCCAATCGATTCCCGAACGTCTCGAACGATCGACCGCGGATCTCCAGCGAGGACGCCGCCAATCGTTCAACTCTACCGAGTTTAACACGAGTTCGCCGCCGATGAGAACGGGTTTCAATGGATCGGTTTACTTTTTTTATTCGTATCCATCGAAACGCCGATGCTCGCATGCGACGCGGACGTGTCGAGAGCCGAACGAAGATGAACCGAACGTTTCGTTTTGTGAAATTCACGACGTCGAACGGCTCGATCATTTTCCTAAATAATAATCACATAAATTTTCGTTATTCAGTTTGCAAGTTGACCCTTCAAGTCGGCGGCGTTACGATCGGTCGACGGCGACGCGGCCGGGTGCGCCGCGTTTCGGAACGCTTCGTCGTGATGGACAGCGGGATCGATCACCGGGCGATCGGATCGAAGCGGCGTAGCGGAACGTTTTGTCGTGGCGAGCGAGCGGGATCGATCACCGGGCGATCGGATCGGAGTGGAAATAGAAGTGTCGACGGCTTCGACGATTGACGTACGGACGATGTGGAGAGCTCGCTCGGCGAACGGCTGGGTGGGAGTCGTCGCGAACCGTCATTCGGGCGTCGGCGGGGGTCGAGTGAAAGTCGAGCGGCTCGCCGACGCGCTCGGCCGGCGCGGTTTGGCTTCGCGGATTTGCTGGACTCATGACGAGCGAGCCGAAGTCGTCGCGCGGGCGCGGGGCGATTCGACGTGTCGATGTCTGGTCGCGGTCGGGGGGGACGGGACGGTCGCTGCGCTTGTCAACGAAGCCCCCGACGTGCCGATCTCGGTCCTTCCGGCGGGGACCGAGAATCTTTTCGCTCGGCATTATGGCATCCGTGATTGTCCCGAGCGGGTCGCCGCGACGATCGCTTCGGGGCGAATTCGGCGGATCGATCTCGGAGTCGCCGGCGAGCGTAAGTTCACGCTCATGGCGGGCTTCGGGTTCGACGCCGACGTCGTGTTTCGCCACCACCTCGCTCGTTTGGGGGGATCGGGAGTCGCTCGGCCGACTTCGCGGGCCGCATACGTTTCGCCCGTGCTCGAATCGAGCCTGGAATACCGGTTTCCCTCGCTTCGAGTTCGAATTGAAGACCCGGGCGAAGAGACCGTGCTCGTCGGATCGACCGTGTTCCTCTTCAATTTACCGAGGTATGCGCTCGGGCTCCCCGTCGCCCCGGCGGCGCTCGACGACGACGGCCGACTCGACCTTGTCGTGTTTCGCGACGCGGGGCCGTTCCGCATGCTCCGTTACCTTTGGCTCGTTTTCCGCGGAATTCACCTCGAAAAGCCGGGGGTCGTACATCGCTCGGTTCGGAGCGTGACGATCGAATCCGCAGCCGACGTTCCCGTTCAACTCGACGGCGATCCCGCGGGACGGATCGGCGCCGACCGGCTTGAAGATTCCGCGCGATTTGAGGTGCGGATACTTCCCGCGGCGATCGATATCGTCGTTCCAGAACATCATCGCAAGCATCATACATAACGATGCTTATGAAATTTTCGCGCGCTTATACTTTTTAAGGAGTTTGATCGACATGGAGGTTCCCAATCCTGTTCGCGTTGGAGGGGTGAAGATCGGCCGGGGCGAGCCGCTCGCGCTCATCGCGGGTCCTTGCGTGATGGAGCCGGGAGACGTGACGTTTGTCGTCGCGCGAAGGCTCGTCGAGATCTGCGGGAGGCTGAACGTGCCGCTGATTTTCAAGGCGTCTTTCGACAAGGCGAATCGGACGTCCAAAACGAGTTACCGCGGGCCCGGACTCGAAGCCGGCATGAAGATCTTTGAACGCGTGAAAGCCGAGACGGGGCTTCCGGTGACGACCGACGTTCATGAGACGATTCAGGCCGCGACGATCGCCGAGGTCGTCGATTTGCTGCAAATTCCGGCGTTTTTGGCGCGGCAGACCGATCTGCTCGAAGCCGCCGCGGCCACCGGGCGTCCCGTCAACGTCAAAAAAGGTCAATTTATGGCGCCGTGGGATATGACACACGTCGTGGCGAAGGTCGTCGAAAGCGGATCGGCGGGGGTGATGTTGACCGAACGCGGTTCGTCGTTCGGCTACGGACGTTTGGTGAACGATTTTCGATCGATACCGATCATGCAATCGGCGGGCGCTCCGGTCGTTTTTGACGCCACGCACTCGGTTCAATTACCGAGCGCAGGGCAGGGAAAATCGGCGGGGGAGCGCTCGATGATCCCTTACCTCGCGCGGGCCGCGGTCGCCGCGGGTTGCGATGCGCTTTTTCTCGAAGTGCATCCCGATCCCGATCAAGCGCTTTCGGACGGACCTAACGCGCTCGCACTCGACGACCTCGAGTCGCTCATCCAAGTTTGCTTGCGTATCCGAGCCGCCATCGCGTGAGCCGAATCGCTCGGCCCCGCGATCGATCCTCGGCGCGATGCGACAACGGGGCGAACCGAGGCTCGCTCGCTTCGATCACCCGAATCGGCGCCGATTTCACGCCACGAAGCAAACTCGATCGCGTTAGATAAGCCAGGCCGAGCCCGCCGATAAGCGTCAGCTCCACCCAGAAAATGGAACGATTGGGGTCGATGCGGAGTCCCGCGGAAAATCGGGCTGGTTCCGACGACGTCGTCGAATCAGAGGGCTTTCGCGTCGATCCATCGCTCGCCGTCGCCTCGATCAGCAACGGCAAAGCAAGGATCAGCCCCACAAAAAAAACACGGACACACCGATCGCGCATGGCGCTAAGCCTCCGCGACCAAAGACATCCATGTCCCTGAATTAATAATCCATAACAATAATAAGGCACGACATTAGGGCGTTTGATTTCCCTACATTCGAACTATACGACCGCTTCACGCCGCTTTCAACTTAATTTTTCAATTTCCTACGATTTTAAGCGGGTTTGGAAGCGACCAAGCGGCGAATCAACCGACCGTGCTTGCGTGGGAGTCGAGTCCTGCCAAACTCGGCGAGATGAGGCTCGAATTGCGGCCAAGTTAAGACGGTCAGGCATGTCGAATCTTTGATCAATCCGACGAACGGTCGTTCTTCGAGCGTCGCCAGGATCGCGATCGTTCGATTTCGGCGGTTTCTTCCCAGGCGCCGAGATCTTTTAAGCGATTCTCGTAACCGAACTTCGGCTTGTTCGGGCTCGATATGAAACCGTTCGATAAACCGCTCCAACGCGTGCTCGGTGAGTTTCACCGAGGCGTAATCGTGCAAACCAGGCGGGGGCGAAAAAGACGACCGCGGCATCATCGCTCTCAAACGGATCACGCTATGAGAAAACAAGGGGCGGGCGTCCTTGCCCGTGCGTACAAAATCGCCGTGAAAACGGCCGATCGACGCTCATTTTAAATTGTATCTTAGCGGGCGAGACGGGACCGATCATGCGTTGGAACCACCGTGACCGCGATAAGTAGAAGCGGGCACGAACATTCCACCCGGCGAATTATTGCCGGCTCGATCGGTCCGAGTCAATCCCCCGCGTTCTTGGATACATCGGCGCCCGCGGCCCAAACGATTCCTCGAACCATGAAACGCTGAAATTCGGGATCGCCGATCGCCGTTTCGTCGTGCCCGAGAACGTTCTCAAACACGCGTCCCTTGCCGTATTCGCTCACCCAGATCACGGGCTCGTCCTTTCCCGTGCCCCGCGGTTTCTTCGGATCCGAATACGCCGTGGCGAGGACGATCGAACCCGGAGGCAGCAACGAATTTTGATACAATTCGTCGGTTGTATGTGCGAACGAGTTCGGCAGTCCGTCCGAGATCGGATGCTTCGCCTCGGTTTTCTTCACCGTGAAGTCGTGTTTCGGTCCGTGAAAGCCTTGTTTTCTCCAGCCGCCGACGATCTTCTCGAATTCGTCCCAATTCGGGTTGATGAAAGCGCTCGACGCGTGATGATACACGACGAGCCCTTTGCCACCCTTGATCGCGTCGACGAACGCTTGCTTGTTCGCGTCCGACCAGCGCGTTTCGGCCGATCCCTTGGCCGTGTCTTTATAATTGAGCAACATAACATCATACTTCGAGAGATTCTCGGACGTTAAATCCTTCGAGGGAGTCTCGGTGACGTCGACCGCGATCTTTCCCTTCGATCGCTCGACGATGAAGGCTTTCAGCAGCCTCGTCGTCGTTTTCCAATCGTGGCCGTGATCCCCCGTGATGATCAAAAGCCGGATCGGAGCGTCGGCCGCCGCGGCGAAACTTGAAACCGCCGCGAAAATCGCCCAAACCGCGACCGTCGCCCAAACCGCGAAGAATCGTTTCATAATAGCATCTCCTGAAAAGATGACTCCTCTATGTTTTCAAATGATCACGAATCAACTCGCTCGTTCGTCACTTGACGGGATCGAGCGCGATCGGGCCGAACACGGGGACGGCGGCGTCCCACGCGTCGACGAGATTGCAGTACGGGTCGAAACCCCAGCCGTACCAGAGGAACGCCCCCTCGGGAAGTCGACCGTTAAGCTTGAGAACGACGGTGTCGGGAGCGGGGCCGACCGACGCGTCGAAAATCAGCGGAATCTCGCTCCCGTCGGCCTTGCGCAACGAAAATCCGGCGATGTGGCGCGTCGGCTGCAAGCCGCGTAATCGCGTGTCTTCCTGTGAGAAATTCACATCACGAAATTTGACGATCAGACGATTGCGAGCCCCGCGCGATACCGACTCGAACGTCGGAGTCGTCGCCCCCACATGACCGAACAAATTACGCAGCGCCAGATTCGCCAAACGTTTGCCCAACCGCTTGTGCCCGTGCGTTCCCACATGGATCCCGTCGTCGAGCTCGAGATCGATCACCGAGGCGACCGCTGTGTGCGCGATCTTCTCGGGAATCAACCGTTCGGCGTCTTGCACCATGTTCCAATCTTTGGGATCTCCGCCGCGAACCACCCGGCCGATCTGCACCAGGTAAAACGGCAGGTCGGGATCGTGAAAATCGCTTCGAACCGCGGCGATGAATTCCTCCATCACCTTGGCGTATTTGGGCGCGGCGTTCGGATTGGCGTCGCTTTCGCCTTGATACCAAAGAACGCCGCGGGCTTTACCTCCGGCGAGCTCGAATTGCCGCAACATCGACCCGTACAGGCTCTTACCTTCTTCGCCTTTCTTCGCCGGGCTCCATTGCTCCATGCTCGTCCCGCCGTGAGCGCACGCGACCAAGCCGATCGGCACGCCGAGAGCCTCGGTCATCGCGACGCCGAAAGGCAAACCCAGCCCCGCTCCTTTTCGCCGGTTCGCGTGCATCCTTTTAGAACGCTCGGCGCGGTTCGCGGGATCTCCCGAATGCACAGGATCGGGTGAATCGACGAGCCAATGAAGCGGTTCCTTGGCCTCGTCCCATTTACCGTCCATACCCAACAACATCACTTTGGGATTCGGCGGAGTGACGTCGATTAAATCCGCCACCCCCTCCATATTCGATTGACCCGCGAGGATCCAAACGTCGCCGACATAAATAGGATCGACCTCGACCGAATCTTCGTCGGCCCGAATGTTGATCAAATAAGGGCCTCCCGTTGGAATTCCCCTTAAAACGCCGTCGCCGAATTCGGCCTCCTCGATCACCGTGTCAAAACCTTCGCCTCCCATAACTAGAACTTGAATATTTTTGTATTTTTCTTTGTTAACAAGATCGAGTTTGATCTCGCCGAAACCCGCCTGATCGCGTTGATAAACGCGATTCGGAGTGGGGGCGCGAAGAACGAGTTTTTGATCGGATTCGCCCGCCTTCTCTTGGCGAGCGGGCGCCGCCGATACCCAGGCGACGAAGATGAAAAACGCCCAAAAAAAGATCCGGATAGTCGTTAAGGCGTTCGTTGAACGACGGCGATTCACGGCGGTTTCTCCTCGGAACGGTCCTGGGGAACGATCAAGAGGCGTACGGTTCGCCGACCCGACGAACCGAGCGACGATCATAATGCGAGCGAAGTCGTGATGAAAGAGCCCGGCGGATCGCCGAGGATCAAAGCGAGCGATCCAGGAAAAATCGCCGTCGAACGAATCCAATCGTTATCCATGAAAAATTAAGTTTATCGCATATCTTAAAGCGAATGCGGCCACTTCTCAACGATCTTTCGCTCGTCGTCGGGACCGTCGGGTAGAATTTGGATGTGGCAGCCGAGCATCTCGTCGACGCTCGATGGACCGAAGACGACCCGCCGCGGCGGGCTATTCGGATTCAAAGGATTGGCCGACGAATTGTCGTAAATCGCCTTCACACGCAACTCGGTTCCGGTGGGAAGCGCGATCGGAACCGCGAAATGATAATTACCCTGCCATTGGAAATCCCAATCGTCGATCCACAACAGCCGACGAATCGAACCGTCGGGCAAAATCGCCCATAATTTGATCTCACGCAAAAGATAATGCCCGTGCGGCGCCACCGAGTACGCGTGAACGTTCGCGGGAAGCTTGGCCGAAAGATCGATCCGATAACGAGCCTCTCCGGCGGGAATGTCGATCTTCGCCGTGCTCAAAGGAACGCTCCGCCACGTTCGCTCGATCGGCGTTTTGGAAAAAAACAGCCCAACGCTCGACCGATCGACCTCGCGCTTTCCGGTTCCATGATAATGAATTAAAAGAACAAGATCCGACCCTTTTTTGATAACGGAGCCGACGCCGGGAGGAGATTTTCGCGCGATCGAACCCGGCGTCCACGCTCCCAATCCCGGCTTGAGGATGTCGTTACCGCCCCACGACGCAAACCCTGGTTTGGAATCCCCCTGATCGCGTCGTCGGCTCTCGTCGGTCGGATCAAGATAAAGCCGAGCGTGATGAACGACCCTTCGATTATCGGGACGAAATTCGACCGCCGAGATCGCGACGTCGCGGTCGATCGGGATCGGCAGTACGAAGGCTCGATATTCGTCGCCGAACTCGGGGATCGGGAACGATCCGTCGAGCTTGAGAATGAGATCGGGCTCGCCGAGCCTCGAATCTCCCTCGACCGAGGTCGTCGCTTCCCCCGATTCACCTTGAGTTAGAGCTCTCGACTCGCTCCGCGCTCCTTCGGGAGCGCCCCGATCGGCCCACGTCGATAAAACGCCGATCTCGTGTCGCGTCAGTCGCGTCTCGTCGAGAAAATCGCCGAACCCCGATTTCGGTTTCCAGGGGGGCATACGCCTTTCGACGACGATATCGCGGAGAAAACTCGCTCGCTTGGCCGCGTCGCGATATGTTAATAACGGAAACGGCCCCGCCTCGCGCGGACGATGACACCCCGAGCAACGCGAACGGAGAATCGGCTCAATGTCTCGTTCATATGTGATGGATTCTTTCGATCCGACCGATCGCCTTGGATCGAGCGGTTCGCCTCGATCGATCGCGATCACGACGGGATTGCGAAGCGATCCCCCGGCGAACTTCTCGACGATTCGCTCCAAACCGATCCGATCATCTGAATCAATATCAATTTGTCTGTTGAATCGATCCTCTTTTTGATCTTCGATCGGGCCGAGGTACGTCACGAGTCCGGAGCGATCGATCAGCGCCGCGGTCGGGAGCGACTCGACTCCCGTTCGCTCGGCGAGTTCTTGCCGAGGATCGAACAACACCGGGAAAGACCGACCCGAACGAAAGCCGAGACGCGCCGCGGTTTCGCCGACCGCGTCGGCTTGGGAAACCACAAACCAAAATGTTAGAGATTTTTTATATCGGTTCGCGAGTCGTTCGAGCGTCCGTTCGGCGCGTGTGTTGAAAGACGCTCGGTCGGGGTCGACGAAGACGAGCATGATCCCCGCTTCGCCGCATCGTTCGGCGATCGAAAGTCGATTCCCTAAAGAATCGACGATTTTCAGATCTTTGACGCGACGTTCGACTCCGGGCTCTTTCGAATCGAACGAAACGCGAAGCCACGCGATCGAAGCGCAAGCCGAAGCGAAAAGAAAAAAGAGCGAGATTGTTATATAAGTAAAAGGCTTGATTACGAGTTTACAGGGTTCGATTTCAACGCCGAAAATCCGGCTCGGCTTCATCGCGGGCTCGTCCGAGTGTTTCCTCGATTCGCCTCTCCGGGAAGCGATCGCCGTCATCGATCGACCTCCTCATCTTCGTTGAAAGATATCATACTTACAGAATTTAATGCGTTGCGAACGGAAACGCCGCGTCGATCGTCGGTTTTCTCTCGATCGCGAAATCCTCCTCGATCGACCGGTTTCTTTGGGAGCGTTCGTCCGTAAGGCATCCGATCTTTCAGTGCGAGAATCGGTCGTTCGATATAGCGGTACGAAACCGCCGCCATGGCGAAAAAAACGGCCGCCTCAAGCGCCTCGCGCCAAAACGGCTTTCCTCTCAAGCCGACTCTCTCGGCGATATCGTCTCCAAGCATAATGATAATCAGATGATACATATACACGCCGTAGCTGATTTTGCCGATGTATCCGAGCGTTTTGTTGCGAAGCGGCGAGGCGAGGCGCGAACCCGCGTACGAAAGCGTGAGACCGACGACCGAGCAGCCGAACAGATCGATCGCCAGAATCGTCGATCCGGGTCGCCTGGGCGCTCCCAGACGACTTATCCCTCCGATCGAGAAAAGATACATTAAATATAAAGATGATATAATAAAAGTTGGAACAAGAATATAATTCATTGGATGATCGATTCGGCCCGAGCGGAATCTTTCTTGCGAGAAATAACGTTTCGGGCGGCTCGATCGTTCTTGGTCGGCGTTCCGGCGCGGGTCGACGATCGGTCGACGGTCGCCGGCGCGATCTCCCAAGGTCGCCGCGAGAATCGCTCCGAGCGCGAAACCGTCGCATCGTGCGATGAGGAGCCACCAGTGAAAGCCGCTTTCGCGCGCCCAGACCGAAAGGCAAACGACGGCGATCGCCGCCGGAACGACGCCCCGTCGACCCGTGAGATAAAGAATCGGCGGCCAAATGAGATAAAATTGCTCCTCAATCGCCAGCGACCATGTGTGCGTGAGATATTGCGAAAAGACGATGGGCCGACCCGACCAGTAAGCCTCGATGTTCTGCGTGTAAGTCGCGGCCTGAAAAAGACCCCCGAAATTGGTCGAGCGAGGGAGAATCGGCGATGCGACCGCGACGATTACAAGCGTCAGATAATAAAGCGGGCAGATCCTCAGCCACCTTCGGATGTAAAACGCTCGGAGGAAACCGGGTCGATCGTGATATTTGAGAATGATGTTGGTGATCAAATACCCCGAGAGGATCAAGAAAAAATCGACCCCCGCCCACCCTCCAGGGATCCGATCGGGCTTGAAGTGATACAACACGATCAGCAGGCAAGCGAGGCCGCGAAGCGAGTCGAGCTCGGCGACACGATCCGACGAGGAAACCGCCGCGTTGATTGTTGTCGGACGATCGATCCGCGTCGAAACGGTCGATTCTCTCGCTCGATTCCCGCGTTCTTCCTCGTTCGGCATCGGCCCGTCCTCGCGATCCTTCGCGTCCAACCCTCGCGGTTCGCATGTTTTGTCAAACGTAATATCGACGACCCGACGACGATCCCTCCCGCGTCGGGTACGATCAAAATCGGGTGAAACAAGCCCTCGGCATGAGCGTTTCGGCCTCGAATCGCAATAATAAATTATTCTTAATTCTGTTATATCGGGGCGGTTAAATCACGGCGATCGATCGAATCGCTCGCACGACTTGTACGCGGCCCGCCGCGCGGCGATGATCGCATCGTCGCTTCGCGCGTTTCCGCCGCGAGCGATCGGCGGGCCCCCCGGAGACGATGAAAGACGATGTCGAACGCGATCGGCGAACGCCTTGAAAGAGAACGCAAAGACTTGCTGGATCTGAGCTTGCGAAATCCGCTGCTCAATTACGTCAAACGAGCCAAGACGATCGAAATCGTCGGCGAATCGACCGCCGCATTGTATCGGATTCTTGTCGAATCGCGCAAGGCGATGACGCTCATCCCGGCCGCCGATCCCGTGAATTCCGACGACGCCCCTTCAAAAAACGGAACCTCGGACGATCGATCGCTTGAAATCCATAACGGCGCGGACGTTTCGTCAAATAATAATCAAAATAATCTGCGCAACCCCGAAGGTCGATCCGATCTCGAAAACGGATCGAATTCGCCGATCGATCGCGACTCCGCCGAGAAGAGGCGCGAGAAATCGGTCGATACGCTTAAAGATTTGAAGCTACAAACAAACGTTTCCGCCGATACGCTCCAAAAGAAGCTGCTCGACGTTTACCTGTTCTCCAGGCTCGCGCAAGAAGAGCAGGGGGTGAACACGCTTTTTCTTGTTTTAGGTATGTTGACCTGGCGCGAGACCGACGCGAGCGATCGCGACAAGCCGCGGCGTGCCCCGCTGATCCTTTTGCCCGTCGCGCTCGAGCGTTCGAGCGCGCGCGATCGATTTCGCTTGCGGCACGAGGGGGACGATCCCGAGTTCAACCTCTCGCTCGCCGAGAAACTCAAGGCCGATTTCAACGTCGATCTTCCCCGATTCGGCGACGACGGCGACGAGGCCGACTTCGATCCCGTGAAATACCTCGACGCCGTGGCCGCGGCGATCGCCGACAAACCGGGTTGGGGAGTCGAGCGCGATTCGGCGGTGATCGGTTTTTTCTCGTTCGGCAAATTCCTGATGTTCCGCGACCTCGCCGAGGAAAACTGGCCCGACGGGATGAAACCGAGCGAACATCCGTTAATGCGTGCGCTTTTAATCGACGGATTTGAACAAGCGATTCCCGCGATCGGCGACGACGAATCGCTTGATAAGCATTCCTCCGTCGCCGCTTTACGGATGATCGTCGACGCCGATTCGTCGCAAACCCTCGCGGTTCTGGACGCGAGCATGGGACGTCATTTTGTGATTCAAGGCCCTCCCGGCACGGGCAAATCACAAACAATTACAAATTTAATCGCCGAATCGATCGGCCGCGGCAAAAGCGTGCTCTTCGTCGCCGAAAAGATGGCGGCGCTCGAGGTGGTGAAGCGCAGGCTCGACGCCGCGGGATTGGGCGCGGCGTGCCTCGAACTCCACAGCCATAAAATGAAGAAATCGGACGTGATCGCCGAACTCAAACGAACGGTCGAACTCGACGCGCCCAGGGTGCTCGATCGCGAGGGAAAATTCGATCGTTGGCTCGAACTCCGCGATGCGCTCAACGCGTACTGTGAGGCGATCAACACGCCGATCGCCCCCGCGGGAATCACCCCCAGAGACGCGTGCGCCTCGGTCGTTCGCCTTAAAGCCGAACTCAATGCGATCGATCCCGATCCGCCGATCGTCGACCCCGGCCAAATCGCGTCGTGGACCCGCGTTGAATTTGAAAAGCGTTATGAACTGATACGTTCATTGGCCGATCGGATTCGAGGCGCGGGCTCGCTCGCGGGTCACCCGTTTCAAGGATCGCGGAAAAGCTCGCTCACGCCCGTCGAGTTCGACAAGCCGGCGCGATTATCACGCTCCGGTCTCGACGCTCTCGCCGCCCTACGAACCGCCGCGAACGCGCTCGCCGATGCGCTTTCGTTACCGACCGCGAAATCCCCCCGCGAAACCGCCGCGCTCGTCGCCGCCGAACGATACGCCGGCCGCGCCGATCAATTCCGCGGCCTCGATCTTCGTTCGAGCCTCTGGATTAATAAACGCAAAGACATCAAAAAACTGATCGATACCGGGCTCGCGGTCGCCGCCGATCTCGCCCGCCACGAAGCCGCGCTCAAACCCGAGGCGTGGGACGCCGACATCAACCAAGAATATGAAAATCTCAAATATTACGAGTCGCGTTGGTGGCGATTCCTGTCGAAAACTTACCGATCGACGATCGCACGCTTAAAAACTCTTTGCCGCGGGTCGCTTCCGGGGTCGATCGCCGATCGGATCGATCTGGCGCGAGCGATCATCGAATCAAAACCGCGGAGAAAGATGATCGAACGCGCCGCGCCGACCGGATCGCGACTTTTCGGCCCCCTCTGGAACGGCGAGCGATCCGATTGGAAAGCGATCGCACTCGCGAACGATCGCATCGCGCGGCTTAAGGAAGAAATCGCCTCGAATCAAATTCCGCCGGAAATCCTCGATCTGCTCGCGTCGAATCGAAAAATTCAGGTCGCTCCCGCGATCCTCGACGCCGCCCGCGGAACCCTCGCCGATCACGCCGCCAAAATCGCCGAGATCGTCTCTTTCCTCGAACTCGACGAAACGAAAATTCCGCGAACGGTCGATTCCTCCCCCGTCGAAAAACTCGTCGATCGATCGTTCGACGAACAAGAAACAATCTTGAAACAATTTCGCGATCGCGCCTCGGAATTCAAAACTTTGATTGATTTTAATCAGATCGCCGATTCGTGTCGGGTCGCCGGGCTCGCGAACTGGGTCGATCTCGCCGAGAGTTGGCCGGTGGCGGCTTCGGGCTTGCCCGTACTTTTTGATTTGAAGCGAAACGAGGCCGTGCTCGACGCCGCGTTTCGCGAGCGTGCGGCGATCGCCCGCTTCGTGGGCGAGGAACATGATAAACGGATCGAGGCGTTTCAGCAGATTGATAGGGAATTGCCGAGGATCGTCCGCTCGGTGCTCGCTCGCGAACACTGGAACGCGCTGCCGCGACACGACGCGGGAGGTCAATTGGGCGTTCTCCGTCGCGAGTTCCAAAAAAAGACGCGCCACTTGCCCGTGCGAAAACTTGTCGAAAAAGCGGGGCTCGCCGTCCGCGCGATTAAGCCTGTTTTTATGATGAGTCCGTTATCAATCGCCGGATTCCTCCCTCCGGGCGTGCTCGATTTCGACCTCGTCGTCTTCGACGAGGCGAGCCAGGTGCGCCCCGTCGACGCGCTCGGCGCTCTCCTTCGAGGCAAACAGGCGATCGTCGTCGGCGACACCAAGCAACTTCCTCCCACCAACTTTTTCGACAAAATGGTGCAAGGCGACGATCCCGACGACGACGAAGAATCGACTCGCGACGTCGAAAGCGTTCTTTCACAATTCCTCGCCAAAGGCGCTCCGCAACGGATGCTCCGCTGGCATTACCGCAGCCGTCACGAATCGTTGATCGCGGTATCGAATCAAGAGTTCTACGAAAATAAACTCGTGGTTTTTCCCAGCCCCGACAAGGCTCGTCGCGTTTCGGGTTTGGCGCTCGTCAAGCTTGAACATTCGATCTACGACCGGGGAGGGACGAGAACGAATCCCGTTGAGGCCGACGCCGCGGCGCGAGCCGTTCTCGATCACGCGCGGGCGTGGCTCGCGGCGCCCCCCGAACGTCGCCTTTCGCTCGGCGTCGCCGCGTTCAGCGTCGCCCAAACCGAGGCGATCCTCGATCGCCTCGAAGAATTGCGCCGCGCCGACCCCTCGTGCGAAGAATTCTTCAACGAAAAATCGACCGAGCCGTTCTTCGTCAAAAATCTTGAAAACGTTCAAGGAGACGAACGTGATGTCATTTTTATTAGTATCGGTTATGGACGAGGAAAAGACGGGTCGATCGCGATGAACTTCGGTCCGCTCAACGGCGAGGGGGGAGAGCGCAGGCTCAACGTTTTGATCACGAGGGCGCGGATTCGCTGTGTCGTTTTCACAAATCTGGCGTCGACCGATCTTGACCGCGCGACCGCGAAAGGCGTTCGCGCGCTGCGAAGTTTCCTCGCTTACGCCGAGACTGGAACGCTCGGCGAACGCGATTCGACGGCGATCGAACGCGCCGCGATTCTTGAAAAGGACGTCGCCGAGTCGCTTAAAGCATGTGGTTATCAAACGATCGCACAAGTCGGTTCAGGGGCGTTTCGCGTCGATCTCGCGGTCGTCGATCCCAACCGTCCGGGACGCTATCTGCTCGCGATCGTATGCGACGGTTCAAGTTATCACGATGCGCGATCGGCACGCGATCGCGATCGACTGAGGGGTCAGGTTCTTGAAGGGCTCGGATGGCCGATCACGCGGGTTTGGAGCGTCGATTGGTTTCGCGATCAGCGGACGCAAATCGAGAGATTGGTCGCGGCGATCGACGCGGCGCGAGCTCGAGCCGACGAACTCGATCGCGCGCTCGCCGAGGCCGAGGCCGAAATCAAGAAAAACGAGGAGAATGAGGCGGATTCGAAGGATGATGAGCCGCGAGCCGAAACCGACGACTCGGACGATTCTCGGGTCGAAGAGGAGTCCAACCCGAACGGCGAAGCGGCGATCGACGACGAACCCGTTCAAGCTTTTTCCGGCGAGGACGAACCATCGGATTGCAGATATTATCAAATCACTGAATTAAAGTTTCATCAAGAATCAAAGAATTTGCATCTCGTTCCGGTTTCGATGATCGCGAGGTCTGTTGCGAGCGTCGTGGAGGTGGAATCCCCGGTCGCACGGAGCGAGGTGATGCGTCGGATCGCCGACGCCGCGGGGGTGAAACGGATCGGCGCGCGGATCGAGGAGGCGATCGATCGCGGGATCGAATACGCGGCGGGGCGGGGGATGATCGCGCGGGCCGGGGATTTCCTCTCGGTCGTCGGATCGACCGCGATCGTTCCTCGCAACCGATCGAAGCTTCCCGCGGCGATGCGGAAATTTGAACTTGTGGCGCCTTCGGAGATCGAGGCCGCGATCGTCGCGGTCGTCGAGCGATCATACGGGATCGCCGCGGCCGAGATCGCTACGCATGTGAACAAGTCGCTCGGATTCGCCCGCTTAACCGACGAGAATCGAGCCAAAATCGACGCGATCGTCGCCTCGCTCGTCGCCGCGGGCCGGCTCGACAAAAACGGAGAGAATATTCAAAAAAAGAACTGATGTTCGGTCTGAACATTCTTATTTATGATTAATAATTCTTTCTTAATTTTTCAATATAGTATGGTTCAATTCTATTTTCTCATCTTGTCGACCGTCTTCTCGATCTGATCGTCGATTGCTGAAATCCTGAACCGATGAGGACTCTCGGCGATTCTTCTGAGATTCGGTTCGACAAATCGACGATACGATCTGTCTTTCCTTGCCCCGAAGCCGTAAGATTTTAACACGCCGCGTGACACTGGGGGACGTTCGCCGATGCCTCATCGCATGGTATCGATTGGGATTTTGGTTTTTTGGGCGATCGCCGCGGGATCGTTGCTCTCGCGCGACGTCTTGCCCGATCTGTTGATCGGATCCCCTCCCGATATGAGGTCGGTGACCTCGGCGCGGGTCGGCAGTCGGTCGACGCGGTGGGCGATTCAGGTCGCGAATCGGACGGGCTTGCGGATGCCGACCTCGATCGGTCAGGTGACGACGAAGGCGGTTCGACAGAAAGACGGTTGGGTCGAGATGTCGAGCCGGGTTTGGTTCGATTCGGCGGATTTATTGGTTTCTTCGAACATTCGACCGCGCGATCACGCGAAGATTGAAATTATCAGCGTATATGAAATCGATCCCGGAGGCGATTTGCGTCAATTCCGAGCCTCGGTGCGACCGATGGGGGTACACGAGGAGTGGCTCGTCTTGAGCGGGGTTCTTAAACCCGAAGGGCTTGAGGTTCGAGCGCACGGGATCTTGAAGATGCTCGAATGGACGAAGGTTTTCCCTTATCCCAAGCACGGGTTGGTGCTTAACTCGCTCGATCCGCTCGACCGGATGCCCGGTCTTCAGATCGGGCAACGATGGCGAAGCCAGGTCGTCAGCCCCCTTACCGGGCAGTTCCAAGCGGTGTCGGTCGAGGTGGCTCGGCGTCAATTGTTGGAATGGAATTCGAAGCAGGTCGAGGCGACCGAGGTGATCACGCGGATGGAACCGTTCGCGATGCGTACCTGGGTGCGTCGCGACGGGCTGGTGATCCGTCAGGAGGCGCCGTTCGCGCTCGTCACGTTGATTTTGGAGCGTCTTCCCGATCCCGACGAAACCGACGGCGAGGCGAAGCATCCATGATCGAGCTGCGCGGAGTCACGAAGACGTTCGGCGCCAAGCACGCGGTCGAAGATTTGAATCTCGAGGTTCGCTCGGGCGAACTGTTCGCGTTTCTCGGGCCCAACGGCGCGGGTAAGACGACGACGATCAAGATGGTTTGCGGGCTGCTGACTCCGACCTCGGGGACGGTTCTCGTCGGCGGGTATCCCGCGACGAGTTCGCAGGCTCGGCAACTGATCGCATATGTTCCTGATCAACCGTTTTTATATGAAAAGCTAACCGGTCGAGAATTTCTCCGATTCGTCGTCGAAATGTACGGATTGGATTCGAGGCTCGCGACGCGTCGGATCGACGAGTTGATCGAGATTTTCGAGATGGGGGATTATATCGATGATTTATGTGAAAATTATTCTCACGGGATGAAGCAGCGGGTGGTGTTCGCCTCGGCCTTGGTACATGAGCCGCGGGCTTTGATCATCGACGAGCCGTTGGTGGGGCTCGACCCTCGGAGCGCGCGGATCGTCAAGGATTTGTTTTTGGAGCGCGCCCGCGCGGGGGTCGCGGTTTTGATGTCGACGCATTTGCTTTCGATCGCCGAGGAGTTGGCGGATACGATCGGAATCATCGATCACGGGCGGATGTTGGTTCGGGGGACGCTCGGCGAGCTTCGCGCCGCGACCCGCGCCCATATGCCGCTTGAAGAATTATATCTTCATTTAACTGGAGGCGATCGGCCGAACGCGACGAGTCGATTCGACGAGTCGAGCGGGCGAACGCCCGCGGAATCGACGACGCCATGAAACGGTTCATCCGCCGCATTCGTCCTCGACCGCACGCGATCGCCGAGCCGACGATCGTCGTACCAGCGGCCGACGATCGCGCGATCGCCCGCGCGTTTTCGAGGATGCGGGGCGCGCTGATCCGGAACACCCTTAAGGGCCTGATTTCAAGCTCGCGCGTTCGCGTGCTCACGATTCTCTTTTGCAGCGCGATCTTCTGGGTGGGGTTGTTCCTCTTGTTTTTCGAGGGGTTTCAGTTCCTTTCGCGGTATGTGGCGCTGACGAACGAGATCGGCGAGTATCTGTTCGGTCTTTTTTTTCTCTCGCTGCTCGTTTTATTGTTCTTTTCGAATGGAATCATCCTTTACACAGGTTTGTTTCAATCGCGCGAGTCTACGTTCTTGCTGACGACTCCGGCTTCGTGTGATCGCATTTTCGCGCATAAATTTTTGGAATCAATCGCCTTTTCAAGTTGGGGATTTTTATTGTTGGGCAGTCCGATGATGACGGCTTACGGGATCAAGGTCGAGGCGGAGTGGTGGTTTTACGCGATTTTCATTCCGTTTCAGCTCGCGTTCGTGTTGATACCCGGGGCGGCGGGGGCGATCGGCGCGATTTTGGTGGCGAATTATTTACCGCGTCGTCCCAAGACGGTTCTCGCGGTCGCGATCGCCGCGGCGACGGTCGCGGGGCTCTTCAGTATGTATCAGTTTTTTCATATCGCGCAGGAATACGCGCCCCAGGACTGGATGAATCAACTGCTCGATCGGCTCGAATTTAGCCGGAACAAGCTTTTGCCGAGTCGTTGGATGGCGGCGGGGGTGTTGGCCTCGGCGCGGGAGGAGATCGATCAGGCGTTATTTTATCTGATGGTGATGACGGCGCACGCGGCGCTCGCTTATCTGATCGCCGCGGTCGTCGCCCGCGACCTGCTTCGGCAGGGGCACAGCCGCGTTCAGGGGGGGCGATCGGGGCGGCGTCGATCGGGTTGGTACGCGTTCGACAACGCCTTTCACCGCGTCTTCTTCTTCATCTCCAGGCCGCTTCGGCTGCTCATCCTCAAAGATCTGCGCGCCTTCCGCCGCGACCCGGCTCAATGGTCGCAATTCCTCATCTTTTTCAGTTTGCTCGCGTTTTACTTTGTGAATATCAGAAGGCTCGGTTACGACGTGCAATCCACGTACTGGCGGGTGTTGATTAGCTTTCTCAATCTCGCGGTGACGGCGCTTTTGCTTTCGACGTTTACGAGCCGGTTTATCTTTCCGCTGCTTTCGCTCGAGGGGCGCAATTTTTGGGTGCTGGGTTTGTTCCCGGTGCGTCGCGAGGCGATTCTTTGGGGCAAGTTCGTCTTCGCCTGCGGGGTTTCGCTGTTTACGACCGAGATTTTAGTGATATTAAGCGGCGTGATGTTGCGTATTGGTATTTGGATGATTCTTCTGCACATGACGACGATCGCGATTTTGTGCGTGGGTCTTTCGGGGATCAGCGTCGGCCTTGGGGCGCGGTTTCCCGATCTGAAGGAGGAGGATCCGTCGAAGATCGCGACCGGGCTGAGCGGAACGCTCAACCTGCTGGTGAGCCTCGTTTTCATTCTGATCGTCGTCACGACGCTGGCGCTCCCTTGCCATTTGTATTACGCGGGACACGAATCGAGCGAGATCTCGGGTTTCGTCGACGCGGGAGCGACTTTGCCCGGCGGCGCCGTCTTTCGCGGACGACTGGCGCTCGCGATCGTCGCGGGGCTGGCGTTCAGCGCGATCGCGACGATCGTTCCGCTGAAGATCGGGATCAACGCATTTAAGAAAATGGAATTTTAATCGTTTTTAAGTCTCGTCTCGATCGACCGATTCGTCGCTCGGCCTCGTCGACCGATAATCGGTTCGTTAAGCATCACTGTTAAGTATATCGCTTGAATCGAGTGTCGTTTAAGGCGATTTTTCAGCGAACCGCCGATTCGGCGGGAATTAGCCCGATTGCGATCGCCGTTCGATCCCCAAAAAACGCGACGAATCGGCTGATTTTAAGCTCGCAAGGCTGATCGCATCCATGTATGCGTCGTCACTCGAATTCCGATTCTTTTTGCAATCGGCGCGTCACATAACGACGGTCGCGGCGGTACGTATGTTTGGAAACGTCGCTTATGAAGTCGTTTCTTTGGAGGGCCGCGATCGTGCGACGCGGCGGAAGATTCCAGGACGAATCAAGCTCAAGGAAGACCCCTCGCTTTGCTTTAAGAAACGTAAGCGTGAACGAATCACGCGATATTATCGCCATGCCGGGCGTAATTCGATCGACTCGGCCGATGACGAATGAATTCATAAACGCAATTTAAGGCCTGTTAGTTCGATTCCTTTACGGTTTTTAGAACCGCCGCGTCGAAACGGCCTTTCGCGTTTCAGAGCGCGGCTTATCGATTCCGCGAAGGATTCATCGTATCGGCCCGAACACGCGTCGGGGGCACGCGTCGACTCTTCAATCTCGGTGGAACCGGCCGACCCTCGACGCGTATTTGATGCACAACACGTTCACATAATCGGAAAGGGAGCTTCCATCATGAATCAACCGAAATTGACGGCGATTCGCTCGCTTCGAGCCAAAAATCGGCGCCGAACCATCCGATTTTACCCGCTTCTCGGCGAACTCGAACAGCGGACGTTGCTCAGCGGCGTCGTTTTAACCGTCACCGACAACAGCGACAACCCGAGCGACCCGGGATCGCTCCGCTCGGTGATCAATCAGGCTGATCAGGCGAGCGGCGACACGATCCAGTTCGCCTCGTCTTTGATCGGTGAAACGATCACCCTCACACATGGACAACTCGCTATCACATCGAACATGACGATCGACGGACCGACCTCGGGAACCGTGACGATCAGCGGCGATCAATCGAGCAGGATCTTCGACGTCTCGGGTTCGGGCACAAACGCGACGATCGACAATCTGACACTTACCTCGGGATCGGCGACGCAGGGGGGAGCGATCGATGTCGCCGCCGGCGCCGTGCTGACCCTCGGCGCCGACACGCTCAGCGACAACATGGCGATCGGCGGGAACGGCGGCGCGGGCCAAAACGGCGGATCGGCGATCGGCGGAGCGATCGACAACAACGGAACCCTTGTCGTAAACGGCGGCGCCTTCAACTCGAACGAAGCCCTCGGCGGGAACGGCGGAAACGGCGTCGTCGGCGTGAATCAAGGTGTCGGCGGCGCGGGAGGCGCGGGCGCCGGGGGAGCGATTTTCAATGTCGGTTCGCTCACATTGAACGGCGTCGTCCTTTCGTCGAACGTCGCCCAGGGAGGCGACGGCGGAGCCGGCGCCGACGCGAGCGAAGACGACAACGCGAGCGCCGGGGGCGCCGGAGGGACCGCGCTCGGAGGCGCGATCAATAACACCGGTTCGGGCACGGTTACAATCACAGGAACCACAACCTTTACGAATGATCAAGCCCAGGGGGGCGACGGCGGAGCCGGCGGGAACGCGTCGACGAGCGATCAAAGCGACGACGGCGACGGCGACGATCGGCAACCCGTGGAAATCGTCAGCCTCGCGGGAGCGGGGGGCGAAGGCGGAGCGGCCGTCGGAGGTGCGATTCATAGCGCAGCGGGAGGCGTTCTTTCGCTGACCTCCACGACGTTTAACGGCGACCAGGCCCAGGGAGGAAACGGAGGAGCCGGCGGCCAGGGCGTTCCCGAACAAGAGGCCGATCACGATCAAGGCCAAGGAGACGACAAAAACGGATACGACCAAGATGAACATGAATATGAAGCCGGTGAGATGATCGCCGCGGGAACGGGCGGCCAGGGGGGTTACGCGCTCGGCGGAGCGATCGCCGTGGCGGGCTCGGCGACGATCAACTCGGGGGTCGTGTTCTCGATGAACTCCGCGGTCGGCGGAATGGGAGGAACCGCGGGTTCGGTCGTAACGACCGCGCAAGGGAGCGATTCCAACGGGAACGGGAACGGCCAGGGGAACGATAATTCCCAGGGGAACGAAAACGGCCAGGGGAACAATCAACAAGGCGATGATCAAAACATCCCCTTGTATATTGGGGTCGGCGGAAACGGCGGGACGGCCGCGGGCGGAGCGCTTTTTGTCGCCAAGACCGGCTCGGCGACGATCGACGCCGGGACGTTCTCGAAGAACCAGGCTCAGGGAGGAGCGGGGGGCGTCGGCCAAAACGCTGGAACGGGAGGGAACGGCGGAGTGGGATACGGCGGCGCCGTGTTCGCCTCGGGAACCGTCTCCGTTCAAACGGGATCGACGTTTAACGGGAATTCGGCCGCGGGAGGCCTCGGCGGGGTCGGCGGAAGCGGCATGATCGTTTCCCTGACGGACGTCGACAACGGCGACCACGACAACGGTAAGGGGAACGGCGGCGATCCCGGGAACGGAAACGGGAACGGCCACGGGAAAGGTAACGGCAACGGACATGATCACGATAACGGCCGCGGGAACGGCGGCGATCCCGGCAGTCACGGCGATCAAGGCGACGACGACAACGAACAGATCTATGTCGGCGTTGGAGGGGCGGGTGGAAACGGCGGAACGGGCGCGGGGGGCGCTTTATTCATCACCGCTTCTGGAACCGTCACGATCATGTCGAGTTCGCTCACGGACAATCAAGCCGTCGGCGGAGCCGGGGGCGCGGGAGGTAACGGATCGATCGCGGGCGTCGGAGGCGCCGGCGGCAACGGACTGGGAGGGGGCGTTTTCGATGCGGGAACGCTCACGCTCAATTCCACGACGATCACCGGTAATCATGCGATTGGAGGCGCCGGAGGTCTGGGAGGTCTTACCGAGCCGGGTAACGACGGCGACGGCGATGATTCGATGGCCGCCCCCTCGGGTCCGCTCGGTCAAGGGATCGGCGGCGGCCTGTTCGCGACGCTTAACAGCCAAGTGTTCATGAACCCTCAAACCAACATCAGCGGGAACACGGCGTCTACGAGTTTTCCCAACGTTTTCATCGCTCAACCTCCTCCTCCACCTCCTCCGCCGCCGGTAGCGCCTCCGCCTCCGGTCGCGCCTCCGCCTCCGGTTATGGCGCCGGCGCCCCCTCCGCCCATGAACGCGCCTCCTCCTCCGGTTCACCACGGTAGGCTCGCCGGCCCCGGTCGTTTGGTTTTACCTCATCGGATCAACAACCAGGTCGGATTCAGACAGCAATCTGATTTCGGCGCGTTTTTCCGCGATCGTGCGCATGCTTCGGCGGGCGGATCGTTCGACTTCAGGGGCCGAGGCGCTGCGGGAGCTTTCGATCGGTCGCGCGGCTCGGATGCGGCTCGTTTCGATCTCAGAATCGCTCACCAACATCCGACATTCGATCGGGCGCGATTCGTCGATATTCGTCGTGAATTCCGTCGTTAACCGATGTAATTGATCACTAAAAACCCTCGGTCGCGATCATCCGGCGAGCCCCGCGCTCGTCGGGTGATCTTTTTTTGTATCGAACGCCGATACCGCCGTTTTTTCGCATGGAACGCCGAGACCTCATGGGTTGATCGCGATTTCTCGTCGTTCCGTTCGGTTCGGCGAGCCCCACGGCTTGCTCATTCCGTTACAATAAACCGGCGTGTCGATCGAACGAACCCTGGCGGACATTCGTCGATCGATGCGCCTCGATCGTTTGAAGTCCAAAATGGGGAAGACGTCTCGGCTCGGCTCGATCGTTCGGATCGGCCGAGGGGCTCCGTTCGATACAAGCGGATCGAGAAGACGATCCTCGTTCTAGATTCGCTTCGGTCGAACCGATCGAAGGTCCGATCATGGGGAGGTATCAAGAGGGAATTTCATGGCGGATCGCCGTCGCAAGACACATCTCGATGAACTCGAACGTCGATTGACGGGGCCCAAACGCGTCGCGCTTTTTGGGCATCGCGCCGTCGGCAAGACGACGCTTTTGGCGATGTTTTATCGTCAGGCTTCGACGGGGCGCGCCCCGGGGGTTCGGCTCGCCGCGGTCGACCCGCGCTCGGCGGATTACCTGGCGGATAAGATCGCGCGGATCGAGGCGGGCGAACCTCCTCCCGGAACGCTCGCCGAAACCGAGCTTCAATTAAGGCTTTATCATGAAAACGCGCGACTCGATCTAATCGTCAAAGATTATCAAGGTGAACATGTAGCTTTGGGTTCCGACGAACCGATCCAGCGGTTCTTCGCGGATTGCGACGCCGTGCTTCTGTGTCTCGACCCCGAGGGAGACGCGCGTCCCGCCGATCGACTTCGCAGACAACAAGAAATTGAAAATCTGCTCGAACGATATATCGATCAATCCGACGGAACCCGGTCGAAACGTCCCGTCGCTCTTTTAATCACAAAGTATGATCGCGTGCTTGCGCGGATGGGTTTAACGCCTTCGGCGGGGGACGAGGGGGATTGGCGGGTCGAGCGGTTGGTTGAAAGTTTATACGGGATGACTCGGCACGCGCTCGAATGCCACGCTCCCCAAAGCGAGATGTTCGCGGTGAGTTCTTACGGTAAGAACGCGCGCGACGGCAAGCCTCCCGCCGATCTCAACCCGCTCGGCCTCGACGCTCCGCTGATTTGGCTGGCGCGCGAGCTCGAATCGTGCGACGCCGAACTGCTCGATTGGATCTGGGATCTCGCACCCGACGAAGCCGCCAGGTTATCAAGGTGCGTCGAGGCGTTCGTCAAACGATATCCCCGCTCGGTTCGATCCGAGGGCTTTGTACGCAGGCTCGACTCGCTGAAGCGGAAAAGGAACTTCCTTCGCTCCGCGGTCGCGCTATTCGCGATCGCGGCGAGCGTCGCCGCGCTCGCGGGATATGATTACCACGGTTATCGCCGCGCGCTCGAAATCGAATCGAGCGACGAACGATCCGCTGCGATCGTCGCGCATACATATCGGCGTTTGCTCGATTATCATCCCACTCTTTTTCTTTTTTGGCCTTCATATGAACGATCGGCGCGGCGTAAGCTCGACGAGTTCCTCGTCGCCGCGGCGCGCGACGAACTCGCCGACGGCAAGGCGACCGATCGGCTCGACACGGCGCTCGCCGAGTTGAAAGAGCGTCGTCCCGACCTCGCTCCGTCGATCAAGAACCTCGAGTTCGAGGCCGACCGCGCCAGGCACGAGCGATCGTGGAACGAGATCAAGGCCGATTCGGTTCTGGCCGATCTCTCGGACGAAGTCGACGCCAAACTTAAGCGTATTGAAACATTCTTGCGCACATATCCCGAATCGACGCATAAAGACGAGGCGATCGCGCTCGCGAAGGATCTGGGGCGCCGCGTCGCGGCGGCGCGCGACCGCGCCGATCGCCAAACGCTCGACGCTCTCGATCGGTCGCAAAACGCTCCCGACGCCGACCTTCGCGATCTGATCGACCAGGCGAAACGCTTTCTCGACGATCATCCCGAAAGTACGCTTCGAGGCGAGTTCGAAACGCGGATCGCCGCTTATACCAACAAGCTCGACGAACGCGAGATCGACCGGGCGCGCGAATATTCGAGGCGTTATCCCCGCCATTACGCCGCCCGGATACAGAAATATCAAGATTATTTAAAAACGCATACGGCGGGAGGTCGTTTCGTGCGAGAGGCGCTCGACGCCAAGGCGGCGATCGAGCGGGCTTGGGACGCGTATTCGTATCGTCAGGCGTATGATCATTGGATATCGCATCCGAACGAAGTCGCCGAGGCGGCGCGGCGGTTTCGCGATTATCTCGATCAGCACCCCGACGGCGTGTATCTAGCAGACGCGAAGGCGTTTTTGGCGTGGTGGGAGAAGGTGTCGACGCCTCGGGATTACCGGGTGACGTTGCGGAGGGGGTCGGTCGAGTCGGACGTCGGCAAGTATTTTTCGGGGGGCGGACCCGATCTGACGGTGACGGTCGAGGTCGCCGGAGTGAAGCACGGGCCTTCGCCCGTCGCCAAGAACACGCGAACGCCGATCTGGGATTACACGTTCCCGAAGCCGATTTCGTGGAAGTTGGGCGATCCCGTGACGATCAAAATCATCGATCGCGACTGGTCTGAGACGACGGTTTTCACGCTCAAGAGCCCGAAGGGAGATCCGCTGGCGATTCGGCTCCTTTCGGGCGAGGTTCATCCCGCGGGAGGGGGTGAAACGACTCTTGTCTTCGCTTCCGATTTTCAAACTCCCAAGCTGACGAAGCCCGAGCCCGAGGAATCGCCCCGCGTGATCGCTCGATCAAAACCTGAATAAAGCACAAACATAGGTTTGAAAAAACAAACGACTCGCGTCGATCGCGTCGATAAACCTAGGGCCGCCCCGGAAAGAAAACCGCGTATCCGGCGGGATTCGAGAGCCGACCCGAACCTGGAAGAATGAAGCCCCTTGTGAGATCATCATTCCGCACCGACATTTCTTCCGCATACATAGATGCATTTTAACATTGTCGTGCTCGATACGCCTCGAGTTTTAGGCACCGTCTGAAAACTCGTCTTCCATCAAGTTAAGTCTATGCGCATCCTATATCCTCTAGGATCTTACATGGTCAGGAGGACACACGGATGACTCGGCATGGACTCACGGATGAGCAATGGGCTAAGATTCAAGGCGCCTTCCCGGTAAGGGCTCGTACTGGTCGACCACCGCGTGATCGTCGACAGATTGTCGACGGGATTCTCTAGATTTTCAGGACAGGTGCTCCGTGGCGCGACCTTCCGAAAGAATTCGGTCCTTGGCCGACTGTCTGGGATCTTTTTAACAAGTGGACTGACAACGGAACCCTGGCTCACATAACTTCGATTCTTCGCGCGGAGATGATCGACTCCCGTTCACTGGACCAGGACCTGTGGTGCGTCGATGGCACTGTCACCAGAGCAGCTCGATGTGCCGCCGGAGGCGGAAAAAAAAGATCCCGACGAACCTGCAGATCACGCATTAGGCCGTTCCCGTGGAGGTTTCTCGACCAAGATCCATATCCTTTGCGATGGGTACTGTCATCCGTTTCATTGCCATTTGACAGTCGGACAGGCCCACGAAAGCACAGCGCTTGTCCCCTTACTCCAGGGCGCTGATGAGCTCTTGATCGACGGAGACGAAAATCCGATTCCATGTCCTGTGGCCCTCGGAGGAGATAAGGGATACCGCGCCGACTGGATTGATGAATTTCTCCTGAAATTAGGCATCACTCCGGTGATTCCGTCAAAAGAAAACGAGGATCGTGACGCAAGGCCCGTCGAATTCGACCGTGATGCTTACAAGCGTCGAAACATCGTCGAACGCCTCATCGGCTGGATCAAGTAATGCCGGCGGGTCTTCTCACGCTAAGAGAAGACGGCGAAGAATTAAGGCGGCATGATCAAGATAGCGTTTATCGAGAGATATCTAAATTTAGCCCTCAATTGAGTTTTCCGACGAAGCCTAGAACGGAATCTCTTGAGAACAGTCCATGCTCACGTGTACTGGATCCTTTTTTTCTTCGCGAGCTTCGAAAGATTCTAGGAATCTAACGGTGGCGCACACATGGTTGTAGATCAGGAGGCTCTCATCGTAATTTAGGATTGTATTGTCATGTGCAAGGCTCTGATTGTTGCGAACGTGGTTGAAAGCATCCATAATTGAAATTGACGATTTCAGAATTCGTTCGGTCATGTCGGATTGTAGAAGGCCTTCTTTTCGAAGATGCTTGACGTACTCACCAAAAATGCTGTGGAGAGCCTTGTCGCGTTCAGCTACAATTCCGTGCTTCTCACACAACGTGCGTACATATCTGACCACGAATGTGTGAAGACGATCGAGTCCTTTTTCCGGCTCGTTATCTTCGATCGCGTCGTGAACGGACCGCGCGAGGGCTTCAAATGTGCGGTCATCGGTGAGCGCCTGAATTGCGTCCAGTTCCTGGACTGGGGCCGACGAAAGGAGTCGGGACGCAATTCTATCGCATTCAGGGATAAGCGATTGATCGACATTGTTGACGGTTGAGGCGTATTCAGCCAGTGCGCTAACGAGTGCACCGACGACGTGGTTCGCCTCAATCTTCCAGAATTGACGAAGCCGATTTGCCTTCGATCCACTCGCATAGTTGTACTTCGGATCGTCGATATTTTTGCGCACAGCGCTCGTCACGAATTCATGAAATGTCCTGTTTGTGAAATCCAGAACGTAACCACTGCCCATGCCGAGAAGCTTTTCCAGTAGGTTTCGCTCTATGAATGTAAGATCTGCCATGACTTTTCACTCGCGGGAAGCTTAAAGCCCAACCAAAGGGACACAATCTGCGGGTTCAAGTTCACTCCTGCGAGCTAATTTGTCATTATCATGCATCACCTCGTGGATATTAGCGGACCAGCAACGGCAGTTCAATGACTGAACTCCTCATGCATCAGCAGCATAGGAACGAATTCAGTCGCGTGAATTGCTCCGTAGTTTTTGTCCGGAAGTATGATTCACCTACGCCCGATTACGGACGGGATTTAAACTTCGCATTTTCCGATACAGAAAGGAGTTCTGTCGATTGACTCGAAGGATCATATGATCGCGCTTCGAGAGGTGAACTCGCTCGTCGAGCTGTGACTGAGGCCCCCACAATGATAAAGCCCTTAGTACTCGCCGAATGGCTCGATTCAAAAAATAGTCGGGGCGGCGGGATTTGAACCCACGACCTCTAGACCCCCAGTCTAGCGCGCTAGCCAAACTGCGCTACGCCCCGAATCCATCCCGTCGATTTTCATCGTCGGGAAAATCATTGTATACTCTATGTTCGTCGTGTCAACCCGAGTCAAAAGCCGATTTCAAGTCGAGACCTACATCGTGCATTTCGCCGATCGACTCATCGCGGGCATCTGGAAATGCGGCAACCCCTGTGCGCCGGGATCGATTCCAGGCCGCAAAGCCTGCCGCAAGGCTTTCTCGAAGGGTTCACCCCGGACCCCGTCGGCGTCGCCACCGCGATACGAGTGTTCGGCAAAGGAGTCGTCGACGTCGTCGCCAAACTCATACCGGTCATGATATTTCAGGCCGCGTTCTACGAGGCGCTCGGACCCGATGGCGCTCCAAGAAACCGCTCGCCACGCGCGAAAACAAGGAATGATCGTCATCTTCGACGGAAAACGGAACGATATCGGATCGACCGCCGAAGCCTATGCCAACGCATACTTAAGCGTCGACGAACAACGCGCCGGCGACGAAGCCTCGTCCGCCTGGGAGGTCGACGCCATCACCATCAACACCTATTTAGGATCCGACGGCGTCAATCCGTTCCTCGAGGCCGCGGGGCATTCCGAAAAGGGAGTTTTCGCGCTCGTCCGAACCAGCAATCCCTCGGCGGGAGAGTTTCAAGACATCGTGGCCGACGGCAAGCCCCTATACAGACATGTAGCCGATCGTGTCGTCGACTGGGCCGAGCGCTATTGAACCCACGACCTCTAGCCCCCCAGTCTAGCGCGCTAGCCAAACTGCGCTACGCCCCGAATCCATCCCGTCGATTTCCATCGTCGAGAAAATCATTGTATACTCTATGTTCGTCGTGTCAACCCGAGTCAAAAGCCGATTTCAAGTCGAGACCTACATCGTGCATTTCGCCGACCGACTCATCGCGGGCATCTGGAAATGCGGCAACCCCGTGTGCGCCGGGATCGATCCCAGGCCGCAAAGCCTGCCGCAAGGCTTTCTCGAAGGGTTCACCCCGGACCCCGTCGGCGTCGCCACCGCGATTCGAGTGTTCGGCAAAGGAGTCGTCGACGTCGTCGCCAAACTCATACCGGTCGTGAAATTTCAGGCCGCGTTCTACGAAGCGCTCGGGCCCGAAGGCTCAAAGGCGCTCCAAGAAACCGCTCGCCACGCGCGAAAACAAGGAATGATCGTCATCTTCGACGGAAAACGGAACGATATCGGATCGACCGCCGAAGCCTACGCCAACGCATACTTAAGCGTCGACGAACAACGCGCCGACGACGAAGCCTCGTCCGCCTGGGAGGTCGACGCCATCACCATCAACACCTATTTGGGATCCGACGGCGTCAATCCGTTCCTCGAGGCCGCGGGGCATTCCGAAAAGGGAGTTTTCGCGCTCGTCCGAACCAGCAATCCCTCGGCGGTAGAGTTCCAAGACATCGTGGCCGACGGCAAGCCCCTATACAGACATGTAGCCGATCGTGTCGTCGACTGGGCCGAGCGCTATCGCGACAGTTCGGGATACAGCCTGCTCGGCGCCGTGGTGGGTGCGACGTATCCCGAACAGCTCGCCGAATTACGGTCGACGATGCCGGGGATCTTCTTCCTCGTGCCCGGTTACGGTGCACAGGGAGGCTCCGCGGCTGATGTCGCTCCCGCGTTCAACGATCAAGGATTGGGAGCGATCGTCAACAATTCGCGCGGTCTCGTTTTCGCTTACAACCGTCCCGAGCTGCGCGAAAAATACCACGGCGATTGGCAGCGCGCGATCGAACACGCGGCGCACGAGATGATCGCCGATCTCGCCGAACACACGCACGCGCGCCGGTTGCGTTCGCCGGGAGATTGACGACCCGCGTCGCTAAAACGCGAGACGCCGTTCGACGCGCCCCGATGCGGCGTTCCACGAACCCGTTCGGAGGGAGCGAGCGGTTTCGATTTATCGCTCGCGGTAAATGATGCGCCCCTTGCTCGTATCGTAAGGGGTAACCTCGACCGTCACGCGATCGCCGGGAACGATTCGGATAAAATTCTTACGCATCTTACCGGCGATATGCGCCAGCACGCGATGTCCTTTAAGCGGGCCGTCCTCGAATTCGACCATGAATTGCGTGTTCGGCAGGGCTTCGACGATCCGCCCGTCGATTTTGATCGGTTCCTCTTTGGCCAAGGCAGGTTCCTCGCGCGACCGTCGCCGGGGACGGTCGATCGACTCGATCCGCGCGATCGGGAACGTCCCGATCCAGATATCATCTTATGTTTTCCAAAAGAACGCGCGACGCCGGCGAGTCGCTTCGTTTCGGCAAGCGCAGCCAGCATACCCGAACCGACGCCAATCCGCCAGCGCCGAATCGGAACGATTCGACCAAAATCGATCGGAATCGCGCGCTATTTGTCGAATCGATACATTATCTTCGCAGAACGCCTTGATCGGAGGACCTCTCGGTCGGCTCCGGTTGAAATCGCGTTGGTTTAAGAACGAGGGGTCGGCTCGACCTTCTGGAACGGCGGTTTGATTCCCGCGACGTTGAGCTTCACGCGATGGACGCGATCGACCGACGTGACGATCAGCGTTTTGGCGTCGGCGCCGCTCCACGCCAGGTTTGACGGTCGTTGGGGGGTTGAAACGATGCCGAGCGGAGTCGCCGACGGCGCGTAGACCCAAATACCGAGAGCGACGGCCACGTAAACGCGACCTTCGCGGTCGACTTTCATCCCGTCGGGCCCTCCCGGCCGGTCGGGGTCCATCGTCGCGAAAACGCGGTCGTTCTCGAGCCGGGGCGTGCCGTCGCTCGCCGTCACGACGTCGAACGCTCGAACGTGATATTTCGCGGTGTCGCATACGTAAAGGATCGATTCGTCGGGCGAAAACGCGAGCCCGTTCGGTTTCTCAAAATCGACGACGAGCGGCGTTAAACGTCCGTCGACCGAAAGCGCGAAAACCGCCTGATACGCCAGCTCTTTCCGCTCGGCTGTCACTCCGTAAGGGGGATCGGTGAAAAAAACGACTCCGTCGCTTCGACAAATGATATCATTTGGGCTATTGAGTCGTTTATCGTCGTAAACCTCGACCACGGTTTCGACTTCGGTACCGGTCGGGTTCATGCGTGAGACGCGCCGGCCGTTTTGTTCGCAGAAGACGATTCGGCCCGAGCGATCGAAGGTTTGTCCGTTGGCGCCGCGGGTTTGATCGCGAAGCATGATCGTCGTTCCGTCTTTTCGGTGACAATACGTACGTTCGGTTTTGATATCTTGAAAGAGGATGGAACCGTCGGAAAGCTCGAGCGGCCCCTCGGTGAACTCGAACCCCGACGCGATCGTTTCCAGGTCTCCCGCGACAAGTTCGCTTAGGCCGTTATCGCGTAAAATCGGCTGCATGATATTTCATCCCCGGTCGGTCTTCGGTTCGACGGCGGATTTATGATAAGATCATCGAGCGGCCAAGCCAATTGAGAAGCGGTGCGAACGATCGCCTGAATCCGATCGAACTCGTTCTCCGGGTCGCGGGGCGTCGTGTGATTGACGATCGTCAAACGCCGTTCTCGGCTTTGAAGATCGATCGCAAGCTCGTTCGATCGAATTTCGTGTGAAATTCGCAACGGCGATTGACGACTTCTCGGTTTAGCAATAGTTTCGAATGGCACGGCGCAATCAGCGAGGCGTGGGTCGCGACGTGCGACCGCATGATTAGGCCGAAAAGCGAGGGGTGAAGTCGATGTCGTCGGCGGAGCAACGCAAGGCCGAAACGTTCTTTCAATACGGCTCCGACGCCGTTCAAAAGAACAATTATGATTATGCGATACAGATGTATCGCGAGGCGTGCAAGCTCGTACCGACGAGTCTTCCCTATCGTCAAGCGTTACGGCATGCGCAGCGGAAGAAATTCGGCAACGACGCGACCAAGGTGGGTCATATCGCGATGGCGCGGAACCAGCCGATCAAGCTCCGCGCCCGCGCCTCGAAGTCGAAGGGGAATTGGGCGTACGTGCTCGAATTGCTCGAAGAGGCGTTCGTCAACAATCCATGGGATATCGGCGCGTCGATGGACGCCGCCGAGGCGTGCGAGAATCTTGGGGCGCACGACGTCGCGCAGTGGCTGCTCGAATCGGTTTCGCAACAAGCCGGCGACGACGTCAAGTTCCTTCGTTTTTTGGCGATCGTTTATGAAAACAACGAGAATTTTCAAAAGTCGATCAATTGTTGGGAGCGGGTGAAAAAGCTCGATCCTTCAGACGAAGACGCGATCCGCAAAATCAACGGATTGTCGGCGAGCGCGACGATCGCGCGGTCGGGGCTCGGTGAGGCGATTTCGCGGCAACAACCGGGCGAGTTGATGTCGTCCGCCGACGCCGAAGAGTACAAATATCAGGCGCTCAATCCCGAGGAACGCCTCCTCCGCGATATCCAGAAAGAGCCCGATCAGGTTCGCGCATATCTTGAACTCGCCGATTATTATCGCGGCCAGTTGAAGCTCGAAGACGCCGAGAAGATTCTCTCGAAAGCGCGGAAACAGTTTCCCGAGGATGAAGTCGTCCATCTCGAATACGCCGAGATTCAGATCAGCCGGCTCCGACAAGCGATCGACACGTGGGCGCGGCGAGTTCAAACGCATCCCGACGACGAAGAAGCTCCCGGAAAGCTCGAAAAGCTCAAGGCGATGCTCCGCGATTACGAGATCAAAGAATTCAAACGTCGGCTCAAAAACAGACCCGACGACGCTCGTTTGGCGTTTCAGCTCGGCCAACGATACGCCGAGGCCGAGCGGCACGACGAGGCGATCGCGATGTTCCAGCAAGCGCGCAATTCGCCCGAATACAAGGTGAGGGCGCTCGTCGAGGCCGGGCTTTCGTTCGAGGCGAACGGCGTGCTCAAACTCGCCGAACGGAGCTTCCAAGAGGCGCTCAAACACGCCAACGCCGAAGATTCAAGCGTGATGAACGACATCCACTACAATCTTGGCAGAATCGCCGAATCGATGGGGAATCACGTCCTCGCCGAGGAACATTACAACGAGGTCGCAGCCAACGATTATTCGTACCGCGACGTCGCCCAGCGGTTAAAGAACTTGAACCGACGACCCGCCACGTGATACAATCTTTCTCTTGCCGTCGATTGAACCAAGCACGAACCCGATAGGAACCTTGCGGTTATGCCCAATTCTCCATCCGCGATTAAGCGGCTCAAACAAAGCAAAAAGCGGCGATTGCACAATCGAATCGCCAAAAAACTGATCAAAACGTACTCCAAAAAAGCCCTCGCCGAGGTCTCCGAAGGGAAACTCGAAGAGGCCGAGAAGGATTTCCGCACCTCGCTCGCCAAAATCGACAAGGCGGGCGTCCGACGCGTCCTTCACCCCAACACCGCGGCGCGACGCAAAAGCAAGCTCGCCCGCGACTACAACGCGGCGCTCGCCAAGGCCAAATCGGCCGCGGCGGCCAATCCCGCGAACTAGCCTCAAAAATTTTCGGTCGCTTTCGCGTCGTTCCGATTACGACGCGAATCGATTTCATTCACTTGGATTTGAGAAACGAACGACGATGTCGCGCTCCGGAGCGTCTCTGGAAGCGATCCTCGCGGCGACCGCCGGTATCCGCGGCCGCTCCGGCGATCGCAACTACGCTTTAGAGGGTGCGACTCGGTCGTTCGCGTTCGAATCAAGCCGCTTCACAAGGATCGCCGCGGCGTACCTTGCGCGGACGATCTCAAACGATAAAATTGTTAAGATTCTTAAAAAGCTTGCTGAATCGGGGATGATCGAAGCCGAATCGTTCGCCTCTTCGAGCGCGAACGAGCTGATCGATCTGCTCGCCGAGGCTAAGCTCGCACTGGCGATTCCCGCGGCGAAAATGCTCGTCACGCTCGCCGTCTGGTATGTCGGTTTATGCGAGAATCATCCGAATGCGATCGAGGAGACGTCGACCGATCGCTTACGCGAGTCGTTAATCGCGATCAAGGGTTTAGGCGCGGCGACCGCCGACGCAATCCTTCTCTTCGGCGTCGATCGTCCCGCTTATCCCGTCGACCGCTCGACCTGGCGTGTTTTTATAAGGCATGGATATCTCGACTCTTCGGTCGATTACGACGAGGCGCGATCGACGATCGAGTCGCTCGCTCCCGACGACCCCGCTCGACTCGCGGCGCTTTCGATCACGCTCGAAGCGATCGGCCGAGAATTCTGCAAACCCGCGGTCGCCGCGTGCGAAGCCTGCCCGCTCGCTCCGCTTTTGCCCGAACGCGGACCTTATGAGATTGATACTTAATTAAGATATTTTCGACAAGAACATACAATATAATACATGAAATTACACAATAGATCGTCGGCTCTTTCATTGTTTTCCTAACTAAGTTAAACCTATAATATTATGTCTGCGAATACTTTAAAGATTGATTCGAGCGAGTTTCCCGATATCCTCTAAAGATACCCGAGACGCGGGAATCACGCGGACGGGAGGGAGGATTATCGATCTAAGCCTTTATTAAACAGAGGCTTAAAGCAATTCATGGAGGCGTTCGTCGGCCGGTCGAAATCCGTGTGACTGTAAATCGAAATCGGCGCGGGGCGTCTGTGAATCGGCGCGGTTCCGATGAGACACGCGGCTCGACTTTTGAAAGTCGAATAGCCATGAGAGAAAACTTATCGCAAACGGAAAAGATTCGCATCAGGAATTCACTGTCTGTGGATCGCGAACTTTGGATCGAGCCGTTTGGCGATTTTGTAATCGTGCCGTCTGGCGGATCCGTGGATAACTCTCAATGAGAAACCTGGGGAAATTCCTGAAATAGAAATATCAGATACATCATTTCTAATTCATGGTTTGGTTATAGCGATTTCGAGTACGAATGATGAAGGAAATACAACTCGACTTTGGGGCGAGTAACGACCGCATAACGCCCCAAAACATAGACGCCCGGCGTCCAGTGGGGCGACACGCCCCAAAACATCGCCCCAAAACATAGACACCCGGAATTTGACCGCCCCAAAACATAGACGCTTGAAATTTGACAGAATCTCGAACCGCTCTCTTCATTCGTTTAAACCTATCAAAAATAAGGGGTTCAATCTTAGATAGCACATCGGGCTCACTAGAATCGGACGTCGATGTCGAATTCATTCGGCGTCTTCGTAATCGGCCGATACGGATCGTTTTACGATCCGTCGGCTTGACGGGGATCTTTCAGCCCGCATCCGACGAGCTTCGGCTATCGACGGTTCGTCGACGGCGCGACATCAAGCGGACGAGGCGGGGTCGGAGGATTCAACGCGATCGGGACGAATTCGACCGCATCAAAGGGATCGACATCATCCGGATCAACATCAAAGACGACCTCAAGCCCGACGAGCGGCTCGACGACGACGGCATCGACATCAAGCAATATCTTGTTTATTGACGGTTCGCCTTCGAGCGCGACGTCAGCGTCTTCATCGGCGACGCCTAGGTCGTCGAGCGTGGCTTCGTCGTCGACGTTGGGTTCGGGATCTGGTGGAGCGAAGACCGCGACTTCGTCGCCGCTTTACGGAGGGACGGGATCGAGCGATCACAATCCGAGCAACGTTCTGACGCCTGGGATGATCGGCGCTCCGAACTCGGCGTTCGTTCGCATCGGCAATGATACCAACGCGATGGGGAGTTCCGGGTAGTCGAAGGGAAAAACGAATCCGAAGCGACAACTTGAGCCTGCACCAGGTCCAAATAATTACGGCGATTCATCAGGCGTCAATCCTGGTTTCAATTTACTTCCTCAACAGAAGAAGAAGCTTTCGATTCTAAGAGATGTTCTTCAACAGAAACTCCAAGCGGCGGGTGTCGGCAAGGACGCGACGGTATTACCCGCCGAATCGCTCGAAACATCAGATCGAGA
>JAJYWB010000136.1 GCA_021791715.1 Planctomycetota bacterium | reverse complement strand
ACTCCGTTCCACACCTCGTCGTGCGAATCTTGGCCGTATCGCCTCCTTCGCTCAATGATCGCCTTGAACCGATCGGGAGGCATCACCATCGTCGCCATGAAACCGGTCTCCTCTCACAACGCTTCAAAGAAATGGAGGATTAAATCAACCATTGATTCTTATTTTGAAGATCGGTCGCTTCGATCCTCGGCCCGGGTTCGGCGGGGATGAGCCGAAACGACAAACCCAAAACTTCGCTTTCAACCGCTATTTCGCCGTCGGGGTGCGAAATCGCCGCGAGTTCGAGTTCGCCGTCTTTCAGCCTGTACAAATCGAGCCGCCACGGGGCGCGATTGACAAGCAAAACCTCGCGGACGCCGATCGACGCGTAAAAATCGAGCTTGCGCCGCGATCGATCGTACTTGCTCACCACCTCGACGAGAAAATCGGGCCCTCCCAGGAAGTGAGTTTCCCGATTCTCCGCGGGATTTCCCGGCATAAACACAGCGACGTCGGGAACGCGATAATTTCGCATCCAGTCGTCGGCGCGGTCCGAAACGTTCACGCTCGGTAAAACGACGGCGCCTTTTCGAGCGCAAGCCGCATCAATAACCTTGGCGATTGAAAATGCAAGTTTTTGATGAGAATTGTCAGCCTCCGGAGACATCACATAAACTCCGTTCCACACCTCGTCGTGCGAATCTTGGCCGTATCGCCTCCTTCGCTCAATGATCGCCTTGAACCGATCGGGAGGCATCACCATCGTCGCCATATGACGTGTCTCCGTTTTAAGAATCTCGATCGCGAAGGTTCAGAACGATGTCGCTTCGCGATCGATATCCTTGATTCTAGAGGATATTTCCTCAACCGAGCAACTCGGTTCGCACCTTGCCGCCGTCGACGATCTCGATCGGTCGATTCCCGGGCGCCATCAGTTCCTTGTCGGCGACGATTCCCAGTTGATGATAAATCGTCGTCGCGAGATCCTCGGGGCCGATCGGATCGCGTTCGGGCTCGGTCGCGGTCGCGTTCGACGCGCCGAAAATCAGCCCCTTCTTCACGCCTCCTCCCGCGAGAACCGTGCTGAAAACCTTCGGCCAGTGATCTCGCCCCGCGTCTTTATTGATCTTGGGAGTGCGGCCGAATTCGCTCGAAACGAGCACGAGGGTTCGGTTGAGCAGTCCCGTACGATCGAGGTCTCGAATCAACGTCGCGAACGCCTGATCAAACGCCGGCATATCACGGCGCATCCCGCCGGCGATCCCCGTGTGCATGTCCCAACCGCCGTACGTGAGCGTTACGAACCGAACCCCCGCGGCGACCAGCCGACGCGCCATCAACATCCGTTGGCCCGCGGCGTTGCGACCGTATTCGTCGCGGATCGAAGCCGGCTCGGCGGCGATATTGAACGCCTCTCGCGCCTTCTGCGAACCGATCAACGAATACGCGCGATCATAAAACGTGTCCATCGCCGCGAGACCGTCCCCTTTTTCCTTCTTGGCGAAATATTCGTTCACCGCGTTGAGAACGTTCCGCCGCGTCGAAAACCGCTTCTCGTCGACTCCGTCGGGAAGGTTCAAATCTTGAACACGAAAGCCGCCGTCGGCGGGATCCGCCCCCAAACTGAACGGAGAAAACGACGAACTCAAATATCCCGTTCCCGCGTACACGTTGGGAAGATTGGGAATGCACACATACGGGGGAAGGTTGTTTCTTGGGCCGAATTCGTGCGAGACGACGCTCCCCATGCTCGGATATTGCAACGCCGGGCTCGGCCGATAACCCGTGAACATATTATGAGTGCCCCGTTCGTGCGCCGCCTCGCCGTGCGTCGTCGATCGGATCACCGTGATTTTATCGGAGATCTCGGCGGTTCGAGCGAGCGTTTCGCTGAACTTCTCGCCCGCGATTTTCGTCGCGATCGAACCCAATTCGCCGCGGTATTCCACCGGCGCGAACGGCTTGGGATCGAACGTCTCCTGGTGCGCGATCCCTCCCGGTAAAAAGATGTGAATGACCGAATCGGCTTTCGCTTCGATCGCCGCGTAATTCTTTTGCTCGGCGCGCGCCCTGAGGCGGAAAAAATCGGCGAGCGTAAGGCCGAAGCCGAACGACCCGACCGTTAAAAATCCGCGTCGAGTGAACATCGGACCAATTGCTTGAGCGTTACGATCAATCATCGACCGGCTCCTTGTTGCACTTCGCCCCGCGGGCGATCGCGTTTTGCGATCGGAGCGAGTCGAGTCGTATCAATTACATTTCGCGTTCGCGGCGTTTCTGCCGCTCGGGGAAGGAAAGCTCAATCCATCCGGTGAAAATGGGGCTCGCCTAGCCGTGGTTCATCGGCCGCAAGCGTGCCCGCGTGGGAGGTAAGATCCAATCTACCGTGTCGTGCCCGATTCTTCAAGTCGTTTGAAGACCGATGAGAACCGCGGTCACTCCGTCTCGATCCTACCGAAGATGTTGTACGAAGGTTGAACGTCAAAACGTTGGACGTGTTGTAAAAAAAAACGCGTGATTCGGCGGGATCGACGATCGGCGAGTCGATCGATCGCTCGGGATTTCAAACAGAACTTCTTGCAAACGCTAGGGATGCGCATCGCCTTCGCGGTTCGCCGAGCGTTTAACCAGCGAGTTTCAACCGTGTCGTTGATCGTTTACAGGCTGGGATTGGAAAACTCGACCAATGGTAGGTTGACGGGGCGTTGGTGTTTCGAGCTCCGCGCGACCGCCTCGGTGAAGTGCATATAACGCGCTCCCGTGAGGAAATCGTTATGAGTTACACGCTTTTCGCCCCGGATCGCCGCGATAAAATCGGCCTCGACGTTCCAGCCGCCGCGAAGCTCCGCGGGAATCGGCAGCGGTTTGAGCGTCGATTCGCCCGCCTTTCCGCCTCGAATTAGGTCGCGATCGAGGTCGTAAACCAGCGTTCCACGCGATCCAAACAGCGTGACCGCCATCCCCGTTTCGTGCCATGCGACACCCGTCAGTCGATACACGCCGCACGAACCGTCGGTCTGGGTCGTCAGCACCTGAACGCTGTCGGGGGCGCCCACTCGAGCGGGTTTTCCCGTCTCGGGATCGGTCCGCGTCGGGATGATCTTCGCGGCGCGGGCGATCACCTGATTCGCCTCGGGCGTCCAGCGCAGCACCGTCTCGTAAAGAATCCCCAGATAAAGCATGTTGAAACCGGAATATTTGGTGATCTGCCTCCAGCCGAGAGGAGTCGCGGGATCGGCGAGAGAACTCGATATATGATGGGCGTGGATTTCTCGAAGCGTTCCCACATAGCCTTCGTTCATAAGCTTGCGCATAAACGAGTCGCCGGTCAAACCGTAGGGGCTGGGGACGACCATTGTAGTGAGCCTGGGAAGTTCGCGTGCGCGGTCGAGCATCCGCTGCGCCTCACGCGCGTTCATCGCCATGCGGGCCTCGGTGAGCACGTGCTTGCCCGCGTTCAAGGCCGCGAGCGTGACGGGTCCGTGCAAATACGGCCAGCCGCCGATCAAGACCGCGTCGACGCTCTCGTCGTCGACGAGATCCTCCCACGTTTCATAAATCTTGGGGATGTCGAATTCACGTGCGACCTTCGTCGCCGATTCGCGACGCCGATTGCACACGCCGACGACCTTCACCCCCGGAATCGCGCGGAATCCCGGTAAATGACGCTTGCGAACGATCTCGCCCGCGCCCACCACGCCGATTCGAATATCGCCGGATTGGGGCATGATCGACCTCGTTCGTCATGAACTCGCCGCGCGTCCCACGCTCGAAGACGACTTCGGCGTATGAATTCGTCCAATCATCGATGCCGGCGTGAAAATCGTTCGATCCCGGCTCTCGCTCTATTTTAAACGCTTCCGCCGCGAAAGCGACCGCGAGCCGCGGAATTCTCACGTCGAACGCAACCATCAATCAAATTCTTAAGTAACGTTTTAATCGACGTTATTGGTCGTGTTATTACTAAAATTATTCATTTTACTATTATTAAACTCGTTGATAATATCTCGCTTGCGGGGACGGTCCGGGCCGTAATCGTAGCCGCCGTATCCTCGAATATACCTTTGCTTCAGCGGCGCCGACGAATAAACCGGTCGCAGAACCTGATAAGCGAGCGGGTTCGATGTCGGCGGAGTCGACGAGCGGCACGCGAACAAACCGCACAAGCTTGGCGTCAAAAGCAAGAGCGATCGCGCTCGAATTCGACCCGAACGATAACTCTCGACGCTCGACATGGCTCTTGATCCTTTCGCGACGACCGTGCGCGACCGGCTCGAGTCGTTCTGGTATCGAACGCGCTGGGCGCGGTATGATTCGATACGTCTCGAACGCCGCCGAGCGGTCGAAACTTCCTTTGTTCCGTAATATCGATATCGGCGCCGAAGCCGACCGATCTTGGCCGAAGTCTAAGCTTTCCACGGAGACAGCCGCATGCGACCGATCAAAACCTGGTTATTCGCGGTCGTTCTAGGCGTTTTGGGCGCCGCGGAAATCCGTGCGGAGCACGCCAAAATCACGCTCCAAGTCGTCTCGTCGCGAGGCGAAGAAACCGCTCACGTCGATCAAACGCCCCCCGACGCCGGTAAAATCCCTCGCCCGGTCGTCAAAGCCAGAGCGGGCGAAACGATCAAGATCGACTGGGAATTCACCAATGTTTATCCTCATAAGACGATCGAGAACGCCTTGCTCTATTTTTATGTGGCGAAAGAGGCGAAAGTCGGCCAAAAGGAACTTCCCGATTTGAGCGAAAAAAGCGAAGCCGTAATCGTCCAAACCGCGTTCGAGATGGACTTTAAACCGGGAGGGCGAGCGAAGGGGCATCACAAGGTGAAAATCGACGAGCCCGGGGTATATCTCGTTCGGCTGCAAACGGTTAAGACGCAAAGCGATCACGAACACTTCGCCGCGATCGACCTCGTCGTCGAGGCCCCCGAGGACGCGAAGAAACATGTTCGGCTCGATCGAACTGAAAACGCGATACTTCGCCCGATCGAAACCGCGGCGAACGCGCCTGATGCGAGAATTGGAGTGATCAACAGTTTCAGACAGCGTGAGAAAAGCGGCGGCGAGAAAAAGACAATTCGGACACTCGGAGGCTATCCGGAAAAGATCTCGAGCCGATAGAGTCTTCGTCAGTATCTTCTGCGCGACTTGCGCATCTTTTGAGCGAACGGATGCAAAGATTATATTAACCCGAAGCGCAAGCGAGGGTCCGATTAAATGATCAATAGTTGTAAATTTCAGGCATCCAAGAATTAGGCGCTTGAAAATCCAGACAGCCAAGAATTAGGCGCCTGAACGAAAACCGAGACACCTAAACGCCTGAAAACCCAGACACCCAATAATCATTTGCCTGTAAACCCAGACACCCAAAAATTCTGAGATCGCCGAAATAGGCGTCTATTCATTCCCAATCAAGCATAATGTAAACCCAGACACCCAAGTATTCTGAGATCGCCGAAATAGGCGTCTATTCATTCCCAATCAAGCAAAACGTAAACCCAGACTCCCAAGTATTCTGAGATCGCCGAAATAGGCGTCTATTCGCCTGTAAACCCAAACTCCCAAGCGCCTGATAACCCAGACATCCAAGAACTCCTGAAAACCCAGACACCAAGCATTCTGAGATCGCCTGAAAACCCAGACACCCAAACGCCTGAAAACCCAGACACCCAAAAATCCGAAAATCCAGACACCCAATTAATCATTCGCCTGTAAACCCCGCCTGTAAACCCAGACACCCAAAAATTCTGAGATCGCCTGAAAATCTAGACACCCAAAAAAATGTAAACCCAGACACCCAAGAATTCTGAGATCGCCGAAATAGGCGATTATCGCCTGAAAATCTAGACACCCAAAAAATAAGAAAATGTAAACCCAGACACCCAAGAATTCTGAGATCGCCGAAATAGGCGTCTATTCGCCTGTAAACCCAGCGCCTGAAAACCCAGACACCCAAATATTATGAGATTGCCGAAATAGGCGTTTATCAATTTCCAATTAAGCAAGCAATCTAAACACTTATAAAGAGTCCGGTTTTCGGACCGCTTGTTTACAGGTGTATTAATATTTACGCTCTTCGCCTTGTCTTGGAGAGAACCAGGTCGGGAGGGGGTGGCGCCCGTCTCCGAATTCGTTAAACTCGGGCTTGCCTATCGGTGTCGGTGAACTCTCACTCCGGAGACGATCATGAAACACGGTATGTGGATAGCTGCGATATTGGCGGTTTCCTCGGTCGCTCACGCACAGAGACCCCAACCGAGGCTCTCCGAAGGGACGAAGGTTCAGAGAGACCTGGAATATGTGAAGGGAGGTCACGAGCGGCATCGGCTCGACCTCTACACGCCGGAGAAGCCCGACGGACCGCTGCCGGTGATCGTCTGGATCCACGGCGGAGCTTGGCTCGGCGGTAGCAAAGACGGTCGCGTCCCGGCGGTCCCGTTTGTGACCAAAGGATATGCCGTCGCCTCGATCAATTACCGATTAAGCTCGCACGCCGTCTTCCCGGCACAGATCGAGGACTGCAAGGCCGCCGTTCGCTGGCTCAAGGCCAACGCCAAAACCTACAACCTCGACCCGAAGCGGATCGGCGTATGGGGCGCTTCCGCCGGTGGACATTTAGCCGCCTTGCTAGGAACTTCCGGCGACGTCAAGGACCTCGAAGGCTCGGGAGATAACGCGGATCAGTCGAGCCGGGTTCACGCCGTCGTCGATTTCTTCGGCCCGACAGACTTACTTCAGATGGAAGCGCACTCATTACCTGGTTCCACAATGAAACACGGAACGCCCGACTCCCCCGAATCGAAATTGATCGGCGGCCCGATTAATGAAAACGTCGAGAAGACCGACCGAGCAAATCCCGTCAAATACGTCGCCAAGGATGCTCCTCCTTTCCTGATCGTTCACGGGGAACAAGACCCGCTCGTGCCCATCCACCAGAGCCAACTGCTCTACGAAGCGCTGAAGCAGCTTAATCGCGACATCACCTTTTACAGGATCGCCGGCGCCGGCCACGGTAGCCCCGAGTTCAATACCGAGATGATGCGGGCCGCCGTCTTGGCGTTCTTCGATCAGCATTTGAAAACTCGATTAAGCGACGGCGCCAGGGCGGCGGCGCCTCCTCAAGGCGGACCGAGAGGAGGCGGGTTTGGCGGTCCCATCGTGCTTGGCCCCGACGACAAACCAGCATTCGACGATCCTCCGGCCGATTTCAAGAAGGTCCGAGACGCCGTCGCGCACGGCAAACTGGAGATGGTCGAATACGACTCGAAATCGGTCGGCGCTCGCCGCAAGATGAACGTTTACACGCCGCCGGGCTATTCCTCCGATCGAAAATACCCTGTACTCTACCTGCTTCATGGAATCGGCGGAGACGAGACGGAGTGGCAGCGGTTTTGCACTCCCGGGGTGATCCTGGACAACTTAATCGCCGACGGCAAGGCAGTGCCGATGATCGTTGTCATGCCTAACGGTCGAGCTCAGAAGAACGATCGGCCCGGGGGTAATGTTTACGCCTCGGCGCCGGCTTTCGCTGCGTTCGAGCAAGACTTGCTCCAGGATGTCATCCCCGCGATTGAATCTCGTTATTCCGTCGCTTCCGACCGCGAGCACCGAGCCATCGCGGGCCTTTCGATGGGGGGCGGCCAGAGCCTCAATTTCGGCCTTCATCACCTTGACGTTTTCGCTTGGGTAGGGGGCTTTTCGTCGGCGCCAAACACGCTGCCTCCCGCCGAGCTTGTACCCGATCCCTCCACGGCGAAAAGCAAGTTGAAGCTTCTGTGGCTCGCTTGCGGCGACAAGGATGGTTTGATCCGCATCAGTCAAGGGGTGCACGCTTATCTCAAGGAACACGAAGTCCCGCACATCTGGCATGTCGATTCCCACGGCCACGACGCCACCGAATGGAGCAAGAACTTTTATTTGTTCGCGCAGCGGCTCTTCAAGTAAACTAGTCGCGCCCGCCGGAAAATAACTTCCGGCGGGCGTTGTACTTATGTTAACCGAGAACTCCGGGAACCAAGCTCTTCCAAACCCGGACGCTCAAACTCTGACTCGCCCGATTGAATCTACGAATGATTACGTTCCGATCAAATGCGGCGGTGGAACGACGGAATTGGCTCCTCAGAAACCAGACACCCAACTTTTGGCGTGCCCAAATAAAGTAAAGAATCATTATATCCCGATTAAATGCGGCGGAGGATCGCCGCAAATCAAGAGAAATGAGTCGCGAGATCGTTATTAATCCCGGAAAATGATTGATCTTGGCGGGACCGGCGCATAAGGCCACCGACGCCACGAAAGGTGAGGCGTTTTAGAACAAATCATTCTTGTTATTCGATCGGATCGACCGCTCAGATGAAGGCGACTCGCGAACTCGACGCCCCCTGGAACCAAAATTGCCCCGACCGTTTCGCAGCCTCGGTGAGCGAAATCGGTCGCCCAGAAGCTCGCTTGAACATTCGTCCGAAGTTTTTGATCGTGTCGACCCAATGCTCGCCGTTGAGCCCCAATCGCTCTAAAATCGGCGCCAAATCGGCAGGGATCGAACCCTTCGACCCGGCACGGATCGATCGACCCGTCCAATCCAACAAACTCAAATACTTTTCAACAGTAATCGGCAACATCCCCCGATTCGACGCCCGTACGGGAGGCTTGATTAGGATCTTCTCCGGGCCGACAACGGTCGGATCATCGGGTACAACCCTCGAAGCGGTGATCGCGAGCCCATCGTCGAGCGAGACGTTCGGGCCATCGTCCAACGTCAGTTTGCAAAGCCATGCATCGGGCGATTCGACGGGTTTTGGAGCTTTCGCCTCGCTCGATTTCGGCGGAT
>JAJYWB010000060.1 GCA_021791715.1 Planctomycetota bacterium | reverse complement strand
CTGGTGAGCCAAATTATCATATCGCCTAGTTTCAACGAAAGATTTGTCCTCATATCGATTTATATGAAAAGAGGCTCACCGGGAGGTTCGCCCTCCCAAATAGATATAACTGATTATTTATATATTTGATAAATCGACTCCGAACGCGTAAAATCAAGCCGATATCGCCGTGATCCATTTTCAGGAGATCGGCTTAAGGTTCGATCAGGCCGAGGCGACGGGGACGGCTTCGCCGGATCTTGTTTTTGTGATTCGCGGCGACGGCGAGGAAGGCGCGGTTGCGATCGGCGCGGAGCGGGGCGTTTCGGCGTGAACCGTGAGCCCCGCCAGACGATTACTGAGGGTGTTGAGATGCCGAGCGGCGAGTTCGATCTGATGGATCGCGGCGTTGTTTTGCACGGCGACTTGTTCGATGTTTTTGATCGCTAGGTTCACCTGCCCCATCCCCGCGGCCTGTTGTCCCGACGAAGCGACGATTCGCGCCGCGGCCTGCGCCGTGGAATCAAGCGTTTCGGAGAGGTATCGGATCGTTTTCCCCGCCTGTTCAACGATCCTGCACGCGACGTCGACCGAGCGAATCGCCTGATCGGTCGCGGCGACTGCGGAATTGGTGCCGTTTTGAATGAGCCCGAGGATTTGACGAACCTGGATCGTCGCTTTTTTCGATTGTTCGGCGAGCGTTTTAACCTCGGCGGCGACGACGGCGAAGCCTCGCCCCTGCTCGCCTGCGCGCGACGCCTCGATCGCGGCGTTGAGCGCCAAGAGATTCGTCTGCTCGGCGATGTCGTCGACCGCGGCGATGATTTCGCCGATCGTCCTCGCTTGCTCGGAAAGCGAGACGATCGTCGAAGCGGTCGACTTCACTCGCTCTCGAACCGTGCTCATGGCTTCATTTGTTTCATCCAGGGCTTTGCCGCCCGCTCGGCCGATCTCGACGGTTTTGCGGACCGATTCGCCGACCCCTTTGGCGAACTGCGACGAATGTTCGGATGTTTGAGCGATTTGAGCGATCGTCGTCACGGTCTCGGCGACCGCGGCGGCCTGTTGCTGCGTTCCCTTGGCTTGTTCGGTGGTGCTCGCGAGGATCTCTCGGCTCGCCGACGTGAGGTGCGCCGTCGCCTCGGCGATCGCCTCGAGCGTTTCGCGAAGGCTCGTCGTCTTTTTACGTAAAGATTCTTCGATGCGAATTCGCTCGCGCATCTCGGTTTCCAACCGCGCGTTGCTCGATTCGGCCTCGGCGGCGCGGCGCCCCGCCGTCTGGGTGAGACCGACGGTGAGCGCGAGCAACGTCGACATGACGAGCCCCGCGACGAGGACGAGTTGAGGGAGCGGCGACGACCGCGCCCGGTCGATCATCTCGCGCCCGGGTCGAACCTGGATCCGCCAGGTCGCCCCGTAAAGCCCGAGATCAAATGTTTGATTCTTAATATCCTGATCATCCGATTTCTCGTCGATCGCGCCGAAGGGGGAGTTCGCGTCCTCGTTTCTATAAATTAAATCATTTCCATCATATACAGAAATATCAAAATCGAGTTCCACGTCCTCGGCGAGAATTTTTTCGAGAAGCGACCGGACGTGATGAATTCCGCCGATCCAGCCGTCGAACGTTCCCTTCGACGAAACCGGGACGACGAACAAGACCCCCTTTTCGTCGTCGGAGGCGATTTCGACGGGGTGCGAGAGAACGACGCGACGGAGTTCGCGCGACGCGTCGAGGGCGTCGCGTCTGCGATCGTCGCGGCTCAAATCGCGATCGCGTTCGGATTCGTTTCCGTTTTCGGGAGCGATCCACCGAGCGTGATATGTGGGATCGATCCATTCGATCAAACGATACGTTGAATCGCCTTTAAAATATAACTCGGCGTCTTTTTTCCAGGCCCCCTGGGTTCGATCGTCGACGGTTTCCCAACGGTGAGCCATCCGTTCGAGCGCCTGAACGCGCGCGTCGACGTGCCTGCGAATCGTACTGACGACAAGTTTAAGGACGGGATCGCTTTCGTGCTCGATCTGAAGGTTGATCAACACGATCAACGCGCGCCACAAACAGAGCGTCGCGGTCGCTGCGCCGAGCCCCGTCGAAATCGGCAGCCAACGCGGCGAAGTCGGCGCCACGCCGATCGCCCGAGCCGCGGCGCGGTCGTCGATCCAGGCGAAACAGACGATCCCGAACCCGAGGATCGCGAACCCGATCGACGTGTGAAACGCCATCGGAATTCGGACTCCCCAATCATATGTTTTTAACTCAACTAGATATCCGAGCGCTCCGATCGCACCCAACGACATCAACAACGTTCCCACGAGCGCCAGGATGAACGGCCGCGAGCGGAACGGATTCCGCGGCGCGGCGATCGCGAGGGCGAATCCCATCAGCACGAAACAGGCCGCGGACGAAGGCGCCATCCGGCCGGGATGAGTCGTCTCGTCCGTCATATAAGGCTTTATAAATAAGCGATCGACTCCGAGATCGATCCCGAAGGCGAGTTGAAGCACGTTCGCGCCGCCGAGTGCGATCACGACCGCGGCGAACGGCAACGCCCACCTCGACCTCCGAGCCGCGATCGCGATCAACCCTAAGCCGCAACATATGAAACAAATCGCCGAATTGTAAACCATCGCGATCCAACCCGGATGGACGCGCAACAACGCCTCGTTGTGAACGTGCCAACCGATCAGCGTCGTCGTCCCCGTCGCCGCGGCCGCCCCCCCGGCGATCATCGTCAAAATCCTGGGAATATTCGATTTAACATTCATTTTTAAATTCTCTTTTTATAATTTATGTTTCATTTCCTCATTGACCGCGATCGCTCATCGTCGGCTACTTGGATTCGATCGAGGGGGCGCGGGCCGTTCGCGGCGTTTGACGAGGGTGATTTCGTTCCCCGTTTCGTTGTGCGAAACGAGATCCATGAACGAGCGAATCAGCAAAAGCCCGCGACCGCTCGCTCGTTCCATGTTTTCGGGATCGGTGGGATCGGGAAGTTTCGACGGATCAAACCCCTTGCCGTCGTCGCGGATCGCGTACGAGACCTCGTCGATCGTTTCGCGCTCGATCAGCCGCACCTTGCGGTCGCGATAAGGAGACGTCAGCCGTCGCTCGGCGGCGAGCCGGAAAAATTCGGCCTCGTCCTCCTCGCGCAACGCCGAATCGAGCTCGAGGTTGCCGTGATGAATCGCGTTCGTCAGCGCCTCGCTCAGCGCCACCCCCGCGCGAACCAGCGCCGTCTCGTCGCAAAAACCCCCGCGCGAAAGCTTATCCAATAAGTGATTAATTAAAGGTGAAACTAAATCGGTATTGTTTTCCAGTACATAATAATATTCTGATTTTACCCATGTCGATGGGGTCGTCAAGCCCGCGGGTTTGGCGCCGCGCAATTCGAGAACGCCGCGCAGCGTGTCGACGATATCACGCGGCAGGTTCCGTTTGGGAACGTACCCCGCGGCGCCTTTCAACAACGCCTGAGCCGCGATCTCCTCGCCGCCGAGCGCCGTCATCAGAATCACGGGAACCTCGGGATATCGTTCGCGTATCGCCGCGACAAGTTCAAGACCGTTCATCACGGGCATGTCGAGATCGGTCAGAACGGCGTCGGGTCGAACCCTGCCGACGGCTTCAAAACCCTCCCCGCCGTCGCGGGCGCATTCGACCTCGAATCCCGCCTCCTCAAGGCGAAATTGGATCTCGAGCGCCTGAGTGGAACTATCTTCGACGACTAAGATGCGCGCCATGACCCGGTCTCCGAAGGGATTTCTTTTATCATACAATCTCTTCCAGGCCGCGGGGACGTGCGACCCCTCGAATCTGAAAGTTTTCACCCGCGGCGTATCGCCCGGATCAAAAGCGATTCGCCGATTTGTTCATCGCGATTTAAGATTTGTATGCGCGTGAAAACGCTCGATTCGATACCCGTCGTGTTCGATCGAGCGATATCGAATCGCGACAAACCGAGGCGATCCCGATCGCTTCACGCGTCGAAAACCGACGCCGGCTCCTTGCCGTCGGTCGATGCGACCGAGCCGCGTTGCGGCTGGATCGACTTGGGGGCGAAGCCGAGGACGACGCGACACGGAGCGTGCTGCAACACGTAACGCGTCGTCGCGGCGAGAACCATCGTGTCGAGAGCGCGGTATTCGCCGCGCAGGCTCATAAAAATCGCGTCGTGCTTGCCGTCGAGCGCCGCCTGCACCAATCGAGGTCCCGCCTCGCCGCGCATCACGAGCGAATCGACGCGACGTCCCAGCTCGTGCGCGCGCTCGACACCTTTCCTGATTACGTCTTCCATCGGCTCGGATTCGTCGTCGGTCGATTCGTTCTCTTCGATCGCCACCAACGTGACATGAACCGTCGGGTCGAGAAAACTGATCACCGTATCGAGAAAATCGGCAGAAAGTGAACTTCCGTCATACGCGAGCAGCAGCTTTTCAACGCCGCGCCAACTCGAACGAAGCTCGGCGAGAGTTCGCACCGATTCGAGATCGCGACCGCCGATCGCCGGAATTCGGCTTCCGCCGGCGATATCCATCCGGTTATCGATCCCCTGCCCCATCACCCGAATCGTCAACGGAGAAGGCTTCGATCCGCATACGTTGAACCAATAAAGCGCGATCTGATCGAGCTGATCGTGGGGTTCGAATTTATTCGAGGCCCCCATGATGATCTCCTCGGCGCCGATCGTCTGCGCGGTTCGAGCGAGCGCGTAGATCGGTTCGTTCGTCGGCACGATCAACGGCTTGACGGGCTTGCCGATCGCCTCGGCCATGTTCACGACCGCGGTCAAAAGCTCGCGATCCGCGAGCGTGATCGATTCGGTTTCGCCGTTATCAAGCACCGGAACGACCCGCGCCGTCATCACCACCACATCGGTCGTATCAGGATCGGTTTCGGCCAAGCATTTTTCCAGCATCGACAAATTTCGAGGCGATCGGATCGCCACCAACTTGCGGTAAGGCTTCGTCAGTTCGAGCGATTGAACGTCGAGCGTTTCGCTCACGCGCTCGTTGAACTGCTCGAGGTGCTCGGGATGCGCCTGGCCCGATTGCTTCAGCTTGTGCGCGCGGGCGTATTCGGTTCCCACGAAAACCGCGAAGAACGACGCGGTGAAAACCGCCCCGCTGATCGTCGCCACTTCTTTCGTCAGCAAGTTCATCACCGCCGCGGCGAACAACACCGCGAAGATCAGCGTGATCCCCAACGGAAAATCGTATTTTCCAATTTTGATATTTAAAGGAACTTCGTATTCGCGTTTACCCGGTTCTTTGAAGCGTAATACGAGCATCCCCATCGCCTTGAAGACGAAGCTCCAAACGACGCCGAACGCGTAGGCCTCGCCGAGCGTGAGGACGTTGCCGCGGCTGACGAGAATCGTGAACAATTGAAGCCCGAGAACCAGGTTGAGGATCCGCGAGGTCGTGCCGTATTTGCGGTGCGGACGCAAAAACCAGTCGGGCATCACGCCGTCCTCGGCCACCCGATTGAGCACGCCGTTGGAACCGACGATCGCGGTGTTCACCGCCCCGGAAAGGATCAAAAAGCCCGTGAAGACGACGAACGCGTTCAAAATCAGCCGCATCCACGCGGGACCGACGACGTTCATCGCCAACCCCCCGATCAGATTATCGGCGTATTTTGACATGCGGATATCATCCGGTATCAGCATCACGGCGAAAAAGCTGATCAGCGATGTGAGCAATAAGCTGTAAATGAAAACGACAAACGCCGCCTTCTTGAAGTTCTTGAGTTTGGGGCTTTCGACCTCGCGATAAACCTGCGCCAGCGTTTCCTCGCCGCTCATCGCCAAAATCGAGTGGCCGAAAGCGATCACGATCCCCATTACGCCGAAAAGGCCGAACCATTGAATGCGACCCGGCCGGAGCGCAGCGCCGATCGAAGTCTTCCCCAAAAAACCGAGCGGGTCGACCTGGCGCCCCGTGATCGAATCGATCACCGGCTCTCCCATATAATCGTATTTCAAACCGAGATCGGGCGCGGTCGGCGGAAGATGAACGTGGTCGCTCCGAACCGCGATCGTCAGCAAACACCAGAGAATCGTCACGACGGCCATCACCGTCGTCACCCCCATGATCTTCAGCGCCTTGTCGCTCGATTCGTGAATCCCGCGAATGTTCGCCCGCCAAAAATAAAGCGTGATCGCCGCCGCGATCAGCATCGACCCGACACCGCGATCAATCATGAAATGGAGATGAAACCGTTCCGACGTTTCATTAACGAGACCGATCATATACTGCCCCGCGGTCACCGCGCTGATCGGACCCGTTAAAATATAATCGAACATCAGCGCTGAAACCGATAATTTGGCGAGCGTCCCTCCCATCGCTTCCTTGACGACGCGATACACACCGCCGCGGACGAACATCGAACAGCTCTCGATGTAAACGCTCCGCACCGCGTAGCTGAAAAGCATGACCAAAAGGATGAACCAAGGCGCCGCCTTACCGATCGCGCTTTCGACGATCCCGCCGATGTAAAACGTCGTGCTCGCCAAATCGCAAAGGACGATCGCAGCGGTCCGCCAGTACGAGATGAACGTGAACATCACGCTCGTGACGACGAGAACCCTGCCGGCTCGAATCGCCGAGCCAACCCGAGCGCCTCCCTTCGAGGCGACGTCCGACCCCGAACTCGATTGAGAATCACGCGAGGTCATCGCGACCGCCCTTCCGATCGTCGACGACTCGGCGCCGCGATCAAACCGTTTCCAATGGAATTCGACGGAAAACTCTCAAGCTGAATCCGAGAAGCTTCACCGATACGTTCGATCATGATTTGTTTTGCCGATCACCAACCAAAGCGGACGTCTTCGTCGACGATTTCGATTCGCCCACCTCGCATGTTTAACTAAAGGTCGGATCGTACGTGATCGGTTCAAGCGATGTCAAGATTCGGCTCAAAGCACCGCTCCGCCGTTCGACCAATCGGCTTTCGCCAAAACGTTAAGTTTTCTTTATATCGGTTATCCGCCGACGACCGAAGCAGGAGACGGCCGAAGCAGGAGACCCTCGAAGCCGGCGACTCTCGTTCCGGCTCGATCGGTTGGACGATTCGAAACCGAGGTTCAAACATCGGCGTCGAAATCGCGGCTCGACTCGTTCCGATTCCGCGCGTCGGGTTATTCAATCCTCCAAATCCGTTCGTAAAAAGCTCCTCTCGCGGCGCGCGAAAGTGAGAGACGAAGACCCTCAAGGCTCTGTTTGACGGGTTTCGCCTCCAATTCATAGATGAAACGACCGCATGTTGAGAATCCAGATATCGGATTTTTCTATTCTGGTCGGCGACCCTCCGCCGAGCCTCTTTTCTTAAACGCCGACGCGGAGGCTGTTTTTTCGGTCAATAATCGCATATATCATAATACATGCTAATCAGAAGGTTCGCGCTCCCGTTTTCGGGTTTCGCCGATAAAACCCGCGATATATGGGGCGACCTTTCCAGCCGGCCTCTCGCTCTTCCGCCGCCGAATCGGCGCGTCGAGAACGAATCGCAAGTAAGGCTGAGACAAAGCTTTCGTCTTCTTCGACGAGTCGATCCAGACGGAACGGCGAACCCGAGCGGGGGCTTTCTGTTGTGTCGCCGTTCGCGGATTTCGGGTTGATAAGTTGAATCCAGGGCGGAAAAGCCGGCCTGATCGTCGCGATCCTATCCGATCCGGCCGATTGTCGGTCGATCCGCGACAATTCGGCGCGTCCGAGGCCGATCGGATATTGTACAATAACGTCAGGATGACGGTACGCCCCGTCTTTCCCATGACGAGTGTCGCTCGAGAGGATCGAGAATATGCGTCGCTTCGCTTTGGTTTGGACCGCCTTAATTTTCGCTTCGATTCATGAGGTCGCGTCCGCTCAAATATCATTCGACGCCATCCTTCCCGAACGCACCTACGATTTCGGCTCGGTCGCTCGCGGCTCGCAACTTCGTCACCGATTCCGAATCGTCAACTCGACCGATCAAGAACTGCACATAGCCGATACGCGTACGAAATGCGGCTGTACCGACGTCAAACTCGGCGCGCGCACCCTTCCGCCGCGAACCGAATCGTATGTCGAGGCCGTCCTCGATACGACACGATTCCAGGGATATAAGGCGTCGGGGCTCACCATGGTGATCGATCGTCCGGTTCTCACCGAGGTCGACTTAAACTTAAATTGTTTTATTCGTGGCGATATTTTACTCAATCCCGGGCAGGTCGATTTCGGCGTCGTGCAGCGCGGAACGAGCCCTTCGAAAGTTCTCACGCTCACTTACGCGGGGGGACGATCGGATTGGGAGGTTCAAAAAATGAACACGATTAGTTCGGCTTTGATCGCCAAACTCGAGCCGTTGGGCCGAACGCCCGAAGGGTATTCGCAATATCGACTCACCGCGACGCTCGATCCGAAAACTCCGATCGGCTTCTTCAAGGATGAAATCGCGATCGCGACGAACGACCCTTCGAGCCCCACATTACCGATCTCGGTCGCGGCGAACGTTCAGGGGGCGGTCACAATATCGCCTTCGATCATCGACCTGGGACGCGTGAAGGCGGGCTCGACGGTGAAGAAAACCGTACTCGTCCGCTCGTCCAAACCGTTCAAAGTAACCGCCGCCAAGGCGACTCGGGGCGTTATCTCGGCGACGCTCCCCAAAGCCGAGGCGAAATCGCTCCAGCAGCTCGCTGTCACGTTCCAGGCGCCGATAAAACCGGGGTCTTGCCACGCGATTCTCGAGATCGAAACCGATCTGGCGGAAGAACCTCCCGCCAAACTGACGACTTTCGCGACAATCATCCCCTGATCGAACCGGTTCATCGGGCTTCAACGATCGCGCGCGGCTTCCAAGCCACGGATTCGACGCTCTTCAGTGATTGAGCTCGTCTTAACGGGTTCGTGCTCTCGTTCGCGCAGGTTGGATTACAAAAAAAGCCCCCCCGAATCGTTCGGGAGGGCTTTTTCTAATTCCGCTCGGTTTTATAAAGAAGCAATATTTTGATGTGCGAGTTTCGACGTCAGGTCAAAATCGCACGGTGTTTCGAGCGATCGCGATCAATTGTCGCAAACGCCGCGGATCAACCCGATCGGCGTTGGAACAGACGGCTCGCGAACCTCATCGGCTGCGCGGGCGCCACGAAGGTTTGCGAGGCGGGGTAAACTTGGGAGCTCGGCGCGACGGATTGGGGCGCGGCGTAAACCGGAGCGCCGCAGGGCGCCGGAGCGGTGTAGCAAACGGGCCGCTGACGCTTGACGCAGCACGATCCGAGCTTCATCCGCGGCATCCGCATCCTCTTCGCGCAGCAAGTGGGAGCGGGCGCACACGGAGCGGCCACAACGCACGGCGCCGGCGCCGGGGCGCAAGCTTTCTTGGGAGCGCAGCACGAAGTCGCTGAAAGCATCGTGATAAGAACGATCTGAAACATGGGGGATTCCCTTTCTTAAGCTGTTGATAAAACAAGGTGATTAAACTTCGATTCATCCATCCTGGCGCGAAGTTCACGGTTCGCCCGACCGACTCGCAATGGTCGCTCTCGGCGCGATCCTTCCCAAGCGGAACGGAACTCTCGTTTTCGTCCGCCCACTCCAAACGATTGGAGTACGCGAACGAATCTGATTGGACGGATTGTAAGGGGGACGTTGACCCGAAACAACAGGAACCTGGGGGGTCGGCGCAAATTTTGACGCGCAGCGCCCGCAAAATCGGAACCCCCAGGGTGAACTCGACGCTATTCCTTATCGTCCCCAATCGGCCTAAAACCGCTTGGTTCACGCCATGCAAGCCCGTCGGGAAGGCGTTAGGCGGCGAATTCGAGGTGAATCGTCCCCGTTCGACACGAATCGGTCGCCGCGATCGATCCGGGCGCCTGCGGAGGTCGCCCCGGCGCCGCCGCTCCACCGGCCGGAACGAAACCAAGATCGAAAAAGCCCGCTTCGGCATAAGCGCGGTCGCACCGGCGCCCCCGCTCCGCCGGCCGGAACGACACCGAGACGCGATCGAAAATCGTCGCGACGATTAAAAACTAATCGATACATATAACTTCTTGATATTATCACCGATTTTGAGGACCTCGATCATCGGTCGTCGCTCGGCGATTTGGAAACAAAATCGCGAAGATTCAGCAGAGAAAAGATGACGAATGTCGTGATAAACGCATAAACGGCGGCCGGCTGAAACGATCGCGCGATTTTGGCTGGAACGACGCCGATCTCCGCTCCGAATGGAACGAGCCCGACGATCGCTCCCAACGCCCACGCGATCATTCCTTTAAGATTCCAGTTCGATCGAATGATCGGCTCGCGAAAGCGGCTCGCGATCGCATCGGCGGATACCGCGGCGACGATCGGAGCGGCGAGAGCCCCGGTAAACGTAAAAGTGCGCGCCGAATCCCAATCCGATGCGATCACCGTCGCGGGCCAGGCGATCAACGCTCCGATCAACGCGCACCGCCATTTTTTGAGGAACGGCAAGGCGTCGTGAAAATGCCTCGAGAATCGCGCCGAGGTGTAACTTGAAGGTCCAAGACACGCCGTCGCCAGCACCACGAGAATCAAACACGCCCACGGTCCGCCGATCGACCGCTCGACAATCGTCACGTAACGGAGCGATTCGCGATCGACCGCGTTCGATCCCGACGAATCGTTCGGAACACGATGAATCGGCTTATTAATATTATTAATCACGTTGGATCTGATGAGATCGGATTTGACGTCTCCGACAAGGCGGATCGAGGACGATCGCTCGGTTCGAGCGTTTTCAAAAGCCGATCGGCGCTCCTGGCCGAAGTATCCCGCGACCGTCAAAAGCGCGAGCGTCGCGACGACGCAGCTTGCGATCGCGATACCGACGAATCCTCCCAGGAAAACGTCGCGACGGTCTCGCGCAACGGTTCCGTATTCCGCCGAGGCCGTTCCCGCGGTTGCGAAATAGCCGAAAACGATCTGAATCATCGTCGTTGCGGCGAGCCACGCGGATGGAACCGAAGTCGTCGAAGGCGGCATTCGAAGATAAGGGCTGAAAGCGAGCCCGCGCATCGAAATCGCCGCGATCGCGCCGATCGCGAGCGCGGGAAAGACGGGATAAATACCCATCACCGCGGCGATAAGCTTAAGCGCCAGCGTGCCGATCAGCGCCGCCGAGATCGCCCATAAGAGCGAAGTGACGAGAAACACAGGGCTTTCGATCGCGATCGAGCCGATCGACAAGGGGGCGATCCGCGCGGGATCGATCAGCCCCGCCGCCGCGAGCGCTCGGAGCGTCAGTTCGGTCGCGTAACGGATCGTCACCGAGAACCAAACGACGTTGACGATACCCAAAACGAACCCAGGGATCCAAATCGACCCCCGCGCGCCGAACGTGCTCGCGGCCAATACCGGAAGGGGCCTGCGGGTCGATTCGCCCCAAAGCGCGAGCGGCAGGTATAACAGCACGAAACAGAAAACCCCGCCGACCGCCGCGGCGAGGATCGAGGAAATCAGCCCGCCGACAATGAGGGTTTCGCCGGCGAGCCGATCAAAAAAAACGATCCAAAGGAATAAACCGATGTAATGCGGGGCGATCGCTTTATCCCAACGTCCCCGGGAGAGCGGCTCGGCCGAGAGCGCTTCTTGAATCGACGCGGGAAGACTTTTCGAATCGATCATACTTTGGAGCCGAACGTTCCAATGAGTCGTTCGAGGCGAGCGCCGCCTCGATTAGTAATCCGAGGCGAGCGCCGCCTCGGCGCGAATCTCCTCGGGTTTATAGCCGCCGCGCGATCGATCGTACAAGACGATCGCCGAGAAAATCAAAACTAAACATGTCGGCAAAATCGACACATAACGGAACGGCATTCGCGCGCCTTTGTCGCGCGCGTCTTCGATCGCCGAATCGACTTTCTTTCGTTCGTCTTTGGCGAGCGCGTTGAGCTTGTCCTCGTCGATCTTGCTTCCGGTGACGACTTTATCCCGCACCGACGCGTCGAGATTTTGGAGCGTGTAATTATCATAAATTCCGCCGATCACGTAAGAATTCGCCGCGACCGCGAGATTCCCCACGCATCCCATGATCCCCAGCAAAAACGCCCCTCCCTTGGGAAAGCGTTCGGCGGTCACGCCGAGCATCGTCGGCCAGAAGAAAACGATCCCGAGCCCGAAGATCGTCGCCGAAAGAAACGCGGTGAGAAAATTGAACGCGTAACTGAGCGAGAACAAACCGATCGCCGAAAGAATCGACGACCCCACCAGCATCCCCACCGGAGAAAGCTTGTGCGCGATCGCCCCCGCGAAATGTCGGAAAATAAACATCAAGCTACTTGTATAAACAAGAATGAGCGTTCCCGAGATTCCCGCGGTGCGACGGAGCACCGATTCTTGCCACGATTGCGGTCCGAGTTCGGTCGCCGCGGTGAGCAGCATGCAGAACGCCCACAAAAGGAACATCGGCCGGAGCGCCTCGCGGAACATATCGGCGTTCGAGATCCCCGAGGCCACCCGCTCGGTGACGGGAAGCTTTTGTACGACGAACATCAAACCGTAGAGGACCGTCGGAATTAAAATCAGGCACATCTTGATTTGCCAGCCGCTTATCATCGCCTCGCGCGAAATCGTTTCGACGTCGAGCCCGAGGGCTTTGGTGATCGCGAAGGCGATCAGCCCTCCCAGCATCAGACCTCCGGGCCACCACGCGTGCAGCATGTTGAGCATATGTGTTTTTTTGGTGGGATAAAGCGTCGCGGCGAGCGGATTGATGCCGATTTCGACGAGCCCGTTGGCGCCGCCGACGAGGAACGTCGAAGCGAGCAATATCGGATACGCGGTTTGTTCCGATGCGATCCAAGGCGCCGCGATCGTCAGAATCGTCCCCACCAGATGCGAGATCCATGCGAGCGCGAGCATCCGTTTCATCCCGAACGAATCGCACAACGGAGCGCCGACGAGCATCGTGAACGCCATGCCGAAAAACGCGGCGCTGCCGATCAAACCGCTTTGAGCCTGCGATAAATTGAACGTTTGCCGCAGCGCCTGGAGGATGTCTTGCCGAATCACGAACGAAAACGCCGAGGCCACCAGGGCCATGCAGCTCGCGATGAACAAACGACGCGAATTCATAATCCCGATCTCCAGGGACGGCGGCACGGATTGTTTCGGTTTGTGAGGGTATCGCGCCGATGCGGGTCGGCGACAAGGATGTTTGTTATTAACCGACGCGAAGCGAAGTCGCAACCGAGTCGCGCGGCGATCGCCTATTTTTTACGACCGACTCGAAACCCAATAAACTTAATATCTACATATAATTATTGATTATTCTTAATGTTTTTCGCGCGATCCTCGGCGTTTTAGCCGCTGTTCGATTCGTAATGTTCTTCACCCGGCGGCTCGAACGAAAGCGCCGCGAACGATCGCGGCGCCGCGGGATCGCTTCCAAGTGGAATAAAAATCGGTTGATAAGAAAGCGAAATCGAAGTTCGCGTCGGCTTGACCTTCGGGCTCGGCTCCTTGACAATCGTTGCTTAAGAATGAACCGTCGAACCCTTGTGCGGCGGCGGCCGCTACACCGTTGATTTTGGAAGGCGCAACCCGTATGGCTCGCAGGCGATTCCCGCTTCGATCGATCGTGACGGTCGTTATCTTTTTGTCGTCGATCGGAACGTTCTCCGCGAAGGGCGACGAAGAGCCGAAGAGCGTCGCCGACAGGCTCAAGGCCGACGTTTCATTCCTCGCCGCCGACGAGCGCGAGGGACGAGCCCCTGGAACCAAAGGGATCGACTCCGCGGCCGATTACATCGCGGCGCGGTTCGCCAAGCTCGGCCTGAAACAAGCTCCCGGCGCCGACGGTTTCTTTCAACCGTTCGATATCGTCTCGAGCGTCGATCTCAAAACGCCCGTCGCGCTCAAGTTCGTCGTTCCCGAAATCGAAACGATCGAGGCCAAATTGGGCGACGATTTTCAACCCCTCGCGATCGGTTCGGGAGGCGAGCTTAAAGACGTTCCCGTCGTTTTCGCGGGCTACGGAATCACCGCCAAAGACGACGATCTCAAGCTCGATTACGACGATTACGCGGGAGTCGACGTTAAAGGTAAAGCCGTGCTCATTATTCGTCGTCAGCCGCGGCAAGGGAAGAACGAAAAGAAGCCGTTCGCCGGCGAACGCGAATCGAAATACGCCCGCTTCGAGCACAAACTTCCCAACGCGTTTCTTCACGGCGCCGCCGCGGTCTTAATGGTTAATGATTATGAGCACACAAAAGATTCTAAAGATACTTTGATAGAATTTCGAGGCGCCGGCGCCGACGAGCTCTCGAAGATTCCGTTCTTGATGATCACGCGCGAACTCGCCGACAAGTTGCTTGAAGACGCGGGCGAGCCTCCGCTCGAGCAATTGGAGCGAGATATCGACGGCGATCTGAAACCGCGATCGCGGGTTCTTGAAAAGGCGAAGGTTTCGGCTTCGATTCCGATCGTTCGCGGAGTCGCCAAAACGAAGAACGTCGTCGGGGTGATCGAAGGCGAGGGGCCGCACGCCGACGAAACGATCGTGATGGGAGCGCATTACGATCATCTTGGTCGCGGCGGATTCGGTTCGCTCGCTCCGTTTTCGCGTGAGATTCATAACGGCGCCGACGACAACGCATCGGGGACGACGATGCTGATGGAAACGGCGCGACGGATCGCCGCGCGTCCCGATAAGCTTCCCAGACGCGTCGTCTTCATCGCGTTTTCGGGCGAGGAACGCGGTCTCCTGGGTTCGTCGCATTATGTCGAACATCCGTTATATCCGCTCGATAAAACGGTGATGATGCTCAATTTCGACATGGTGGGAAGGCTCAACGCACGCGACGAGGTGACGATCTACGGAACCGGAACCTCTCCGGGGCTCGATAAAGTCGTCGATTCGCTCGGTCAATCGTTCGGCCTGAAGATCCAAAAAATCGCCGACGGCCGCGGCCCGAGCGATCAAGAGTCGTTTTACCGTAAGAACATACCTGTACTTTTCTTTTTCACGGGGACGCATCTCGATTATCACCGTCCCACCGACGACGCCGATCGGCTCAATTATCCCGGGATGGCGCGGATCGCCGATTTCGTCGAACTCACGGCGCTCGACGCGATCCTCCGGCCTGCTCGTCCCGAGTTCGTCGTCGTCAAGTCGGCTCACGGCTCTCAAGACGTCGGTCGAGTGAACGTTAAAGTGTATTTGGGGACGATGCCGAGTTACGCCGAGGGGACGAACGGGGTGAAGCTCGACGGAGTGCGCGAGGGAAGCCCCGCCGAGAAGGGAGGGGTGAAACCCGGCGACGTGATCGTCCGGTTCGACGGCAAACCGATCTCCACGGTCTACGATTACACGTCGGTTTTGGGGAACTACAAACCAGGAGATAAAATCGACCTCGTCGTCGTCCGCGACGGCAAAGAGACGACGCTCAAGATCGAACTCGGAGCGCGACCCGGAAATTAACGGATCTTTAAAATGAGCGCGCGTTGATTCACCTTCGACGAATTCTCGCGCCGAGCCGCGACGAAGTTCGATCGTCGTGAGCGCGACTGTTTAAACATGTATCCTTAAATTCTCTTATTCTTTTTCGTGAGCGGGTTTTGTGGCGAGCGTTTCTCGACGGGCGTTCCTGGAGGGTGGATTGGCGGCGATCGGGTTCGCCGGGTGTTCGTCGTTCGACCCGCGCGGAGATTCTGAAAAGCTCTTGATCGCGACCGCGTGGGACGAGCCCGAGCGCGAACTCGTCGCGCGGTCGTGGTCGCGTCGAATCGCCGACGCGGGCGAGCGCGTGCGGGCGATCTGGGAACGCGTGGGGCCTTACGACGATCCCGTCAAGGCGGTCGATCGGATCGCCCCCGATCTTCTCCTCGGCTTCAGCGATTCGGCGATCGAAAAGCTCGCTCACGCGGGCAAGCTCGTCGTCGAAGCCGACGGTTCGATCAAAACCGCGATCGTTCGTCGCGTTCCGCTTGGGATCGCCTCGCGTACCGATCTCGCCGAATCGCTCGGGATCTCCTCGATCGATCGACCGCGCGATCTCGCCGATCCTCGGCTGATCGATCGCGTCGATTTTCTCGACCCGCGAGAAGATCTTTGCGCATTTATTTGGAATAAATCGATATTTGATCAAGAATTAAGTTCCGCTAGATACGCCGAACTCGTGCGGATCGCCGGCAATTCCGCGCCGATCCCTCGCCGCGCCTCGTCGCGGTCGATCCGGTTGAGAACGGGACGCACGGTCGCCGCGGCGGTCGCTTCGGGAGATTTCAGCGAAATCGCCGATCTCTCCTTTAAACGCTCGGAATCCGCCGAGATCCTGGAACGAGCCGCGATTCCGATCTCGGTTCGAAACAAAATCGGCTCGCGTGAATTTTTCAGAATGCTTGAGGAACAAGGCGACGCGATCGAGCGCCTCGATCGAGCCGAACTTTCAAAAGCATGCTTATTCAACGGATTATTGAATGATTTATTGGGGTCGACATTGATCGATTCGGCGGACGAGCTGAGGCGAGCGTGGCGCGATTTGCACGCCGCGGGGCGTCCCGAGCGGGTCGAGCGATTTTTGGTCGAGCCCCCCCCCTGGCCTCCCGCCTCGCTGCTCGAACTGGCGCGCAAAGAGGGGGTTAAGCCGGGAGAATCGCGGCTCGTATCAACATTAATCGATCAGTTGACCGACGACGCCGACCGTCGCGCTTGGTTATCCGAGATTCGCGACCGACCGCGAAGGCCGATCGATTCGAGCGTTCTTAACGAGATCGTCGCGGTCGATTCGGGAGGGCTTGTTACCGAGCCTCGTTTTCGAGGATGGCTTAGGGGCGAATGGACCGCCTGGGCGGGGCAGCGATATCGCCGCACGGCGCGGACCGCGCGGGGCGATTGGACCCCCTCCCCCGCTCGGCCCGGGCGATCAAGGACGGCGGGATGATTCGCCTCACCCTCGATGGACTCGTGAAGCGTTTCGACCGGGTCGCGGTCGTCGACGGAGCGTCGCTCGAGGCTCGCCCCGGCGAGCTGACGATCGTCCTTGGACCGTCGGGCGCCGGCAAATCGACCCTCGCTCGCTTGATCGCCGGGCTCGAAACGCTTGATCATGGCGAGATCTTTATTGATGGAAAATTGATTCATTCGTTGAAGCCGAAGGACCGCAAGGTCGGGCTCGTGTTTCAGGAGGATTCGCTTTGGCCGCGCTTAACCGTCGCGCAAAACGTCGACCGCGCTCTCGCGATCAAGGGGCTCGGCGCGCGCGATCGAAAGCCTCGAATCGCCGAGGCGCTCGCCGCGCTCCGGATCGAATCGATCGCCGATCGTCGCCCTCATGAATTAAACGGATCTCAGCGCGTGCGCGCGACGATCGGTCGCGCGATCGCGCTCGACCCCGATCTGCTGATCCTCGACGATCCCACGGGACGCGTCGATCCCAAAAATCGGGGCGAGTTTCGCGATGAACTGCGCGCGCTTTTGGCTGAGCTGCAAACGACCACGTTGCTCTTAACGAGCGACCCTTCGGAGGCGCTCTCGCTCGCCGATCGGGTCGCGGTGATGGATCTGGGAAGGATCGTTCAGACGGGCGCGCCCGCCGAAATTTACAATCGTCCCACAAGCGCGTTCGTCGCGCAATATTTGGGGCCGACGAATCTGCTTCACGGTCAGGTTGAAGGGACCGACGCGCGCGGCGAGGTCGTGGCGCGCACGCCGCTGGGCCGGCTCGTGGGAATCGCCGCGGCGGGCCCGCTCGCCGACGGAGCGACGGTCACGGTTTCGATCAGACCCGAGGCGATCGGCATCGGCGACGTGATCCCGCCCAACTGCAACCGATTTCCCGCGACGATCGAACGACAATTGTTCCAGGGAGAATTGCGCCGCGTGTTTTTGCGAGGTCCCGGCGATTGGCCCGTCCAGGCGGTCGCTCTGCAATCGCGGTCGATCGGCCTCCGCGAGGGACAGGTCGTCACCCTTTTCGTCCCGTCCGAATTCGTCGTCGTCCTTCCCGGTCGGTACGCGACGACCTCGATCTAATTCCACTCTTTTAGGAGCACTTTGATATGAAAGATTTGATCCAGGGTTACAAAAAATTTCGTGAACTTGTGTTTCCCAAAAAGCGAAAGCTGTTTCGCAAGCTCGCCGACGGTCAAAAACCTAAATATTTATTTATCACATGTTGCGATTCGAGGGTCGTTCCCAACGAGTTCACCCAGACCGACGCGGGTTTCATGTTCGTCGAACGCAGCATCGGCAACCTCGTGCCGTATCCCTCGGCGGGAGAGAACGAGGCGGTCGCCGCGGTCGAATACGCGGTCAAGGCTTTGGGGGTCACGAGCATCATCATTTGCGGACACACCGAATGCGGCGCCATGAAAGCGATCCTCGATCCCGATTCGCTTGAAGATATGCCGATCGTTCGCGCCTGGCTGAGGAACGCCGAGGAGACGCGCCGAGTCGTCGCCGAAAAGCACGGCGATAAAACCGGCGACGCGCTCCTTGAAGCCGCGATTCGCGAGAACGTGAGGGTTCAGGTGGCGAACGCCAAGCGGATCCCGTGCGTCGCCGAACTCGCGAAGGAGGGCCGGCTCGAAATCCACGGCTGGGTTTTCGATTTCGCCCGCGGCGAGGTTGAAGTGCTCGACGAAACCAGCGACGCCGTCGTCGCGCTCGAAAATTACCGCACCGGCGACGATCATGAAATGAACGCGTAACGCGAACACGCAAAACCTGTATTGTTTCAACCAACTTAATGATATTCCTCCCTCTCCGCATGCGGGGAGGGCCGGGGAGGGGTTCAATCAAAGCGAAAAATACGCGCAACTTAGAGATACACCAGAAAGCATTCCAACATTTCTATATTCCTCCCTCTCCGCATGCGGGGAGGGCCGGGGAGGGGTTCAATCAAGGAGAAGAAAAACGCGACTCTCATGACGCCCCGGCATACATTCCAACATCTTCAAATTCCTCCCTCTCCGCATGCGGGGAGGGCCGGGGAGGGGTTCAATCAAGGAGAAGAAAAACGCGACTCTCATGACGCCCCGGCATACATTCCAACATCTTCAAATTCCTCCCTCTCCGCATGCGGGGAGGGCCGGGGAGGGGTCGTTACTCCCGAAATCGTCGGCCCCTCGATCGATCAGATCTTTCTCTATTAATTTTTTATATTCACCTCAATGTTTTCGTACCATCCGAAGGATCTTGAAGTTGATCACAAGGAAGCGAAAGAATTGCCAAATCGGATTCGTGCGAATCGCCTTGGTGAATCCGGTCGGCAAGGGAGGTCGATACCCTTGTTTGATCGATTGATCGTATTCCATAAAGATATCCTTCTTTTCACTCGGGAATCATCGTCCAGAAAGGCTTCGCTTTGGCTTTGTAAAGAAAGCCGAAATGGAGCAAGTGTTTAATCCAGTGTCCCGCGAGGCCGATCTCGCCGAAGGTGTAATTGAGATCCCTGCCCGTCTCGGGATAAGTTTCGTAATCGGGAACGATCGGGTAAACGATCATCGAGACTGCGGTTCCCTTCAGCGCGCTCACTCCCGTCGATGCGATGCAAGCCGCCCCCATCCGCGCCAGCGAAGCCCCCTTCGCGGGACGATCGCGCCCCAGAATTTGATTGACGATCGCGTGAGCAACCTCGCGCGCCATAACCCCCGTCGGCATTCCGGTGCGCGGAGGGGTCGGATAAATCGGCGTCCCGGAAGGACTGAACGTCGGCCTCGTGATCGAATGCGGCGGAGCGAACGCGATGCCGATCGCATAAATGTTCGGATATCGAGGAGTTTGATACATCTCGGGCCAGTCCGAAGGACGCCACTGATCGAACGGCTTCGACGTGTAATCGCCGTCGACATACATAAAACCGCTCGGAGCGAAGAGCGAAGCCGTAATATCGGCGCCCGATCGATCGAACGATTTCAGGCCGACTCCCGAAAACGACGGCAGCAACATTTTGAAATCGGCTTGAATCGACGACCGCTCTCCGTCGAGCGTCTCGAAAGCGACCGCGTCGCGATCGACATCGTTCACCGCGGCCCGCGTGATCCATTCGACCCCGCGTTCGGCGTAAAGCGATTCGGTGAAGATCCGGCTGTGCGTGATGTAACCGCCGCGGCGGATGAACATCCCCCCCATACCGAAATCTCCCAACTCGGGCTCGTTGGAAATCCAGACGATCCGCGCCTTGTCGCGCACCCCGCGACGGCGCAGCTCGAATTCGACGTTGAACAAATATTCAAACGCCGCGCCCTGACACGTGCAAGAACCGTGCCCCGTGCCGATCAAAAACGTTTGTTTCTCGCCTTTCTTCATCCGCTCGACGGTCTCGTCCAAAGCCGCCGAGGTTTCCGCGGCGTGAGTCGCGGTGCAAACCGAAAAGCTGTTGTGCGCGGGGCCAAGCCCTTTCGTGGCCTCGAAGTTGAGCCGCGGACCCGTCGCATTAATTAAATAATCATACGCAATATTCTCAATTCGACCGATCGACGCGGGTTCGGTCGATTCGATCGTGACGTACGGTCGAGGTCGCTCCGAATCTCCTTCGGGATGAAGCGTCGTCGCCTTCGCTTGATGAAACTGAATCCCTAGCTTGTCGTAGACGGGCTTGAGCGGAAAAGTAACCTGCTCGGGTTTCATCTCGCCGACGCCGACCCAGATGTTCGAGGGAATCCAGTTCCACAAACTGTTGGGCGAAACGACGACGACTTCGTGCTCGCGACCCAGCAATCGGTTGGCGTGCAGCGCCGCGGTGTGCCCCGCGATTCCGGCGCCCAGAATCAACAAACGCGCCATGGCCTTCGCCTTTCGCTTTGAGAGGAATCGGGCTCGGTCGTCGCGTCCGCCGCGCCGGCCCGCTCGCGAAAACGTGCGACGAACTCGAATCGAAGCTCGATTAACCGATCGAACTCCATGAAATTAACTATATCGCCGAAGAGGAATAAAGTCGAGAGGCGCGACGAGAAACTTGAAAAGAGATCGAAAACGCTTTCCGACAAATTATTAACCATTTGTACTTATTACAATTACATGCTTACTTTTTAGTTTGAACGTCGCTCCGATGCGCGATGAGCGGGTTGAAGTCGAAACCGGTTTTCATCGAGGTTTAAAGTCTTCGTCTGTATCTTCCACACGCCGTGTGCGCATCTCTCGAGCGAACGGAAGGTGAGATTACACGAATCCGACGCGCAAGCGATTGTCTTAATAAATGATCAATCATAAGTCTGCGTTATTTTACCAGAAGACCCTCGCTTACGCGTCGGGTCGGTATGATTGCGGCTCCGCCGCGTTTAGCGGTTCGAAAAGGAGAAAGCCCGCCCCTTGAAGAAATGGGAACGGGCTTTTATGAGCGACGTTAACGAGTCGGCGATCGATCGGCGGTTCCGAACTCGAAATCGAACGACCCGAAGGGTCGCGAAAATCGAACGGGATACGTCGATCGATCGCTTCGGATCGTCAGGCGCCAAGATGCTTCACACCCATTTTTGAAACGGTGTAGTGGAAGGCGTTTTTCTCCTTGTTCTTGGCGCCCTTTTTGACGAGCTTCTGAGACATCAGCGCCGTGATCGTGCGCTGTTCCCCCTTCTTCTCGCACAAATAGCCCGCGGCGCCCGCGCCGTGAATCTTCTTGAGCATCTCGGCCTGCGGAGGGCTGAGCTTGGGCGCCTTGATCGTCGCGGCTTTCTTGACGACCGCGGCGGGCGCTTTCGCCTTCGCGCTCTTCATCATCGAAGACGCTTTGGCGACGGGTTTTGAATTCTTGACCGCGGCGGCTTTGCTCGAAGCCGCGCTCTTCTTGACGACCGTCGCGGGCTTCTTCGTCGCCGCGGCTTTGCTCGAAGCCGCGCTCTTCTTGACGACCGTCGCGGGCTTCTTCGCAGCGGCGGCTTTGCTCGAATCCGAGCTCTTTTTGACGACCGTCGCGGGCTTCTTCGCAGCGGCGGCTTGCTTCATCGTCGTTCCCTTGGCGACGACCGACGCGGCCTTGGCCGCGGGAGCGGCTTTCGTGGTCGCCTTCTTCGTCGTCTTCTTGGTCGCGGCCTTCGTGGTCGCGGCCTTCTTCGTCGCCGCGGCCTTCAACGGAGCGGCCGATCCGGCGGACTTGTTCATCACTGTCTTCTTTACGGCCATGGTATCCAACCCTCGACCAAAGAAACGTTGCGTCCGATCGACGACGAACCGTCGACCGTGTAAGAAGTTCTTAGCGAAATATATCCTTGTCGGGAAGACGAAGATACGAGCTTTCCGTTGATTTTTCGGCCGATCGTCGCTCGATCGAACCTGACGAGTCATTGAAATAATATTGCGATTATCCACTTAATTATTTTGTATCTTAATCTAGTTAATCGAAAATAAGTTTTGGATGATATGCGATCGGGCTTTTTCTCGGCGTTTTCGCGCGGTTTCGCGCATGCGTTGAGAAAGACGCGGGATCATGAACCGCGGATTCGTTGAAACGAGAGAGCCGCGCGGCGCGATTTATGCGCGGTCGAAAAAAAACGACGCGATCGCCGTTTTCGCGCCGAAGCCGACGCGCGAAAGCCCGCGAAAGCCGAGCGCTTTCCCGACCCGGCGGCTTCGCGAACGACCGTGATCGCACGCCGAAGCTCTTTCGCGAAGCGGCGATCGCGGCGCGATCGACGCCGAATCGCGCGATCGCGCGTTCGCGCTTGGGGTTGAAAACGTCTCTCAAATACGACGCGCGAGTCGCGCTTAAGTTCCCCTCGCCGATCACGTTCTCAGAGCGAAGACGAACCGAGGCTTGATTCCGACAAAACGCCGCCGCGACGATTCGACAATTCCCGCGCCCGAAACGCCCCCTCACGGGCGCTCGATTCGAGCCTCGTCTTGCTATTCAAGCCTCGGCGTGGCATGATCCGTGAACAAAACCGCACAGAAACGCGGGTTCCAATACCCATAAGACGGAGCAAAGGGTGATTACACAAGTTCGCGGTTGTTTAAGATCGGTCGGCGACGAGGAGATCACGCTCGACGTGGCGCCCTTTCAGATCGCCGTGCTCGTCTCCGATCACGATCGTCGCAGGCTCGCCGCGCGAATCGGCGAGGCGATCGACCTGTTCACGATTTGCTACCTAGAAGGGAATAATATGTCGAGCCGCATGAACCCGCGGCTCGTCGGCTTCCTCGACGCGATCGACCGCGAGTTCTTCGACACCTTCTGCTCGGTCGACGGAGTCGGCGTGAAAAAGGCGCTCCGCGCCATGGTGCGACCCGTCCGCGAAATCGCCCGCGCGATTGAAGATCAAGATGTTAAAATGCTTTCAACTTTTCCGGGAGTCGGCGAGGCGACCGCCGAGCGGATCGTCGCCAAGCTGCGGCGAAAAGTCGGCAAGTTCGCGCTGATCGTCTCGAAAGACGAGCACGAGGTTCACGCCGATCCGGCGCGGGCGAACGGCGTACAAGCGACCGCCGAGCCCGACGTCGTGCGCGAAACGTACGAGGCGCTCCGCTCGGTCGGCCATTCCGAAAGCGACGCCCGCCGTCTTATCGATACCGCGCTCGCCTCCAAGAAAAAATTCAAGTCGGTCGCCGATTTGATCGAAGCGATTTATCGGCGGATTCCTTAAACCCACGCCGATTTTCATGACGACGAGGATGAATCGCCATGCGAGAACCGACGATCCGAGGTCATCGCGATCAAACCAAAGAACGTGCTCAAATCATTGAGCCCGAATCCGTCGACGACGGTCGGAGCGAAGCCCCCGCCGCCGATCCGCTCGACGAAAAACTTCGTCCCCGCACCCTCGCCGAGGTCGTCGGCCAGCGCCGCGTCGCCGAACGACTCGCGATCGCGCTCGACGCGGCGCGAAAACGGGGCGAGCCCCTCCCGCACATCCTCTTCGACGGCCCTCCAGGGCTCGGTAAAACGACTTTCGCCAACGTCCTGCACAACGAACTCGGCGTCGAACTCAACGTCACCAGCGGCCCCGCGCTCGATAAAAAAATGGACGTCATGCCCTTCCTCACCAACGCCGCCGAAGGGTCGATCCTCTTCATCGACGAAATCCACCGCATTCCCAAAGCCGTCGAAGAGTTCATTTACCCCGTGATGGAGGATTTTCGCGTCGACGTCGTTCTCGGCGAGGGAATCGCCGCGCGGTCGATCAACCTTCCCCTCAAACGGTTCACGATCATCGGCGCGACGACGCGCAGCGGTATGCTTTCGGGTCCGTTACGCGATCGTTTTCATATGCACGAACATCTCGAATTCTATGATATCGATGATCTCGCGATCATCGTCGCCACGAACGCCCGCAAACTCCGCGTCGAGATCGCCGACGAGGCCGCGATCGAACTGGCGCGGAGAAGCCGCGGAACGCCCCGGCTCGCCAACGCCAGGCTCCGCTGGGTGCGCGATTACGCCACGGCGCGCGCCGACGGTCGCATCACGCTCGAAGTCGCGCGCCGCGCCCTCGAAATGCAAGAGATCGACGTCGAAGGGCTCGACCGCCAGGATCGACGCTACCTCGAAACGCTCGCTCGCGTCTTCAACGGCGGTCCGACCGGAGTCGAGGCGATCGCCGCCACAATGAACATCGCGGTCGATACCCTCACCGACGAAATCGAGCCGTATCTCCTCCGCCGCGAATTCATCGTCCGTTCCCCACGCGGCCGCCGCGCAGCCCCCGCGGCTTATCTCGCGCTCGGAATGGCCGAACCCGAACGCGACGACGACGACGACTCGAACCTTATGTTCTAATCAATAAACAAAGCTTCATTATGAAGGGAGCCTTGCTTATTCTTGTGATCAATCACGTTTTTATCTGATATGGTCGCGCGGCGCGGCTCGCGCGGTCGCGGACCGCGAGCCATTCGCGACGATCGGGGGGAAGGACGATCACGATCTCGTCGAGCGCGAGTTCGTCGAACTCGTGAAGCGTCCGATAAAACGCCTCGGCCGCGGCGACCGGATCGCGCAGGTCGATTCGCACCGCGGGAACTTCGCGGCGATCGGTTCGTTCTAAAAGAAGATCGATCGGGTGATCCCCCAAGACGAGAAGACCGACTCGCCCGGTCCACTCGATCGAACCGATTCGCTCGGCTTCGATCCGCGTCGCGCGGGTACGAGGAGCGTAATGCACCGCGCTCGTCCCGGGGCTCTTCATCGCGATATCGCCGCGACCGACATCGATCAATTGCTCTTGATGATCGCTTTTTTTAAACGCTTGCTCGCGTGAAGAATCAAGCGGCTCAAAATCTCGAATCGCGAACCCGAGTTCGGCTTCGATCGCTTGAGCCGAGATCGGCCCGGGACGGAGGATCGCCGGGATCGATCCGGTTAGATCAAGAACGGTCGATTCGACTCCGAGAGCGCACGGACCGCCGTCGAGCACCGCGTCGATCAACCCGTTTAAATCTTTAAGAACGTGCTCGGCCGTTGTGGGAGAGACGCGATTCGACCGATTGGCGCTCGGCGCCGCGATCGGTACGCCCGAATGTTCGACAAGAGCGCGAGCGACCGCGTTCGCCGGCATTCGAACCGCGACGGTCGCGAGCCCCGCCGATACGTTCGCCGCGATCCTATCGGACCGAGACGCCACGAGAGTGAGCGGACCGGGCCAAAACCGCGGCGCAAGCCGCTCGAAAACCGCGGGCGGATTCGAGACGCACGACCAGGCCATTTCAAGATCGCTTACATGAACGATTAATGGATTGTACGACGGTCGCCCTTTGGCTTCGAAGATCGCGGCGACGGCGCGGGGGTCGCTTGCGTTCGCTCCCAGGCCGTAGACGGTTTCGGTGGGAAAGGCGACGAGCCCGCCGCGACGGATGATCGACGCGGCGCAATCGATCAATGCGGCGTCGGGTCGATCCCGGTCGACGATGAGGATACGCGTTACTTTCTCATTCGTTTTCATGTCGCTTCTTGTACGCGTCGGCGAGCGCATGGTGATTCGCCTCGCGCCGGTCGTAAAGCCGTTTCAGGCTTCTCGGCTCGCGGCGTGCGAGCGCGTACGCGGTTAAAAGTGGAAGTGCGATCGTGCTGTCGGTATAACACGTGACCGAATCGGGGAGCCGTTCGGGATCGACCTTCCCCCACGTCATCGCCTCGCTCGCGGTCGCCCCCGAAAGACCGCCGGTATCGGGCCTGGCGTCGGTAACCTGAAGGAAATAATCGTGCCCGCTCTCCTCGAGCCCGAGAACCTCCTGAATTTGCGGCTCGGTTTGCAGCATGAAATTCTTGGGGCTCCCGCCTCCCAAAATGAGAACGCCCGATTTGCCGCCGTTTCGTTTGGCCTGATGAACAATTGAAGCGGTTTCGTTGACGTCGCGCAACGCGTCGATCTGAAGCTTGCTTCCCTGAAGCTTGAGCGCCGCGAGGTTCATGCCGATCGAGCTGTCGCCGGGGCTCGACGTGTAAATCGGCGTCCCCGTCTCGTAAGCCGCGGCGAGCAAACTGTTCGAAGGCTTGCCGATCGTCTCGCCCCGAGCGACGAGATACCTGCCGATCTCGTAATGAAGCTCGGCGGTTCCCATCGATCGCCCGAACGCTTCGTCGCCTAGAAGCTCGCGAAAAAACCGATCGGTATCGAGCAATGTTTGATAATCAAAAACGATATCATAAATACGAATGATTTGATTTTCACGAAGCGCGAGATCGTCGAGGCCGGGCCCGCTTTGGTGGAGCGGAAGGTCGAGAGCGTGGTGGGCGTCGTGGTAAAGATTGGCGCCGGTCGAGACGATCCAATCGACGAAGCCGGCGCGAACGAGCGGGATCAGGCAGCTCATCCCCAGGCCCGCGGGGGTGAGCGCGCCCGAGACCGCGAGCCCGACGGTGCAATCGGGTTCGAGCATCTTCCGCACGAAAACCTGACAAAGCTCGCGCAGCCTGCCGCCGTTGTAGCTAAGGAACGCCGAATCGATAAGATCGGCCGCGGTTTCGCTCCCCGTCACCCGCGGTGGAGCGATCCGCCTGGGACCGATTTGATGAAGATAACTCATGCCGATGCGTTCACGCCTCATTCGGGAAGGAGGATCGCCGCGGCGACGACCGTCGTCCAAAGCCCGTCTTTATTGCCGACCGCGGATTGGGTGACTTCCTTGGTTTTGTAGATGACGTCGGCGATCTTCCAGATTTCTCGTTTCTCATCCCACGAACTGTCGGGATTGAACTCGACGCCGAGGACGGTCGCGAGCATCTCGGCGGCGAGATCCTCGGCGTAATCCGCTGCGAGCTTGGCGGTTTGGCCGTACGCGTGATGTTCGGAAAGATATCCAAACGTGTTCCGATCGCGCGGAATCGCGACGCCGACGCTCGCGGCGATCAACCGATTGGGCTCGGCGGTCGCGGCCTCGCTGATCACGACGTGTACGATCTGGCCGGGCTGAAGCTGCTTGAGCCCCTGATCGATCGAAACCTCTTCGCAATTGGGCGGAAAGATGCTCGAAACGCGGACCAGGTTGTAACAAGCGATGCGGGCGTCGCGAAGCGCGAGCTCGAAGCTCGCGAGCTTTTCGCGGTGCGTCCCGACTCCCTTGGTGAAAAACAATCGTTTGGGAACGTACATCTAAGGGCTGACACCTCCAAGGAAACCGACCGACCCTCGCGCGCCTCGGATCGTCGGAGAACCGCCCGACGCGACGAACACCACGAACGCGAACGAGACTTAAGCTAAGACATTCCCCCTCCCCCTTCAAGGTCGACTTGAGACCGAAGCTAAAAACATCGCCGTTGGGCCGCCGAAATCTTCACGAAGGCTTAACAATAACCCGCATATCCTCGCCGGGAACCGACGCGACGCGATCGATCTATTGAACCAATAATAAGTATACTTGTTTAATCACTATTAACTTTTATCGCTGAATTTACGTTTCTCCCAAAGTTTCGAGCGCGTTCAACCAAGCCGCGAATAATGGGCAAGCCGATTTCATCTTCTCGACGCCGATCCGCAGGGCTATATTCATACCATGTGAACTCTTTTTATACTTTGGTATGGTGCGTTCGATTCTCTTCGAAGGCGCCGTCGAGGGACCGTCGTTGATTTCCTCGGGAGTGTTAAACTTATCCCGTATCTTTCGAATTTCGCACGAATAATCGAGATTCGGGAATTCCAAATCGAACTCTTCGGGATCCGTGTATAACAAGGCTTCAAACTCGTGCATTTGTACGTAAGGTAGGAATCTTCGTCGATCGAATGAACTCCCCATCTTCCGGCAAACCGTCTTCTTGATCGCTTCTTCGACGATTCTTTTTTTGTCTTGAAAATGCGCTTTCGCGGCGATTTTTCTCCCCGGCCAAGAATTCGGCATGGCGTAAAAATCGAACATGGTTGTTAAATACCTGGATGCGTCTTGCTTGAGTAATTTAACGAATTCTCGCTCGGCTCGATCGAATTCGCCGACCGATCCTTTTTTACCGGGCTTTCCAAGCATGTGCGGAATAAGATATTTTTCTTTTTCTAATAATAATGGACTTAATACATATTCGACAAAACCAATTTCGGTACGCCCTTCCACGATAATCGAGATTCTGGTCATAGCGGTTCACCCTCCGATCACATTTTTGATCCAAAGCCGTCCGAGACTGAAATCTTCAAGCCAATCTCGCAGAGATTCGCCGTCGGGGCGATGAAAAACGGTCTCGTCTACCTCGCGATCGACGCAGATCACGTCCTCGGGATCGAATTCGTCGAGCATCTCAGGACTTTGTGTCGCTATAATAATTTGTTTATCATAACTCGTCGAGGCGATCGTCGCGGCGACGAGAGAGATCGCTCGAGGGTGCAAACCCAATTCGGGTTCGTCGATCACAAGAACGCCCGGTTTTTCGTCGGGAGGAGAACGCAATAGAGTCGTCAAAGCAATCGCGCGGAGCGAGCCGTCGGAAAGCTGGTGCGGTCCGAACAGATAATCGCTCCCTTTCTGCTTCCAATTGAGCACGATTCGGGAGGGATCGAGCGCGTTCGGTGCGAGGTCGAAGTCGTCGAAAAACGGGATGAAAAGCCGAATCGTTTCCACAATCAATCGATAATAATCGGCCTCCGTCTCGCGCAATCGATAAAGAACCGCCGCGAGATTGCCCCCGTCCGATCTCAACCTTCGATTGTCTTCGACATATCCAGCGAGACGAATATCGGAAATGAGCGATGTATCAATAAAATGATAAACTCCAATGTTTTCGTTGAGATCGTGATAGATCATCCGACCGATTCGCCGATCGCATCCCTCGGGTAAAACGATCGCGCAACGATCGTTATAAAGAACGACCCGAGACGGATCGAATCCCGCGGGTGGAACAAACGGACGCATCGAGTAAACCAGATGATCGGGAGGTCGAAATTCGAGTCGTTGATGCACCGAAGCGTCGATTCGTTCGGTTCGTCCGTCGGTTTCGATGTTCACTTTCAATTCGAGCCGAATCTCGATTTCTTTCGTACGCCTGGGTCCATAAAAGAGCAGCGAGTTCGGTCCTCCATTACGATTGACGAATTCATGTGATTGATCGTTAATAGACGCGCGGAGTAAATCAAAAAAGGAAACGAGATTCGATTTGCCCGATCCGTTCCTTCCGATCACCACGTTCAAACGACCGAGCGCGATATCGGCTTCTCGGATCGATTTGTACCCGGAAATTCCCAACCGTTCAATTCGCATCGGCGCCCCGCGGCGGTCGATTATCACGCCTTCTTTCCATCAAACACCTCGAACCTAAACCGACACCGTCGCCGCATTTTCAGTATATCGAAACCGATCGCGACGCGGTATCAAGCGCTCTCCACGATCTCCCTCGAACGACTCCCGACTTCCGGGGCTGGCCCCGAATCCCAAACGCTGTTAGGCTGAATGCGTGAACTTGGAGGATCGGGCGCGGTTGGGAGATCGGAGAGGATCGCTTGGCGGCTTCGCACGGAATCAGGCTGCGCGTCGGGGTCATCGGCCTGGGTCGATTGTGGGAGGCTCGCCACAAGCCCGCCTTCGCTCGCTTATCCGATCGCTTCCGCGTGACCGCGGTTTACGATCAGGTCGTACGCCGAGCCGCGAACGAGGCGGCGCAACTCGGCTGCGCCGCGACCGTCGGCGTCGCCGAACTTGTTAATCGTCCCGATGTTGATGTCATTTACTTATTAACTCCACAATGGTTTGGATCGTACGCGATCGAACTCGCGTGCGCCGCGAACAAGCCGATCTACTGCGCCCTGCCGATCGCCGCCGATCCCCCCGCGCTCGAGGCCGTCGCGGCGCTCATCAGAGCCGCCAAAACGCCGTTCATGCCCGAGCTGGCGCGGCGCTTCTACCCCGTCACGCTCAGGCTCAAAGAACTGATCGCGACTTCCCTCGGTAAACCCAGGCTCGTTTTGGGTCAAAGCAGGCTGTACGGATTCGATCGTTACGGCAGGCCCGGTCCTTCAACCCAAAACGCTCCCGTACCACTCACGATCGATCCCGGCGGTTACCTGCTCGATTGGTGTCGCTTCATTTTCGACGGAGCGCCGATCGCGCTCCAAGGCTTCGGCGGACTGGTGCTCACCGATCGTCACGATCGCACTCAAGATCGCTCCGACGACGATTTTGAAAGCTTCCACGCGGTTTTCGCCGAGGGGGGAATCGCCCAGATCGCAATCGCGCGATTCGATCCAAAAACGCTTGGAGACGCGATCAAATTCCTCCCGCCGGCGGGTTTTCAAGTCTTCACCGAACACGGAGCGGCGCTTCTGGAAATGCCCGATCGAATCCAATGGCGCGACGCCCAGGGGATCCACGACGAACGCCTTCCCCTCGAACCGACCGTCGGCGAAATGCTCAACGAACAGTTCCATCGCATGGTTCGAGGCGAACAATCGCTCGCCCCCACTCTCGACGACGCGCTCGCTCTCACCCGCCAAATCGACGTCCTCAACCGAAGCCGCGCCGAACGAAGAACGATCGAAATCATCGATTCCAACCAAATTTCATAAATGGAAACGACAATCGATCCGATCCGAAACGACCTTTCACAACCGAAACCGAAGCGTCGTTTTGAATTCTCGCGCACGATCGGAATCGCCGAAATCTTGATCGCCGCGGCGCTCGCGGTCGGGCTCGCGCTGATCTTTCAAACGATCCTCGCGTCCTCGGCCGCCTACGACGAAACCGCTTACCTTAATGTCGCCTCGACCTGGTATCGTACGGGCAAGCAAGAATCGATCACACGAATGGGTTCGCCGCTCACGTTCTGGAAGCTTCAACAAGTTCCTACCCTTTGGTTTTTAGACGCGTTGAATCTCTCCGCGTGGGTCGACGATCCGATCGAACATCAATCCCAGGTTTTGACGGCGATTCGCGCGGGCTCGACCTGGCTCTGGGTCGTCGCGTTCGCGATCACCACGCTTTGGGCGCGGCTGCTTTACGGAAGAGCCGCCGCGGCCGCCGCGGCGTGGCTCGTCGCTCTCGGTCCCAACCTGATCGCGCACGCCTCGATCGCGACGATGGAGATCCCGGTGACCGCCGCGATCGCCGCGACGACCCTCCTTTATTGGAGATATCTGCAAGATCGCGACCGTCGGTTCCTTTGGGGAAGCGCCGCGGTCGCCGGAATCGCGTTCTCGTGCAAATTCACGACCGCGGTCTTCGTCCCCATCCTCTTTCTCGTCGATTCGATCGACCGAGCCTTCGATCACAAACGGCGAACTCGCGACTCCGCGGTCGAAATCGTCAAAAACTCGATCTTGTATATTGCAATATTTTTATTATCGAACGTATTGATCACGGGCTTTTCGCGCGTTCCGCTCAGCGAGGTTCGCGGCCGGCATCCGTTCGTCGAGGCGCGGCTGGGAGCTCGCGCCGCCGCGATCGTCGATCGGCTCGTCGAAATACCGTTGCCGAGCGATTGGGTCGGCTTCGCGACCCAAATCAATCATCAACGAACCGGCGGACCGAGTTATCTCCTCGGCGAACGTCGCATGCACGGCTGGAGGAGTTATTATATCATTGCTTTTTTGGTAAAAACTCCCCCCGCGATCCTTGTTTTGCTGATCGCGCGATTCTTCTTCAATCCCGAGGGTTCGTCGCGGCGTAAGGACCGGATCTTGCCGATGATCGCTCTCCTCTTCCTGGCGATCGCCTCGGCGGGATCGACGCGCAACTATGGAGTTCGCTATTTGCTTCCCGTCGCTCCTCTCACGATCGTTTGGCTGTCGGGGCTCGCGGCTTCGAATCGCCTCGGTCGTTCGGCCTTGATCGCGGCGATCGTCGGGGTCGCGGTATCCACGGCGTCGATACATCCCTATGAACTTTCATATTTTAACATCCTCGCGGGAGGCGCCGAGGGGGGAAAAACGATTCTTTCCGATTCCAATTTGGATTGGGGACAGGGCCTTCGGTCGCTGGCGAAATTACAATCGGAATATCCCGAATTTCGCGACATCACGATTTATTATTTCGGCGACGTCGAGCCGCGAAGGTACAAGGTTTTCGGGATCGCTTACGTGATCCGAGCGACCTCGCTCCCGCGCGATCTTCCCGCGGCGCTATCGGCGAAAACCAGATACGTCGGCGTCTCGCGCTCGCTCGCGTACGGACCCTGGGGTCCCGAAGGATATTTCGATCGGCTTAAAAACATCAAGCCCGTCGTCGTTTCGCCCGATCACACGTTCGCGATTTACCTAACCGAAGATTTGCGTAGAAGACCGAGCGAGGTTGAAAAGCGATAAACAACATATTTATTTTCATATTTGTTTGTATTTACACATAAAAACAAAAAGCGAATTATTTCGGCGTGTTAGTATTCGTATATTTTGTTATTAAGAATTCAACGATTCGAGCGACGGTTCGCCCTCCGGCTCGTCGATTCGCCGAGGCGGTCGTATTTTTGGAAGCGCGACGCGCGGTCCAAACCGGCGTTCGATTTCCATTTTGATCACGTGTGTGGCGCGGTCCAAGCCGACGATTGTTATGAACAAGAACATGAACACGGCGCCCCGGAAGGTTCTCGAACCGGGAACCGTTCGCCTTCAGGCGCCGTTCGCGAATTCAATCCGGCTCGAGAACCCGCCGCGATTCGTCATCCGATTCGGCTCAGCCTCCGTCGGTCGCCTTCGCTCCCGCTTTCGCATCGCTCGAATCCGATTTCGCCTTGGGATTCTCGAGTTTGGGATCGCCCGGCTTGGTTTCGATCGGCGCCGCGGGTTTCGGGTTCGCCTTTTCGGCGGCCTCGGTCTTCTTTACCAATTCATTCAATTGATCACGTACCGAATCGAGCTGGCGGTCGATGAACTCGACGCGAAACTTGAGCGTGCGCGCCTCCTCGGCGGGCGTCGGCGGCGCCTCGACTCCGTCGTCGGCCTTGATCACCGCGAGCCGCTTCCCCGCGGGCGCTCCCTGTGCCGCCGCTTCGCCGGGATCGGGCGGCGGCTTGCGAATGTAACTTTCGTATCCCCACGCCCCCAATACCCCGCACACCAGCGACGACGCCATCGTCAACAACATCGCCTGAACCGAGGGAAAAGCCTGCGCGTCGCGCATCCCAAACCGCGACGGTTTCTTATTCTTGGATTCCACTATATTCGAACCTTTCACGATCGTAACCTCATTTTATTTCGGTATGTTCTTGGATTTTGAATCGGATTCGGCCGGGGCGACTCGCCTCAGTTCGGCTTCGATCCGATCGAGCCGCTCCTCGAGCTTTTCGAGCCGCCGCGTTCGATCCGCCCCCGATTCGACCGCCGTCATCCAATTTTTGGCTTCGACGTCGATCTGATCGATCCGGGCCGCCATATCGCGGAGCAGCCGTGAAGGCTCGTTGTGCGGCAATTGCTTCATCCGCGCGACGACGTCGAAAATCCGTGTTTCCAGGTTGTTGAGCGATTCACGAATGTCCTCGACGTCGCGCGCAGTCGCGAGGTCTTCGGGAGTCGCGATGAACGGAACCCGCGGCGCCTTCGGAACGACGAACATCTGGAACGCCCAACTCCCCAATCCGCCGAAAAGAAACGAAACCGCGGCGAAAACCATCATCGTTTGAATGCTTGGCAATTCGTTTGGTTTGAGACGATCGTCGGTCGATCGATCCGATTCGCCGCGACCCCGACCGATCCGGTCGCGGCCCGTCGATCCCGCGGTCGCGTCGGCGCCGCGCGTTTCGTCGTCGTCCAAAGCCCCCTGAGCGTTCCAATCGTTCTCGGCCGAATCACGATCGTTCATCGCCGCCGCCTCCTCGATCGCGATTCACCTCGCGGCGGCGCGACCGCGGGGGGTCCCGTCAAAACCGCGGCCGAAGCTTGCTGAGGACCCGGCGCCGCGATGCTCGCCGCCAAATTCGTGATCAACGACCCCGATACCACTCCGCTCGAAACGTTCCCCGAACCCCCCGCGACAGTCGACGTGGAACCATGAGCATGCGACGACGAATGCGCGGAAGACGAGGAATGAACGGGAGAAGCCGCATGAACGGACGACGATGAATGAACCGCCGCGGCCGATACCGGAACCGTCGGATTCAAGCTCGAAGCCGCCGCCGAGGTCGAATTCGCAACCGGTTCCGCGCCGGGCCCGCGCGACCGACCCGGCGCCGAGCCGATCCCTCCCCGAGAGCCGCGCGATCCCCCCGACCGAGATCCCCCGATCCGAGGTCCACGCGGCGGCGATTCGTCGTTCTGCCCGAACCGCGTCACCACGTACGTTCCGCTCTTGGGATTCTTCTCGATCTCGACGATCAAATTATCGTCGGCGTCTTCCAACAAATGATTAAAACTACGATATCCATAATAACTTTCGTCAAACGAAGGTTTCTTGCGTTTGATCGTATCCTTCAGGAGCGACGCGTATAAAACCTCGTGATTCTCTCGCCGAAGCGCCGCGCACGCCTCGATTAAAAGCGTGAACGCCTCCTTTTGCCTCTCGGTCAAATCACCCTGCAACGTCGTGACGATCTTCTGATCGTCCTCCTCCTGTCGCTCCAAATCCTCGTAATAAATAAATTCGTCGCAATTATCTCGCAACAGCTCGGAGGTCGATCCCTTCATCCCCAGGCCGATCACGTGCTTGCCGTTTTCTTTCAATTTCGAAGCCAAAGGAGAAAAATCGGAATCGCCCGATACGATCACGAACGTGTCGACATGCGCCTTGCTCCACGATAAATCCATCGCGTCGACAACCAGACGAATATCCGCCGAATTCTTTCCCGTTTGGCTCCGCCGCGGAATCTCGATCAATTCGATCGCCGCCTCGTGAAACGGCGTCGTATACGCCTGATACCGTCCCCAATCCGCGTAAGCCTTCTTAACGATCAACTTCCCCTTCTCGACCAACCGCTCGAGCACCTTCTGAATATCAAACCGCGTTTTCCGCTGGTTCTGAAAACCCATCGCCAGGTTTTCGAGGTCGATGAAAACCGCCAGATTCCGTTCTCGCTCGCGGTCGGATTTGGACATCGTCGGGTCGTCTCCGCGAAATCCCGGTTCGTCGATCATAACGCCACGCCCTCTTAAGCTTACGCGAATCCCATCCGGGCGACAATCGATCGCACGCCGAGAATTCAAAGCGTTTATCATTGTATTCAACTGTATATTGATATTTATATATTAAATATCTTTAGATATCTATGAACCGGTGCGAACCGGCGCGAACCGGCGCCGCCGCCTCGCCGCGAATTACGAAACAAGCGCCAGGAACTCGTCGACCGAAAGCGTCTCGGCGCGGCGCATGCCGTCGATTCCCGCGGCTCGCAGCCGAGCCTCTCCCTCCGGAAAACTCGCCGCGAGCGCCGCGCTCGGCCGCGCCAAAACCCCTCTGAGCGACTTGCGGCGATGAAGAAAAAGCTCGCGGACAATCGTATGAAACCGCTCGACCCCTCCCGAAACCTCCAACCGCGAACGCTTGGCGGGATTCGAGCGTATCGAAACGACCGCCGATTCAACCTTCGGCCGCGGCCAAAAAACGCTCGGCGGCAAGATTCGCACGATCTCGATCTCGGCGAGCGCCCGCACGATCACCGACGCCGATCCATATGCCGTCGACCCCGCGACCGCCGCCAGCCGCTCGGCGAGCTCGCGCTGAATCGTCACCGTCGCCGATTCCAACTCCAATTCTTGATGCACAAGTAAATTAATGATTAAGGGCGTGGCGATATGATACGGCAAATTCGCGGTCAACTTCAGCTTAAGCGCGGGCGATTCGGCGAGACGAGCCCTGATCGCCTCCACGACGACAGGATTAATTGTATTTTTATTTTTGAGGATATCGGCCTCGATCACCCGCGCCGCGGGCGCGTTCTTAAGCGCCGCGGTCGCCAGCCGCGCCATCGCGGGATCGACCTCGACCGCGATCAACCCTCCCGCCCGCTCGGCGAGCATCGTCGAAAGCGCCCCCGCCCCCGTTCCCACCTCGAGAATCAAATCGTCCGCTCCGATCGACGCGGTCTCGACGATCAAATCCAATATGTTTAAATCAATCAAAAAATTTTGACCGAGCGCATGCCGCGGAGCGATCCCCGCGCGGAAAAAAAGCCCGCGCAGATACGTTTGCGTTTGCCGGGGACGCGCCGAAACGTTCCCCCCTCCGTCCAATGCCGAATCGTTGGTTTTCATGGTCGATATAAACGGATCGATTCGACGAACGGCGCCGTCAATTTTTGAACATATTTGGCGATTACGTCAACCTCGACGTTCACGCGATCTCCCGGACTCTTCGTTCCCAGCGTCGTCGCCGCGAGCGTGTGCGGGATGAGCATGATCGAGAAATCGTCGGGCCGAACGTCGACAAGCGTCAGGCTGATCCCGTCGATCGCGATCGAACCCTTCGGAACCATATAATTCGTCCAGCTCGGATCGATCGCGAACCGGAAATATTCCCATTCGCCCTCGCTTCGCCGCTCTCTGATCTCGGCCGTCGTATCAATATGCCCTTGAACGATATGACCGCCGAGGCGATCGCTCGCTTTAATCGCGCGTTCCAGGTTCAATCGCGTTCCCTCGGTCAGCGAACCTAAATTCGTCCGAGCGAGAGTCTCCGGCCCGATTTGAACCAAAAAACAACGATCCTTAATATCAACAACCGTTAGGCAACACCCGTTCACAGAAACGCTCTCGCCGAGCGTTACCGCGTCGATCGATTCCGGGATCGCGATCGCGGCGTGAACCCCGGCGTCTTTCGTCTCGATCCGATCGACCCGACCGATCGCCTCGACCAATCCCGTGAACATCGCGCGATCGCCTTCTTGGTTCGCTCGTCGGCTCGAGCCGTTCGTGATCAATCAGCCTTCTTCAACTTCTTTGCTGCGATACCATGGTAACGAACCGAGCCGACGGTTAAAATGGCAACCGATCCTTTCGTTCCGTTTCTCTCTCATCGAATTGGAGGGTGATGATGACGACGCCTCCCATGAATCGTCGCGATTTCTTGACGACCGCGGGCGCCGCGACCGCGGCCGTCGCGCTCGCCGGCTCGACCGCCTCGGCGGCCCGAACGCTCCGCAACAGTCTCCCCGAATCCCCCGTAAGCACCGTCACGCTCGGTAAATCGGGCGTGAAAGTTTCGCTCGTCGGCATGGGAACCGGAAGCCACGGTTCGGGACAGGCGAGCAACCAAACCAGGCTCGGCGTCGAGGGTTTCACCCGCGTCGTCCGCCACGCGCTCGATCGCGGAATCCGCTTCTTCGACGTCGCCGATCAATACGGATCACATGTTTATCTGAAAGAGGCTCTTAAGGGCGTCGATCGCGACCGGTACGTCATTCAAACCAAAACACACGCCACAAACGCGGCCGACGCCAAAAGCCACCTCGAGCGCTATCGCCTCGAACTCGGCGTCGATCACATCGACATCGTCCTTCTGCACTGCATGCAACGGAACGGCTGGCCCCAAGAAAACAAGGGGTCGATGGAATATCTGATGAAGGCCAAGGAGGAGGGAATCATCCGAGCCCACGGAACAAGCTGCCACGGCATGGACCCGCTGCGCACCGCGGCCAAGAATCCCTTCGTCGAGATCGACCTGGCGCGGATCAACCCCGAAGGCAAAATCATGGATGGAGCGCCCGACGCGGTCGCGTCCGAACTCGAGGAGATGCACAACGCAGGTAAAGGCGTGATCGGCATGAAAATCCTCGGCGAAGGCGCGTTCAAAGAACCCGAACGCCGCGACGCCTCGCTCCGCTACGTCCTCGGCCTTGGAACCGTCGACGCCTTCATCATCGGCTTCGAATCCCCCGCGCAGATCGACGACATCCTCGATCGAACCGCGGCCGCGATCAAATCGCTTAAACGAGCTTAAAAATCAACGCATCATACCGATCCAATCGGTAAAAACATTCCGATCACACACCCGCGCCGGCGCGATCTCGCCGGCGCTTTTGTTTTCCTCACCCAAATCGAACCGTCGATCGAATCGAATCGATTCGAATCGAATCGAATCGAATCGAATCACCGAGCGGCGGCGCCAAATTAATTTACAAATTATCAAGTTATTGAAAGTGAATCGACGATTCGCCCGCCGATCATCTTGGGCGTAACCGTCCTCGCGGGCCGATGAATCGACCCCTCGGGCCGATCGGCGGCGGCATCATTCGTCCCCGCGCTCCTCCCTGATTGGGATCGTTGGGTACGATGATGATCACCTGCGGTTGTTTCGGATCTTTAGTCGACGATCCCCCGTTATTGTTACCGTTTCGATTCGCGGGCGCTCCGCTCGCGACGCTGATCGAAGTGTCGATCGTCTCCCCATCCTCCTTCGCCGATTCGGGAAGTTTTATCAACCAATCGATCGCACGCGGAATTCCATATTCAATCATCGGATCGTGATGACCCCCTTTCGTACCCAAAACGAGCGTCACGCTCTTCCCCTCCGAGCGAAACCGGCTCGCCATGTCGCGGCTCTCCATAGCGGGAACGACCGAATCGTCCAACGTATGAAATAAAAAGACAGGACATTTCAATTTTGCTTCATTCTTACGTGGGTTATATTCGTTCATGTAAGCGTTCGGATTAGCTACGTGCGCCTTGAGCCATTCGCGATCGAGAGGACCCGAAAGATGCCGTCCCAGGTCGACTCGAGGGTTGTAAGCGACGCACGCGGCGATTCTCGGCTCATATTCGGCGACCAAAAGCGAAATCGTAGCCGCCGAGCTGTGCCCCGCGGTGTAAAGCCGCGCGGGATCGACCTGAGGCAGCTTTTTGAGCGCGAATTCGATCGCGTTCCGCGCGTTCACAAGACCGCTCCGAGCCCTTAAAAACTGCGCCATGCCGCGGCGATGCGCGGCGTCGTTCGCCTGTTGCGGATCGCCGATGTAACCGTCGAGCTCGTACGCGACGACCGCGAACCCCGCCCTCGCATAAGGCAAATGCTCGGGCCGATCGCCGTCGCTCAGCTCCATGCCAGTCAAAAGGTTGCTCCCGGCGCCCGTGATCAACACGCACGGCAGGGAATTGAGAGCCGCGTCTCCTTTCGGAAGATACACCCAAAGCTTGCCCGAATGCCCCACCGGAACGTTTGGATCGGGCTGAGGAGGTCCAAGTTTCACCTCGTAAAACATAACGCCGGGCTCGATCTCACGCCCCGCGTCGAGGTCCGGAAAGTTGGGAACCGTGATCGTCGCATCGTCCGCCGCCAAAACCGGTCGCCCCCCGCTATCATCAAAGGAATCCGATTGGTCTCCGTTCGGCTCGATCACGAATTCTTTTTGTCTTGAAGCGTCCGACCCGGCGACGCCGACCCCGCGAACTCCCTGTCCATTCGGCGAGTTCGGTCGATTCGACCGCACCGACACGATAATCAGCAAAAACACCACAAGGACCGCCCCCACGCCGCCGCCGATCAGAATCATTTTGCTCAGCGGCATCGATCCCGATCCTTCGCGACATCCAAACGGTCGTTCGGCGGCGAACGCTTTTTCCGCCGCCGGCGGGCCGAACCGCATCGGCGCCGAGCTCTGACCCGCGTAAGAAGGTTGAACCCGAGAATTCGCTCGCGCCGACCCGCCCGGAATTCGAACGACCGAACCGCATTGCTTACATCGCAACGATCGCCCCGCGAGATCATCACTACACTCGTAAGACTTGCCGCACGATTCGCACGCGAACGAGAGATTCGCCATGACGATTCCCCAGGTATCGATCGAACCCGTCTGCAAATAGCCGCGGAATAAACCGAGAGGTTTCGGACACGATTCTGACGTATGAGTTATCGACCGTCAACAAAAATCCGAACGCCGCGATGATTTGATGATCCCACGTCGATTCACGGAAACAAAAGGCGATCCCGCCTCGAATCGCCGAAATCAACGGCGATCATCGTTATAAATAGTTACATAGTTAATTTACCATGATTATTTATATTAAAAAGATATTGATCGTGATCAAGCGGGAGGCGTTATTCCTCGGTTTTCATAATCGACCGAAGCCTCTTGTTCACGAAACCGCGGCTTTCGCGGGCGATCGCTCGACTCGCCGGTCGAAACACGAACGACGCCGAGGGGCCGAGCTTGATATCTACGCTACGAGAAAATCTTCGCGTTGCGGCGGCAAGCGTCAAAACGGAAACCGCGGCTCGGATCGACTCGGTTGAAACGTGTGAAAATCAGGGCCGCGTCAAAACGCAAGCGGCGGCGCGGGGTCGATCTCGATCCCGCGCCGCCGCTCGTCGCTTCAAATCCAAATAAG
>JAJYWB010000135.1 GCA_021791715.1 Planctomycetota bacterium | reverse complement strand
GCGATCATGGAATACTTGGATAATCATAACGAGAATCCAAAGCCATTCTCATGGACTGCGGGGGCTGATCTCATCCTGAATCGAGTGAAGGGGGTTTGTGAGCGAACTTCTAACTCAGGACACTAGCGTCTGACGCTGGGCCTCGGGCGGCGAGCTTGCGTGAACCCGGCCGCCGATATCGTTGACGATGTGAGTAATCTCACCGCCGGGTCTGCCGTCGAGCCAGACGGTCGTCAGGTGGTGGAGCTTCACCCCGGGGACCGCAGGCGCCTCGATCGCGTTGTGCGCCTTCACGGCGGCGTCGCGGAAGAAGCAATAAACTCCGATACCCCAGGCCTCATGACGCGTCACCGCGTCGGAGACTTTGTACGAGGCGAAGCCGGGCTTCCCGCCGCTTATCCACGACGACTGATCCGGTACGTCATAAGGCATCTCCGATTGATACATGTAAACGCGTCCATCCTCGCCGTTCCAGACCGTTTGATAGCCCTCGTGGTGCTCGTTGAAAAGTCCGTAGACGGTTACGTCGTCTCCGTTGACGACCAGGCCGTTCTTGGTCGGGTTAACGTCCCACCCGACACCCTCGCCGTGATCGGCTCGCCAGATCCAGATATGATCACAAACGACATTACGGCTATTGATCACTAGTCCCGTTTCATTGCGGCCCGCCGAAGGCCCGCCGGAGCGAACGGTCAGATCGTAAACGAAGGTCGGTTTGTCCGAGTGTTCTTTAACGCTGTGAGGGGGACCGATCTCGATGAGATTGGGTGATTTTTCCGGGCCGGCGTCGAGGATCAGCCCGGCGATCGTCACGCCGTCGACATCGGCCACCGAGATCGCCGCCCGGCCGTTTATCGGAATCAGCGACGGGATGCCGAGCCCCAGCAGGATCGTGTTCGGCCGACCGACCCGGATCGTGTCTTCGAGTTGATAGACGCCAGGCGTGAAAAGGACGTGTTTACCCTCGGCCAGCGCCGTGTTGATGTCCGCGGCTTTCGCGGTTTCTGGTCGAGCGACAAGGAACCGGTCGAGCGAGAGAAACTCGCCCGGACCGGGGCCATTGGCCCAGCTCACACCCCTGGCATCACGCCGGAGGGACGGGACGAAGACGCCGAAACGGTCGGAGTCGTCGACCGTGAGGAACGGTTTTTCACGAATGACGGGTGTGCGATCAACAACGGTGTACGCGGGGTTCGGGAACACGCCCACGGGTTCGTTCTCGCATCCCACGAACACCATGTTCCAGACGGCATTCTGCCAGCCGCTCCACTTGCTGTTACGAGCGAGCCACTGCTGCTGAGACGCCGGCACGACCTTGCCGTCCACGATCGAGTCGGCAAGGAATCCGCCGCTCGCGTAGCCGACGTTCCCTTTGGGACCCCAGTCGAACAACTGGAGTTCCCCCTTGATGTGCAGTCGACGCAGAGGAGCGGCCTGCGAGACCGCGATTCGAGTGACGCCCGGAAGCGTCTCGTACGGTACGTTCGCCGTCGGAGTTACGGCGAAGTTCTCGAGTGACCGCCAGAAGTTATTCAGCGCATTGCCGTCGGGATCCCACTTGGCGTTGACGGTCACGTTCCCGCGGATCTGAACATCGTCGGGGCTTCGTCCAAGCCCTGCGACGTGCGTGTAGAAGCCGACCTTGAACGCGACATCATACTTGCCGGGCTTGAACAGTAATGCATACCTTTCTGGACCGAAATGGTTTTTCTCCATCTTCTTAAAGATATCCGACGCGATACTCCCGATCTCCGCGGCCGGCATGTTCGAATCGAAGACGTAGACGTTAGGGCCGAGGACGGTCCGATTCGCCGTTGAAGAGACGTCGTCCGCGACGGCCGCCGGGGTCGCGGCCCAGAGCGATATCAGCGCGACGATTAATTGGAACGTCGAAGGCGATCGATCGTACATGACGCTATTACTCGATATCAGGGTGTAACGGTTCGACGGCGAACGAAGTTTCAAGGTACTCGAATAGTTGTTTTGTATCATAGTTTTTCAATCGAACAGTCGCAATCCCGGGCGAAATTGAGTCGATCGATCATATCGCGGCGCCTGAAAGGCTATCCCGAAAGAAAACCGTGTATTCGGCGGGAATAGAGGGCGAACACGAAATTGGGAGGGCGAACACGAAATTGGAGGTGGGCGAACACGAAATTGGGGATGGGCGAACACGAAATTGGGAGGGCGAACCTCCTGGTGAGCCAAATTCTGATATATCCGATTCTTTAACAAAAAACCGGTCTTATCGCGGGTGTTTACAGAAAGAGACTCACCGGGAGGTTCGCCCTCCCAAATAGAAAGGTCCGAACATCTATAATTATGAAATACGTTCTTTTTATTGGTGAATTGGCGCTCAAACCGGCATCTTCGTGCCGATCGGGCCTCGAAAGCTTTTCGGATAGTCTCCGAGCGCGATTTCCCGATCCCAGGCCGCGGTGGACGATCAAGAAATAATTGATTGATAAGAAATTGATTCTAGTTCGCCCGATCGGACTCGATTCGAAGCGACATCGTTTGCTCCCCGGGACGATTCCCGATACGATCGAACGCGTACAACCTTATTCAAAACGCGAGGTCGAACTTCCATGTCGACGATCAAGATCACGCTCGATTACGGCAAAAGCGGGCTTGAAATCGAGCTTCCCGCCGGGAACGTCGTCGGGCCGCTTGAAATCAAGCCCGCACCGCCGCTCGCCGACCCCGAGGGGGCGGTCGCCTCGGCGCTCGAACGGCCGATCGCCTCGAAGCCGCTCCGCGCGATCGCCGAGGGGAAAAAAACCGCGTGCATCCTCGTTTGCGACATCACCAGGCCCGTTCCCAACGAAACGATCCTTCGGCCCACGCTCCGCACGCTTCACGAAGCGGGAATCTCACGTGAAAATATTTTGATTCTTGTTGCCACGGGGCTTCATCGCGAAAGCACGCCCGCCGAGCGGATCGAGATGCTCGGAGGCGAGATCGCCGCGAATTATCGTGTCGAGGATCATCACGGGACGAGGCTCGACGAGCACGTGAAGGTCGGAGTCACCCCGCGTGGGATTCCAGGTTGGATCGACACACGTTATGTTCAAGCCGATTTAAAAATCGCCACGGGGTTGATTGAACCTCATTTGATGGCGGGGTATTCGGGGGGTCGCAAGCTGATTTGTCCCGGGATCGCGGCGCTTGAGACCGTGAAACGGTGGCACGGGCCCGAGCTTCTCGAGCACCCGAACGCCGATTGCGGGATTCTTGAAGGGAATCCCGTGCACGAGGAAAACACGCGGATCGCGCGGATGGCGGGATGCGATTTTATCGTCAATGTAACGCTCGACAGCGCTCGGCGGGTGACTTCGGTCGTCGCGGGTGATATGGAACAGGCGTTTCTCGAAGGCGTGCGATTCATCCGCGAGATCGTTTCGGTTCCGGTCGAGCGTCCGGTCGACGTCGTCGTGACGAGTTCGGCGGGATACCCGCTCGACACCACGTTTTACCAGGCGATCAAGGGCTTGACGGGGTGTTTGCCGATCGTCAAACAAGGGGGAGTGATAATCCTCGCGGCGAGCCTCTCGGAGGGGCTTGGGAGCCCCGAATTTCAAACGATCTTCCGAGAAAACGATTCCGCGGCTACTTTCATGAAGCGCATTCTCGGCAAGGATTACTTCGTACTCGACCAATGGCAGGTTGAAGAGCTCGCCAAGGTGCTGCGCAAGGTCAAGGTGCGGATCGTCAGCGACGGCGTGCCCGCGGATATTCTCGCGGGATGTTATGTCGAGCCCGCGACATCGGTTGAAAGCGCGGTCGCCGAGGCGCTTTCCGAACAGGGGATCGAATCACGCATCGCGGTTATTCCCAAGGGGCCTTACGTCCTACCTTTTTTAGCGACCTGAGCAAGCGCGCTCGCCGGTTCATCGGTCGCTTTCTGCACGACGATCGACGAGTTCGGGTATCGCTAGGAGTGTTAAAGTTATGAGGAAATCTCAATTTCTTTTGGCGCTTTTTTTGATTTCGGGAGCGGTCGGGTTGATAGACGAGGTGGTATGGACGCGGATGTTGACGCGAGCGCTGGGGACGACGGTCGAGGCGACTTCGACGGTTTTGGCCGCGTTTATGGCGGGTTTGGCGCTTGGGGGAGCGTTCGGCGGTCGATTCGCGCGGCGGGCTCAAAGGCCGATGCTTTGGTATGCGTGGATCGAGATCGGGGTCGCGGTGTTCGCTGGGGCGTCGCTTTTTTTGCTCAACCCGGCGCTGCTCGTTCCGCTTTATCGCTCGCTCAACAATTTGGCGGGAGGCGATCGGTCGTTGCTCACGCCGATTCGTGCGGCGTTTTGCTTTTTCGTGCTGATTCCTCCCGCCGCGCTGATGGGGGCGACCCTTCCCGTGCTCGTTGAATACGCCGAGAAGCGGTTGAAAACGTTCGAGACGTCGGTCGGTTTTCTCTACGCGATGAACACTTTGGGGGCGGTTTTAGGGACGATCGCCGCGGGATTCGTACTGATCGGCTGGATCGGTGAAACGAACACCTTGCTGACCGCGATCGCGATGAATTTGCTCGTTGGAGCGGGCGCGATCGTCGCCGATCGGCTTGGTGGAGACGCGTCGAAGAGCGAAACGCTCGAAAAAACGGAATCGCCGAATGAAATCGACCAGGCGGCATATAGCGATCGGAAGTGGAGACGAAATCTGGCGATCGCTTCGTTCGCGGTGAGCGGATTTACGACGCTCGGGCTCGAAGTCGCATGGGGCAGGATGCTGTTGTTGTTCGAGGGGACTTCGATTTACGCGTTTAGCTCGATGCTCGCGGTGCTTCTGACCGGTATGGCGATCGGCGGCGGATTCGCGCAGCGACGATTGATCAACGCGAGGGATCCGCTCGTTTCGCTCGGCCTAACCCAGCTCGCGTCGGGAACCGCCACAAGCATAGGGTTATATATTTTCGCCGGGCTTCCATTTGTACGATTTATGTTTACAAGTAAAACTTTAATCTTGCTGAATTGGGTGGTCGCTCCGTTAATGTTGGTGGGACCGCTGGGATTTTTAAGCGGAGCGAGTTTCAGTTTGGCGGCGCGGTGTGTGATGACGACCGCGGACGACGCCTCGGCGCGGATCGGCGTTCTGTACGCCTGGAACACGTTCGGCTGCATCGCTGGTTCGCTTTTGACGGGTTTTTTGATCATGCCTCGGATCGGATCGGCGAAGACGGTGACCTTGCTGGCGTCGCTCGGCGTCTTGGTCGGTTTGATCGTCGTATTGGCGTCGGTTCTCGCTGCGCGATCGCGTGGAGCGAATCGCCGACCGGCGTGGCTCGCCGCGGGTTTGGCGACGGCGTTCGGGATTACGGCTTTGGGAATCGGCGATCCGTTCGCGGGGTTGATTCTCAAGCGGGCCGCGGGATCGGTTAAGCCTCGCGGCGAAATCGAGTTGTACCGACATATTGAAGACGCCGCGGCGGCGACGACGGCGTTCGGGTCGAAATCGGGCGATCGCCTGCAGAAATCGCTCTGGATCAACGGTTACGGGATGACTCAGCTCGTATCGGTGACGAAGGCGATGGCGCATTTGCCTTTTTGGCTCGCCGACGATCCGCGGAACGCGCTTGTGATTTGTTACGGCATGGGGACCTCGGCGCGATCGGCGAGCTTACATAAAAACACGAAAGTGCGGGTTGTTGAACTCGTTCCCGGGGTGATCGAGTGCGCTTCGTTTTTTCATTCGAACGCGATCGAAACGCTGAAATCGAGAAGCGTCGAGATCGTCGTCGGCGACGGTCGCAACGATTTGCTTTTGAACGGCAAGCGATACGACGTGATCGTCGTCGATCCGGCGCCGCCGCTTTACGCCGCGGGAACGGTTAATTTGTATAATGTTGATTTTTTTAAGCTTTGTCGAGATCGATTGACGCCGACGGGCGCGGCATGCATTTGGCTTCCCGTCGAACGGTACGACGAATCGCTGATGGTGCTGCGCGGATTCGTCGAGGCGTTCCCTTACGTCGACGTCTGGTCTGGAGGAAAGCACGACAACGGGTTTATGCTGATCGGGCGTCGGCGGCCGATCGTCGATCGCGAGACCGCGGTGCGGCGTGGATTCGAGAACGCCGCGGTCGCCGCCGATCTGGCCGAATGGGACGACGAATTCGCGTCCGCCGACAAGATGAATCGCTTATATCTTACGGATCGCAAGGGTTTGAGCGAATTCGTCGGCGCGGGGGCGGTCAATTCGGACGATCACCCGTATACCGAGTTTCCACTTTGGCGCGCCGTCCTTAAGCGAAGTCGCTTCAATCGATTCCTCGCGGCCGATCACGTTCTCGAATTCGTGCGAAATCGAAAGGTCGCGGCGGGGAACTCGCCGATCTCGCCGTTCCAAGAAGAATAAACTCGCATCGCCGCGGGAAAGCGGGCGATCGACGCAAAATCGATCGACGTCGGACGACCCGCGGCGACGGATTAAGGGACCGCGGCCGAAGTCGACGATCGATTACGTTCGCTATAAATTTCATATTATCAATTCAGTCAGAACATTCAAAGGCGATTCGGATATGACAAAACGAGTTGATCATAATGAATCGGAGAACTCCGCGAGTTTTTCGGTTTGGAACGGTCGCGATCCGTCGGTTCCGCTGGGAAAGAACGATCACCTGCTGAAATGGGTTGAGAAGACGGCTCGGCTCACCGAGCCCGATTCGATCCATTGGGTCGACGGCTCGATTGAAGAATATGATGAGTTGTGCGCGCGTATGGTGAAGACGGGCGCGTTGATCAAATTGAACGAGGATCTTTGGCCGGGGTGTTATTACGCGCGGTCGAATCCCGACGATACGGCGCGGGTTGAGGATCGCACTTTCATCTGTTCCTATTCCAAGGAGGCCGCGGGTCCGACCAACAATTGGGAGGATCCGTTTAAGATGCGCCGCAGGCTCAAAGAGCTGTTCGCGGGATCGATGCGCGGCAGGACGATGTACGTTTTGCCGTTCAGCATGGGACCCGTCGGTTCGCCGATGGCGCGGATCGGAGTTCAGCTCACCGATTCGCCTTATGTCGTCGTGAATATGCGGATAATGTCTCGAATCGGCTTGCCCGTTTACGCCGAGATCGATAAAGGGGAGAAGCGGGTCGTACCGTGTCTTCATAGCTTGGGCGCTCCGCTCGCTCCCGGTCAAAAGGACGATCCGTGGCCGTGCAATCCGGAAAAGTACATCGTTCACTTTCCCGAGACACGCGAAATTTGGTCGTACGGATCGGGTTACGGCGGCAACGCTCTGCTGGGCAAAAAGTGTTTCGCGCTCCGGATCGCTTCGAACCTGGCGCGCGACGAGGGGTGGATGGCCGAGCATATGCTCATTCTTGGCGTTGAGGATCCGAACGGCGAGAAGACGTATGTGACCGCGGCGTTTCCGTCGTCGTGCGGCAAAACGAACTTTGCGATGTTGATTCCGCCGGCGGGATTCGAGGGATGGAAGGTTTGGACGGTAGGAGACGACATCGCGTGGCTCAAGCCCGATTCGGACGATCGGCTCCGCGCGATCAACCCCGAGGCCGGCTTTTTCGGCGTCGCGCCCGGGACTTCTTGGAAAACAAACCCGAACGCGATGGCGACCTTATCGCGAAACACGATATTTACAAATGTCGCGATCACTCCCGAAGGGGGAGTTTGGTGGGAGGGGATGACCGACGAGCCTCCCGCGGAGTGTCTCGATTGGCGTGGGAACGTGTGGACGCCCGAGATTGCGCGGCGAACGGGAGCGAAGGCGGCGCATCCGAACGCACGCTACACGGCGCCCGCGGCGCAATGTCCGACGATCGATCCCGCGTGGGAGGATCCCGCGGGAGTGCCGATCGGAGCGATCATCTTCGGCGGTCGCCGCGCGTCGACGATGCCGCTCGTTTACGAGGCGTTCAACTGGAGCGCGGGGGTGTACATCGGCGCGACGGCGGGTTCGGAGATCACCGCGGCTTCGACGGGCGTTCAGGGCAAGGTGCGGCGCGATCCGATGGCGATGCTTCCGTTTTGCGGTTATCATATGGGAGATTATTTTAGGCATTGGATTCGGATGCAGCGAGCGCTCGGCGAAACTCCGCGGATTTTTCATGTGAATTGGTTTCGCAAGGATGAGAACGGCGATTTCATCTGGCCCGGTTTCGGTGAGAATATGAGGGTGCTTCGATGGATCGTCGATCGCGTTCGCGGCCGAGCCTCCGGAAAGGAAACGCCGATCGGCTGGGCGCCGCGCTACGACGACGTCGATTGGACGGGCCTTGATTTTCCCAAAGAGAAGTTCGATCGACTCCAGCGAGTGGATCGATCGGCGTGGCGGGCCGAGGTTCTGGGGCACGAGGAGCTTTTTCTCGAACTCCACGACCGAATCCCCGCCGAGATGATCTACGAACGCGAGCTTTTGATTTGCAGGCTCTGATTCACGATCCCCGCTCGATCGGGCTCGACGAGAAAGCCGATTTCGTGATCGCCGATATGAGCGTTGGTATGAATGTTATTGAGAAGCGGCTCACCGGGAGGTTCGCCCTCCCAGATAAAATACAATAAGATTAAATCATATTGATTTTGTCGATCGGCGATCGTCACGGATTCGAGCCTTGTCGTCTTCAATGGATCGAAACGAGAACCGATCCGATTCGCCGTTTCGATTGGAATATCAAATCGCCCGCCGCGTTTTTTCTTCGTTATCGATTTCGACGCGGTCGAGTTCTTCGCCGAAATTGGGAGGGCGAACCTCCTGGTGAGCCGTCTTGATATATTTAATTAACGAGCCGATGATTCCGGCCGTTTCGAGACGGATACGGAAAAGCGGCTCACCGGGAGGTTCGCCCTCCCAGATAAAATAGAATAATGTTAAAGCATATTGATTTTGTCGATCGGCAATCGTCACGGATTCGATCCTCGTCGTCTTCAATGGATCGAACCGAGAACCGATCCGATTCGCCGTTTCGATTGGAATATCAAATCGTCCGCCGCGTTTTTTCTTCGTTATCGATTTCGACGCGGTCGTGTTCTTCGCCGAAATTGGGAGGGGGAACATCCTGGTGAGCCGTCTTGATATATTTAATTAACGAGCCGATGATTCCGGCCGTTCCGAGACGGATTTGGAAATGCGGCTCACCTGGAGGTTCGCCCTCCCAGATAAAATACAATAAGATTAAATCATATTGATTTTGTCGATCGGCGATCGTCACGGATTCGAGCCTTGTCGTCTTCAATGGATCGAAACGAGAACCGATCCGATTCGCCG
>JAJYWB010000059.1 GCA_021791715.1 Planctomycetota bacterium | reverse complement strand
CATAAGAGTACGCCCTCCCATAAGAGTACGCCCTCCCATAAGAGTACGCCCTCCCATAAGAGTACGCCCTCCCATAAGAGTACGCCCTCCCATAAGAGTACGCCCTCCCATAAGAGTACGCCCTCCCATAAGAGTACGCCCTCCCGTAAGAGTTCGATCTCCCATAAGAGTTCGTTTTCGCGAAGGATTTCAACCGAGACGAATTCTTCCACTCAAAGCCGCGCGACGAACTCGACAAAACATCCATAAATTCTCAGGTCCCTGATATATCGTTAACTCGATCGATCTTCACCGTGCTTTCGCCAAAACATCGCCGATTTTATCAAGAAAGATCGCATTCGTCGGATATTTGGGAAGTCGTTCGACAAGCGATTCCATCGCCTCATCGGGCTTGAGCGCCGAGAGGCCGCGGCGGAGGCTCGTCATCGAGGCGAGCGATTTGGAATCGAGCAACCGTTCCTCCTTGCGAGTTCCCGATTGCTGGATATCGATCGCGGGCCAAACGCGGCGCTCGGCGAGCTTGCGATCGAGAACGAGTTCCATATTTCCAGTTCCCTTGAATTCTTGAAAGATCACGTCGTCCATCCTGCTTCCCGTTTCGATCAAAACCGAAGCCAGGACGGTGAGCGAGCCCCCCTCCTCGAACGCCCGCGCCGCTCCGAAAAGACGTTTGGGAACGTCGAGGGCGCGAATATCGACCCCCCCCGACATCGTTCGACCCGTGCTCGAATGTTTGTTGTAAGCACGAGCCAATCGCGTGAGACTGTCGAGAAGGATCAGTACGTCCCCGCCGCTTTCGGCGATCCGCTTGCCCCGTTCGATCGCGAGTTCGGCGAGCCGAACGTGCTCCTCGGTCGAATGATCGAGTGAAGACGCGAGCACGTCGCCTCCCTTGATCGTCCGGCGAAACTCGGAAACCTCCTCGGGACGTTCGTCGATCAGCAAAACGATCAGCTCGATCTCGGGATGATTGGCGACGACGGCGTCGGCGATCTGCTGCAAAAGGATCGTTTTTCCGCTCCGAGGCGGAGCGACGATAAGCCCGCGTTGCCCTTTGCCGATGGGGGTGAAAAGATCGATCAGGCGAGGCCCGATCGGCTCGGCGCCCGTTTCGAGGCGTATCGGCAGGCGCGGGTCGATCGGCGTCAGGTCGTCGAAGCCTCTCGCGACGTCGAGTTCGGCGACGGGTCGACGCTCGATTTCAACGATCTCGGCGAGCCTTGCGACGGGTCCGCGGCGCGGCTCGAGACGCCCCGCGACCCACGCTCCCGACCGCAGCCGATGCCGCGCGATGAGCGCCGAACCGACCTGCGCATCCCCCGCCGCGGGCTTGAGCCCGCGCGCGATGTTCCTCAAAAAGCCGCCGCCGGCGCCAAGTTCAAGCACACCCTCGATCATGTCGGTGGAGAGATTCGTCATATTCATCGAATTCTATTCAAAAGAGCCCGCGGCCTCGACGCTTCGGTCGGGTTCGATACCGCCGGTATGCGATTTAAAAAGAACGTGCGAAAAGTTCGGGGGGGAGAGGTCGCGATCGATTTCACCTTCGACATCATAGTACGCGCCGAGACGCCGTTCGTCCAATAAATCTCCACCGACATGAAACGAAATTCATCGGCGCGCCGATCCCGACGTCCGAAAAAGCCGAATCGACCGTTCCCTCCGGCCTCCATACAACTGAAGACACCTCATGTTGCAATAAAAAGATTTCTTTTTCCCTATAATATTTTAAATGATCCTTCTGTAATATAACCCTGTTACTTCTTAATAAAGGCGTAACTAGCTTGATAAGGCTTGTCCGCTAAATAAGGCTTAAAACCGACGTAAAACGGTTTACCTACGACATCATGATAAAAATTGGGAACGCACGCTACGCGCGGTCCGGTTTGCGTGCTATCTTGTGGTTCCGAACCCAATCTTGGAGTTCACGCCATGCGATCCGCGACCCGAATCGGTATATGCTCCATATTCGGACTCGTTTCGTTCGCGGCGCGCGCCGACGAAGCGATCCCGATCGAAACGCTCAATGCGATCAAAGCCGCGACGGTCTTGGTCAAAACCGAAATCGGCCGAACCGTCCACCCGGGTTCGGGATTCGTCGTGAAGGTCGACGGCGATTCGATTCTCGTCGTGACGAACGATCACGTCGTCACGCACGAAGAGGTCGCCGTTAAACGGATGGTGTCCACTTTATCGATCGTCCTGCGGTCGGGGACGAAAGACGAACAGAAGGTGAAGGCCGAGATCGTCGCCACCGATTCCGTCAAAGATCTCGCCGTGATCAAAGCCTCGGGTGTGAAAGACGTCCCCGCGGCGCTCGATTTCAACCACCCTCCCGAACTTATTGAAACGTTGCCTGTTTATATTTTTGGCTTTCCATTGGGCGAGTCGTCGTCGACGAATACGCGAAGCCCCGCGATCACGGTGGATCGGGGTTCGATTTCGAGTTTGCGGAGGAACGATAAAGACGAGGTGTCGATCGTTCAGATCAACGGCGATCTGAATCCAGGAAACAGCGGCGGGCCGGTCGTCGATTCGCAAGGGAGGCTCGTCGGGGTCGCGGTCGCGACGATCAAGGGGAACTCGATCGGTTCGGCGATCCCTCGCGCCGAATTGACGGCGATGCTCGAAGGGAAAGTGGAGGATATCGGAGTTCTCATCTCGGGAATATCGTCGGAGATCGCCGACGTGACGGTCGACGCCAAAGTGATCGATCCGCTCAAGCGGATTCGCAAGGTCTCGGTGATATTGGCTCGATCCGAAAGCGTGAACTCGCCCTCCAAACCGGGAGACGACGGACGTTGGTCGAAGCTTCCGGGAGGGCGTGAAATCGACCTCGTCCCGGCGAAAACGGGAGGTCGTTATCACTCCGAAACGTTCAAGCTCCCCTCGAGCCTGAACAAACCCGTCGTCTATCTCGTTCAGGCGTCGTACACGACCTTTCAGGGAAAAACGTTTTATAACGCCCCCGTCGTCAAACGGATCGACGCGGCGCGAGGGTTCGCGACCGCGAATCTTCGCGCCGAGCCGCTCGCATCGCCCGATAAAAATCCGCCGCCGCCGAACGCGGGAATGAACGAGATCCGCGGCGGTCCCACGAACGAGCCGACCAGTCGCGAACTCGGCGATCTCAAAATCGTCGAAAAACGGGTTTCCGGTATGATGATTCCCCCATGCATGTGCTGGGCGCCGAGCGGAAAAAGCTTTTATTTCCTTGAACCCAACCCCGGCCGCGTCAGCGAGATCGATTTCAAAACCATGCAAGAAATCTCGCAAACTTCGATCGGAAAAAAATGCTCATGGATGTGCTTATCGAGCGAAGGTTTGCTCGTCGCGCTCGAAGACGATCAAGAAATATGGATCCTTGGTCCCGAATCGCTCGACGTCAAGGGGACGATCTCGACGCCGAGCCCGCACGTGATCGCGTCGTCCCCCAAACTTGCGATCGCTTATTCGATCGACGGCCAGGGAATGCTTTCGATCCTCGACCTCAAAGAAAAACGACTCGTCAAACAGCTCGCCCCCACGTCGTTTGGTAAAGACGGAGGATTCAAATACCCCGTCGTCTCGTCCGACGGCAAATACCTCTTCACAACAGGACGTGATGAACAACTCATTCGTTATCGGATCAAGGGAAGTTTGCTCCGTTTTGAAGAGCAAAGCCCAAGGCTGGGGATTTTGCCGCAGAAAATCGAACTCAGCCCCGACGACGCCTACATCTGCTTGCCTTCGGTGGGAGGGAATCACGCGTCGGCGATCGACGGCCCCCCGGGCTCTCCCCGCGCACCCTACCCCCCGCCGCCCAATCCTATTTTTATCTACAAATCCACGCATCTTTCATTTCCGGTAATGACGATCGGCGCCGGGATGTTCCCCAAGGCGCTCGCGGTCGACGTCAAGGGGGGCTGGGTGTACGCGCACGGCGGCGGCAAGCAGCTCGTCGTCTTCGATTCGCACGGATTGAAATTGAAAGAATTCAACTTCGGCATGGGAGAAACCAGACAATTCCTCGTTCATCCCGACGGCGGCAAATTCGTCATGCTGACGATGACGGCGCTCCACGCCGTGACGATGCCCCCGAAACCCGCGAAACAGGCGGGCAAAACGGCGCCGAAACCGCGCTCGACCGCCAAACGTAAACAATAGCATATCAAGATAAATTTCTGAATCAAATCGTTTCGCCTTGGACCGCCGAGCCGCGTTCGGTTACAATCGCCCCTCGCTCTCGAAGCGCCGATCGTACGAAGCCTCGAATCCAAACGGTATATTATACTTAAGAATTGTAGATTTTTCGATGAAAAAAAGGGATCGTTCCCAAACGCGGCGCGAGGACGCGAACGAAGCGTCGAAGCCTCCCCGGCGAGCGCCGATCGGCTCGCCGAAGCCTCGACCGAGGCCGAACGCCGCGGATTCGATCAAACCGCCGCGGCGAGCCCCCGCCCGAACGCATAAACCTTCGCCGTTTCCGAACGCCGGGCGACGCGCTCACGACGATCGCGCCGTCGAAAACGATCGCGATCCGCACGCGGGCGAAACCGACGAATCGGGATCGCGACGGACCGAAGGAGGATCGCGTCGATCGGACCGCGGCGGATCAATCTCACCGACACGCGAACGACGCTTCGGCGCCCCCGAACCGATCGCGGCGAGCGCGATCGGCTTCGATCGGCTCGCCGATTTCTTGATCGAAATCCTCCCCGAGGTCGAACGCGAAGTCGTTCACGAGAAAATATCGCTTGAACATTCTCTCAATTATTGGTTTCGACGGATTCGCGGTTTGAACGCACTCGATCGTTCGGTCGTGTTCGCCGCGGCCCGGGCGTTGTTTCGCACGCGAGGCTGGGTCGACGCGATCCGCGCCGATCGGTTCGAGGAACGGCTGCTGATCGCGCTTCAACTCGATTCGCAGACGATCGATCCCCTGGCGCGAACGCTCGCTCGGAGGCTCGGCAAACGGGGCGAGGATCTGATCCCGCTCGGAGACGCGCCGGGTTGGACCGAAAGGTGCGAGGGGCTTCGGCATCTCGCGGGAGGAGCGCCGATCAACGCCGACCCGTGGCGGCTTTTTCCCGCGGGGTTGCGTGATCATTTGATGATGCCGGCGGGCTTCGGGTCGGCGAAGGCGCGGTATTTGTCGTTCCTGGAAACGCTGCAAAAACCCGCGGACTTATGGGTTCGCGCCTTAACCGAGGATCCCGAGATCGTCTGGAACGAACTCAGACGCATCGGACTTCGCCCCTGGGTGCATCGCCGCGTCACGCACGCCGCTCGGCTCGATCGCGACGTCGACCTGACGAACGTCGAGGCTTTCCGCCGCGGCCGGCTCGAGATTGAAGACCTCGCTGTTCAGGCGGTCGGGCTCGTCGCCGACCCCGATCCCGGCGAACGCTGGCGGGTCGACGAACGCGGACGCGGCGACGTCGCCTTACATATTGCATCGTTGATGAAAGGCAAAGGGACGGTCGTCGCGACCGCTCCGCGCGAGTCGGACATGAAGCGAATCGCCGAGCGGGCTCGGCGTTTGCCTTTATGTAATGTGACGACACGTTTATGGAGCGGCAAGGGGGACGTGGGCAAGGCCGCGAGCTTCGACGGCGTTGTGGTCGAGCCCGAGAGCTCGGCGATCGGCACGTGGCGGAGGCGTCCCGAGGCTCGTTATTGGTTCGATCCCGCGGCGATCGCGGGGTTCGCGCGGGGGCAGTCTTCGGCGCTCGCGGCGGGAGCGCGATCGGTCAAGCCGGGGGGCCTTTTGATTTATGTTTGTCCGACTCAAACCCGCGAGGAAACTCAGACGATCATCGACGGTTTTCTGGAGCGTCGGACCGATTTTCGGCTCGACCCGTTCCTGCATCCGCTCGTCGCCTCCGACCGACCGACATCGGGGATCTTGCACATCACGTCCGAGGAATCGGGGGGAGACGCTCTCTTCATCGCGCGGCTGGTTCGCGGCGGATGACGGTGGCTAAAGGCGCCTGAAAAACTTTGAACAAACGCCGAGACGTCGAACGGCGGCCTGGAATTCTCGGTGATTCTCGCTCGAAAGCTCCGCGGCGATCGAAATCGATCGCGCGACGTCGAACCGCGTCGTAAAATGAAAGTGGTTGCTTGTCGTCGCGGTCGAGTCGTGGTAACGTAAAAGATATTCTTTTGGTCATGTCCACGCTCGTCCGCGGGTGATCGCGGCGGGCCGATCGCGCGCGAGCGGTCGGCCGACGCGCGGACACGCCCACAACACGAGAACATATCACGCCACATTGAACTCGCGCGGCGCCCACACCGAACGACCGGCCGCCGCGACTTGCGGACCGACCACGGAGCACGCACTTTCATGGCCAAGCAGACGAAAAAGTGGACCGATATTTTGATCAAGCGCGGCGTCGTCGGCCCCGATCAGATTAAAGAGGCCGAGCGGATGCCGAATCTGCCGCTCGAGGAGGCGTTGACGAAGCTCGGCTACGCCGAACCCGAGGAGATCATGAAAGCCAAGGCCGAGGAGTTCGGCATGGATTTCGTGGAGCTGAGGGAGATCGAGATTCCCCACTCGGTGATCGAGCTCGTCCCCGAATCGATCGCGCGCGAAAACGTCGTGATGCCGCTGGCGCAAGAGAACGGCGTGATCCGCGTGATCATGCACAACCCGATGGACTTCGAGACGATCGAGAAGCTCCGGTTCGTGCTCAACCGCGAGATCGGCGTGGCGCTCGCTCCGCGGGAGGCGATCGTCGAGGCGATCAACAAATACTACGGCAGCACGACGACCGAGACCGAATCGGTCGACTCGATGCTTCAAGAGTTCACCGACACCGCGATCGATTACGTCGACGACGTGGGAGGGGCGAAAGGGGGCTCGCACATCGGGCTCGAAGACGGCGACGCTCCCGTCATCCGGCTCGTGCATTTGATCATCCAAGAAGCGGTCAACATGAGGGCTTCGGATATTCACATCGAGCCGTTCGCCGATCGCGTGCGGATTCGCTACCGGATCGACGGTGTGCTGATGGAGCGCGACTCGGCGCCTCGGCGGCTGCTGGGATCGATGGTAAGCCGAATCAAGATCATGGGGTCGATGGACATCGCCGAGAAACGGCGCCCCCAGGACGGCCGGATTAAAATGCACGTCGCGGGGAAAGACATCGACTTCCGCGTGAGCGTGCTGCCGACGAACCACGGTCAATCGGTCGTGATGCGGATTCTCGATCGCGAAAACATCAAAGTGGGCCTGCGCGATCTCGGCTTCGGCGACGAAGACTGGAAGCGGTTCTCGGGATTGATCAAACGACCCAACGGAATCATCCTCGTCACGGGGCCGACGGGATCGGGCAAGACGACGACTCTCTACGCGGCGCTCAACGAACTCAACCGCCCCGACACCAAAATCATCACCGCCGAAGACCCGGTCGAGTATTACCTGCCGGGGATCAACCAGTGCGAGGTGAAAGCCAAGATCGGCATGACGTTCGCGCGGATCATCCGCGCCATGCTGCGGCAGAATCCGAACATCCTCCTCGTCGGCGAAATCCGCGACGAGGAGACCGCGAACACGGCGATTCAAGCCTCGCTGACTGGGCACTTGGTTTTCAGTACATTGCACACGAACGATGCGCCCAGCGCCATTACACGTTTGGTCGATATTGGGATTCAACCGTTCCTGGTGGCGAGTTCGGTCATTGGAATCATGGCGCAGCGGTTGGTTCGCAAGGTTTGTCCCAAGTGCCGTGTGCGGTACGAGCCTTCTCCGCATTTGTTGCAGTCGATCGGGCTTCGCCCCGAGATCGCCAAGAAGGCGAATTTCATGCGCGGCAAGGGGTGCGTCTACTGCGGCAAGAAGGGGTATCGCGGCCGGTTCGGGATTTACGAGCTGATGCTCATGTCGAACGTCGTGCGCGAGATGACGTTCAAGAACGAGCCGACACAAAATATTCGTAAGGTCGCACGAAAGCAGGGGATGCGCACGCTGTTCGAGGACGGCATGATCAAGGCTTTGAAGGGCTTGACGACGATCGACGAGGTGTTGCGGATCACCCACCACGAGGCTTCGTCGGAGATCGGCGCGTGATCGAGGCGGGTTCGCCGAGCCGCCGCCGCGGGGCGTCGACGGAACGCGAGCGATCGACGCGATCGGGCGCTTTGTCCGGAATCGGACGGTCGCGGATCGGCCGATTCGGGGTCGAAACGGGTGGGTTGAAGGCGCGTGGCGGGTTGTTTTGGGGTTGCGATCGGCGCGGTTCGCTTGATCGAGGGGGCGAGCGGCGGAATAATGCCACCGAAGCCGAGACCGAATTCGGCCTTGACGTAACTCGATAGCCCGCGTTCGCGAGACGCTTGACACCTGGTTTTTGGGACGAAGTCAACCCCCCCCTTGACGTGAGGGGATGGTATCGAAGATCGCCGAGGCGTGAAATTTCGGGAGGCGAGAGGGCTTCATGGGCACGTTGCTGATCGACAAGTTGTTGCAGACGGTATGCACCCAGCGGGCGAGCGACCTTCACCTGACGGTCGGGAGTCCGCCGATGCTTCGTCTGCACGGGCATATGCGTCCGTTGGCGACGAAGGTGCTCGAATCGGCGGATACGACGGCGCTGATGAAGAGCATCACGCCCGAGCGGTGTCAGCAGGAGTTGCAGGAGGTCGGCGGGACCGACTTCGGCTTCGCGTTCGGCGACATGGGTCGGTTTCGGGTCGCGGTGTTCAAGCAGCGCGGCAACGTGGGGCTGGTGTTGCGGCGGATCCCCAACGAATTCCTCACGTTCCAGCAGCTCGGTCTGCCGTCGGTCGTCGAGCAATTGATCCAGCGGCCGCGCGGGCTGATCCTCGTCACGGGTCCGACGGGATCGGGCAAGACGACGAGCCTCGCGAGCATGATCAACTGGATCAACGACAACATGGATCGTCATATCATCACGATTGAGGATCCGATCGAGTATTATCATAAACACAAGAAATCGTTGATCAATCAGCGCGAGATCGGCATCGACGTTCCCGACTTTCCCGAGGCGATTCGCCGCGCGTTGCGGATGGACCCCGATTGTATTCTGGTCGGCGAAATGCGCGATTTGGCGACGATCTCGGCGGCGATCACCGCGGCCGAGACGGGGCACATTGTATTCGGCACGTTGCACACGAATTCGGCCGAGGGAACGGTGAACCGGATCATCGACGTGTTTCCCAAGGATCAGCAGGATCAGATTCGCACCCAGCTCTCGGTGGCGATCATCGGCATTTTGGCTCAATCGCTGTTGCCGAGGAAGCCGAAGGGGCTTGTCGCGGCTTACGAGATGCTGGTCGTCACACCGGCGATCTCGAACCTGATTCGCGAAAACAAAACGTATCGTATTGATTCGTCGATTCAAACCGGGCGGAAGCACGGGATGATTTTGATGGACGATTCGCTTTACAACCTGTGGCGACAGGGGATCGTCGACGATCACGAGGTTTTACTCAAGGCGCGGAAACGCGACGAGTTGTTCGATCGGATCGAGAAGGCGAAGCTCGGGATCGTCGAAGACGAAGAGGAGGAGGAAGAGGAGGAACATTAATCGGGATCGGCGGGCGCCGCGGTTCGGGCGTCACGCCCAAGTGATTTCTCCGTATCAAGTTGGGTTGCGCCGCGATTCGTCTCGACGGTTCACGCCGGGGGAATTCGGCGGCGGTCGTGCGCGGTTTCGATTTCGGTTCGCCGTTCGGCGACGGATGCTTTGATCTTTTGATCCTTTCGTTGGAACCCGTCTCGTTCGCGAGGTCGGTTCAAAAAGGCGGTTGCGACATGGCGCGGCGACTGGGAACGATCATGGTGGAGATGGGGATTCTCGACGAGGAATCCCTGTGGAAGGTACTTGAAGAGCAAAAAAACAAGGGGGGAAGCGAGCTTTTCGGCAAGGTCGCGATTCGTCTCAAGGTCGCCACCGAGGAACAGGTGTTCAAGGCGCTCGGCGAGCAATTGGGGATGAAGGTCGTCAAGCTCTCGGACATGTCGGTTCCCACCGACCTGCTCGAGATCGTCAACGAGACGATGGCCAAATCGTTCAAGGTCGTTCCGGTTTCGCAGCATAAAAAAGACAAATCGATCACGGTCGCGATGGCCGAGCCGCAAAACCCGGCGACACTCGACAGCATGCGGACGTTCCTCGGCGGGGTGACGATCAAAGGCGCGATCGCTTCCGAGGAGGACGTCGCCGCGGCGATCGAACGGTTCTACGCGGGGAAGCAAGAATCGATCCAGGACGTCGTCAAACAGATCGAGGCCGACAAGGGGCTGGCGCGATTCTCGGGACGCAACGAGAACACGATCGACCTCGAGGCGATCGAGGAGATGGCCGAGGCGGCGCCCGTTCGCAAACTGCTCAACATGGTGCTTTTGCTGTCGATTCGCGACAAGGCTTCGGACATTCATTTCGAGCCGTTTGAAGAAGAATACAAGATGCGGTATCGCGTCGACGGCGTGCTTTACGAACTCGTTCCGCCGCCGCGGCACCTCGCCCCGGCGATTTCGAGTCGTATCAAAGTCATGTCAAATCTCGATATCGCCGAACGTCGGCTTCCGCAGGACGGCCGGATCGAGCTGAACATCGGCGGCAACTCGGTCGATATCCGCGTTTCCACGTTGCCGACGATGTTCGGCGAGAGCGTGGTGTTGCGGATTCTTGACCGCACGGTCGTTCAGCTTGATCTCGAAAAGATCGGCATGACCGCGGACACGCTCGCACGCTGGCGCGAGGTGATCCGCAAGCCGAACGGAATCGTTCTGGTGACGGGGCCCACTTCCTCGGGGAAGACGACGACGCTCTACGCGACGCTCAACGAGCTCAACTCGGTGGAAGACAAGATCATCACGACCGAGGAGCCCGTCGAATATGATATCGAAGGTTTGATTCAAGTACCCGTTAATCCCGAGATCGGCGTGACGTTCGCGGCGTGCCTGCGGACGATCCTCCGCCAAGACCCCGATAAGATCCTGGTCGGCGAGATTCGCGACCTGGAAACGTGCGAGATCGCGGTGCAGGCTTCGCTGACGGGTCACATCGTCTTCAGCACGCTCCACACGAACGACGCGCCGTCGGCGGTCACTCGGCTCCGCGACATGGGGCTGCCGACGTTCCTCATCACCGCGACGACCGAGGCCGTGCTGGCGCAACGGTTGGTGCGGAAGATTTGCGTCAATTGCCGGACCGAATTCCATCCCAGCCCCGAGATCATCATGGAGCTGGGGATGACCGCCGAGGAGGCCGCGGCGAAGAAGTTTTATTACGGCCGGGGTTGCGAACGATGCAACAACACGGGTTACAAAGGACGAATGGGCATTTATGAGTTGGTGGTGATGAACGAGACGCTCCGCGACATGGTCGTCGCCGAGGTTTCGCTCGACGAATTTCGCGAGGCGTGCCGCAAGTTCGGCATGCGTACGTTGCGTGAATCGGGCATGCTCGCGATCCACGCGGGCTTGACCACGATCGACGACGTGTTACGTGAAACCATGATCGACGATTTATGATTTAAGGCGACGATCGGTCGGCGACCCCTCCCCTCGAGGGCCGCCGCGTATCCCCCCCGCGGGAGTCGCCGATCGAGGGACGAAACGGGTCGATCGCGCGATCGCCCGGCGAAACGACCCCGAAACCGCGGCGACCGAACCCGAATCCGAGACCGCTGGAGAACACGAAGATGCCGACTTTCACCTATGAGGCGATGGACCAGACGGGCAAGGAAGTGAAAGCGACGATCGACGCCGCGACGCAACAGGAGGCGCAGCAGCTCATCCGTCAAAAAGGCTTCTTCGTCACCAAGATCAGCGAAGCCGCCAAGGCGAAGACGGGAGGGGGCGGGGCCAAGAAGAAATCGGCGAAAAAAGGGGGTCGGGGACGGAAAAAATCGTTCACGATCGGCAAGATCTCGAACAAACAGCTTTGCTTGTTCACGCGTCAATTGTCGACGCTTCAGGACGCCGGCCTGCCGATCCTCCGCAGCCTCAAAATTCTCGAGGGGCAATGCAAACCGGGGGTGCTCAAGAACTCGCTCGGAGACGTCGTCGAAGACATCGAAAGCGGTTCGACGCTCTCCGAGGCGTTCGGCAAACATCCCAAGGCGTTCGACCGGCTCTATTGCAACATGATCAAGGCGGGCGAGGCGGGCGGCGCGCTCGAAGTCATCCTGCAACGCCTCGCCGACTTCAAAGAGAAAGCCCAAACGCTCAAACGGCGGATCAAATCGGCGATGGTTTATCCCGTCGTCGTCATCACCGTCGCGACGGGCATCGTCGGCTTCATCCTTTACTTCATCATCCCCAAATTCCAGGCGATCTTCGAGGATTTCAAGGTCGATCTGCCGGGGATGACGATCTTCCTCATCAAGGCGAGCAAGTTCGTCGTCAAATACTACTGGGTTTGCCTGCTCACTCCGTTCATGATCTGGATCATCATCAAACTGATGTATCGCAGTAAACTCGGCGCATATATATGCGATCGTTTGTTACTGATGATTCCGGTGATGGGGGCGATCGTCGAAAAATCGACCGTGGCGCGGACGACGCGCACGCTGGGAACGCTCGTTTCGTCGGGCGTGCCGATTTTGGAATCGCTCAACATCGTCCGCGACACCGCGGGGAACGCGGTATTCGAACGAGCGTTCTCGCGTGTTTATGAAAGTATCCGCGAGGGGGAAACGATCGCGCAACCGCTTCGCGAGGCGCGGGTCGTCGACGACATCGTCGTCAACATGATCGACGTCGGCGAGGAGACGGGAGATCTCGACACGATGCTCAACAAGATCGCCGACAATTACGACGAAGAGGTCGAGATGCTCGTGGAAAGCTTGGTGAGCTTGCTCGAGCCGATCATGATCGTCGTGTTGGGGAGCATCATCGGCTTTATCGTCATCGCCTTGTTCCTGCCGCTGATCAAACTGATCACGAGCCTGACGGGGGGTTGACGACGCGAACCGCGGACGCGGGGTCGAGGGCGAATTCGCTTCGATCCCGCCGCCGCGACGGATCAAAACCAACGAGCGATCGTTCGACGCGATCGCTCGGCGAACGACGAGGGACGCGACGGCGTCGACCGCGAACTTTTCAACATAACAAAGCATTAGCACACGTGATGACGCGGTACGCGTCGCCTTGAATCGCACGGATCGTAATCGCCCGCTTTAGGAGACCGACTCGATGAATCGCCGACACGCCCGCCGCCCGACACCCGCGACGCGCCGCGGCATGACGCTCGTGGAACTCCTCGCCGTGGTTCTCATCATCGGCATCCTGATCGCGCTTTTGGTTCCCGCGGTGATCCGCGCCGTCGACCGCGCCCGCGACGCTCAGGCGATCGGCGAGATGAATCAACTGACGCAAGCGCTCAACGATTTTAAATCGAAATACGGCGATTTCCCCCCCAGCCGGATTCTCCTCGACGAATCGGGGAATTATTACCAGTATTCGGCGAATTTCACCACGCTCGCGTCGTCGTCGTCGACCAACGACATCACCTACGCGGCGCTCGCGCAACGGTCGCTTTCGTACCTGCGCAAGTTCTATCCAAGGATGACGGGGCTGGGAGCGGGGGCGCTGCAACTGGGGACGTTTTATGATTTCAACGGCGACGGGCAAATGAATCTCAACGGTCCTTATGTTTTGCAAGGACATCAATGTTTGGTCTTTTTCCTGGGAGGGGTTTCGAATCGCTCGATCGGTTCGGGAGGGGTCGCGCAGTACGGGATGATGGGAATCGGCAAGAATCCGGCGAATCCGTTTCCGCCGCTGCCGTTCGCCACGGCGGCGCTCGCCGCGAACCGCGAGGCGCCGTTGTTCGAGTTCCGCGGCAACCGCCTCTTCGACGCGACGGGAACGAACTTCCCCGGCTACCTCGACCCGATCGGCTCGGGAAGCTCGGCTCGGTTCTACGCGTATTTCAGCTCGTACGGCAACAACGGCTACGACCCCAACGACGTCAACGTGCCGATGAACCAATCGACGGGTATCGGCGGTTTCGATCCCAACGATCTCACCGATAACAACATGAATTATTCGGGTTCACTCGTTTATCGCACCTTCTCGGCGAACTTCAGCGTCGTCGACCCCACGCTGGGAACGACGAATTACGTCAAATCGGTCGCCCCCAACCCGTACACGACGACGACCCCGTACTCGACGACGAGCGCCGTGACGACGTTCGTCAACCCCAACACGTTCCAGATCCTCTCGGCGGGACTCGACGGCCTGTACGGAATCGGCGGCCAATTCAGCCCGAACGCGACGACGGGAAATCGCCTGCCGCTCGACGCGGGGATCTTCCCCCAATCGTCGGGCCAGCCCGACCCGCTGATGCGTTCCCGCGAGGCCGACAACGTGACGAACTTCGCCACGGGTCGATTGCAATAACGGTTTTTTCATGATTGATTGATGAGAGCATAAGGCGATTTAAGATTCACAAGGTTTTTGATGAAAGGAGATCCGAGGCGGAGGGTTCGATCGAAAGTACGACGACGAGACCCGGGGCGACCCGGAGGCGATCGAACCGACCGACGTATTTCACGCATCATCCATGTGGATTCATCCGTTGTTGGACGTTCGTCCGCGACGGAAGACGTAACGCGACCGCGCGGCCTCGCCGCGTAAGCCGTGGAAGCTCCGTATCGTGTTCAGCCGACGAGTACCATTCCGATGAGAACTTTCGAGCGACGACGACCCATTTGCCGAAGCGCGTTCTTCCGCGCCGCGACTCGCTCGCGGCTCGCCGGATTCACGCTGATTGAACTGTTGATCGTCATCCTGATCATCGGCATCATCGTCGCGTTCATTATGATCGCGGCGCAAGACGGGATCCGCCGCGCCCAGGAAACCGCGACGCGAGGGCTGATCATCAAGCTCGAGGCGGCGCTCAACGATCGGATCCAATCGATCCTAACGACGACCGTCGAGGCCAACGGCGCGCACAACGCGATCGCGGCGATTTATCCCGGCAACGGACTCACCCTCCCGCTCGTTCCGGCGAATTCTTATCCGTATACGATCCCCTATTCGCAGCGGTCGCAGGTGATCGCGCAGTTCGACCGGTTGAAAGCCGAATTTCCCGACGTTTTCTTGGTGCAAAACGACCCGCATTACCCGATCAACTACGCCGCGACTCCGTATCAATCGGGCGCCTCGACGAGCCTTCCCCCGCAACCGTACGCGAGTTACATCTTGCCGATCGGAACCGCGATCCCGGTCGAAAGCGGCGGAGCGTGGCACGACAACGCGAACCTCGACCCGCTCTACAATCCCAACTACAACCTCCTCGGCACGGGGATCATGGGCGCCTCGTACACAGTCGCCGCGGGAATCAACAAACAGCTCGGCTACGGTTCGCAAGGATACGACGGCCTCGACAACAATCAAGACGGTTTGGTCGACGACCTGATCGAAGGGACCGCGGGATTATCGGCGAGCCAGATCGCCCAGATCCACACGAACTTACAAAATCATACGCACAACACCGCGCGATCCGAGATTTTGTACGCGATCTTGATTTACGGCCAGGGGCCTTACGGCAGCCAGTTGCAGGCCGACGATTTCACCGATAAAGAGGTGCAAGACACCGATCACGACGGGATGATGGAATTCGTCGACGCGTGGGGCAAGCCGCTCCTCTTTTTCCGCTGGCCGATCTTCCATCCGTCGGATTATCAGCTCGGCTGGCGGCCCTATTCGTCGACACAGGCGTTCACCCCCGGCAATGTGGGGAACGTGGTGATCGGATCGCTGCAACCGCGCGAGCAAGACCCGCTCGATCCCAACCAGCAGATCGTCTCGCCGATGTGGTGGTCGTCTCAGGTGAATTCGGGCAACACGTTCAGTTTCTCGCCCGATCCCACGGGACTTCTCAGCCCCAACGCGTACACGTTTCAAAGTTTCTTTCATTTGATCGTGGAACCGAACCTGTTGACGACCGTCCTTTCGGGTTCGCATTCGCCCCCCGACCCCACGTTGTGGGATCGCGGTCATATTTACCCGGCGCGGCGCGCGTTTTTCACCAAGTTTCTGATCCTCTCGGGAGGGTCCGACATGGTTCCGGGGGTCGGCCAATTGGCGACGAGCTACCCCGTGCTCAACGGCAACATCAGCGACGGCAGCGGTCAACCGATGCCGATCACGGTTCCGAATCTGATTTATATTGAGAACCAGGCGGGGGCGTTCGACCCGAGCGCCAGAACGGGTCCTTATATGCTTCCCTCCTCGGTCACTCAAACGTCGACGTATCTGCAAAACGTTTTCTCGGGCGACGACGTCTCGAATCAACCCGTCACTCAACTTTTGGGGGTCAACCCCCTCAGCGTGGGGGCGCCATGAAAATCGGTTCGAACGCGATTCACGAATCCAACGATCAAGGCGTGAGAGATCGTCGATTGGTCGTCTCGAAAGGCGCGAGCCGCGGGTTCACGCTGATCGAGATCATGATCGTGATCTTCATCATCCTGATCGTCAGCGCCGTCGCGGTCGGGATGATCCTTCCGGCGCTTCGGTCGCGGCAGGTGAGCGAAGGGGCTCGGTTGCTCCAGGCGGTGCTCGAGCAGGCGCACGATTCGGCGATCCGAGCCCGCGCCCCGCGCGGCGTGCGGTTCATCCCCGACGCCGAATTCTACGGCCCCGACAACGCCGATCCATACCGCCCGCTCGCTTACAGCCGGATGATCCTCCTCGAAACCGCCCCCAATTACAGCGAGGGATTCGCGGCGCCCACGCCGTTCAACTGGAACGCCTCGATGGGCCCGCTCAATCCGCTTTCCCCTCAATATAATTTCGCGATCATCATCTTTGAATCGAAATATCAACTGTATAACGGCGTCACGATCCCGAACACGCCGACGAACTGGTATTGGAACATCCGGGTCGGCGATAAGCTGAGGTTCGGCAACACGGGGCAGTTATACACCGTGATCGGACCGATGTTGCAGCCCAACCCCGAACGGTTCGTCAACGTCGGCGTACCGGGGGCGACTCCGCCGACCTCCGACGGTTCGGAATTCCTTTATCTCACGAACGGTTACGACGACAATCAAAACGGCTTCGTCGACGAATCTTCGGACGGAGTCGACAACAACGGCGACGGTTTGCTCGATTACCCGACCGATCCGTACGAGTACGAGCCCGAGACGTTCCGGGGATCGCTGACCGCGCTCCAGCCGATGGAACCGTACACGATTCTCCGCCGTCCCGTCCCCGTGCAGGGATCGAACCAGGAGGTCGCGCTCCCCGCGGGGGTCGTGATCGACGCGACCTCGTTCAACAACACCGGTTTTTACAGCATCGGCGGCGGGACGATGCCGCGGGTTCCCGAACGATCTCGGCTCCCGGTCGACCCGATCACGGGTTTCGTCGAGCTCATGGTCACTCCTTCGGGCCAGGTGATTTACTCGGGTCCGTATTCGGGCGAGGAAACGCTCACATTAACGCCTTTTTATCATTTTTGGCTCACCGAGCGGAGCGACGTCCATCCCGCGTATATCGGCCTCGGCGTTCCTCAAAGCGAATGGCCGAGCCTCGCGTACACGTTGCCGATGCCGCAGAGCACTCCGGGATATCTCGGCACGACGTACCTCAAAACGTCGCGCAAGCTGGTGACGCTGTTCACGCGGACCGGAATGGTCGTTTCCAATGATATTGAAGTTTTTTCCAGTATCGACCCCAACACGCCTTATTATCAAGCGCAAACCGGGACGAGGAACGTGAAATGATCCGAATCTCACCCCGCGCTCGCGCGGGAATCACGCTGACCGAGATCTTGATCAGCCTGTTGATCATGGCGGTGGGGATGATCTCGCTCGCGACGCTCTTTCCCGTGAGCCTGATGCGGGTGCGGGACGCGACTCGGAACTCGCGGTCGACGATTCTGGCGCAAAGCGCGTACGGCGAATTCAGCAGCCGCAAACTGCTCGACAAGCGCTCGTTTTTGATGTCCTGGTACGGCAACAACGCCTTGTATTTAAACGGAGCGTTTCCGCCCTACGATCCGTTCACGGTCGATCCCAATTTCATCAACACCGCGGTTCCAGGGCTTCAGCCCGTGATCGGCCCCGGTTTGCCCGTCTGTTACGACCCGCTCTGGCGGGCGAACGCGCAGCCGAGCCCGACGCTCGGTTTCCTGCCGAACATGGGGGTATATCCTCATATGGCGATGGAGGCGCGGTTCGGCTTCGGCGTCGGCCTTTTGCCCAACGATCCCGTCGACGGCGCACCTCCCTCGGCGTGGGGGCTGCAACGGATCACCAACTTCATGCCGGGATCGGTCGCGCCGCTGTTTTGGCCGTACACGTTCCCGACTCCGCTCGCCCCTTATTCGCCCGACGTCGCGGGTTCGGTGTTCGCGTCGAACGACGACATCGTGATGCAAACCGCGGGAAACAAGGCGACGAACGCGCTCGCGGTCAACGGCGTGGGAGCGACGATCGTCCCCGATCTCAGCGGCGGGGGCGTGATTTCAGACTGGAAATATTCGTGGTTCTTCACGGGTAAGCAGATCGACGTCAACGACCCCAACGCGAGCGTCTTCGTCGGCGATATCGTCGTGTGCGAATCGCGCCAATTTAATTATGAACTCGCGTACGGCATTCCGATGGCGCTCGGCGAAACGCCGGTTCAGGCGATCTTCGGCTACAGCACGAACATCGCTTACGACGGTTTTCCCGTCGGCGGCGACAACCTGATCCTGCTTCGTTGGCCGACGGGTATGCCCGACCCCGACGTCCGCGTGGGGGGTTGGGTCGCCGACGTCACCTACGATCGAATCGGCGCGACGAGCCAATCGCGCTACAACACCGCGATCGTCCAAAACCAGACGACGTTCTATCCCGGACAGCGATGCCATTGGTATCGCGTCGTCAAACGATCGTCGTCGGCGGCCGAGATCCCGGGCGTGACGAGCCAACCGGCGCAACAGGGTTTTCGCCGGATGACGGTCTTCATCGACGGCAAGGTGCGCGCCAAAACCCAAAATATCGGCGGCGCGTTCCACATCAACACGGCGCTCGTCATGCCGTCGGTCGTCAACGTGTTCCCCAAGGTGATTTATTCACGCTAATTCTTATTTGTGCGAGCATCCGCTTATGCGATACGGCGCGACCGATCGAATGAGAAGCAAGCGATCCCGACGAGGCGTGACGCTCGTCGAGATGCTCGTGACGGTGGGCTTATTGCTCCTCGTCATGACGATCATCGTGGGGATTTTTCAATCCGCGACCTCCGCGGTGACGATCGCGCGGACGGCGCAGCATCTTGACGAATCGCTCCGCCGCGTCGAGATCACGCTCACGCAAGACCTCGCGGGGGTGACGACTCAAATGTATCCCCCCGTCGATCCCGACGAACAGCGCGGTTATTTCGAGTACATCGAAAACTCGTTCGCCGATTTACAGGGAGAAGACACCGACGATTGCCTTGCGTTCACCGCCAAGGCGCCTCCGGGTCAGCCGTTCACGGGGCGGGTTTGGGTTCCCACGATGACGATGAACGGCAGCGGTCCGATCAATCAAACCTTCACGCCGATCACGCTGGCGAGCCAATTCGCCGAGATCATCTACTTTTTGAGAAACGGCAACTTGTACCGCCGCGTTCTTCTCGTCGTTCCCCAGCGCCGCGGCATGCTCTCGCCCGGAAACATTCTGAATAATCAATACATGCAGTACCAAACAAATATGTTTGGTTCGATGTCTCCCGCGAGCCAGGTGTTTTACACGACGAGTTGGCAGGGGATGAACGACATTTCGGCTCGTCCCGCGCCGCACGGGTCGAACGTCGTACCGGTACCCAATTCGCTCGGCGAGCTGACGAACCGGCAATGGCGGTTCGCTCGGCCTCGGTTTAGCGACGATTATCTGGATAACCTGAGTGGAGCGGCGCTCCCCGACGGCATCCCCGACGATTTGAACGGCAACGGCGCCCCCGATTATTATCCCACGCTTTATCCCTATATCCTCGGCACGGCGCTGATCAACGACCCCAGCAACATCCAATTGCGGGTTCCAACACACGATCGCTTGCCGTTTCCGTTTATGTATCCTGGAGCGTTCTCGGTTCCCGATACGAATCGGTTGGGGTACGGGATCGGTTACGGCTGGATGCACAGTCCCGATCCGCACGGGATGATGCTCAATCCCGCGGGGTTGCCGACGATGTTCAATCACGGCCCGCTCGATGTCGGCGACAGCCTGCCGATGCCTCCCGCGGGCGATTGGCAAACGTGGTGGGGGTTCCCGACATGGCGGGAAACGATCTCGCCGTATTGGACCGATCCCGTGCAATCGCTCAACAGCCCGCTCTTCAGTCCGGGCAATCAGAGCGTCGGGTTATCGTGGCAAACGTTGTTATCGAATCCCGCGGGGTTCGGCTTTTTGCCGCCGATGACTTCGCCCCCGCGCGATATCCCCCAGTTGTTCACCGACGGAGCGGGTTCGCCGCTTTTCATCACCCCCGAGGCGCCCTTGCTCGACGCTTCGGGCAATCTTTATTGGAATCATATCTGGGAGGATGATTTGCTTTTGACGGGAGTGCGGAGCTTCGACGTCAAGGCGTACGATCCCAACGTGAAGGCTTACGCGTCGATCTTCCCCAACGACCCGTCGGTGCAGTTGTGGACTCCCGGATATTACGATCTCGGCTACGCGTCGAACCCCGCGTTATACACGTATCCGTCGAACGCGGCGACGAATGTCGCGGGAACGTCTCCTTTGGCGATGTTGACGCTCGGTCACGAGGGGCGGATGCCGCCGCTTCAGTCCGATTTTCGGCCCGACGCGCAGTGGCCCGGCATCCTGGCGAACGTCGGCGACAACGACACGTCGGGAGCGACGATTCGAATGGTGCGTACCTATGACACATGGTCGACCGATTATTCGAATGTCCCCGCGACTCCGATCAACAACGTACTCAACGGGCCGCCGTTCGCGCAGCCGATTTATCCGTCGTACTCGGCGCCCTATCCCGTTCCGCTCCGCGGCATCCACGTGCAGATTCGCGTCGTCGATCCGCGGAACGAACGCGTTAAAACCATGACGATCCATCAAGATTTCTCGAATTTCGAGCGTTGATTCATCGACGGTACGCGTCGATCCTCGGGCGAAGGGAGAACCCCCCATGTTCGCGAAGTATGTGGAAAACTTGGAGCGACGGCGCCGCGGCATCGTCCTGGTTTTGATCCTGGCGATGCTGGGCTTGCTCGCGCTGATCGGAGTGACCTTCGCCACGTTCAGCGGGCAGGCGCAGATCAGCGCGCGCAATTTCGCGATCTCGTTCATCTGGCCGGGGTCCGAGCAGGTGATGGATTTCGCGATGGATCAGCTCGTCAACGGCACGAACAACCCGTTGTCGGCGATCCGCGGGCATGAAATCGCGCGAGACATGTACGGCTCGGATTACTACACGTCGTACGTCACGGGACAAACTCTGCCGCTGACTCACGGATTCCTCACGGCGCGCCCCGACACGGGGGGGCCGTTGACGATCCTCGCCGCCACCGAGGTCAACCTCGAGCCGCCGGGGTCGGCGTCGCTTCCCGTCTACGCGTACAAATTCTCAACCAACATCCCCGCGGGGGATCCCGCGTTCTTCGGCTACGATTTCACCCGCTGGATCATCCGCGCCGTCTACTGCAACGGATTTCTCGCCGACGGAACGCCGATCGCCCCCGTCATTCCCCCCGCGGCGCAAACGTTTGAAATCCTTATTGATAATAACACCGGTAACGATCCCACATATCCGAACGTGCGTGTTTTCACGGTGACGAGCGCGACGCCGCTCAATTCGCTGACGATCCTCGGGCCGACGACGCAATACATTCCCCCCTCGCTCACCAACGCCTACGGCAACAGCGTTCAACCGCTGGCGTTCCCGACGGGAACGACTCCGCTCGCGTTCACGGTCGACGGCCGCCGCCTTCACGCGTTCAACGGCCCTGGAATGGCGGGGCTCAATCACCTCGACCCCAACTGGCCCGATCCCAGCGGCGTCGCTTCGAATCTTTATATCCACGCGCCCATGTACGCCAATTTCCGAGTCAACGGCGGAATCGTCAATTATCAAAGCCGAGTTCTCGTTAACGGTAACTTTGTGTATACGTGGGGCAATTCGGCGATCTCGACTCCGGGCAATCCCAGTCAGGTGGGGATGGACGAGGATTACGACGCGTGCGATCTCGAGAATTGGTTCCTCGCGATCCAGTCCGCCGACGGGAGCGTGATCATCCCGTCGTTCCACCGTCCCAGCATCCTCACGCCGCAAGACTGGACGAATTACCCCCCCAACAACTCGATGACGGCGCAGCAGCAACTGCAAGCCAATTTGTCGCAGGCGAAAATCCTTCGGCCGCGACAGATCGAAAACCCCCTCTTCACGTATCCAGACCCCGTCCCCAACACCAACACGGGACAAATCACCTACGACGTCGATAACGACGGCGACGGCGTGACCGATTCGGTCTGGCTCGATCTCGGCTATCCCGTGCAACGCGATTCGTCGGGACGCTATTTCAAACCCCTCTACGCGTTTTTGATCATCGGCCTCAACGGTCGGATGCCGCTCAACACCGCGGGGAACATCCAATCGCGCGACAGCATGGGAAACCCGACGTGGGATCACACGTCGCACATCGGCTTCTCGGCGAACGAGGTGAACCCCAAATACGGCCTCCAGAACGCGTTCGACCCCAACGGTAACGGCATGGTCGTCCCCGTGCTCGGATCCACGAACGTCATCAATTCGCAATCGGATAACGTTCCCTGGATGTCCAATCCGCTTCAGAACATGTTCAATAATTACACCAACGGCATGCCGATCACCGTCGCGCAAACGCAATTGCGTAATTTGCTCACGGGAACGCGTCCGCAATATAACAACAGCGTTCCCAACGCGTCGATCAACGGCGACGCGAATTATGTGATGGCGAACGGCAATCCGATTTATCTGCCCAACAACATCGCCGATTTGATGGATCTTCCCGGTCAGGGGGGAATCTTGCGATCGACCCCCGGCTACAAAGGTCGATGGGGCGAACAGGGAAGCATTCCCAGCGTGTTGCCGATTCCCGAGCAGAATCCGTCGCTGCCGACGACCCTTCCCGGCTTCCTCTCGTTCAACAATTACATCCGCGCGGGTCGATCCCCCGCGTCGCTCGGCTGGGGGGATGTGAACAACGGCAATTATAATCCAGGAAATTACTCGTCGACCAACGGCATGTATCAAACCGACGGGACCGACGACGATTTCGATACGTTCGACATGTATCCGAATCCTACCCCCGGCAATCCGCTTTCGGGATTTCCCGAAATCGGCATTTCTCCCGGAGGAACATTTGCGAACGTTTTGATCCCTGATTTTCATGATAACGTCGGCGGTTTGCTTTTGCCCGTCGAGCGGATCCGCCGGTTCGTGACGCCGATCGATCCCTCGGGAAACGGCAGGCTGGTGAACCGGAATCACATTCCCGCGGGACCTCTGGGTTACGGTCGCGGCTTCGACAACCTGGGTCGCGTGAGCTATTTCCAATATTTCCGTCCCCCCGGCGTTCCGGGAGCGATCTACCCCAATCCTTCGCCCAATCCCGTGACGGCGCTTCCGTTCACCCAGTACATCGCCGAAACTCCCGTCATTCCCGATCTGACGAACAACATTTACCACGGCTACGAGGGTAAACGGCATCAGCGCGGCGGCAATCGCGCCGTGCTGGCGAATATGCCGTGGGATATCAGCAACACGACCGTCCCGACGTTCTCGGGTTATATCAACACCGATAGCCCGCTGATTCCGATCAACGGAACCCCGACGCAGCTTCCCGCTCCGTACGCGAACTCGACGCTCAACCCCGTCGCCAACGGTTTGGCTCTCGGCAGCCTGAACCGCGACGAGGCCGACGAGATGAACCTTTACGATCCGGGTCCGTATGATGAACCGTTCAGCTACAGCGATCTCGAATGGCTTTATCGCGTGCAGGAAGCCGACGGCATGGCGCTGCGCAGCAGGCTCCCCGAACTCGCGCCGGTCAGCTTCGAGTACTCGCCCGACGCTTATCGGAGGCGCAGGCTCTTCTCGACCGATTCGTGGGAGTTGATCAGTCCGTCGTGGGCCAACGGCAACGCCAATCCCGCGAATCCCAACGGTCAGTATTTCAAGTACACGAACCACTTGCAGTCGACCGACAACGGCGGGCTCGCGTCCCAAACGAATCTCAATCAACTTTATTATGGAATGGTCGTTCCGCCGCTCGAAACTCCGAGCCTGGCGCACCGCGACCGGAAGATCAACCTCAATTATCCGCTCCCGGTCTCGAACGACCCGATCGAGCCCGTCCGTCAAAAATGGATCCTCGAATCGTATCAATTGCTCAAAAACGTACTTCCGGCGACATCGGTCGACAGCCCCTTGGAGCTGGCGCAATTGAGCCAGTTTTTGGTGAACGTGATCGATTTCCGCGATCCCGATTGCACGATCACTGTCTTCAACAACCCCGATCTGATCATGATCCCCGGAACGGGGAATACCCCGTCGCAGATCGGCTTCGTGGGACAGTTCACGGGAGGCGCGGCCAACACCCGTCCGTTGCTCCAGTACGGCATGGAATACTCGCCGATCGCGTTCAACGAGGCGATGGCGTATCAGTTCCTGGCGAATCAAAGCGCCACCACGCCCGAACGGCGCATCATGTTTGAACTTGTTAACACGCTTACGAGGAGCACGGGGCCGATTCCCAACAATCCGTGCGATCTCAATCTCAACGGCTGGCAGGTGATGGTCGTTTCGGAGCTGAACAACACGCTCGTCGGAACGACGAATCAACCCGCGCCGACAGGTTTATATCCCGATTACTCGGCGCTCCCCGATCCGGTGACGGGGCAGGTTTATTACAATTCGACGTATTTTCAAACGAACATTCCCGGCCATCAGGCGGGTCAACCGCAAACGTGGCCGCTCGGAGCGCAGACGGCCGTCACATACCCTCCCGTCCCGGGGCAAAGCTACTCGCTGCCGGTACCCGTCCCCGGTTTGAACAACGCGGGTCAAACCGACCCCAACGCGTTCTACCTATGTTCAAGTACGCCGATTTATCCCCAATCCGAAATACCCGCGAACGGCACGAATCTTTCGATCGATTACTTCTTTCCCTCGAACACGCTCGAGGGGGATCTTCCCGTCCTCCCGTGCTCTCCCACCCAGGCGGGTTATGCGCGGCAATTCGTTTGGTTGTACCTGCTCCGCCCGCTCAACCCGTTCGATCCCACCAACAGCGAGGGGGCGCCGTCGGATAACGGCGACGGACTCGTCGTCGTCGACGCCATTCGCGTTCCGTATATCGAAGGGGGAGGATATTTGCAACAATCCCCCACGGGCAACCAGGCGATCATCGGGGTGAACTTGATCTATTCGATCGAACGTTTTCAGCCTTACCGCGGCGGGCACCTGATCCCTCAGGTTTCGCAGACGATCCCGACGCTCATTCCCCCCTACGCGTTCGGGTATTCCGAACAATCGGTCCCGTCGTCGACGATCTCGCTCAATTACGGCATCAACACCGCCGTCACAAACGGCAACAACAAAATCACCCAAACGTTCTATCACACGTTGGGATTTGTTAACGATCAGATCGATTTGTGGGATTATATGCCGTTCCACGATCGCGATTTCCAGAGCGTCGCCGAGCTGACGCTCGTTCCCGGATGTCCGCCGGGGCTCTTCACCAAGCAGTTCGTCGAAACCGCTCCGCCGCTGCCGAACAACAACTCGACCGCGGTCGCGATGCCCAATTTTTACAGCACGAACACGATCTCGGGGGGTTGGCCTCCCCCTTATCCCGCGTCGGGCTATCCCTTTACCCAGGGCGTTCCACGCACCTATCCGTATCTCGTCGACAACTTCTGGTACACCGCGGTCGACGGCTTCTTCCAGGGGGCGGGGGGAATCTCCGAACCGCTCCCGCCGAACAGCGTCACCGCGGCGCCGACGATCGGCGGCTGGGGATCAGCAGGTTGGCATATGATGATGGAATACTTCGAGGTTCCTTCGTCGGCGAACGGAGCGATCGGCGCGGTCGCGCTCGGGTCGAACTTCGATTGGTTCCGGCAAGACACCAAACCGGGACTCCTCAACCTCAACCTGATCATCGATCAGGAAGTGTTCCTTGGCCTGATCGACGACCCGAGGCTCAACGTCTTCCCCGTGACGACCGCCGCGCCCCAGATCGTCACCCAGATGAACTTGTATGGATATCCAAACGCGAGTTACACGATACCGGTGTATTCGTCGTATTACGATTACGGCTACGGGTTGGCGCCCGTGCTGGGATTAACCGCGGCGTTCACCGATTTCTTGCGGCTCAGATCGGGAGGTTCGAATTATCTTTTCAGTTATGGAACGGGGCCCGTCGGGCTCAATTTCATGCCGAATTCGACGAACCTTCCGTTCAGTTTCAACCCGATGATGTCGGCCGAGCGTCCGTACCGAGCGCTCTCGTATCCCGATATCGACTTCACGGTGATGCGGCCCGCGGCGTTACCGCCGTCGGCTCTCACGAGCCCCGTGGCGTCGTACGGCGGCGTCGTTCCGACGACTTATAATTACGCGCCTCCGCCGCTTTCGTTCGCGGCCTCGGGAAACATCCTTCAGTTCAACACGGGGGTCGCGACTTCGCCGCTTTGGGTCGCGGATCCCGGCTGGAAGAATCCGTACCTCACGTGGATGATCGACGTCGGCGCTTCGACGGGGACGCTTCACGATTACCTTACGCCTCCGCCTCCCGCTCCGACCGCGGGGACGATCGTGATTCCGCCGCCGCAACCGCCGCCGATCCCGCCGCGTCGGCTGTTCCAGGTTCCCGATTACACGTATCAATCGACCGCGACGGGAGGTCCGCCGCTTTATCTCAGCAACGCGACCGAGCTCGGAAATCAATACATCAACCAGTTTATTGTTCACCCGATGCTTGTGAACACCGCGGCCGATCTGGTGGCGCAAACGACCGCGGGATTGACGAACATCGCGCCGCCGTTGCCGACGACGTTCGTTCCTCCCTCGTCGGGAACGTTCTTCCTCGGGGGAAACGGCACGAATCGGATCGATCAACGGACGCATCCCGAGTATCGTCTTGAATGGATGCAAAAGATCATGAATCTCACAACGGTACGTACTCATCAGTACGCGGTGTGGATCACGGTCGGGTTTTTCGAGGTGACGCGGCTGGGTAATCCGACGAACATCAACCCTCAGACGGGGCTTGTTCAACCGCTTCCCGACCAGCTCGGCGGCGAGATCGACCTCTACGCGGGTAAGAACATCCGTTATCGGTCGTTCTTCGTCATCGACCGGACGAAGATCACCGGGTTTAACGATCCCTATTTCCCCAACAACTTCCACAACGCGGTCGTGTATTCGAGGCGCATCGAATAAACGCGCGTGAGACGCGCGGTGATCCCCCCGCCGCTCGTTTCAATCCGGCGTCAACCTTCGCGGCGGGTGCGTCTCTCGCCGCGAAGAGAATCCGAGGAATTTCGTGACACGTATTGATCGATTACCGTAAAATAAGAAGCGGGTCGATCGTTTCACGAAACAACTCGGTTTTTGGTCGAGCGATTGAACTGATCGGCGAGGGGGGTTGATATTTCCCTCGCGCACGTTACGATGGATGATATCCCACTCGTCTCCCGATACGACAAGGAGCCGCCATGTTTAAGCCTCGGTCTCGTCGCGCATTCACGCTCATCGAGCTGTTGGTGGTGATCGCGATCATCGGTGTGTTGGTCGGTCTTTTGCTGCCCGCGGTTCAACAAGCCCGCGAGGCCGCTCGGCGCATGGAATGCAGCAATAATCTCAAACAAATTGGTCTGGCGACGCAATCGTTCCTGACCACCAAAAACGCCTACCCGAACGCTGGAACGTGGGGCGAGAATCCATCGGCTTTAAGCCAAGGCCCGGGCGGCGCGGGGAGTTCGATCATCGCGCTTTCGATCGCCAATCCTTCGACGATGGGTTCTCCCGTTCTCGCCGCGGGGAACGGCCAGTCCGATATCGGCGCGCTCCACAGTTGGGTCGTCGATTTGCTTCCGTATCTCGATCAACAGATCCTTTACAATAACTGGAAGCTCGACCGGATTTATTTCGACACGGGGCGCTATTCCTCGCCGTACAACGACGACCCGACCTTGCCCACCAACGCGCTTTCGGGCAACACGTTCATGAAGTTTTTGACGTGCCCCGACGACACGACGACCCAGCCCAAAACGGGCGCCCTCTCGTATGTCGTCAATACGGGTTTCGGCCCCTGGCATTTCTTCTCGCCGATCTGGGTGGGAAATAAACTCGGCGGTCAGTACACCGGCAGCATGATGCAATGGGGCAACCCCGCGGTTTCGGGCGTTCAGCAAATTTTGTCGGGCGCCGCGACGGCGCAGAAGACCGCCGTGATGCTTCAGGGAACGTTCCAGGGGAACGCGCCTTGGGACGCCAAAACGACTTCTTCGAGCATCGTCGACGGCGCGAGCACGACCGTTCTCGCGACCGAATCGATGAACGCCGGCTATTCGACGAACTCTCAGATGGCGCCGAACATCCTCACGAATTGGGCTTGCCCGCATCCCAACTTCGTCGGCTTCTGGGGCTCGCAGCAAATTTGCACGAGCGGCGGCTCGATGGGGATGTGCAACAGCGGCATTCTGATCATTCAGAACACCGGCGGCTCGCAAATGGACGCCCAGGCGTGGAACATGGCCAACTCGCTTCAGACGAGCGAATCGATCAACTTCGCCTACTCCGAAGGGTTCATCTCGGCGTCCGATAAAGGTTTGTTCCCCCACCCGAACAGCGGACACGTTGTCGGCATCAACGTTCTCTTCTGCGACGGCTCGGTTCACTTTATCCAAAAATCGGTCAACGGCGTCGTTTGGTCCAAGCTGCTCACCCCCGCGGGAAGCCAGCTTCCTTACTACTGCCGTCAGCTCCCGGTCAGCAGTAGCGATTTCTAAGCGAAGTTAAGTTCCAGGTACGCATCGGTCGCTCGGTTTTTTCGCACATGATCGGCGCGGCGTCGGGCCGGCGTCGCGCCGATCGAATTCTCACGTATCCGAAGTTTCAGTTCGCCAATATCGTTCGATCGGCACGAAGCATAAAATAACGTTTGTCAGCTTATCTCTTGATTCCAAGATTTGATTAATTCATCAAGTTCGATCGTCTTGCAAACCTCTCCCTCCGCGATTTCTGAACGGACGAAAGCGAGGCGGCATATGAGCGTTCGTAGATGGCATTCGGGATTCACTCTTATCGAATTGTTGGTCGTCATCGCGATTATCGGAGTTCTGGTCGGTCTATTATTGCCCGCGGTTCAACAAGCGCGCGAGGCCGCCAGGCGGATGGAATGCAGCAACAACCTCAAACAGATCGGCCTGGCGACGCAATCGTTTTTGACGACGAAAAACGTTTATCCGAACGCGGGAACGTGGGGCGAGAATCCGTCGGCGTTAGCTCAAGGTCCGGCGGGCGCCTCATCCTCAATCATTTTATCTATGATCATCAATGCGATTGGAATGAGGAACGCGGGTATCAGTCCCGCGCCGGGAACCCCGGATACCGGAGCACTCCACAGTTGGGTCGTCGACTTACTCCCATATCTTGATCAACAAGTTCTCTACAATAACTGGAAGCTTGATCGAGTTTATTGGGACTCGGGGAGATTCAGCGCTCCGTGGAACGACGACCCCACTCTTCCCACCAACTTTGTTTCCGGCAACACGTTCATGAAGTTTTTAACGTGCCCCGACGACACGACGATTCAGCCCAAAACGGGCGCGCTTTCTTACATCGTCAACACCGGATTCGGGCCGTGGCATTTTCTCTCGCCGATCTGGGCGGGAAATAGACTCGGAGGTCAATACACCGGCGGGATGATGCAATGGGGCAACCCCGCGGCCTCGGGGATTCAGCAAATTTTGTCGAGCGCCGCGACGGCGCAAAAGACCGCGGTCATGCTTCAGGGGACATATCAGGGGAACGCGCCTTGGGATGCCAAAACGACATCATCAAGCCTTGTCGACGGCGCAAGTACGACCGTCCTCGCCACCGAATCGATGAACGCGGGCTATACGACGAGTTCTCTATTGATCGGTAACGATCTATTATCCCATTGGTCCGTCAATTGGTCGTGTCCACACCCGAACTTCGTCGCTTTCTGGGGCTCGCAGCAGGTTTGCACGAGCGGCGGCTCGATGGGGATGTGCAACAGCGGTATTTTGATGATTCAAAACACCGGCGGCTCGCAAACCGACGCCCAAGCGTGGAACTTGGCCAACTCGCAACAGACGAGCGAATCGATCAACTTCGCCTACTCCGAAGGATTTATATCATCCACTGATAAAGGCATGTTCCCCCACCCGAACAGCGGGCACGTCGTCGGCGTCAACGTTCTGTTCTGCGACGGCTCGGTTCACTTTATCCAAAAATCGGTCAACGGCGTCGTTTGGTCTAAGCTGCTCACCCCCGCGGGAAGCCAGCTTCCTTACTACTGCCGGCAGCTCCCAGTCAGCGGCAGCGATTTCTAAGTTTCACTCGTTCCGATCGCCCGGAGCGCCGCCGAAACGCTCCGGGCTTTCGCTCAAACTTCTTTTCAACCTTATACTTATGTCGACCTCAATCGAAATCGAAGCGTTCCATTCGGGAACTTCCGGCCTTGCGGTTTCCCATTTCCTAGGGTAGAAGACGGTCGCTTTCGGGGATGTCGGTCGCCGCGGTGATTCCAGGGACGGAATTGCGCCGATCGATCCCGGTCGACGCTCTCTCAGTCGGTTCTCGATCGTCGTCGACCGTGATTCCCAGGTCATCGCGTTCCAATGACGTCGATTCGGCGTTTGATTCGCGTCGGTCGCCTTCGGCCTTCAGGTAACCCTTTCTTTTCAGGGATCGATCCCGCATGATCCGTCGCGAACCGAAGAATCCGCCCGTTCCCATCACCGGACCGGCGCGGAACGACCTCGCGACCCCATGCCAAATCGCATCGGTCGATGCGCGACATGAATCGTTCCAATCCCGCTCGCCCGTTCGCCTCGATCGACCCTACCAGTTGTTTCGGTTCGAGCGACTCGATCGAATCAATCTTTTCAATCAATCGTACCGCCTCTCGGTCGTATTCACAGCGCTCTCGCGATCTTCTCTCGCATTCTTGCCGCCGTTCCTCATCGCATGCGTCTTCCTCGCTCACCCCGCCGCCGCGGTCGTCGAAACCGTGATCACCGCGATCAAATTCGAAGGCCTCAACACGATCGAGGAAGAACAGGTTCGATCCAAAATCAAAAGCCGCGTCGGTCGCGTCCTCGACGAGAAAACGGTCGATTCCGATATCAAGACACTTGACGGAACAAATTGGTTTTCACATGTAAAAAGCTCGATTCAGCCCGACCCGAACGGCAAGGGTTCGATTCTCGTCTTCGAGGTGATCGAAAATCCGCTGCTCAAGAGCGTGGAGATTCGCGGAATCACGCGGCATGGAATCAAACTGAAAGAAATCGAGAACAACACCGGCCTCAAAAAAGGGGCTCGGTTCGATTACGTTCGCAACATCAACGCGGTTCAGCAAATCAAACAGCTTTATATCGAAAAGGGCTTCGAGCTCGTCGACGTCAAGCTGCTGAAAGGAGGCAAACCGGGCGACAACGAGGTGATCATCAGCGTGTTCGAAGGCCCGAGGTTCCAGATCAAACGCGTGCAATTCGAAGGCAATAAATTCTCGCCCGACGGCGTGTTGATGACCAAAATCACCAACCGACGCAAACTTCTCGGCCTTCTGCCCGGAACTTATCATTCCGACATGCTTGAAGAAGATATTCGTAAACTTGTTGAATATTATGAAGCCAATGGATACTTGATGGTTGATGTTTCGGCGATCACGCGGCGCATGCCCGGCGACGACATGGGAGACCTGACCCTCGTTTTCGTGATCGACGAGGGAATCCAATACAAAATCAACGAGATTCAATTCGCGGGGAACAAGCGGATCCCCACGTCGAAACTACGCGAGGCGATCAAGCTTAAGCCCGGAATGGCCTATAAAGAAGACATGAAAGAAATTGATCAAAAAAGCATTCAAATTGAATATAACGAGATCGGCTGCATCAAAACGCAAATCACCGCGCAGCGCGGTTATCCCAACAAGCGCGGCATGGTCGATCTGATCTGGCGGATCGAGGAGAGCGAGCCGTTCCTCACCGGCGAGATCAAAATCCAGGGGAACACCAACACGCAAGACCGCGTCATCCGCCGCGAGGCGAACATGGCGGGCCTCGTCCCCGGCGAACCGCTTAACATGAACCGGGTCGACCTGTTGCGTCAACGTTTGGGCAATTTAGGATATTTTCAAAGCAATCCGCAACAAGGGAAGCCGATCGATATTCATCCCGCGAACGAGCGTCCAGCGGATAAGCCTTACGGCGACGTCGCGCCGACTCTCTCTTCGGCGCCCCCCGCGCCTCCCGCGCCCGGAAGCCCCGTCACCCGCTATCAGGACCCGGGAGATCCCCCCGCGATGGGGAACGACCCCGCCGACGACCTGCTCAGCGGAGGAGCGGCGAACCCCGGCGGCGCCGCGGCGAACGGAGCGGGCGCGGGAGGAGCGGGTGCGGGCCAGGGCCAAGGCCAGGGCCAGGGCGCTGCGGGAGGAATCAACGCGGGGGGTAACGCCGGGGGATCGCCTTTGCCCCCCGCGATTGGAGGGGGTATCGAGCCGCCGGCGCTCGGCCCGGGAAGCGCGTTCCCTTTCGGCGTCGGCGAGGATCGAGACGAGATCGACCGGTTCGCTCCCCCGATCAATTCGATCCCAGAAGAGCCGACTCCGCTCGTCCCGGGCCCTCAACCCGGTACGCTGACCCCTCAACCACCCCCTAGCCCGAATCGCACCAAGCCCGTCGGATCGGGAGTTCCTCCCGGAGTCTTCCCGAGCCTACCGGGTTCGAGCATGACGAATCTCGGACCCGACCGCCAAGAACCGTATAACAACCGGTCGATCGCCGACGTCATCGTCTCGGTCGACGAGGCGCCGACGGGCCGGTTCAATTTCGGCGTCGGCGTATCGAGCTTCATGGGGCTGCTCGGATACATCAACCTTGTCGAACAAAATTTCGACCTCTTCAACGTCCCACGCTCATGGGACGACGTCGTCAGCGGAAACGCCTTCCGGGGCGCCGGACAACAGCTTTCGATCAACATGACCGTCGGCAACTTTCTTAACATGGCACAAGTATCTTTATTAGATCCTTATTTGTTTGATTTACCGATCGGCGGATCGGTTACGGGATCGGCTTTCACTCGTATTTATCCCGACTGGCTCGAAAACCGCGTCGGCGGCAAGCTGGGGCTCGGCAGGCAATTCGGCACGTCGATCTACGCCGACCTGACGATGAGCGCCGAGGACATCGATTTTTACGGCTTCCGCACGCCCGCCCCCGCGAACTACCTCGCAGCCGAGGGGCATACGTTTCTCGCGACTTTAAGCCCGAGCATCCGCTACGATAATCGCAATCACCCGTTTTCACCTACAAGCGGTCAGTATATCGAAGCGCGTTTCTTACAGGCTTGGGGAAGCTTCACGTTCCCGCAGGCGACGATCGAGGGGCGAAAATACTGGACGCTCGGCAGCCGTCCCGACGGCTCGGGTAAGCGGGTGTTGCTCGTCCGAGGGGTTTTCGGGGCGACGGGGCAAGACACTCCGGTGTACGAAAAGTTCTTCGCGGGCGATTTTCGCAGCTTCCGCGGCTTCTGGTATCGAGGCGTCGGCCCGCACATCTTCGGCGCCAACACGGGGGGTTTCATGGAGGCGCTGGGCACCCTCGAATATCAGTTTCCTTTGATGGCTAATGATCGTTTACATCAGGTTATTTTCACAGATTTTGGTACGATCACCCAGGGGTACAGTTTGAACGCGTTCCGGATCGCGGTCGGCACGGGGTTGCGGATCTCGTTGCCGGGGGTGTTCCCGATGCCGATCGCGCTCGATCTCGCGGTCCCGCTGATGCGTCAACCCGGCGATCAGGTTCGCTACTTCATGTTCAACGTCGGAGCGTCTTATTAATAACAGTATGTCTATGCGCATTTTTATAGAATGGAGAACTCTTTCGGGAGGACGAACCGACGCGTGAGCTTCTTTTATATCATTTGATTTTAATACAAATGCCGGCTCGGTCGGCGCCTCGCCCTCCCGGAAAGCCCGCCGACGTCGTTGATCTTCAAGGCGATCCTGATGGATAACCGCATATTCGGCGGGCTTTGAGGGCGAATCCGAAACTGGAAGGTCGATCCTGAAATTGGGAGGGCGAACCTCCTGGTGAGCCGCATTCTTATAATCAATATTCTTGATGCTGGAACGGGCTTCTCGCAGGCGATTATGAGGAGAGGCTCACCGGGAGGTTCGCCCTTCCAATATTATATATATAGGCATATATATTATTGTAATCCCTATTCTTGATGCTGAAACGGACTTCTCGACGGCGAGAATGAGAAGAGGCTCACCGGGAGATTCGCCCTCCCAAATCAATACATCTGGGCATACAGACTTATTGTATTCCACGACGAATTCGACGAATCGGCGCCGAAACCCGTGGGAATTGAGCGGCGATTCGCGGTCGATTCGAAACCCCTCCCCCGCCCTCCTCGCACGCGGGGAGGGAGCTAAGTCGATATGATTGCATTTTGAGCTAGGCTGTTCCCGCACGCGGGGAGGGAGACAATTTCATATGATTGTATTAGCGCGATCGGCATTCCCGAAAGCGAGAAATGACATGTGATTATTCAATCGGATTTTGAGATCGGCCCTTCCCCCCGCTTGCGGGGGGATCGAGGGGGGTCGTAGCAAAATATTCGCCGATCGCTTCAGAAATCGACCCGCGTCGATCTCAACCGCCGCTCGGCAAAGTTCCAACGAATACGCCGCGCGTATCGGCCGCGTAGATTCCCGCGTAATCGGTTCCAGGGGAACGATTATTATATGTCGTAAAGACTCCGCCGACGACGGTCGATTTGGTCGGCAACGGAACGGGCGTGGCGAACGATGAAGTCGAGGTAGTGTTATTTTGAGTTGATGAGGACGACGAGCTTCCTGTTGATGCAGTCTGCGAGCCGTTTGCATTTGATGTATTATTAGTGTTTCCTGAACTACTGGAATTTGTAGCAGAACTATATAAACTAATATCCGTATTCGGCGCCGATGCGAAACTGGGATTTATAGCGCCGAACATAACAGTATCATGAACATTTGGATCAATAGAAATATTGTATGCAGGATTATAATTATATGACATAATATTTTTTTTGGTAGCTAGATCAATTGCAGTTGTCGTACTTTTGAAGCTTGGATCTGTAACCGGAGCAACCGTCTCATTCAACACATTGGTTTCAGTATAATTAGGAAGCATCTGTGGATCCGCAAACGTTCCAGCCTCAATATATCCGTTGGGTGCGTTGTAATATCCCGTGCCGACGGGAGGATTCGGAGCAGGAGTGGGTTTTAGATATCCAATATCTGGCAGAGAACCGTTCCCGCCGTATGGAGCGACGCTCGCCGCGATCACCGAATCGTACATCGCTCCCAGAATCTGGAAATTGTCGATCAACCCGCCGTTCGTCCAAATGTCCTCGTTATTCATATTAGGGTCAATAATCTCCCCCGCGATGATCCGCGTGGGATAACCCGGCGAGTTCGGATTCGTCACGAACGTCGAACGAACGTTCCCTCCAATCGTCATCTGATTGATTTCCACACCCGCTTGAATCTGCGAATTCACGATCGAATCGGCGCCGTCGGGACCGACGCTCCCCGTCGACGAACTCCCGCCGGTAATCTCGACCCCCGCGTAAATGAAGCTGTCGAATATACCGTGAGCAACCAAAAGATTGGTGATATTTTTACCCGCTTCAATATCCGCGCCGTAAATACTCCCGTGGTTCGGAGTCGCTCCCTGAACCGTCAAATTCACCAGGTTGAGCCCCACGTTGATATCGGGCGATTTCGGGTTCGTTCCCTTCCCCTGGATCACCCCGTCGACCGTCAACCCCGTCAGATTTCCGCCGACATTGAGCTCGCCTCCGCTCGGCGAGACGCTCAAATTCCCGTTGACCGTGATCCCGTTCGTCACGTTCCTCCCGACACTAAAAACGCCGCCGTTCTCAAGCGTCAAGGAACCGAAGTTCATCGCCCCGATCGCGTCTTGACCGATCGTAAAGTTACCGCCGTTAAGCGTGAGACTTGACACCGTGAGAGGCGCCGTCAGATCGCCCTGAACATAAATCTCGCCTCCCGACGCCAAATCGATCGACCCGACGTTGAACGTCGAAGGAGACGAACTAAAATATAAGCGTGCGTTTCCAGAAATGCTTCCGACGTTGAAGGATTTCAACCCGGAAAGCGGAGACACGATGCCGTCGATCGTCGCCCCCCCCGCGTTGATCTTTCCAAGCTCGCCCGATCGCACCTGAATTCCACTGAAAGAGATCGGAGCGATCCCGAGCCGGGGACGAAAACTCGACAACGAGACGTTGACCGTCGATTGACTCGTCGTGCCGAAAAGCGAGAGGTTGAATTGCCCGCGCCCCTCGGCTCGAACGGCTTCAAAACCCCCGCCCGTCACCGATATGTTGTACACGCTGCCGTGTACGACGACGTTTCGACTCGCCGACAATCCCGTGAACCCCGAAAGCAATTGACGCCCCTCGAGCGATTCAATCGCGGGATGAACCTTCAATCGACGTCGCGTCTCGGTTGAATCGGCCGATCGTGAAGCTGAGACGGTTCGACGGAATCGGTTCCCAATCATGACGATCACTCCCTCCGTGGGTTCAGGCGCGGCCCGTCGCTCAATCGACGGCGAAACATCATGATTTCCAGATCGGAATCGCCGAACCCCCGCGTGACCAAATGAGGCTAAGAAAAGCGGCCCCGCGTCGTTTTTAAACAGCTTGGCAAAATGAAACGATTGTTCGGTTTCTCGCGTCGATCCGATGATTCATGATTCCATTTTCAATGATATTGATAGATTCTTGAATGCGTTGAAACGACTCGGTTCGCGCGCATCCGCCTGGAAGCTTCGATCGGCCGCTGGTACGATCGCGTGTTATGAACGACGACGATCAGCACGCCGCCGACGATTGTCCCAAGTGTCGCGATCGCGAAGCGCGGATCGTCGAACTCGAACGCAAACTCGCTCGATTCGAGGCGTGGAGCTCGGCCCGCGAAAGTTACGACGATTACTACGAAGACGTCGCTCTTCCTCGACTCAAGCTCCAGGCGCTGCGCGTGATCGATCACGGCTGGGGGGTCGATTGGGCGTTGCGTCCCTCGCCGCACCGGCGGTTCTGGATGGATCAAGAGCCTTGGTCGTATCAGTGTTTGCCGATGGTCGCGGCGAACCAATGGGGCTGGCAAATCTTATGTCCCGCCGAAGTCGCGGTCGAATGGAACGGATCGACCGATCCGTCGGGCCTTTCGATTCAAGTCGATCCGCGGTTTCATCCCGCGATTTCGAGCCGGTTTGGTCAAGGGATCGTCACGTTTTCACCTCCCTGGCTCTTCCGAACCCCTCCGGGTTGGGATTTATATGTGAAGGGGCCGAGCAATCGTTGGAAGGCGAATTGCGCGCCGCTCGAGGGGTTGATCGAAACGTGGTGGCTCAATTATACATTCACATTGAATTGGAAGTTGATCGAACCCGGGAGGGTCGTTTTTTCGAAAGGGGAGAGCCTGGCGCAGTTGATTCCCGTTCCGCACGCGACGTTTCGCGCCGCGACGGCGTCCGAGGCGCCGATCGTCGCCGCCGATCCCGGCGCCGCGGCCGAACTGATGCGTTGGCTCGACGAACGGCGGCGGATCGAGCATAACGAGGTTCACACGCATCGCATGTATTTAAAAGCCGAAGGAATCGACGATCATATCAAACGGGTGAACGTTCCCCGCGTTCATTCGTTTCTCTCGAATAACGATAATGTGAAGCAGGACGACGAATCCTCCGCGTGATATATCGCCGAACTCGTAATGAGGCGATTCCGCAATCATCCCGTCCCGACTCGAGAGCGATGGTCTTCTCATGATATGATGTTGTATTTTGTTTGATCATTTGTTTGAGACCTCGCTTACGCGTCGGGATGGAATAATAGCCGCGTCAGTTAGGCACCGTCTGAAAACTCGTCTTCCATCAAGTTAAGTCTATGCGCATACTGTGTCCTCTAGAATCGTACATGGTCAGGAGGACACACAGATGACTCGGCATGGACTCACGGATGAGCAATGGGCAAATATTCAAGGCGCCTTCCCGGTAAGGGCTCGTACCGGTCGACCACCGCGTGATCGTCGACAGATTGTCCACGGGATTCTCTGGATTCTCAGGACAGGTGCTCCGTGGCGCGACCTTCCGAAAGAACTCGGCCCTTGGCCGACTGTCTGGGACCTTTTTAACAAGTGGAATCATAACGGAACCCTGGATCGCATAACTTCGATTCTTCGCGCGGAGCGGATCGACTCCGGTTCACTGGACCAGGATCTGTGGCGCCTCGATGGCACTGTCACCAGAGCCGCTCGATGTGCCGCCGGTGGCGGAAAAAAAAAGATCCCGACGAACCTGCGGATCACGCATTAGGCCGTTCCCGTGGAGGTTTCTCGACCAAGATCCATATTCTGTGCGATGGGTACGGTCATCCGTTGCATTTCCATTTGACAGCCGGACAGGCCCACGAAACCACAGAGCTTGACCCTTACTCCAGGGCGCTGATGAGCTCTTGATCGACGGAGACGACAATCCGATTCCATGGCCTGTGGCCCTCGGAGGAGATAAGGGATACCGCGCCGACTGGATTGATGAATTTCTCCTGACATTAGGCGTCACTCCGGTGATTCCGTAGAAAGAATACGAGGATCGAGACGCAAGGCCCGTCGAATTCGACCGTGATGCATACAAGCGTCGCAACATCGTCGAACGTCTCATCGGCTGGATCAAGGAATGCCGACGGGTCTTCTCACGCTACGAGAAGACGGCGAAGAACTACGGCGGTATGATCAAGAAGGCTTTCATCGAGAGATATCTAAAACTGGCCCCTAATTGAGTTTTCCGACGAAGCCTAGTTTTGGCGTTGCGCGTTTCCAGTTCTTGCGGCATAGAGACTACATATGCGAATAGATCTGTAATACAAGCACGCGGCGCGAGCGAGTGCGTATTTTCGAAATAAAACGACTCACTCGCTCGAGCTTCGGGCCGGTAACGATTGCGAGTTCGTCGCGTAAGGCTCGATATTACGAATTACGGCGCAAAAATATCCAATAAATCACTATGTATTAAATCTCAAAATTCACAGTTCCTTCCATCCTGAATCGTTCGGGCTTCGACGACGATCGTCCGGCTAACGTAAGAAATCGACTTTCGAGCGACAAGGCTCCAAATCATGAGCCCTCGCTCGCTCACACTTGACGATCGTCGCTCGGACAAGTTAAGCTCAAACGTCATCCTGCCGGAACAGGGTCGAACACTCTCATTATATATATATATATATATATATATGACAAACAATATTGATCGAGACGGTCGGACGCCGGAGAGCCTTCTCGAAGCCGCGTGGGACGGTGACGGTGGAGCGCGGGAAGCGTTCGCCAAGTAGTTCGTCCAGTGTCTCGCTCGGCGTCTTCGCGCGCGTTATCCTCAAGACGATCCCGAACTTTGTGAATCCGCGGCGAGCGACGCGGTGATCGCGATGCTCGATCGGCGCACGACGTTCGATCCCACACGGGGCGCGCTCGACGCTTATCTATGGGGCGTCGCTCGAAAGAAACGGCTCAAATTGCGGTCGCTTTCAAAACGCTCGAATCCAGGAGATCATCGTGCCCACGCGATCAAGTCTTTCGAGGAACTGAACGGCCGAGAATTGGATTCGCTCTGGAGCGAGGAAGACGATCCCGCGATCGTTCTCGAACGAATCGAGCGCCGCGAAATCGTGCTCGCGAAGATCGATTCGATTCGGTCGAAACTCTCGATCGAGCACAATCGTGTTTTGGATTTCATCTTAGGCGGAGAACGATCGTCGTCGGCTTACGAGGCGATCTTTCTCCATATCACGAGCGATCCCAGGGAGTTGCGGATACTCGTCAAACGCGCCAAAGATTGCGTCTGGTATCATCTGAATTCGATCGGGATGACGAGGAAGAGTCGATCGTCGTGATCATGGATAACGATTCGGGAGGAATTCGACATAGGGGTGCGATCGAAACGAGTCGGATCAAACAGCGGCCGTAGATTCTCGGCCGAATCCTCGGAATCTTGGAAATCGACCAAGATTTTTTCCGAACTTGGCGGTCGAAAAGGGTAATATCTTATAGAGGCCAAAATGTTAATTTCGGGAAAGCCTTCAAAGCACCCGAATGCGATTCGGCCCTCATCGAATCCACTCGAATTAGAAATAACTACTGAGAACGATCGGGAACTCATCCTATGATCGATCATCGATCAGATAACGGTCGCTATGGTATCGTGAGCCGGGGTTTCACTCTCATTGAAACCCTTGTCGTCATCGCGATCATCGGATTGTTGGTCGGGCTATTATTGCCCGCTGTTCAATCGGCGAGGGAATCGGCTCGAAGGGCTCAATGCGTGTCGAATTTGCACCAGATCGGCATAGCATTGTACATCCGTGAGTCCATGCCGAGTCATCTGTGTGTCCTCCTGTCCATGTACGATCCTAGAGGACATAGTATGCGCATAGACATAACTTGATGTAAGACGAGTTTTCAGACGGTGCCTAGGGCGTGTTGACAGTCACGCCGATGATTACAAGTGTCGAAACAAGATGAACAAATCCCAGATAGTTCCGCTCCTTTTTATCAAATCGAGTCGCAATTCGTCTGTAATGCTTGATTTTGTTTACA
>JAJYWB010000134.1 GCA_021791715.1 Planctomycetota bacterium | reverse complement strand
CAAAAAGCGGCGCGTCGTCCAGAAAAGGGAGCATCCGAGCGAGGGGACTGTAGGAATTCCCGGAATAGAAACCGCCGCGCGAGTCATGCGCGGTGATAATCGATATACCAGGAAACATGTTATATGAGGCGACATACGATTGGAGAGCGATTCCGATTTGTTTCAGATGATTGATACATTGAGATCGCCGGGCCGATTCTCGTGCGCTCAGCGCCGCGGGAACGACGAGAGCGGCGAGCAATGCGATGATAAAGATCACGACGATCAGCTCGATCAGCGTAAATCCTCGGTGAACCGTGTATGACGAAGGCCGATTCGCTTTTGGATCACGCACGGCGACGGTTCCTTAAACGAACGATCCCGACGGTCGAAGCGATCACGACGATCAACCCCGCGCAAAAAACAAACCATAATAACGTGTTTCCTCCGCTCCGTTCTCCAGGATGCTCGGGAGGCGGAGGGACGTATTTTCGAATCACTATCGGTTTGCTTTCCGCCGATCCAGTATAGGGAAGATCGAGCAAGCTCCAGACTTTTCGTTTCGAATAAACGACTTTTTTGGATGTGTCAATCATGGCAACGGGCGCGGGGAACTCCAATCGGAAGACCGATTTCTCGGGTTCTCGATCGCATTCGATGCTCGTCAGAATGATTTGATTCACTCTTTTCGCTTCCAGGAGATACGTTGTTGTTTTTTTTGGAATCCAGCCTGCGTTTGGGATCTTAACCACATCGGAATACCGTGTCGAATGAATTAAACCTCGCTTCGAGTCTATATAATCCGATTGAATCGGCACGCACCCCCGGTTTAAATCCAACCATTCGACGGACTCGTCGTTTGACGCACCGGTAAGAATATAGTCGATCTTGACCAAATCGGCGCCCAAACTAAAATCATGAACGACAAAATCTTTGAGACGATATTCCCCGGTCAGAATGCGTCGATACAAAATACTTTTGTGATTAAAGCCCGATTGTTTCCGTCCAAGATTTAATGGAAATTTGTAATTGATATAAAACTTTCCATCTCCGGTGAAGATCTGGTGCGTATGCTGATAGTTATTGTCGTTGCCGACGGTGATCGTATCAAGAAGCGTAACTTTCCCGTCGCACAGCGCGCGGTGTGAAAAAAACGAATAGCTTACAGATTGAGTCTTTTCGGTTTCAGAAATCACCTCCTTCGTATCGATCATGTCTTGTAAATTATAAAGAACTTCGATCCGCGACTGATCCCCCGCGTAAGCGTATAAGCCTTTCGCGGTGTAAGATTTCTCAAATCGATCCCTCATCGCGTCTTGTAACGAATTCGAAACGGCGTAAATTTCATCGTACCGAAATACGCCGTAGCGAAACGATGAACGGTTCGCATCGCATGATGCAATCACATATTCAAGAAAGTTTTTCCGGGATTCATCCATCTCGCTTAGCAGCGATACGGCAGACAAAATCGCGTAAACGGCTGTATACATCATAGGTTTCTCTTGATAATAGATAATTAGTTTATCGATGTTTTGTATAATTCTTGGAATTCCATGGATTTCCTTTCTATTGGCAAGAGTATTGGGTCTGGAAAAATGGCGAGCAGATCAAGTTACCACAAGGGGATTCATCGCTTTTTGTAAAGTATTGTGTATTGCAAGATGTTTTACTATAATAATCACACGATGAATCTCCGTCGTACATGCATTCTGAGACTGTGAAAGAATATGTGATATACGCCGTGTAAGGAATATTATTATTAGGGCTGCTTCTATATACACAGTTTCCATTTTGAGTCACACAACCGCTTGAGTCCGTACATCCATCATAGGTATTCCCACAATATTGCCCATTGTACCCGGGACCGTATGGTTGTGCGATGACGAGCCCTGAAAACACGCACGCCGAGATTCCAATCAGAACGAGCAGGTAAAGCTTCTTCATCATCGCTCTCCTTGAGAAGTAGGCGTCGAAGATTCAACCGCCGGCTCGTGATTTTCGCGAACGCCGCGATTCACGATGAATGCCGACCAGGGAACGAGGATCTCATTTCTTCCCTCGTGATCGGTTTTGATCCTCACTTTCCCGAAACACGTTTCAACGATTCCATCATTCGCAGTAAACTCAAGATCAATCCGATGTTCGGTCGTCGGTCGATCAAATTCTCCAGCTTGATTCATGACTCTCAAACCCGGCGAATCACAGTCGACCGAGATGATCTTGAACGGCTTCGATGAGGACGACTTCATGACGACCGTTGTTCTCGATATTGACAATCGATCGACCTTCCCGAAGCCGATCAACGAAGGCTCGGCGATTAAATCCGAGTTTGTAATCCAGCCGATTGTCGCGAAGCCTTTGGCGTAATCGCCGGCGGAGATGATGATCCGATCCCAATGGAAACCAGGCTCCTCATCGGGCATTTTATTATTCAATCTGATCCGGACCTGAAAGCGATGATCGACGATCCCGTTACGGAGAATTCTGGTATCATGCCGATCCGACACGATCGCATCGATAAGTGAGGGCGATTGAACCCTAATACCGTCGATTTTTTGCGAAGCGTCGTTGCAGAATACATCGATATCCAATAATTTCACGAGCGTGGATTCATTCTCATCGATTGTTTCTGAGATATTACCGATTATCTTTCTCTCGCCGAAATTGACCGAATCGGGAGCGACGATCATTTTGGGAAGACTTTCAAAGCGGATCGCGTAATCCAATCGTTCGAATTCTGGATGATCGGTCGTCAAAATGCATTGAATATCTTGTTTTGAATAAGTGCTGGGAACATTCACCGCCATACGCAAATTTGCGGATTCATCCGGTTTGATCTCGCGACGATCGATCGAGTTGTTCGTGCACACGCATGACGCTCTAACGATCGTTATCTTCAAAAGTTTACCCGTAGAATTGTAGACTTGAAAATCACGTTCGATGGTTCGCGACGAATCCGAAAAAATCGGTCCGGCGTCGTAAATTTCTCCCTTCAATACTTTCGCTTGATATCCGCATCCATGCAAAACGATTATGTCGTGAAATCCTATGAACAGCCCGATACCGAGCCGAATTCGATTTCGGACGCATTTCACTCATCGTCGCGGATTCATGGAGGCGAATCACTCCTTGTATTGTTCGCTCTTGATCAACTTAATTCGATACCGTATGCGATCTTTCGTTCGCTTGATATCGCGATCCAGTTCGGCCTGATCGGTCGTCATCTCACTAAAGATCGCCCTAACGCGGCGGAGCCGCAATCATACCAACCCGACGCGTGAGCGATTGGCTTCTGATTATATCGTGAAAACTTTCGATTGATCATTTGATCGGACCCTCGCTTGCGCTTCGGGCTAGTATGATCTCCACTTCCGATCGCCCTAAAGATGCGCGCACGGCGCGCACAGGATACGGACGAAGACTCTATAGGCGTCGATTTCACGAACGCCTTGAAGCATCAGATCGAGCGTTTCTTGTTCCTCCTTGGTCATCGACTCACGAATCTCTGCAATTCGCTTGGACAATTGAACCATGCGATCGCGTCGCTCAATTTCCCTAGCGGGGTCGTCTTTCTCGCTCCATATATATTCCGTTTCTCGACGATCGAGTTCGGAAAAATTCTTGGCCGATTTGGGAGATTTCGATCTCGCCCTCGATCTCTTCTCCTGAGTTATCAAATCGAGAAGCTTGCGCTTGGCGAATCCCCAGATGAAAGCCTCGAATGTACCATGTAATGGATCGAATAATTCGGGCTGATCGAGAATCGCCATCACCGCGTCGATCGAGGCTGTATCGCACATCTCCCAATCGACAAACTGATAACGCGCGCGAAGACGCTCGGAAAGGTCAGGGTATAACATCGACGCGAAGTCATCCCTCGCGCAATGGTCTCCATTCCTCAACGCTTGTAAAAGCTCGATGAGCGAATCGTTTAAACTCACTTATCTTATCCATAGACGCTGGATAAGGTTGTTCCGTCTCTGAACCGTTAAATCATAGGCTAATTCGGTGATAAGGTGCGGATCAATAGTTCGCATTCGATTTTCGACCCATCGTCGCGGGTCGCTTCGCTCTCCGTTCGCGTCTTGACACGGCGGGCTCGTCGTCGGACGATGAATGTGTATCGCTTTCCCGCCGAGTTTCCCGCCGGGCCGAGGCCGCGACCACACCGACCGATACGACCGCTCGGCCCGCTCCACGCAGCATCGGGAGATCGCTTGTGAATCGAATCATACCCCCCACGGTCGTCCTCGCCGTTGCGACGATCCCAGGTTTCGCCTTCGGCGACCCTCCCAAATTGAACGCGATCGTTCCGTCGGGGGTTCAGCGGAGCGCCGTCTCGTCGATCCAGATCCAGGGGAACAACCTCGCCGGGCATCCCCGCCTGATCGCGCCGTTTGCTTTCACCGCCACCGACGATCCGTCGCTCAAGTCGGATCAATCGGTGTGGAGAACGAAGATCGTCGTCGCCGAAGACGTTCCCGCGGGGATTTATCCCGTGCGGATTCAAACCGACGACGGCGTTTCCAATTCCAGGCTCTTCTCGATCGGCAGGCTGCCGCAGGTCGACGAGATCGAAGATAACGGCGTTTTCGACAAGGCGCAATCGATCTCGACCCCCGTGATCGTCGAGGGACAACTCCCCGGCGCCGACGTCGATTTCTTCAAATTTCCCGGCAAAAAAGGGCAAAAAATCGTCGTCGACGCCGTGTGCGCGCGGATCGGGTCGGGGGTCGACCCCGAAATCAGACTCACGACCGCGGCCCGTAAGTTCGTCGCGTCGGCCGACGACACTCCCGGACTCGTCACCGACGCTCGACTCGTCGCAACCTTACCTGAAGACTCCGATTACGTCGTCGAGATCTCCGATTCCAAATATCAAGGTTCGAACGGGCCGATTTATCGGCTGACGATCGGCGCCGTCCCCTCGGCCGAGGAGGTTTTCCCGTTGGGAGGAAGACGAGGCGAAACCGTCGGCTTCGAGTTCCGCGGCGGCACTCTCGATCGAACCGCGGTCGGCGCTCAAACGTTGATATCCGATACGAATCGATTCGATCAATTCTTGAAATTCAACACCGCGACGCTCGGTTTGATTCAATCATCCGAAACGCCTTTGGATCTCGATACCCCCTCGGCGATCGCGCTCGGCGATTACCCCGAGCTGCGCGAGCCCGCCGACCCCGCCGCCGCGGCCGTTCGCGCGGTCCCTCCCGTCGTCTTCAACGGTCGAATCGATCCCGCGGGAGACGAGGATCGCTATATCGTCACGGTCAAACCGGGTATGAATCTGCGGATCGCGCTCGAAGCCGCGGAATTGGGCTCGGCGGTCGACGGTCAACTCAGAATCATCGGTTTAAACGATTCGGTCCTCGCGTCCGCGGACGATTCGACGCGTCCCCCGCTCGCCCCCAACACGCCGCAACTCGTCTCGCCCGATCCCTCGCTCAACCTCACCGTTCCCTCGAACACGAACGAAATCACGGTCGTCGTACACGAACTCGTCGGCCGCGGCGGAATCGGCTACGCGTATCGGCTGATCGTCGAACCCGCTCCCCCTCCCCTCAAGCTCGCGCTCACACAACCCGAGATGAACATACATAGAAACGGCACGCTTCTGATTCCCGTCACGCGTTCGGGGGATCTCTCGCCGCTTGAACTGAAAGCGATCGACCTTCCCAAAGGTTTGATCGCCCGCCCGGCGCGCTTCGCCGAGGGACAAACGACGAGCGTGATATCGCTCGCCGCGGCGGCGGATCTTTCATTCCCCGCGTCAAGCATACGAATCGTCGCCGAACGACCGAACGCCGATCCCAAAGCCGGCCCGATCGTCGTCGACGCATATGCGACAATTGTTTACGCGAAAGAGGGAAATTCGCCGACGAATCTCGACGATCAGCGCGGGCTTTTCATCGCTCCGACGAGCGTCTCGTCGGTTTCCTTTGAATCTCCCGAGAACGCGATCGAACTCGTTCAGGGCTTCGACATCGCCGTGAAGATCGCGACCAAACGAAACGCGGGCGCCGACGGAGCGCTCGCGATCAACGCGGTCGCGTCGTCGGTTCCTCCGGGTCTGGGGGTCGTCGCGGGCCAGGTCGGCGACAAGGCGAACGAAGGCTCGTTCAAGGTCAACGCCGCGGTGAACGCCAAGCTCGGCCTCGCGACGATCGGGCTCGAAGCCAAAGGGAAAATCGGCGGCAAAGATCTTACGTTCGACATCCCCGCGATCACGCTGAACGTCGTTCGACCCGCTTCGATCGCGCTCAAAACGCCGACGATCGAAATCAAGCCGGGCCAAACGATCGAACTCAAAGGAGAACTTCAGCGCAAGCCGCCGTTCACCGCGGCGGCGACCGCGACGATCAAAGGCCTTCCCGCGGGCCTCAAGGCCGATCCGACGACCGTCGCGGCGAACGCGTCGGAATTCACGTTCAAGATCGTCGCCGACCCCAAGGCCGCCGCGGCGACGTCGAACGCGACCGTCTCGATCTCGTTCAAGATCAACGACAAAGATTACAACGACACGCCCCCCGCGACCTTCGCCGTCAAGGTTCTTCCGGCGAAATAGCTTTTATAGAATAACATACAATCGCTTGAGGGAGTTTTACCGCCATGAATCGCATCATTTATCCTATTTGCTTATCAATCACGATCCTCGGAGCGAGCCCGAACCGAACGTCGTTCGCCGACGACGCCAAACCCGCGCCGAAGACCGACGCCAAGTCCGCAGAAACAAAGAACGCGAAACCCGCCGAGGCCCCCAAGACTCAAGAAAAACCCGCGACGAAGAACGAGGCGAAGACGGAAGCAAAACCCGCCGAGGCCCCCAAGACTCAAGAAAAACCCGCGACGAAGAACGAGGCGAAGTCGGAAGCAAAACCCGCCGATCAACCCGCGCCGAACGCAACGGCGCGTCCCGCGACGAGTTTTATGAAAGACGTCGCGCCGATTTTGGTTCAAAATTGTATCGCGTGTCATAACCCTAAAAAGTCGGAAAGTAAATATATTATGACAAACTTTAAACAGCTCGCCAAAGGGGGTCGTCAGGGGGAGGGTTTAACTCTGGAACCGGGCGACCCCGACGCGAGCTACCTGGTCGAGTTGATTCGTCCCGCGGGATCGCCCCGAATGCCTTATAAGCAAGACCCGCTCCTTCCCGAGCAGATCGCGACGATCGAACGCTGGGTGAAAGAGGGCGCGAAATACGACGGCGCGAGCGCCGACGAGGATTGGACCGCGGCGCTGAGGCGATCGATCGTCGTCGACATCCCCGATATTTATCCCGCCCCGACTCCGATCACCGCGATCGCCTTCAGCCCCGACGGAACGTCGATCGATACCTCGGGTTATCATGAGATCAACTTTTGGAACATCGCCGACGGCGCCCCGACGCGACGGCTCCGCGGGCTCGCCGAGCGGGTGTACAGGATCGCTTACAGCCCCGACGGCAAATGGCTCGCGACGGCCTCGGGAGATCCCGGTCAATTCGGTTCGGTCAAGTTGTGGATCGCCGAGGCCGCCGGCGGAGGCAAGCCCGCGCGCGACCTGCTCGAAACGGGCGACTGCGTTTTCGCGGTCGCGTTCAGTCCCGACAATCGTCTGGTGGCGGCCGCGGGCGCCGACCGGACTCTCCGCGTTTGGGAGGTTGAATCGGGCAAGCTCACGGCGCAGATCGAGGATCACGCCGATTGGATCCTCGATCTCGCCTTCAGCCCCGACGGCCAAAAAATCGCCACGGCGAGCCGTGATAAAACGAGCAAGGTGTTCGATTTAAAAACCAAAGAAGCCGTTTCCACCTTTCCAGGACACAACGAAACCGTTTACTCGGTCGTGTTTAGCCAGGACGGCAAGTCGGTGATGTCCGCGGGAGGCGACAACCGCGTCCGCGTTTGGAACCCCGGCGACGACGCTCGTCAAATCCGCGAAATGGGGGGGTTCGGCGGCGCGGTGTTCCAGATCAAGCTCACCCCCGACGGTAAACAATTGCTCGCGTGTGGACAGGATCAAATCGTACGAATTTTTGATGCGATCGGCGGCGCTCCCGTTCGAACGATGCAGGGACACCGCGACTGGGTTTACTCGGTTGCGGTTTCCGCCGACGGCAAAACGATCGCGTCGGGAAGTTGGGACGGCGAGGCTCGCATCTGGAACCTCGCCGACGGCAAGCCGTTGCGCACGATCGTCGCCGCGCCGGGCTACAAACCCTCGAACGCGACTGCGGCGAAATGAGGGGATTTTATAGCGGTCGGCTTGATCTCGGCCCGCAAAGGATGACGAGCGATCCGACCAGACAGATCGCCGCTCCCAGAAGATCCCACCGGTCGGGCCGAGTTTTCTCGACCCCCCAAAGCCAAACGAGCGACGCGACGATGTAAACGCCGCCGTAAGCCGCGTATGCGCGACCCGCCAGGGTCGAATCGACCTTCGTGAGCGCGAACGCGAAACAAGCGAGCGCGATCACCCCCGGAGCGATCCACAAAAAACTCTTATTCAGCCTGAACCGAGCCCAAAACGCGAAACACCCGCCGATCTCGGCGAACGCCGCGAACAAATACCATACATAGTTTTTCATAATGTGATATTTTCTGCAATTATTCGATTCATGTGTTATATTATAAATTCACACCGTCGACGTTTTCAATAAACGATTGATTCGAAATCAAACCGTTATCGGCGGAGGTCGTTGATCCTAAAATGCGATCGGAGCGGCGTCAAATCGAATTCCATCTCGCGGGGACGGCTTGAGACGCCGATTCAACCCGCCCGGGACCGGCTGAGCACCCGACTTCAATACCCGAACGCCGACCGCGGCGATACCAAGTTTGACGCGGTTCTACTCGGTTATAAAGCGTTATAAGCGATTCCGAATAGAACTTGGTAAGATCATAAGAGTCTATCCGATAAGAATCCCTCGAACCCAGGAGAAGATCACGCCGATCCCATTTTTGAGAGGGCGAACCTCCTGGTGAGCCGTATTATTAGAGATTTTCCACGAGACCGGCACGCGCGTTTCAGAGGGGATTTTTGTGAAGAGGCTCACCGGGAGGTTCGCCCTCCCAAGCATATAATCTATCATGGTATTATATAAAATGATTGTATTTAAATTGACTTACGACGAGAATCGAACGCGATCCGCGAAACGACGATTAACAAACGCCCCGGCGATACCAAGTTTGACGCGGTTCTACGCGGTTCCAAATAGAACTTGGTAAGATCATAAGAGTCTATCCGATAAGAATCCCTCGAACCCAGGAGAAGATCACGCCGATCCCTTATTTGGGAGGGCGAACCTCCCGGTGAGCCGTATTATTAGAGATTTTCCACGAGACCGACACGCGCGTTTCAGCGGGGATTTTTGTGAAGAGGCTCA
>JAJYWB010000005.1:58665-128799 GCA_021791715.1 Planctomycetota bacterium | reverse complement strand
ACTGCGTTGATAAAGAGTCTGTTGTCTTTGGCATGTCGTCCTGGGCACTCCTCTCGTCCGGGAAGAAGATTCTTGATTCGATCCCATTGCTCGTCAGTGAGTTCATAGCGTTGCGACATTTCTCGGCCTCCTTGCCAATTGAAATTGGGGAAAATCCTCAGTTGCAACTGTAACGTGCCAAGCAGAATCCCGCAAGATCATTGTCAACACGACCTAGTCGGCGTAGGCGTGTTACCATGTCCGAGAATCGGCGCCGAAACCGGAGATCTGGAAATCGGTGGATATGGATAAACCTTAACCGGGTGATAACCCCGTTTAGGTCTTCCAAAAAAGTTAGTAGGTTGATTGTAAGAAATGTTTCCATGTCCATCATTCCAATAATGAGTGGTTCCTGAAATATCTGGTGGTTGATTAATGGTTACAGGAACTTGTGGACCAAATCCGGATGTCATTTGAGGAGCACTATTATTCTCAAGGGGAGTTTTATCACGCCGGACCCGGCCCTCATTTTGTTTACCTCCATCTCCATGATATGGATGATTATGATCCGGAAAATATGCCGGAGTTAGCGAAGGATCGATAATCGCAGCCGGACCGATTGCGGATGATGATTTCGACGGAATTGGAGGTAAATTAGGTATAATATCTTGAAAGCCGCTTTGATCAATGATATTGAGAGTGTTATTTGAAGCGTACTCGTAGAGATTCTGAATCCCAGATTTGAATGAAGTTGGGTCGATTGAAATAAACCTACCGACCGATGACGAATACCCCCGATGCCAGTCGTTGTACAACCCCGTGATCGTATCGTACTGCATCCCGACGAACTTGAATTGGCTCCCCGAGCTCGGATTGGTCTCGGCGCGGATCGAGCCGAACGCGCCGTAAGAGATGTGATCGATCACCGTCCCCGACGTATCGACGATGTCGGGCGCCGAGCCGAGTTTACCCGTCAAGTACCAATCGGTCACGCCCGACGCGTTCGTGCGTTCAGCAGGCCCCGTCACGCCAGGAACGTAAGACGGACCCGCGAGATAACGCTCCAAAAGCGTTCCCGAGCCGTTGAACTGCACGTAAGGCGTGTTCGAATCGCCGTTGTAAACGATCCACGTCTGCGGCGTCGTTCCGCCCGAAGTCTCGTCGACTCCGATTCGACGATAAAGTGAATCATACGTGTACGTTTCCGAGGCGATCACCGTCCCCGATGAATTCTTTTCGGAGAAACCAGTCATCTCGTTCCGATCATTCCAAGTGTACGTCCAAACGTCGTACAATGTGGAGAAATCATCGGTGCGATGATTTTGTGTAAGAAGCATTTCCGACAACCCGAACGCACCCGAATGCATCATGTTATGTGCGTTCATGTCTGGAATCCTCAATCAAGGAGCGGCGACCCAATTTGGAGGTCGAACCGACGTGTGCCGCCTCTTATTGGTAACTTTGAAAAAACGACGGCTCGGTCGGCGCCTCGCCCTCCCGGAGATACGTTCCCTCGACCAAAACCAAACCTGAGGACGACGCGGGGGCGATGATAGCAACGCCCAAGAATGGATCGATCGGCTGGTGAATCGAGAAGTTCCGACTCACGTCGATTGATCTAATTGCTACAGAATAACGGCGGCGCATGTCAGATTGCAAGACCCGTTTCCGGTTTTTCTCGATTTTTTGGAGGAGGGTTCTGGATGATTGAAAAGTCTTGTTTTTCAGGGGTTTTTGAGAGATTACGCGAGAAAAATAACGTATAATATGAATTGATTATGGCGAACGGGTTGATTTTTACTAAATCGCTCAGGGCGATCGGATCGAAACCGGCGCACCTACCCGGCGGATATCGAACCTCATGGAATTCCCTTCGATCTCGCGCGTTTCGCGTTCTTTTTATCGAGGAACGCGGGTTATCGATCACACTTCGGGCGTCTCTTTCCAGGCTTCGGGCATGTCTTTCCAGATTGATACGCTCATTCACAGGCGTTGGATATTGCGCCGTCTCTTACGCGATATTTGAAGGTGAATCTCGATTCGCCGACAAATCTCCAGGAGAGACGCTTTTCAAAACCGCGCACACAAGATCCGTTCAGCCGTTATAAATCATAAACATCATAATTCAGCTTACCCGAAGATTCGCGCTCGCTAATCAGGGAGACGACGCGAAATCCCGGCGAATTCGCGAAATTCCTCTTGGATCATCGCCGATTCCAGGTCGAGGAACCCAAAAGACCCCGTGCGACCGAAATCGCTCGGGGTCTTTGGATCATCTCACAATTGGAATCGGTCTGTTTTTGTCAATGACCCCAAAGGATCATTTATTTGTAAGGCATGAGGATTTCTTCGGCGGAGATTCCTGCGATCTCGTCGAAGCCTCCCGCGGCGATGTCTTCGCCGAGTTTGGTCGCGGCGCGGAGGTCGGAATCGCTCGGCCGCGCTCCCGTGAGGCCGCGCCGCAGGTCGCGACACAAGACGTCGGCGGCGCGTCGCGTCAGTTCGCTCGGCTGTCGGCCCGCCCATAGGCTCGTCGTCAGGATCACGACGAGATCCTGAATCCGCTTGGAAAGCTCGGACATTCGGCATTGACGATCCGCCAATTTCAACTGATGCTTGCGCATCGTTCCGCTGATCTCGAGTCGCGAGCGTTGCAATTGATCGACCGCGTACTCGGCGTGCGCCCTGAGATCCGCGGGGATATCGGCGGGGACGTTCGGGTGCGATCGCGGGGTGAGGAGCTCGCCGAGATACCACTTGGCGTAGGGGACGAGCGCGTTCCGCAGCTTCCAGGCGTGTGCGGGATTGAGCATATTGGGTTGTTTCAATCCCGCCTCTTTGAGGGTTCGACCGATCGGCTCGAAGTACGTTTTACCGTGCTCCTTGATGAGCGATTTGAAGAACCCCATGCCGAGCATCTCCCCCTCTCCCTCGTAGATGCAGGGAGCGAGATATTCATGCACGTTATCGCCGAAGAGATGTCCATGAAGGAATGCGCGGCCGCCGTGCGTTTTCATGAAGAGTTCGACCGCGGCCTCTTTTTGAGCCTCGCTGCCGAAGATCTTGGCGACGATGCATTCCATCTCGCCGCGATAGCCCTGATCGAGCAGGCCCGAGCACCACGCGACCAACGCGTCGCAGCCTGCGATCAGTCCCGCGAGCCTGCCGAGCCGCCTGCGGACGAGTTCGCGCGTTTCGATCGCGGCGCCGTAGGTTTTGCGGAATCGAGCCCACGGCAGCATGTTCGCCAACATCATCCGCATCGTTCCCGCGGCGTTGGCGCAGAGCGCCACTCGCCCCAGGTTGAGCCCGTGATACGCGATCGTCAGGCCGTCGCCTCGAGTCGGCTTGAGCAGGTTCTCGCTCGGAACGCGGAAATCTTTGAAAACAAGTCCATTATTGAACGAATGCTTGAGCGCGTAGAGGCCGTAACGGACGGTGTGGAAGTGTTCGTCCTCGTGATCGGGAAGGTCGACGATCAGCACCGCGGGCTTGTTTTCGATCAGGCAAACGAGGCCGATCGTTCGTCCCGCGACGGCGTTAGTTATGAACAATTTCTCACCATTTACGACATAATCGTCGCCGTCGAGGACGGCCTCGGTGCGGAGCGCGGTGAGGTCCGACCCGGCGCACGGTTCGGTGAGCGCGAACGCCGAAAGCCGTTCTCCGCTCGCGAGTTTGGGGAGGTAGCGTTCTTTTTGTTCGGGCGTGCCGAACGCGTTGACGGGGTCGACCGCGCCGATGCACCCGTGAACCGACGCGAGCCCGGCGACGGTGGGGTCGACCGTCGCCATCCGGGTGATGAACGACGCGAAGGCGCGGAACGGCGTTCCCTGGCCGCCGTAGCGGCGATCGACCAAAAGGCCCCAGTATCCCGCGCGTCCCAGATCGGCGAGAACCTGTTCGGAGATTTTCTTTTGTTCATTTAAAAGCGTGCCGGCGGCTTTATGGCGCTTGACGACCTCGAGCGAATCGTTCATCACCCGCGCCGCGGCCTCGGGAACGTCGACGCGCTCCGAGAGGAACAGGTCGACCGGGAAACCGTGATCCCAGACCGCTCGGTGCGCGGGGCTTTGCGCCGTTTGATAACGCGGAGCGAAGAGCGCCTCGACCTGATCGTCGGCGCGATCGATCGCCCCCGTCTTCCGCGCCTCCTCGGCGCTCTTGCCGCTAAGTTCGAGCGCCGTTTCGACGAACGTCCTCGCCTCGGTCTCGCGTTCGATCGGATCGTCCTTGACAAGTGTCGGTAGTTCGGGCGTTTCGGTCGTTTTCATCGCGCGTCCCCCCCGGGCGGAATGGGTTTGAAAATTCCGGTCCCGATCGTCACGGAATCAGGGCCTCGCAAACGTCTCTTCATTCTACGTTCGGGCGAATCGTCCGGGCCGAAGGGTTCGGGCGATTCCGCGCCGAATTCGCGTCGTCGTCGCCGGTTTGATCGATCGCGACGGCGCGAACGCGGCTTTTTTCAGCGTCCGCCGACCTCGGCCTCGCTCGTTCGGTTGGATCGAGTCGGATTCGGATTCGGATTCGATCGATCGGAATCGACCGCGATCGATTCGATCGCGGCGGGAACGAGGATCGACGTTCCCGAGGAATCGATCGGCTGAGCGAGCAGCCAATCCTCCAGAATGATGTGCGAAACGAACGGCGCCCGCAACAGCGCCGTGCGCGACGACAACAACCGCGAAAGCCACGCGTGCCGATTCATCGACGAAACGACTCCGTGACCGATCATGTGAATATACTTATTCCCAAGAAGTTTATTGATATTATTGCTCAAACGCGAGAAAGTGGCGTGGATCAATTTGGGCTCGGGGCCGACGTGAACGACGGTTTGCACGCCCGCGGCGAGCGACTCGTGGATCACGTCCCAGAGGCGTTGCGGGTGATCGGTCCAGCGGGTGAGCGTATCGCGCGGGTCGACCCCTTCGTAGGCGAACTTGCCGGTGACGCATGAAAGGATCGGCGGATTCGGATGATCGGTTTCCGCGGGGGTTTCGAACAATTTCACCGCGGTTCGATTGGGAACGCTCTTATGCCAGACGAGCGGGGTGTGAAGCGGCGGCCAATGGTGCGGGTTGCGTCGCAGGTTCACCTTCATCGGCAGGGCGTCGCGCATGATCGCCTCGAACCGCGCGAGCGTATCGCCTTGACCCAGCAAAAGCGCCGTGTTGGGCGATAAATACGCCGAGGGGCCGATCAAACCCTCGCCCAGGGCGCTCACTTGAACACACAAGCGTTCAACCTCTTCAAACGGGAGGGCGGGGCCGCGGGTGAAGAGGACTCCCATGTGCGTATCGGCGGCGAGTTCGGCGCAATCGGCGGCGAATTCGAGCGGAACCGCGAGCAGTTTGTCCATCGGGAACACGCCGCTCAAAATCAGCGACGACATCTCGCCGATCGAGTAGCCGAAAGTCAACTTGGCGTCGCGCACGGGGACGTCGAAACAGTGTTCGAGCACGCGAATCTGCGCCTGTTCCATCGCGACGATCAGCGCCACGTCGTCGGCGAAGTGAGCGATCGATGTCGGCGCGTTTTCTTTAACATATTCAATCAAATTGACATGTCGATGAAGCGAATCGGCGGCGATCGCGCTCGCCTCGGCGAGCGTCTCGGCGATCACGGGGCCGTAGACTCGGTGTTCGAGAAGTTCGCGGCTTCGTCCCTGATTCGTCACGTCGTAGCCGCGAAACGCGATTGCGGCGGTCGAGATCGAGTCGCGGAGCTTCTCGCGCGAGGGGTTGTCGTGTTCGAGTTGGTGAGATTCTCGACGTCCGTCGTCGCGCGGGCCTTCTCCGTTCGATTCGTTCGCGGGATTCGATCCTTCGGAAACGACGCTCATCGCCCTCGGCCCGAAGAGCCTGCGCCGCGGTTCGGTCGATCGGTTCGGCATACGATTGCGCCACCATCCTCCGTTCGCTTTCATAGCGACACCCGCTTTCTTGAGGGAACGATCGGCCGCGACGGGTCCTCGTCGATCGGTCCGAAATCGGCCTTGATTCGGATCTCGGCGCCCGCCCCCTCCGGTTCGACGGGCTTCATCACCCCGAAGGTTCACGCGTCGGCGTCACAATTCGCCGCGAAGCGCGAGGATCCCCCTCGCGCGTTCATTCGCACTCGCCGGCCACCCGGAAGTCGTCCCATGATGCTCGGCCGAATCGGCGATCGAAAGGCTCGCGGCGAATCGTGACGTGCGACGCCACTGCGTTACGACAAGGTCGAACGGACCTGAACTCCCGTCTTCAGCATCCGCGACCCGTTGTTTCTACGTCGCGAAACCTCGTTTGTGTTCGCGATCCCACAGGAATTATACGACGTGAAGCGTTTGGGAAACGTCGCGATCGATCGCGCGTGTTCGCTTTTCACATCATACGATCGTTACGATCGTACGCTATTGTGATTCGCACGTACGGATTTAAGAGACTTCTTGAATTCTCGAGAACGATCTTTCCTGACCCATAAGCCGAGACCGTCGAGAGTCGTTTCGACCGCGGAGTAGTCGCGTTCGAGGCGATCTTTGAGGTCTGGAAAAGGGGGGTAAGCGACGAAGATGAGCAAGGGGGGGTGGGCGTCGAGATCGGCGACGATCCGCCGCAACCGATCGTCGACGAGCCGACGCGCCGCGGGCCGAAGTCGGTTCATCGCGGTTCGGTTCGCTCCCGTTTTGATCAACGCGTTGGCGAAGCTATCGCGTGCGGGGGATCTGAAATCGCCGTAAAAGAGCAGGGGGCTCTGCCAGCCCCAAACGTATAACGTACGTTCGCCGAGGGGTTTCGCCGCGGCGGCGAGTTCGCGCGCCAGCCCGCGCAGCTCGACCCATTGTCTACCGCCTTTATGCTTGATCGTTAAATTTTCAGGCTTATCCATAAGATAGATTTCATATTGAATTTTACAAGTTAGGATGATCGTCAAGCAGACCGCGGCGGCGATCGCGGAGTGCGCCGCGGCGGCGACGAATCGGCGTTCGCGGAACGAGGCGACGAATTCTCGGAACGCCGAATCGGCGAGCGCCCCGATCGCGACCGCGGTTCCAGGAACGAGCGCCAGGTAATAGTGTTGCCAATAAAGCCCGGGCGCAATCACTTGAACAAAACTTGCGATTGTAAACCAAACGACGACTCGTCGAGCGATCGCGCGGCGCCGCATGAATTCATTCGCCGCGGAATCGATGGAGTTCGAGAGGTCGACCGAGGATGAATCGTTTGGGCCGAACGCGATTCGGGCGAGCGCGAAGGGGGCGACGAGCCAAAGCGGCCAAAGGCCTTTCCCCCACCAAACGACGTAATTCGTTTTGCCGAACGGGGGAGCGAGCGAACCGTCGGGCGCGGCGTTACCCGTGAGCCAGCGGATCCAGGCCGACGGTTGTCCGGGATCGGGCGGAGCGTCGGTCGCGAGCGCCGAGCCGTAACGGAAAATATCGTCGTACGCCGAGTTCGCCGCGCCCCGCGCCGTCAAAACGAGAACCGCGATCGCGATCGGCAAGGCGAACCCCGCCGCGAGACGCGATTGAACACGCAATTGATATCTAACATAATTATTATCTAGCTTATTATTATAATCAAACGTTAATAAAATAAAATAAACGATTCCGTGGATCGCGCCGACCTGACGAACGAGCGTCGCGAGCGCGACCGCCGCGCCGCACGCGACGAGATACCGCGTTTTTTTGTGAAAAAGATACGCGAGAAACGCCGCGAGCGAGGCGACCGCGAAGAGATTGGACGCGTGTTCGAGGTTCGCCGTATCGCCGAAGATCACGGGATCGGTGCTCATCAGGGCGTAAAGGAACGCCGAAACGACCGCGGCCGCGGCGCCCGCGATTCGGCTCGCGATCAAAGCGACGAAAACGATCGTGAGGAGAACGAGGGGGATCGGTAAAACGCGGATCGCCGTTTCGTTATATCCGCCGATCGCGACCGCGGCCTCGTAAAGCCAGTAACCGAGCGGGGGCTTGTTCTCGGATAAGTCGCGATAAAGAACGGCGCCATGAATCATCCTTTTTCCCATGTAGGCGTATAAAGCCTCGTCGCAATCGAGAGGTTCGACCGAACGGTCGATCGCCGAAGGGTTCGCCGCTGTTGAGCGTCCGGGAATCGTTCGACCGAACGCGTGCGAGCGCAACCAAACGTCGAAGAGCGAAATCCCCCCCACCGCGACGACCAAAAGAACCGCCGCGATCTTAGACCCGCGATTCAAGCCCTCGGCGTTCGACGATCGCGCATTTTCAATCATAAAAATAATAAACGATAGAGTATATCTGTTCTAATTGAATTCGTCGATTCGTCATGACTCCGATCGAGGCGACCGTTGAAACGCGGCCGGTTTTGTCGAGGCGACGTGCTCGAGGGGGTACGCGTTTCGAGCCGATCGGGAATCGCGTGCGTCTCGACGCCATGCGCACTCGCATTGGTTGATTCGGGGGTACGCGTTTCGAGCCGAGCTGGAATCGCGTGCGTCTTGTCTCGGCGGACGGCGCGTGTTGTCGCGGCCGCCAGGATATCACATAATGAGGAGACGCTTCAAATCGGAGCGAATCGAGGTCGGCACCGGGTTTCGGAGTTTACGCATGGCGGTTCCAGGAGCGGCTGAGAAGATCGGTTGGGGTTTGGCGATCGCGTGTGTCGTGGGCGTGATCGGTTACATGGCGATTCTGATGCCCGACCCCGGCATCGAGCTTCAACCTCCCAAGCTCAAGCGTGAGACGGGTCCGCTCGTCACCGACCTGAACTGGAAGGTGAGCGATCTCGACAAGAAGCCGTTCAATTTACAGGAATTTCGCGGCAAGCCGCTGTTTCTCAACCTGTGGGCCACCTGGTGCGCACCGTGTATCGCCGAGCTTCCTTCGATCGATCACCTCGCGTCGAATCCGAGGCTTAAGGGGAAGGTCGCGTTCGCGTGCGTGGCGATCGACGACCGTGAGACGCTCGACATGGTTCGCGATTTCGTTCAACAACGAAAGCTCGACGTCCCGGTTTATTACACGACGAAGGAAGATATTCCGGGCATTATTCCGCTCTCGAATCTACCGACGACGTTCATCATCGGCGCCGACGGCCGCATCCTTCATCACGAGGAGGGGAGCGCGCTTTGGGATTCGCCCGAGGTCGTCGATATTCTTGAAAAGTACGCGACTCAAAAACCGAAGGCCGAACCGAAACCGGGAGAGATTGAATAATCGTTTGCGATCAGGATATCTGTTATTAAACGGATATTCATGCGCGGTTCCGGCGGATCGGTTAACGCTTTTAGCCGCGGCGAGGCGCAAGGAAGCGGGTTCCGCGAGCCGAGACGTTCGTCTCGTCGCGGAACCCGTCGTTAAGCGATCGATTTGTGAGCGATTACTGGATCGTGGCTTTGGCGGGTCCGCCGCAGCGTCGCAGGTAATCTTTATCGAGGTAAACGACCTCGATCCGATCCTTGCGATGATTAAACGGAATCGGGTAATCCGACCAGTAGGCTTCGAGGAAGAAGACCGTGCATTTATAGTGGCAATGGATCAACTGGCAAGGCCCGGCGAGGGGGTAGATTTTGCAGGGGTCGACCTTCTCGCCGATCTTTTCGATCAGAATCTTCGTGTCGTTACGTTGAACTTCGTACAGTCCCGGCCAACCTGGACGGAAGTGGGGAACTTTAGCCCAAACTTCTTCCTCGCTGGGGGGATCGAGGCACGGTTGCGGCGCGAACTCTCCCGGCACGGGATCGAGGATCGGCACGCGATCGCGTTCCTCGCGCTGCATATCTTCTTCAAGGCGTTGTTGTTGCGACGGTAGGATCGGCCACGGGAACGACCACCCCGTCGGATGGAACGGAGCGATATTGCGGAATACATAAGAAAGTCCACAACCGGTGGAGCTTGTCGAAATCATGGCCACCAGAGCGCCCATCAGCAAACCGCGAACCCAACGCGGGCTAATCAGGCCCCAAAGCCGCGTGGAACGGGTCATAGTCGGTTCCCTCCTTGGAACTTGTGCCATGGACCTGGGACACTCCCCCCAACGAAGTGCGCTTAGGGGCCGAGTCGACCTCTCATGGCTCGACGCGCCGGTCGTCTTGCCGATACCGGCATGGTATTCCTGTTATCGTTCTAAAACCCGCTTGACTGTGAGGAATTTCCCGAATCGTCACGATTCGTCATTCTCGGTGAACTTGAAGAACCCGAAAATTGACGCGTCGAGATCCCCTGGAACGTGCCGTCACGTTTCGGATTGGGAATTCGCTCGCCGAGCGATCGACCTCATTCCAATCGACAAAATCGTCGCAAACCTCAAGAAATAATTCGTTGAGGGGCGTTATATTAGCGCGAAGCGTTCGATTTGGGCCGCTCGATCGGCTCGCAGCGGTCGAGCCGATCTCGGCGGTTGAACGGCGGATCGAAGGCGCGCGGCGACTTCGCGCGTCGTTTCCGATCAACTGATGTTTGAAGAAATCAGATCTTATCGCCCGCGATCCCGGTATCGGGGTATTCGGCGGCCCACGCGTACCATTTCACCATCACTCCCGGCAGCCAGCGGAGCGTCGAGCCCTTTCGAGAGCCTGAAATCGCGCGTCCCGCGATCGTCCAGCGCGATCCCGTTTCCTCGTCGATCCAGGGCGCTTCTTGATTCGACGGATCGAGCTTGATCGTCACTTTCTCGGGGTGATCCCCCTCGGTTTCCGGGGCGAACGCCGCGGCGGTGCGGGTCGCTCCGTTCCAAAGGATAAGAGCCTTCTGTTCACCGATTTTCACGCTTTTGATTTCGGGACCCGCGCCGAACTGACGCAACGGCCAGGCCAGGCTTTTGCCGTCGATCGAGAGTCCGAATACGCGTTCCTCGTCTTTTAGGCGAGTGTCGGGAGCCGGGCGCGTTTGTTTGGATTCGATCGTCACCTCGGTGGGGAGCGGCGACGGTTGATATTTGTCGAACATCCGATACGCGACCGTTCCGGGCTGAAGCTTGAGCCAAAGCCCCCAATCGGTTTCAACCGTGGGGAGCGGAACGAGCCGTTCTCCTTTCCGAGGACCGTCGATCGCCAGGCCCGTTAAACAATCAAAAATCGTCCCGTCTTTATGGCGCATCACCATCACGCCGTTGCGCCAACCATGAAATCGATAATCGTAAGACGCGGGCCAACCCCGCGTGAAACCCGCGTCGGCGTCGTAAACGAACACGCCGTAAGAATCGCTGATCACGCGATAAGGGACGAGGAAAAAGCGGAGCGGGATCGCGCCCCCCTCATATTTGCCGCGTATCCACGCGAGCACGCGATCGTCTTTACGAAGTTCGTCCCCTTTAAGCTTCGCCTCGTCGACGCAATGCGAGCATTGGGGATTCACCAGGGTACTGAAGAAATCGGGTTTATACGCGCGCTTGATCGATTTGTCGACGCCCGGCTTGGCGACGGGATCGGCCTTGGGAGGGGCCGGATCCCCCGCGAGCGCCGCGAGCAGAATTGGCAAGGCGAACATGATCCAGAACCTCGTTGTACGAAAAAAACGCTCGTCTCCGAGCTTTCTCACCAGCCAAATAAGAATAACGATCATATCCGCGCCGTGATCGGCGACGCAATGACCCGTCCCGAACCTCGACGATGAATCGCGATTAAATCATATTGTGATGTTATTTTGTTTAAACGGCTCGATTCGCTCGACTTTCGAGCCTTCGGCCGCCGAATTCTCGATCTTTAAAACTAAAAAACCGTTCCTTCGCGAGTTAGCCCGAAACGTTCGCTTGAAATACAAAATGAATATATAATAATATTTATGCAATCTCGGCGACCGAAAGACGAGTCGACCGGTTCGATCATCGGATCGTTTTGAATACGAGACCTCCCGGATCGGCTTGAAAATCGAGTTTTTGAGGATTTTTGCAAGGAATGCGACGCTCGGAGGGAGTATTTGATAGAGAACCGATGAAGGAGGGATCGCGGTGACCGGTCAAAACAGCCCGTTCGCGTCCGATTGGCGCACATTATTCCAGATTGGAACGATGTCGGGGCTCTCGGACGATCAACTGATCGAACGCTTCACCGACTCGCCCCAAGGCGCGGGTGAGCTCGCGTTTTCGATTTTGGTCGAGCGGCACGGCGCTATGGTTTTGGGGGTCTGTCGGCGATTACTCGGCGACGTTCACGACGCCGAAGACGCTTTTCAGGCGACTTTCATGATCCTCGCCCGCAAAGCGAAGACGTTACGTCGACCGGAACTCGTGGGGTCTTGGCTGCACGGCGTCGCGCGGAAAGCCGCCCTGAAAGCGAAAACAAAACGAGACAAACTCCGCCGATCCGAAGGATCGATCCCGATCGACCTGAATTTGGTGGCAGAGGTCGATTCGGTTCAGCGTGACGACGATCTCCGCGATCAATTTGAAATCCTTCATCGCGAGATCACCTCGCTTCCCGAACGTTATCGAATTCCGATCGTTCTTTGCGACCTGGAAGGATTGAAACACGAAGAGGCCGCCCGAAGGATCGGCTGCGCCGTCGGCACGCTGAGTTCTCGGCTCAGTCGGGGCAGGACGATTCTGAAAGATCGGTTGATCCGAAAAGGCGTCGCGCATCGATCGGAGGCGATCGCTCAAGCGACCGCTCCATCAATTGTAAAGGCTCACGTGTCTTCCTTATTGATGACTAACACGGTTCGCGCGGCGTCCGCACTGGCGGCGACGAGATCTTCTTCGTCGGTCGTTCTCAAGGCTTCGGCCGCCGCGCTCACACAGGAGATGTTCAAAGCCATGTTGATTTCAAAGATCACAATCGCGTCGGTCGTTTTGACGTCGACCCTGGGAATCGTCGGGGGAGTCGGCGCGATCGCCGCGCACCGGCGAGCGAAACAGGAACCGGAGAATCCTTCCGCGGTTCAATCGGGTGAAGTCAAGGTGGAGAAGCAAGCCCAAAAAGCTCCGATCCCGCTCCGGTCGAACAAAGCCGAGATCAAGGAGATGGAAGCGCGGAAGCGGGATGATGCGAAGGCCGAAGCCGAACAAGACGATCGGATCATCGACATGATGGCCGCCTCGGCGGATTCGGCGATTGAGCGATCGTATTCAACGAGATCGTCGGCGGCCTTCGCTCCGTCGGCGGCGCCGCGAGCGAGAACCTGGGAGATCGAGCGCAAATTTCTTGAGCACATCAGTATCTATCGAATAGCGGCGCGTCAACGAGACGCTTTGTCGAATATTCCTGAGGCTCGCGATGATTACAACAAAGCGACGACCGAGGTCGAGAAAGATCGAGCCGAGATTATGGATACGATCGATTCTCTCAAATCACAATTAACGGATATCGATTTTTGTATTCATAATACCAATATGTTGATGCAAACTCAAATCCTGCGGCTCGAGCATGCGAACGCCGATAGCGCGATCGCTAAAAAACGAATGGCGAATTACGCGGGTGGACGACCGCTCGAAAACACGCTGAAATTACAAAAAATTGAGAAAGCTCGGGAGATGATCCGGTCGGACTTGAACCGCCTTGAAATGGAGTTATCCATGTATAAGGAAAAAATGAAATCAACTAGCGATTCTCTTCGTCGATTACAGGGGCTGCTCGATCGATACGGCAAGCTCGGCGATCCGATTCCGATCGAAAAAGCCGAACCGAAATCGGGGAAATCGAAGCCCGACGATCCGAAGGTATTTAATCAGGAAAAAAAGTATTGAAAAGGATCAGTTTCTGATTCGTTCGAGCTTTTTCGCGACGCGTTTGGAGAAGCGATCGACGTCGATGATTCGGCGGCGGTGGATGCCGCGGGCGAGGGGTTCGATTTCGTCGTGCGCCTCGACTTGAAACGTGACGACTTGTCCTTCGACATGAATCACTCGAGCCTTGCATACGACGTTCGCGCCGAGCGGAGCGGGGGCGAGGTGCTCGACTTCAACATAGGCGCCGACCGACCGTTCGTGGTCGTCGAGAAGCGGCTCGAGCGCGCGGCGCGCCGCGAATTCGAGATGCTGGATCAACCAGGGCGTCGCGAGAACGGGGGGCATGCGATCGTCGGCGAAGCGGATTCGGTTCGATTCGTCGACCGTGAATCGTTCCTCGCCCGTGAGCCCCGGTTTGGGATGTGATTTCATCCGTCGATCCTCCAATATTCAGCGATTTAACCGAGCCTCGGTTTGATCCCGCGGCCGATCGCCGAATTCGATACGTTCGGCTCGCGCTTGACCCCGCGATCGTCTCAACCGATAATACGATGAATAGCGGATCGTGCAAGATTTCACGAAGCGATCGCGTCTGTTCGGGTTGATTCGGCGTCGCAATCGACCTGGAATCGATTGATCGCGAACGATGGGGAACGGGAATCCGATGGCAACGAAAATCGCCGGCAAACCTCGTAAGGTCGTCCCCAAGATTCTCGCCGTGATCAACGCCGACGGCTGCACGGGGTGTGAGGCGTGTATCGAGGTCTGTCCCGTCGATTGCATCTACAAGGTGCCCGGCGAGGAGCATTCGAGCCTTCAAACGTGGTGCGATATCGACCTCGACCGATGCATCGGCTGCAAGCATTGCGCCGTGATTTGCCCGTGGGACGCGATCGAGATGGTTGATACGATCGAATCGGCCCTTTATGTGGCTCTTAAAGGGGGCCCTCCCGAATATGTCGAAAGGCATTGGGACGATCTGGTCGATGCGGCTCACCGCAACGCCGAGGCGGTCGCCAAACGATAATTATCTTTCGGCCGAGACGCGTTTAAGCCGATCGCGATCGGCGCGTAGGCCGGAGGTCGGTTCGGGATCGAAGCGATTTTCCCGCTTTGGGCGCTTGCTCCGCGCCTCGCGCGAGTCTACCTTGATGTTTAACGGTTGTGCTTCCGCTCGAGCCGAGCGCGACGTCGCGTGAACTATCGGCGCCAATTGAATTCACCTGGAGAGGATGTATGTCACGAATGATTCGGTTTTTATCCTATCCGGCTACGGCGTGTCTCATCGTCCTGGGCGGTTGCACGGCGAACGTCGACGACGCCGCGGCGCCCGAAACGACGGCGAAGGTCGAGGAGAAAGCGTCGACCGAAGCCAAGCCCGCGGCCGATCGAACGCAAGCCGAGGCTTCCAAGCCGGCGTCTCAAACCTCAACATACAATTACACCGGCGAGGTGAATCCCTTGTCGCTCGTTTCTCTCGTTAAAGAGACGACGAGCGCGACCGAGGGAACGCCCGACAATTACCTGTGGCTTCCGAGCGATCCCGCCTTGATCCAGGACGAGCCCGTGACGATCACGCCTCCGGCGGGTTTAAGCGAGCTGACGCCCGTCGCGGTCGTTCCCGCGGCGAATCCGCTGACCAAAGGCAAGATCGAACTCGGCAAACAAATCTACTTTGATCCCAGGATGTCGAAAAACGGCACGGTGAGCTGCGCGACATGCCACAACCCCGAAAAAGGCTGGACCGATCAATCCCCCGTTTCGACGGGAATTCACGGCCAAAAGGGAGGGCGGAGCGCCCCGAGCGTGATCAACACGGTTTACGGTCGATCGATGTTCTGGGACGGAAGAGCCCCCTCGCTCGAAGGCCAATGCCAGGGTCCGCCGCGAAATCCGATCGAAATGGGCGATCAAACATATAAAGAGATTATTGATCGCTTTCGCAAGATCGACGGTTACAAGGAACGGTTCAAGAAGGTGTTCGGAACCGACGTGACTCTCGACGGCATGGCCAAGGCGATCGCGAGTTTCGAGCGCACCGTCCTTTCGGGGAATTCGGCTTACGATAAATACGTGAAAGGCGATAACAAGGCTTTGAATGAAAGCCAGAAGCGCGGCATGGTGTTGTTCGGCCTCGATCTCAACGACGACGACGAATATAAAGATAGCATGAAAGGCGTCGTGAAGCGCAAGGCTGCTTGCACGGCGTGCCATGCGGGTTCGAACTTCACCGACGAGCAATTTCATAATTTGGGAGTGGGTTGGGACGAGGCGAAGAAGGAGTTTAAAGATCCCGGTCGCTTCGGCGCCGAGCCCGTGGGGGCGAAGAACCTGACGAGCCTGGGAGCGTTTAAAACTCCGACGGTGCGCGAGATCGCCAAAACCGCCCCTTATATGCACGACGGTTCGATCAAAACGTTGGCCGAGGTCGTCGAGCATTACGACAAGGGTGGAAATCCCAATCCGTATCTCGATTTCGAGCTGAAAAAGAAGCTGAACCTCACGGCGCAAGAGAAGGCCGACGTCGTCGCCTTCATGGAGTCGCTGACCGGAGAGGCGATCAAGCTTGAACTTCCCAAGCTGCCGCCGGGACCCGACGGCAAGTCGCCCGATCCCCGCTCGGCGTTCACGCCCCCCTCACAGGATAAAACCGCGGCGAACGATCTTCACTTGTTCGTAAGGTAAAGATCGGTAAGCGTTAACGTTGGAAATATCAAATTTTGTGACGCTCGGCGAGGCTCGCGGTTTCGCCGAGCGTTCTTACGCGCCCAACGATCGAGTTCGATTTGATCGATTCCATGAAACGACGCCCGGGTTGGATTCTGTTCGGTCTGGCGTGCGTTTCGACGCCGTTTCTGGCGTGTTTTTCCTCGGTACTGTTTTCCGGCGAACAGTTCGCATATCGCGACGCGGGTCATTTTTACTATCCTTTATATAAGATCGTTCAAAATGAATGGATCGCCGGTCGGGTACCGTTGTGGGAGGTCGAGGAGAACGCGGGGATGCCGCTCTTGGGCAATCCGACCGCGGCGGTTCTTTATCCAGGCAAGTTGATTTACGCGCTTTTTCCTTACGCCTGGGGCGCCAGGTTGTACGTGATCGCGCACGTGCTGCTCGCGCTCGCCGGAACGTACGCGCTCTTGCGATCGTGGGATCGCTCGCGCTCGGCCGCGGCGATCGGGGCGATTTCGTACGCGTTCGCGGCGCCGATCTTATTTCAATATTGTAATATAATTTTTCTTGTAGGCGCGGCGTGGACGCCGATCGCGTTTCGGGGCGCGGATCGTTGGATCCGAAGAGGTTTGATCTCGGGAATCTTCGAACTCGCGATCGCGCTCGCGATGCAAACGCTCGGCGGCGATCCCGAATCGACCTACCTGATCGGCGTTTTCGCCGCGATTTACGCGATTTTACACGTGTTTCACAATCCGGCGAACGTCTCGAAAAAGCGATTCGCTTCCGCGATTATCGTCATTTTATTGATACTGACATTTATAACACCTTTGATCATCGCGGGCGAATTGGGGTCGCTTTCGCGAGTGCGCGATCGAGCGTGGTGGATCGACAGGGCGCCCCGAATGATAACGATCGGAGTCGCGGTTTTTTGGACGATCGCCGCGGTTTTTATCGTTCTTCGGGCGCGTGCGAAGCGTCGATTCGGCGCGCTTTTTAAGACGGCGCTTGGCCTAGGCCTGGCGGGGACGCTCGCGTTCTTGCTTTCCGCGGCGCAATTGCTGCCGGGACTGGAGTTTACGTCGCTCACAAGCCGCGCGTCGTCGGAGGGGCCGCACGAAATCTTCCCGTTTAGTCTTCACCCGTTCCGCGTCGTCGAATTTTTTTGGCCCAACGTTTTCGGTTCGTCGGTCGGACGAAATCGGCATTGGCTTGAGCTTTTACCGACGTGTGGGAATCAGCATATTTGGGTTCCTTCGCTTTATTCGGGGGGGGCGGCGATTTTGCTCGCGATCTCGGCGTTCGGCTTTCGATCGGGATCGCCGATCCGAACGTGGCTCTCGCTCGTTTTCGTGATCAGTTTGGTCGCGAGCTTCGGCGAATACGGCGACCCGGTTTGGTGGGGACGGGAGACGAAGCTCGGCGCCGCGAAGCTCGGCCCGCATGATCCGATCGACCGCGCTTACCGCTCCGACGGCCTCTTTCCAGACGGCGACGGCGGCCTCTACGGACTGACTGCGCTCGCACTTCCGGGATTTCGCCGTTTCCGTTATCCAGGCAAGTTAATTACGTTCACATGCTTTGCGATGTCGGGATTGGCGGCGATCGGCTGGGATCGCTTGCGTCTCACTCGGTCGCGGCGGTTTTGGTGGGGCGCGATCGCTCTCGTCGTCGTCTCGATCGCCGCGCTCGGAGCGACGGCGTCGGCTCGTCGATCGATCGTCGCGGCGTTCCGCGCGAGCGCGACCGCGGATCCTTCGATCTTCGGCCCGTTCGAGGCGAACGAATCTTTGATCGAAATCCAATCGGCTCTCGTACAAGGAGCGGTCGTCTTCGCGGTCGCGATCGTCGCGGCGAAGCTGATTCGCACGCGACCTCGAATCGCATCGGCTCTTGCGCTCTTATGCATATCGATCGATCTCGCGATCGCCGACGCGAGCCTGATCGTCACCGTTCCCCAAGCCGATTTTGAAAAAAAGCCGCACGCGATCGAACTGATCGAAAAGGCCGAGAAGGCCGATCCGTCCGCGGGACCGTTTCGCGTCTTTCGCATGCACGTATGGGAGCCGAATGATTGGCTTTTATATTCATCATCCGATCGTTATCCCGCGATCATGCGTTGGGAACGCGACACGCTCCAGCCCAAATACGGGCTTCCATACGGAATCTGCTACGCGATCACCAAGGGAACCGCCGAGCTTTATGATTATGAATTTTTCTTCGGGCCGTTCATGATGTCGGTCAAGCCCGCGATCGCCTCGGCTTTAAGCCGCGCGTCGTTCGGCCAGGAGGTCGCGGGGGCTCGCATCGTTTGCCATCCGCGGCGGGGTTACGATCTTTGGGGCGTTCGTTACTTTCTCGTGCCGGCGATGGCCGCGGGTTGGGTGCAAGAACACCGCGGCTACGCTTCGTTCCTGCCGCGAACCGAGCCCGTTTATCCCGAGCGAGACGCGTTCGAAGGTCGCGATCGCGGCGAAAAAGTTAAAAACTGGATCATGAAAGAAGATTTTCAGATTCTTCGCAATCTCGACGCTTTTCCGCGCGCCTGGGTGGTTCACGAGATTCGAACGATCGAGCCGATCAAGGGGCTGGAGCGCGCTGCGCGAGCGAAGATTGTGGAGAAGTTATTATATAAGAATGATGGTTTGTGGTCGGATCCGACCGCGGACGAGTTCGATCTCGGGCGCACGGCGCTCGTCGAAATCGATCGCGATCAGGAAGCGAAGCTCACGCGTTATTCGAGGGGAGGGGGATCTCGATCGGAGAAAGTCGACGTGACGATTCCCGAGCCGACCCGGGTCGAGTTGAAGGCGAAACTCGACGCTCCCGGGATCGTCGTTTTGGCCGACGTTTATTATCCGGGCTGGAGGCTTTATGTCGACGGTCGCCCCGCGCCGATTTTACGCGTCAATCGCATGATGCGCGGAGCGGCGGTCGATAAAGGTGAGCATAAGCTAACGTATATTTATGAGCCTGAGTCTTTTCGGATCGGCGCCGCGCTGACCGCGGCGGGGCTGGCGATCGTTTTAGCGGGATGCGCGATCGGATCGTTCCGCGTGCTCGCCGCGATACGGACTCGTAACCGTTGATCGCTCGGCGGGTTCGAGCGCCGAAGAAGTCGACGGCTTTGAACGCTCCGCGGGGAGGAAATCCAGGGAAAACGAATCGGTGGGACGCGACGCGGGGACGAGATCGAAGTGAAACGAAGCGGTCGGTCGGTCGCGACGCGGGGACGAGATCGAAGTGAAACGAATCGGTCGATCGCGTATCGCTCGCGAGAACCTGGGGAAACGAAGCGGTCGGTCGGTCGCGACGCGGGGACGAGATCGAAGTGAAACGAAGCGGTCGGACGCGTATCGGGCTCGAGCGACACGGGAAACGAATGATTGCGAACGAGGCGATTCGTGATACATTCGATCGATATCGTCTTCTTCGATCGTTCCACGCATTCATGAAAGAGCAATCATGCGGATCCAAAAGATTACTAGTATATACATTCTCGCGATGATCGCGTTAACCGCGGCGTTCGCGCAATCTCCCAAGCAACCCAAGGTTCAACCGGGCCCGGGCGAGCCGAATTGGGAAGATATTCTCAAAACAAGGTACGGCCTGTCGATGCGCGGCGATCTGGCGAATCGCGTCGAAACTACGGTCGAAGCCGTCCCCGGGCTGTTCCAAAAAGCCGGCGACGGCCCCGTCAAGTTCACCCCTCTCATCGCTCTCGGGCTCGAAACGACGACTCGCGGCGGTTGGTACGCCCCCGGCGCCAAAGCCGACGCTCCTCATAAACATAATTTATGGTCATATAAGTATAAAAATACCGCGTCCGATCTCGAACACGAGAAGAATCTTCCTCCGCCGCTTTTGGAGGGTTCGTCGACGATGTTCGATCCGGGCCGCGAACCGTTCGGCCTTTGGATCTCGAACGACGGCTTCGACGACGGCGGGGTTTACACGCAACCTTCGGTTGTCGCCGCGATCAACAAGCGACTCGCCAAACAACCGTACAAGGCGATGATCTATCCCGTTAAGGATAAGGCTACCGATATGATCATTCCCAACGCCTATCTGATCGGCTGGGAATACTCGACCAACGACGACTTTCAAGACGTCGTATGCCGGGTCGACAACGTCGTCCTCACGCCCAAAAAACATTGATCTTTGCGATAATAAAACATAATCGAGTGAGCGTTCGATTATTAAAGGTGATTCTCGGGCTCGGAGGACGATTCGTAACCGAGCCCGAGAAGCGAAGCCCATAAGCGTTCGTATGCTTGAATAATTGTTCTTGGTTGATGGAATTCGCCGACGCGAATCCGCGCCGCGGCGCCCAACGCGCGGATCGCCGCGGGATCGCTCGCCGCTTTGGAAAGCGCGCCGGCGAGCGCGACGGGATCTCCAGGCGGAACGAGCGAGCCGGTTTCTCCGGGAACGACGAGTTCCTCGCTCCCCTCGACGTTCGTCGCGATCACGGCGCGTCCCGCGGCCATCGCCTCGAGCACGACGTTCGGCATCCCCTCCCAAAGCGAAGGTAAAACGAGATGCTCGCATGTTTTTAAAAGCCGGGGAACGTCGTCGCGCCGGCCCGTCGTCAGCACGCGCCCGCGCATCGTCGCGCTCGATTCGATCGCCGAAGCGACGCGTTCGCGTTCGGGACCGTCGCCGACGATCAACAATCTCCAATTCGGATGTTCATGAATAACGATATCAGCGGCATGTAATAAATGTTCAATCCCTTTCTGTCGATCGAGCCTTCCCACGTAAATCGCCGCGAAGGAATCTTCGGGAAGGCCGAGTTCGGTTTTGGCGATCGGTTGCGCTCGATCGTAAGGTTCGGGGTCGATCGCGTTGGGGATGACGACGAGCCGCTCGGACGGGATTCGGCACTCGAACCGAGCGAACCGCCAAACGCCGTGCGAGACGCACACCGAGCCCGCGGCGAGCCCCGAAAGGAGCGATTCGAGCAAGACGTGCCACGTTTTTTCACGCTCGGCGACCCGCATCCCGCCGACGACGATCGGTCGACCCGCGAACCGCGCCGCGACCCTCGAAGAAACGTTCGCGTGAAATAAAAAACTCTGCACAATCTGTGGCGAAATCGATTTGAACGTGCGGGCGAGCGCCGAGACCCCCTGGATCGGCCGCCGAGGACTCGCTCCCAGACAGATCGTCTCGATTCCCGATTCGCGCAAAACCTTTGCGAGCGAGCCTTCTCCGCCGAGACAAACGACGGTCGGATCAAAACGCCGGCGATCGATACCCTTAGCCAGCGAGACGAGCGCCCGCTCGGCGCCGCCGACGTCGAGATCGGTGATCGTCAGAGCGATCCGTACGGGTCGATCGGGCCAAGGTCGATTTTGATTCCGAGCGAGCAGCGCCGCGATCGATTTCATCCGAACCCCCGACGACCGAACTTTGTCCGTCGTTTTTCATCGAATACCCAAGAACAATCGGCGGGTTCCAGCTAAGACTCTTGACGCCGTGGAATCAAGATCGAACAGTGCAAGTACCGGCTCGCGCGATCGGTCCGTTATCGAAAGGACGACCTTGATGGAAGAAGACGCCTCTCGCGATCATCCCGCGTCGATCGTTGCGTTTCCAACCCCTCCCGCGACGATCCTTCGTCGTCTCGCACGGCGCGGCTACGTTCTCCCGACGCTCGCGATTCTTTGTCTCGCGCGATTCGCCGTGATCGGCCGCGCCGACACACTAGAAACAATTCATCATACAAAAAAAATCACATGCGGCTCCGATATGGAAGGGGGCGCGCCTTATATTTATCTCGATCCCGAAAACCCGAATCGCACGATCGGCTTCGAAAAAGACTTGTTCAACGCGATCGCCGCCGATCTCGGCGCCGCTCCGGTCGTCGCCCAGGGCCAATGGGACACCCTCCTTCAGGTTCTCGATTCGGGACGAGTGGATATCGTGATGAATGGATACGAATGGACCGAGGAGCACGCGCTGCGCTATCTTTCCACGCGTCCTTATTACGTCTATCGCCTTCAGCTCATGGCTCGCGCCGACGCCGGATTTCGATCGTGGAGCGATTTTACGGCGAACGATTCGGCTCGACCTCGAAGGCGCAGAATCGGCGTGCTGAGAGGGTCGGTCGCCGAGCGATTCGCGCGCGAGAACGGCGGATCGCATACGACGATCATCGGATTCGACGGAGCGACCGACGCGATGGAGGCGGTCGTCAACGGTCAGATCGAAGCGACGCTTCAAGACGTTCCGTCGGCTCGGTTTTACGTGAAACGGATGCCCAAACTGAGGCTCGTCGGCGATCCCGTCGGTCGCGGATATTACGTGATCTATTTGCGCAAGAATGATATTGATTTGAAGAAACGCCTTGATCATACGATTGAGCGTATGATTCAAGATGGATCATTGCGAACGATTTACGAGCGGTACGACGTTTGGAACGACGCTCAGGTCGATCTCGCTTCGTGGACTCCCGAGCTTTTCGCGACGACGCGAACCGAGGCGAACACGTCGGTCGGCAATTGGGCGATCGTCGCCAAGAACTTGCCGCTCTTGCTTCAAGGCGCGGCGACGACCGTGCTGCTCGCCGTCGCTTCGATGCCGCTCGCGACCGCGATCGGCCTGATTCTCGCGATCGCCAGGCTTTACGGACCTCGACCGGCGCGATTTTTATCGCGTGTTTATATTGAGATAGTTCGTGGAACACCGTTGATGCTGCAATTGTATGTGCTTTTCTTTTTGTTTCCCAGGCTCGGGCTCACGCTCGATCCGATCGTCGCGGCGATCGCGGGGCTCGCGATCAATTACTCGGCGTACGAGGCCGAGATTCATCGCGCGGCGCTCCAGGCGATCCCGATCGGCCAATTCGAGGCGGCGCTTGCGCTCGGGATGAGCCGGGGGACGGCGATTCGTCTCATCATCATCCCCCAGGCGGCGCGGATCGCGACCCCCGCGATCACCAACGATTTCATCGCGCTCTTTAAAGATACGTCGGTCTGTTCGGCGATTACGCTTGTGGAATTGACCAAGCAATACAACATCCTGGCGCTCAGCACCGGGGCGGTCGTCGAATTCGCCGCGACCGCGGCTTTGTTTTATTTGTTGATGGGTTTGCCGTTTTCTTGGCTTTCGCGAAGGTTCGAACGGAACGCGATCGGAGCGGGATCGGGTAGGGGGATCGGGATATGATTCAAACAAATGATCTTTGGAAGCGTTATGGAAAAACCGAGATTCTTCGGGGCGTTTCGCTCGAGGTTTCGCGGGGCGAGGTCGCGGCGATCATCGGCCCTTCGGGAGGGGGAAAAAGCACGTTCCTGCGATGTTTGAACGGGCTCGAATCGTTCGACGGCGGAAGCGTGACGATCGACGGCGAAACGATCGACGCGCGCGTTCCGCAGGCTCGTCGTCGCGAGGCGAACCGGCGCATCTGTCAAAAAATCGGCATGGTGTTTCAAGCGTTTCACTTATTCGCGCATTGGAATGTTTTGCGCAACGTCGCCGAGCCGCCGATTCGCGTTTTGGGTCTTTCGCGACCCGAGGCCGAGGAGCGGGCGCGCCGATTATTGGATCGCGTGGGGATGGGAGATCGATTGACCGCGGCGCCGAGCGAGCTTTCGGGAGGGCAACAGCAGCGGGTGGCGATCGCGCGAGCGCTCGCGATGCGTCCCCAGGCGATCCTCTTCGACGAGCCGACGAGCGCGCTCGACCCTCGAATGACGGGCGAGGTCCTTTCGGTGATGGCCGATCTGGCGCGCGACGGCCAAACGATGATCGTCGTCACCCACGCGATCGGCTTCGCGAGAAGGGTCGCGCACACCGTGCACGTTTTCGACAAAGGCCGAGTCGTCGAATCGGGCCCTCCCGATCGCGTTCTCGAAAACCCCGCGCAACAGGCGACGCGCGATCTTCTCGCCGAACAAGGCTAGGAACGATCCTCAAGCATAAGTATAACAACATATATCGGAGAAATTATATCCCAAATAGTTAATCATGCGATATTACGATCGGCTTCGATCGGCCGGCCCGCGACCGCGGGCTCGGCGTCGGCGATCCCACCCGGAGCGAAGGCGATCGTCGCGAGAGGCGAATCGGATCGATATTTCAGAATTTTTTTTAAGATCGGATCGACATCCCAGACGACACGCGTACCCGCTTCGAAATAATCGAGTCGTTTCGCGGCGGCTTCGGCTTCGGCCGACGCTCCGTAATCGTTCTCGCTTCGAGCTTCAACCGCGAAAGTCGGCTCGCCTTCGATGAATCGGATCGTTCGTCTCGTTTTAATCGCTAGAGTCGTTCAAGTCGGAATGCGATCCGGTCGATTAACTGGATATCGAGGTCCTGAATTAAAGGTGGGCTCGAAAACCAGGCGCCGAGGTATTAATCGAATCGTTTCGGCCTGACGCCGATTTCCATGTGTCGAGGCGGGTGGAATCATGGGTGACGACTTGCGGGTTTGCGGGGCCAATCGAAGCGTACGAATTACATATCGTTCTGTATTTTGTCTTGTATTTATTGTTATCTTTACGGTTACAACGGGATCGGCCGAGACGCCCGCCGAAGCGCAAACGATCCCTTCACAAAATCCGTCTTCTCCGTTCGGAAGCGGTTCCATTTCGACGCGAGTCTTCGACGAAAGCGCGACGAATTCCACCGCAAATGATTTGGTTGATCCAAATCCCTTCGCTTCGACGTCCGGCGACGGTTCGTCGTCGTCCAACCCACCCGTCGAAGCGTCTCCTTTTAGTTCGATACAACCTCAGACTTCGAATCGATCGGAATCGATTTTGAATGTGATCGGTCAATCTTTGATCGGCACGCTTCGTTCGGATCGTTGGCGACCGCTTGGCATCGGTTCGTTTTTCAGCGAGGGGTGGGATGAGCCGTACGCCCCTGTTCCCTCAACCGATGGAACGTCGCGCATCGCGCCCCGTCAGCCTTGGGTTAACAGCGACGACGGAGCGTTTTATCGGCTCTTCCTCTTTTCGTTCGGTTACGCCCGCGGACTTCCCGGTAATACCAACGAATATACGGGTATTTTTGGTATGTTCACACCTTTTAGCCGAAGGTTCGAGATCGGTTGGGGAGTTCCGTTCGTCCAATCGGCGCCGAACGCCCTGGGAACTGGACCGACCGATTATTGGACCGGGGCGGGAGATCTGACGATTATCCCCAGGTTCCTGCTCGCCGAGGACAAGCGTTACACGATCAGCACAAACCTTTTCGTTCGAGTTCCCACGGGAAACGCCCGGATCGGCAATAACGTGACGAGCCTTTCTCCCGATATCGAGTTTTGGGCCAATCCGTTTACGGGTTGGGTGGTGCGAGGAGGACTCGGCGTTACCGAGCCGACGAATTTGTCGGCGTCCAAGATCGCTCTCCTCGATAAAAGCCCCCCCTGGACAGGGTTTTACGGATCGCCGGGGCCGTTCTCGTCGTTCGACGCTCGATTCGCGGTCGGCAAATACCTTCGTCCTTCCGACGCGAAGATCATGCCAAACTTATGCGTTGATGTCGCCGCCAATCTGCATACGGCGATTAGCGGCGGGAATTACACCTATTTTAGCCTCACTCCGGGGATACTTTTCGGCCTTCGGAATAATTGGGTCTTCCGGGCGGGTATCGAGGTCCCTATGGTCGGGATCACTCCGTTTCAAACACAATCATTCTTTCAGATTATTAAACCATTTTAAATACAAATTTCGAAATAATCCTCGGAGCCGTTTTGATCGATTGGATAACCGTTTGGCGGACGAACAATCCGAGCTTCGAGAATTCGTTCTTGATTATGTCTCAGTTATTTATACGCCTCGGATCCGAAAGAAATTCTTGGAACGATCGGACATATCGGCGTCGATCGACTTCGACGCTGAATCGAACGCTTAGCCGACCATTTGAAATCATGATTAAAGATTATTGAATTTCGCCTTGAAACGAACGCTCTAAAATTTAAACAAAATTCATGGAGATATCGATCTGTCTTGTTATGCGAAAACACGATCGACTTCGATCGTCCAACCCGCGACCGCGGGATCGGCGTCGGCGATCCCGCCCGGAGCGAAGGCGATCGGCGCGAGAGGCGAATCGGATCGATATTTCAGAATTCGTTTTAAGATCGGATCGACGTCCCATACGACACGCGTTCCCGCTTCGAAATAATCGAGTCGTTTCGCGGCGGCTTCGGCTTCGGCCGACGTTCCGTAATCGTTCTCGCTTCGAACCTCGACCGCGAAAGTCGGCGCGCCTTCGATGAATCGCATTGGATTGGACGGTATCGCGCCTATGTAAAACGAAGCGTCGGGAGCAAAGGATTCGCGTCCGGAGCGCAGCCTCGGAACGATAAATCCGACGTTATCGCCGAAGGCGTAGCCCGTTCGCGTCGAATCGGCGAAATCATCGAGACCTCGCGCGATCCGAAAGGCCACCCGGCTCGGGAGATAACCAGTCGGCATTTGTGTAACGATCCTTCCATTGATCAACTCGGCCTTCGCGTCGATCCGAGCCAGATCGGCGAGAGTTTGTCGATCGATCTTGATTTTCGTCGCCGCGCTCATGAAGCGATACCTCCCAAAACGCGTTCCACCTCCTCATTGAAGACGATTTGTAGAGGATTGTCCAGCCGATCCGCTTGGGAACCGAGGTGGGGAAGAAAGATGACAAGATTATATAAATAAGTGAATTTATTCGTGTGATCCGATACAAGAGGATTCGTCTTCCCGCCATGCTAGATCCGCTAAAATCGCATTTATCCTTAAAGTCATGCCGCCGATTCGCCGATAATGAAGCCTGAGACACGGCGCGATTCGTCGTGTCGAGCCGAAAAAACGGGTGATGGAGTTCGCCCGACCGATCAACCGCCCCAAGCTCGTTCGGGGCTGATGACTCCTGCCAAAGACCAATTTTTTGGTCCCCGGCGGGAGTCTTTTTTTGCGCGCCGAACAAGAACCCGTACCGCGAGATAAACTAATATGTTCCGAAAACATTACGGCGGATTTCATCGATGCGAAGAAAGGACTTATCAGGCTCTGATCCGTTTATTTATTATGACGATCTTCGTCGCGGTCGCTGCGCGGATCGGGTTCTCGCAAACGCCCGTATCGAATCCATCGTTCCCCGTGTCGAATGCGACGAATCCGCCCAATATTGAGGAGGTTCGAGCGAATTCGTCCGTCGGAACGACTCCGCTGTTCGCTCCGGGCGAGTCGATCGAAGATCCCGTCGTCGAGCCTCCGCAAGTTCTGGTTGAACCTTTTCGGAGGGAATCGTTCGCCGATGTGATCGGACAATCGCTCTTCGGTCCGCTTCGCCCCGAACGTTGGCGGCCTCTCGGGCTCGCGGGCTTTTTATCCGAAGGCTGGGACGAGGCGTACGCGCCCGTTCCGTCGACCGACGGGACGAGCCGAATCGCTCCGCGTCAAACGTGGGTTAACAACGCGGACGGAGCGTTTTATCGCCTTTTCGTCTTCTCGTTCGGCTACGCGCGCGGTCTTCCCGGGAACGCCGATTTATACAATGGAAGTTATTTTATGTTCACACCATTGAGTCGACGTTTCGAGATCGGCTGGTTTTTTCCGTTCGTCGTTTCGGATCCGCGATCGCCCGGCAAATCTCCGACGAATTATGATACGGGGGTGGGCGATTTGACGATCGCGCCGCGGTTTTTGCTCGCCGAGGATAAGCGATATTCGGTGACGTCGAATTTATTCGTGCGTGTTCCAACTGGGAACGGATTGAACGGAAACGGCGTCGCGAGCCTTTCGCCCGACGTCGAGTTTTGGGCGAATCCGTTCGGCGGCTGGGTTTTCCGCGGCGGAGTCGGCGTGACGACTCCCACGAACCTCACGCCCGCCAAAATCGCGCTCCTTTCGGGCAATCCCTGGACGGGGTTCAACGCGTCGCCGTCGACGTTTTCGTCGTTCGACGCGCGGTTCGCGGTCGGTAAGTACGTCACCGCGCCCGACGCCAGGTTTTTGCCGAATCTCGTCGTCGACGTGGCGGCGAACCTGCACACCGCGATCAGCGGAGGGAACGCGAGCTATTTTAGCCTCACTCCCGGTTTTCGGTTCGGCATCGGTAACGAATGGTATTTCCTTGGAGGCGTCGAGGTTCCCCTCGTCGGTCCATTGCCGTTTCAAACGCAGACGATCTTTCAGGTTATCAAAAATTTTTGATTGTTCAGGCCGCACGGAGGGGGAGCGTGCGTTCGGGATTCAGAATTTTTAATTCATCGTAGAGTCTATCCGGAAACTCAATCCTATCGAACTCGAATTAATTTTCCCGGTTTCAGTCGCTTCTTGTCCGTCGATATCGCACATTTATTATGAGATTATAATTGATTGTTTTGCTTGGGAGGGCGAACCTCCCGGTGAGCCGAATTAATATATTTATTCTTTATGCAAAGAGCGTCGCCGTTGATCGATGATTTGACGAAGAGGCTCGCCGGGAGGTTCGCCGTCCCAATTTCGGTGTCCCCGACAAACGGGTTCGCCCTACACAATAATGAAAACATGCCGGCTCACCAGGAGGTTCGCCCTCCCATAAGAGTTCACCCTTCTAAACGGGTTCACCCTAGACAATAATGAAAACATGCCGGCTCACCAGGAGGTTCGTCCTCCCATAAGAGTTCGCCCTCCCAATTTCGTGATCGTCCTAAACTCGCGCGATCTACGCGGTATTCTTTCCGGATAGCCTTTTAGTAAATCAGGACCCGTCATTATGAGATATTAGCGTGGAAGCGAGCGTACGCGCCGAGGTCCAGTTATGATTAAGCAGTTCGCAAACGGCGAGGAGGCGGAGCGAATCGGCGTTATTACGCAAGAGAACGCATTCGCGCGCGTGTTCGAGCGCAGCGCGGAAGCGGTTTCGCCGCAATTCGGCGAGACAGGAGCGACGCGATTCCTCGAATCGCTCCGCGAGCTCGCGCAACAAACGGAGATCGGTTTTGCAGCGTCGGCACGAGTCGGACCAGGGTTGCACGGCGCGGCAGGTCGGACAGCGCATCGTCGCTTCGGTCGTCGGTTCGATCATTCGGGTTAAACGTCGCTCAGATAGTAAACGATGTCTTCGAGCGCCGCCGAGACGCGTCGGATATCGTCGATCGAATTGCGTGAAATCGCGGCTTGCAAGTCTTGAACAAGTCCTCTCATTTCAGCGGCGTCTTCTCCCGCGGCCGACGCGGCGAGCGTTTCCGATTTGGCGATCAGCGAACGCGCCGTTTCGATCGTTTCGCGCAATTCGGCGTCGTCCGAGTTTTCCTCCTTCTGAGAATCGAACGAAGCCTCGATCGAAAGCGCGCCGGGCTTTGTCGGAGAAAAGGAGTCGTCGTCGGAATCGGCGAAGAGCTCGTTGATACGATCGAGCGCGCCGACGCGTTCGCGTTTGCGAAAACGCTCCATCATGTTTTCAATCACAACATGTTTGGCCAACCCCGTGGCGCGTTCGGTCGCGGTCACCTTGAGGATTCCGTTGAGATCGAGATCGAGCTTGACCAAAATCTGATTGGGATAGGGAACGGGGGCGAGGCCCTGGATTTGGAACTCGCCGACGAGCGAATTCAGCCTTGTGTCGTCCTCCTCACCTTGAAACACGCGGATCGACGCGACGATCTGGCCGTCTCTCGAAGTCGAATAGATCTCGGTTTTCGAGACCGGCAACGGCGTGTTTCGCTCGATGATCGGCGAAAAACCGTGAGGCGCCGGGAAACCGTCGGAATAATCAAGAACCTCGATTCCAAGGGTGTGCGGAGTGATATCGACGAGAACCGTGCCGACTTCCACACCCGAGATCAACCCTCCCTGAACCGCGGCGCCCATCGCGACCGCGAGGTCGGGTTCGATCTCGCAATGGACGGGACGGCCGAGCCGTGTCGAAAGCATATGATGAACGAGAGGCGTTCGCGTCGCTCCTCCGACGAGCACGACTTTATCAATCTGTTGCGCCTGCAGATTCGCGTCGGTGAGCGCGTCGTCGACGCATTTCAACGTTTTCGCCAACAGCGGTTCAATCAATGATTCATATTCTTCGCGCATCACTTCAATCGAGAGGTGAAGCGGCTCGCCTTTCTTCTCGGCGATGAATTCTTCGGTGATCGACGCGACGGGTTCGCTCGACAACCGTTTTTTCGCGTCCTCAACCGCGGCGAGGAGACGCGATCGCGCCCGAATCGATTCGCGAAGGTCGATTCCGTGTTCGGTTTGAAATCGATCGCATACGAGATCGAGCAAGCGTTGATCGAAATCGTCGCCGCCGAGGTGCGTATCGCCGTGACTTGACAAGATTTCAACAACGCCCGATTCCACCATCGCGATCGAAACGTCGAACGTTCCGCCGCCGAGATCGTAAACCAAGAGCCGTTCCATCTCGGGAGGATTGGGATCGTATGTGAGGATCGCCGCGGTCGGCTCGTTGATGATCCGTACGACCTCGAGTCCCGCGAGCTCGCCCGCCTCGCGCGTGGCCTCTCGCTGCCCCTCGTTGAAAAACGCGGGAACGGTGATGACCGCTTTCTTCACCTCGTGACCGAGCGCTCGCTCGGCGCGCTGCTTAAGGGCGCGAAGAATGATCGCCGAGATTTCCTGCGGCCTGTATTTTTCTTTCCCAAGCTCGACGGTTACGTCTTGCCCCATCTTCCGCTTGATCGAACGGATCGTCCGTTCGGGGGCGAGCACGTATTGGTTCCTCGCGGCGCGGCCGACGAGCAATTTCCCTTGCGGATCGAGCCCGACGACCGACGGCAGGATCGGGTCGCCGTCGTCGGTTAATACGACGGGAGAGCCCGATCGTATCACCGCGACCTCGCTATTCGTCGTGCCAAGATCGATGCCGATAATCACTTCCATGAGTAACCTTTCATGTGGATGAATTATTCAACGGAGAATCTTGATCGTCGTGAACGCAAGGTTCGCGATCGCTATCGAGATCTTGATCGTGTTCGTGATCTTGAAGCTTTTCGGCGATGAATCGGGGACGGACGGCTCGCACCTCGGCGGGACGTAAAAGTACGCCTTTCCATTCGTATCCGGGCCTGATCTCCTCGATCACCTCGCCATGACGATCATCCGATTCGACGACTTCGACGACGACCATTCGTTCGGGATCGACGATTCGACCGACCGTCGCGATTCGACCGACGCCAAGATCCCTCATATTGCGATTCAGACGTTTGAGAATCAAGTCGTAACCGCTCACGAGCGCCGTTAAGAGCGATCGACGGTCGGAACGCGATCTCTCCTCGTCCTCCTCGATAATTCGAATAACGCCGGCGTGATAACTTTTTGTCAGCTTACGTCGCAGCCACGATTGTCGCCGAAATCGCTCATCGAGAACGTCGGTTTTGGCCGACGCGGGAGGACCGATCAAGCGTTCGAAGTTCTTTTTCCATTGATCGAGGCATCGCGTGAGCGCCTCTTCAAGTTCGGCGATCGTCAGCGCCAAAGATTTGGCGATCGATTCCGAACCCGCCGAAATCGTTTGAGCGGCGACCTCGCGAAACGCCGAAGTCGCCGAATCGAGCGTCTCCAACGAATTCTCGAAGCGCTCTTCGATCGACCGCGCGCTTCGCGTTTGAAGCTTCAATTCATGCCGAAGCGCCGTGAATTCCTCGATCAGTCGGTCGAGGCCGATTCGGCTCGATTCATCGACGATTCCGTTCGTCGAATCGTCGATCTCGGCGGCCTCGACGCGCGTCTCGCGGAGCCAATCGCGAAATCGATCGAGAATTTGTTCATCATTATCTAGATCGATCATACGTCGTCCGCCAAAGAGAGAAGAACCGCCGAGGAAAACTTGGCGGAGGTTAATCGCTCGACGAGTTCCTTTTCGAGGGTTTCAAGCGTGTCGGTTTTCGAGGGGATGAATAATTTCCGTTCGACGAGAGCGACGGGATCGCGGATCTCGTCATACGCGGCTCGAATCTTCGCGAACCGTTCGGGATCGCGATCGGGGGGCGACTCGCGCACCAGTTGCAAATAACGAGCCCGCAACTCGGCCTCGTTGCAATCGGATGTTAATCCCAGAATATCATACGCATCAGACATACCCGCTCGTCTCCAATTCAATCCCGCGGTCGACCGAATCGACGATCGGCGGGTTATTTCGGTTTGCGTTTCGACGGTCGTTTCGGTCTCCGCCGCGGCGGTTTGTCGTCGTCGTCGTCGTCGTCGTCGTCGTCGTCAAAAAAATCGTCGTCGTAGTCTTCGTCAAATTTAAATTGCATTTGCTTGAAGAACTCTTCAAACATTTTTTTCCCAGGGCCGGAAAATTGCTTCGGTCCTCCGCCGAAGAAGGGAAACGGGAACGATTCGTTCTCGAGATCTTTCATTTGATTGATCAGATCTTTCACCTCCGAAATCCATTCGGGATTTTGCGGCTCGGCCGAATTCCGCGACTTTTCGAGAGCCTTTTCAAGCTTCCTTCTGGTTCGCCTCGGGTCGAGCTTGCTCGATTCGTCGTCGAGCTGAGCCGTGATCTCGCGGATCAAATAATACAGCGACCCTGGAAAGAGCTTGCGGCCGAGCTTGGCGAACTTCATTTCCAGTTTCGTGTCGTCTACGCCAAAAGCGAAGAATTCGCACACTTTTCTCAGATCGTGCTCTTTAAACTTCAAGTTCGTCGCTTTTCTAAGATGACTTGCGACCTCGTCGAAGCGATCCCTACATCCCGTGAATGAAACATCATACTTGACATATAAGTTCACTAAATCGGCGAGTTCGCCCGCCGATTCGCTCGTCGGCCGGGACGATAACGCGGCTTTGAACTCTTTGATGTAACGATCGCGCAACGGTACGGAGAGTCCGTAACGAACCGCTTCGATCGCGATCACGAGGAAGGCCGACGCTCGATGTTTCGCCTCGGTTTCCGCGCGTGCGGCGAGTTCCCGGGCTCGCTCGTCGTCTCCCGATTTTAACTCGAACACGGCCCGCGAGCCCGTTACCACATATGAAGGAATCGGATTGTCCGTCATCTTTTCGACGAGGTCGAACTCGGCGCGTCCCGCTTCGCGGTTTTTTTTCGCGGTCAATCGTCGAGCGAGCGAAAGCCTCGCCCACGCGAGGTTGAGATTGTTTTCGGAGTCGAGCGGCTTGAGTTCGCGGTAACGCAAAACGCATCGCAACATCCCTTCGTAGTCGTCGGCTCGCCGATACAGCCGAATCAATTGTTTTAAAGATTCGACGTCGTCGGGAAAATGTTTGAGAGAATCCTCCAACGCCTCGATCGCTTGATCATTTTTATTAAAATGCAGATAAATGTCGACAAGTTTATCATACGGTTTTTTCCGCGCGGGATCGAGCGTCGAACTTTGTTTAAAAGCCTCCACGGCGCGGTCGAGATCGTCGGTCCATTTCGGTCCGACCAGGCGGGCGCCGATTCCAAAAATATCGTCTTCCTCTTCGCGTTCGATCGCTTTGTCAAAAAGAATTTGGCCGATCCGACTCCAAACCAAAGCCTGAACACGTTTGGTATCGACACCCGGGAACGCGGCGGGAGCATGCGCCAGATCCTGGAGATAATTCCTCCACAACACGACGGCGAAATCTTCGTCCCCGTAAGGTCCTTCCCACATGAGGGCCAGGAATCGATTCCAATTTGGATCCCAGGCGAGCGGCTCGAGCGACGATTTCAACCCCTCGAACAACCGCTTCGAATCCTGGAACGAGGCGTTGATGATTTCAGAAAATAATGATGACATGACGAGTTCCGCGACTCTCTCGGCGAGACGCGGATCCGTTTTTTTCAGACATTTCTGGATCGACGGAATCATTTTAAAAACACGTTTCCAATCTTTCGCGTTCGCGGCGGTGCGAAGTTCGGCGATCCGATCGAGCACGGGCTCGCCGAACGCCAGAACCTCGATCCGTTTGAGTCCGTCGCTCCGCTTCTCTTCCGGTTTCACTTCGACGGTCGCGAGCAACTTTTGGGCGATTTTTCGGCTCGCGCGGCGCGGCTCGAGCCGATCCCAATCGCTCCTCGCTCGCTCGACGTCCCGTTTGCGGAAGGCGATCAATCCGCGGATGAAGTAGCGCCAATCCGCCATCGGCGAACCCCGCGGTATCGACCTCAGCGATTCGAGCGCTTGCGCTTCGTTACCCGCGTCGAGAGCCGAAAACGCGGCGAGTATCGGCGCCGCGGCCGCGTGAATCTCGGGCGCCGAATCCTTCAAACCGGCGGGATGGACGACCGCCTGATCCGCGAGCGTCGCTGAAAAATCGTTCGCCTCCTCCGCCGAACCGAATCGATTACGCAACTGCAACGCTTTATCCATCATTCCCACGAGGGGCAACTTCGAAGCCAATTGCTTGAGAAGCTCGGTGTCGGTCACGCCGAACTCGAGAGCCGACGCCGCGACCTCCCGCGCCGCGGAAATCATCCCTCCGCGAATCAGTTCTTGAACTCTACAAATGTATGTATATTCGACAAGTTTGCGATTCTCGGCCGAAGCCTCGCGATGAAAATAAAGCTTGGCTTGCTTGAAGGCGTCTTTCGCCTTCCCTTTCTCGACAAGGCGATCGATCTCGCGACGACCCGAGCCCCCCCGACTCGACTCGGCGACTTCAACTCCCGCTGATTTTCCGCTTCGATCCATCGTATTAAATCTCGACGACGCTTGAGTTGAAGTTCCTATTACGTATTTACACGAAAGCCCCGAATGCTTTTTCCGAACGATCCACGGCATGATAACTCACGAGAATCGATTCTTCCAGCGTCGAGTCGATCATTTTTTCGTCGTCCTCGATCACACTCAAGGCGCGCTCTCGCCGCGAATCTCCGATCGACCGGCGCCGAGCCGATCCCATACGTCTTATAATTATAACTATAATTATAATAATAATATTAAATCAATTAAGTTTTTAAGCCGAGTCGCCCCGATCGGCTCGATTCGGAGCGGGGGGTTGTTCGGTTCGCTCTTGAACGATATATAGGATTCTCCGCGCATGCGGCTTTCCGCCGAGGTTCGCTCGCGAACTCCCTGTGTGCGTTCCGCGAAATCGACCCGCCCAAACGCGTTTTCCCTTGAAGTTTGACCGATTCCATGACGCTTACTTTCGGTGATTTCCGCACCTTCCGAGGAGTCGTTCGCATGACCGTTTCGCGCCTCCGCGATCGTTTGAACGGGTTTCCGGCGATCGCGATCGCATCACTTTCAATCGCGACCCTCGCCTCCGCGGCTGCGAGCAAACGCGACGGTCGCCCCGTCGTCGCCGGCTTCGAACGATTCTACGATCGGCCCGAAGCCGAAGCCGACCCCGTGCGCGGCGGCACGCTCCTTCTGGGAGAACTCAACTGCGCCTCGTGCCATAAGGTCGAAGGAATCGCCGCCTTGCTCGTACAAACGAAACAGGCGCCGATTCTCGATCAGATCGGCGGTCGCGTTCGGCCCGATTTTCTCCGAGCTTATCTCGCCGATCCGCGGAAAACGAAGCCGGGGACGACGATGCCGAACGTCTTCGCGAACGTGCCCGAGGCTCGCGCGAAAGAAGAAATCGAAGCGCTTGTTCATTTTCTCGCGAACACGGGAGTCGCGCTCGAATCCCCCGTCCGAGCGCTTCAGGTCGGCTTCGGCGAACGCGTTTATCATCAAGTCGGCTGTGTCGCTTGCCATGGGGCGCGTAAGGAGGGGGAACGCGAAGACCTTAAAACTTCGGTTCCGCTCGGCGATCTCACCAAAAAATATACCGTGAACGGGCTCGCGACATTCCTTCAAGACCCCCTCGCGATTCGACCCTCGGGACGAATGCCCTCGCTGAACCTCAAAGGAGACGAATCGCGCGACGTCGCGCATTTTCTTCTCGAGGGTCTCAGCGTCAAAAATGAACCAAATCTTAAATATCAATATTACGAGGGAGAATGGGAGAAGCTGCCCGATTTCGCCAAGCTCGAACCGGTCGCGCAGGGAACCGTCGATGATTTTGTTGTGAGAATCCGAAAGCGCGTCAATAATTACGCGCTCCGATTCGAGGGGTATTTGCAGGTCGACCGCGAGGGGGTCTATCGATTTCATGTCGCCTCGGACGACGGGGCTAAGCTTTCGATCGACGGCGACGTCGTCGTCGATCACGACGGGGTGCATTCCGAAACTTTCAAGGAAGGCGAACGAAAGCTGACGGTCGGTTCGCACAAACTCGTCGTCGAACACTTTAACGGCGGCGGCGAAGACGCTCTCACCGTTGAATTCGAGGGGGCGGGGATCGCTCGGCAGTCGCTCTCTCCCGCGGTCACGATCAAACCCGAACGCCCCGATTCGAAACCCGCGTTCAGGCCCGATCCCGTGCTCGTCGAACGGGGACGGTCGGTCTTCGCCGACCGCGGCTGCGCGTCGTGCCACGCTCTCAAAGATTCTCGCGGAATCGTCGAATCGAAACTTTCCGCCAAGTCGTTAAAAGATCTTCATAATTTGACCTCGGGATGTTTGGCCGATCGTCCCGCGGCGGGATCGCCCGATTACGCGTTGGGTTCGAGTCAAAAAGCGGCGATCGTCGCGGCGATCAAAGCCGCGACCTCGGCCGACGTCAAAAAACCGACCCCGCGCGATTCGATCGCCTCCGTCCTTTTACGGCTAAACTGTTACGCGTGTCATGTGCGCGACGGAGTGGGCGGGGTTGAAAAAGAGCGCGACGCGTACTTCACGACGACGCAAAAAGAGATGGGGGACGAGGGAAGGCTGCCGCCCCATCTCAACGGAGTCGGCGGCAAACTCGAATCGGAATGGCTTAAAAACATTCTCGAAAATGGATCGAAAGATCGTCCGTATATGATCACGCATATGCCAAGGTTCGCCGCGTCGAACGCGGGATCGCTCGGCGAGGCGTTGGCCGAGGTCGATCGGCTCGATCCCGTTCCGGCGATCGATTTCGATCTTCCCGAGAAGCAGGTGAAGGCGCAGGGTCGCTATCTGGTCGGGTCGAAGGCGAATAATTGCGGAACTTGCCATGCCTTCAAGAATTTTCAGGCGAGCGGGATTCAGGCGATCAACATGACGATCATGACGCGCAGGCTGCGGCGCGATTGGTTTCATCGCTACGTGCGTAATCCTCAGGAATATCGACCCGGTACGCGGATGCCTTCGGCTTGGCCCCAGGAAAAGAGCCTGATCACCGAGTCGTTCAACGGCGATTCGACCAAACAGATCGAGGCGGTGTGGCGATATCTTTCGGACGGCGATCAGGCCGCGGTTCCTTACGGCTTGGGTCGAAGCCCGATCCCGCTCGTCGTCGGCAAAGAGGCCGTGATTTACCGCAATTTCATCGAGGGAGCGGGGCCGCGGGCGATCGGAGTCGGTTATCCTGAAAAGGTGAACATAGCATTCGATGCGAACAATCTTCGGCTCGCGGTGATCTGGCAGGGGGATTTTATCGACGCGTCGCGGCACTGGACGGGTCGAGGCGAAGGTTTCGAGGCGCCGCTCGGCGACGATATCCTGCGGCTGCCCGAAGGCGTGAGCGTCGCCCGGCTCGCCTCGGCCGAAGCTCCCTGGCCCGAAACCTCGGCGCGGCAAGGCGATTATCGTTTTCTCGGCTATTCGCTCGCCAAAATCGACCGCAAGCCGACGTTCCATTATCGCCTCGGCGCGATCAGGATCGACGATTATTCTGATGGAATTCCCGATCCCCGGGGGCCGCGGTTGAAGCGAACGCTTTCGTTTGATCTCAAGGCCGACGACGCGGGCGCCGACGCGTATTATCGCGCCGCGGCGGGGAACAAGATCGAAATCGATCCCGCCGATCGCGATCGCTACGTGATCGACGGAACGTGGCGAACGAGTCTTGAAACGTCGGTCAAGCCGATCGTCAGGAATTCGGCGGGCAAGGCCGAACTTCTCGTGCCGATCCGTCCCGCCACCGACACGGCGAGAACCGCCAAAATCGTACAAATATTCATTTGGTGAGATCGATCTCACCCGACCGACCGCCGAGGATTCTTGAGCGAGCCCTCCTTATGAACCGCTTACACGAGAAGATCAAGATGAAAATCGTCGCCGGCGTGATTGTGTGTTTATCGGTAATCGCCCTTGATCTCGGCTTCGATCGACCGGCGCGGGCCGCGGACGCTCCCAGGGAAGACGATTACTACAAGATCACGAAGTTTAAGATTCCCGACGGCTTGGTTCTCGAGGCGGGCGCGCTCCAGCTTTCGCGCGACGGTCGCTTGGCGTTTTCCACGCGTCGGGGGGATATTTATTGGATCTCGAATCCGTTCGCGGCCGATCCCGCCAAAGATTCGAAGTTCGTCAAATTCGCGTCGGGGCTGCACGAGGTTCTCGGCCTCGCCGAGCGCGACGGCGTTTTGTATGCGATGCAACGGTGCGAGCTGACGAAGTTGTTGGACGACGACGGCGACGGCCGCGCCGATCGGTTCGAAACCGTCGCCGACGGCTGGGAGATCAGCGGCGATTATCATGAATATGGATTTTGTTCCAAATTTGATAAAAACGGCGATATCTGGATTGCGCTTACGCTGACGGGTTCGTTCACGAGCGACGTCAAGTTTCGCGGTTGGTGCTTGCGGCTCAAGCCCGACGGCTCGCTCGTGCCGACTTGCTCGGGTCTTCGTTCGCCCGGCGGGGTCGGCGCGAACGCCGCGGGTGATATGTTTTACACCGAGAATCAAGGCCCTTGGAACGGCGCTTGCGCGTTGAAACACCTCGAGCCTGGAGCGTTTTTGGGGCATCCCGCGGGATTTAAATGGTACGACCTCGCCAAAAACCTGGGTAAACGCCCCGATGAGCCGAAGAGCGACTCGCGTTTGATTGAAGAGGCGAAGCGAATCCCCGAGCTTAGTCCCCCCGCGATTTACTTCCCGTATTCCAAGATGGGGCAATCGGCGAGCGGGATCGCCTGCGATACGACGGACGGAAAATTTGGCCCGTTCTATAATCAATTATTTGTTGGGGATCAAACCGCGAGCACGGTGATGCGAGTTGATCTGGAAAAGGTGAACGGTCGTTATCAGGGGGCGTGTTTTCCGTTTCGCGAGGGATTTTCGTCGGGGAATCTGGCTTTGGAGTTGAGCCCTTCGGGATCTCTGTTCGTGGGCGGAACGAACCGCGGCTGGGGATCGCGCGGCAGTAAAGAGTTCGCTCTCGAACGGCTCGATTGGACGGGGAAGGTTCCGTTTGAAATTCTCGAGATGCGCGCGCGACACGACGGCTTCAAGCTCACGTTCACCGAGCCCGTCGATTCCAGGACCGCGGGAGATCCCAAGTCGTACCAGATTGAAACATACACCTATATTTATCAAGCCAATTACGGCAGTCCCGAGGTCGATCAAACGAAGCCCGAGATCGCGTCCGCGGTCGTCTCGGACGATCACAAGAGCGTGGTCCTCACGGTGAAATCGCTCGCGCCCGGGCACGTTCACGAGCTTCATCTTCCGGGGGTTCGATCGGCCGAGGGGGCGCCGTTATTGCATCCCGCGGCGTATTACACGATGAACGCGATCCCAGCCGAGGAATCGAAGCCTTAAGCGACCGTCGGAGAACCGAAGCCCGGGCGAGCTTGAGATCGGGCCGAATCGCCGACCGACGTCCCGATGGATTGATCAAGAGATTGAGGAACGCCGGATTTGTTGATAAAAGCGTGCGTCGATCTTTTCAACACCCTGGTTCTCCCGGTGATTCGTTCCGCGCGGCGGAGCGATGAAATCGTCGAGAGAATGTCGGGTTCGATCGGCCGGGCTCAAACGCGCGGACGACAATCTATGGGTTTGGAATCGACGATCGCGCGTATGAGCGAGCTTTCCCGGGCTCTCCGCGGGCGTACTTTCAATTAGCGAGCGGTGTATCCGCCGTCGACGGGGAGGATCGCTCCGGTGACGAAACTCGCCTGATCGGAAGCGAGGAACGCGACCGCGGCGGCGATTTCTTCGCCGAGACCGATTCGGCCGATCGGATGTCCCGCGACGAGCATCGCGAGGAAGGCGTCGGGATCGGGAGACATCGCCATGGCGCGGCGGAGCAGGGGGGTGTCGACCGTGCCGGGGCAAACCGCGTTGACGCGGATCCCTTTCGCGGCGTATTCGACCGCGAGCTGACGCGTCAGTTGGACGACCGCGCCTTTGCTCGGAGCGTAAGGCGCTTGCCCGGGAATGCCGACGAGCCCCGAGATCGACGCGTTCAAAATGATCGATCCTCCCGGCGGTTTTTGTGCAAGCATTTGTTTAACCGCCTCTCGTGCGGTGATGAACACGCCTTTGGCGTTCACCCCCATCACGAGATCCCAATCGTCGTCCGATGTATCGACGATCGTCCCCGTATAACCGACTCCGGCGTTGGCGTAAACGATGTCGACTCGGCCGAAGCGAGCGACGCCTTTTTCGAACGCGTGGCGGATGTCGCTCGAATCGACGACGTCGGCGCCGACTCCGACGACGCGGAATCCCTCGTCTTTGAGCCGTTTGGTTTCGCGGTCGACGGCGTCGAATTGGTTGTCGACGAGAACGACCGCCGCTCCGTCGCGGAGGAATCGTTCCGTCGTCGCCAGGCCGATGCCCGAGGCCGCGCCCGTGATAATCGCGGTTTTACCCGCCAAGAGAGTTGTCATGTATCGTGTTCTCCTCGACGACGCTCAAAACATATCAGGAGGATTGCGTTGAATCCAGTGGGCTCCGTTTTTTCCGACGAACGTTCCGAGGAACGCGCGAAACGGAATCGATTTCGGACGCGCTCTTGATCGCGGCGAAACGGTCGGTCAAAATGAGGGCGTGGATGAGCCAAGAATCCCTTCGTGAGTTTCACTTATGACCAATATCTATTTCGCCGCGATGAGCATCCCGGCGATTATCGAGAAATTCGGCAACGTCATTTACGCGGCGCTCGCCGTGTTGGCGACTTGGGGCGTTTACAATTCGATCATGCTTTATCGATCGATCGCCAAAAAATCGATACCCGCGGCGCAGGTCGAGGGGTTGGTTCACCAGGTGCGTGAGTTGGTGAAGGTCGGCAATTACAACGCCGCGATCGAGGCGTGTCGGACGCCGGCCTATTGGCACACCGCCTTTGCGCAATTGATCGCGGTGGCTTTGAAGAATCGCGATAAAGGGATCGCCAAGATCAAGCAATTGTTGGTGATGGAATTTCATTCCGAAGTGATCTCGGGATTGGAAAGCCGGTTGGCGTCGATCTCGACGATCGTTCGGATGGGTCCGCTCCTGGGATTGTTGGGAACGGTCGCGAGCATGATCGGCGCGTTCGGGCGGATCGGCGGCGGCGACAAAGTCAATCCCAACGAGCTCGCGATGGACATCTCTTTGGCTCTCTGGGCGACGGGTTCGGGATTGTTGATCGCGACTCCGATGATGATCCTCGGCAACGATATTCACGCGAAATTACGGAAGCTGCGCGATCGAACCGAGCGGCAATTGGGAGATTTCATCGAGATTCTTGAACAGGCGGGGATTCCCTCCGGTCCTTCGAAACATCCCCTTGAATCGACCTCGACGATTCCCGCGCCCGTGGCGCCTGGAACCGCGACCCAGGCGGCCGTTCAGGCCGCGGCTCAGGCGGCGATCGCGGCGGCGGGGCGGGGCGCCGGCGCGCAACGAGCCGGAGCGAGTCGTTAGATATTATAGGATCAACATGGGATCATGCGATTAATCCGCTCGGCCGGTTCGATTAAACGGCTCTGTAAACGTATAGAAGGGCTTGAGTTATCATGTTGCGTCGAAGCGACGACGAAGAACGTGACGAACATATCGACATGACTCCAATGGTGGACGTCGTGTTTCAGTTGATGACATTCATGCTCTTTTCGTTGCAGGTTAGCGGCGGCGAGAAGGTCGACGTACCACCTTCGCATCATGGCGTGGGGGTTGAGGAAAGCGTGTCGACGATTCTCACTCTCGCCAAGCCCGAAAAGGCCGGCGGCGAGCCTCAATTGATCGGCGGCAACGGCTCGGGGGCGCCGATTTCGCTGGAACAGGCCAAAGCGATCGTCGCCAAGGGAATCGGCGAAGGGCGTAAGCGAGTCGTGATTCAGGCCGACGGTTTGGTTCCCGAGGGAGAAGTGATCAAATTGATCGGTTCCTTGGCGGATATCGAAGGGATCACGATTCACATCGGCGTGCAGGCGTTCAAGCCCGGCGGAGGGCGAGCCGCGAACGACGTCGCCGCGGTCAAAGTGGGTCGCGGGCCTTAAATTCGGTGCGAATCGCTTTCCGCGTTGCGCGACGATTCAAGATTACGAGATCGATTCATTTTTTAGCGTGTGAACGACGGATTCAGCGACGTCACCTTCTCGACGAGGTTCGCCGATCGTGGAAACGTGGGATATCTTTCTGACCGATCAGCTCGAGGTTCGACGCGGGTTGAGCACCGCCGAGGTACACGCGGCGGTTGCGCGCGGCGAGATTCGCGACGACGATTTGATTCGTCCCGCCGGCTCGGCCGATCCCTGGGCGCCGATCGTCGATCGGCTCCCCCCCGCGACATCGGTCGAACCCGCGGCGCCCGCGGCGATTACTCAACCTCCTTCTCCTCCTCAAACTCCTCATCCGCCGGTTCCACCGGTATTTGTCGAACCCGCGGCGGCGGATTTGGACGTTCCTTCAATTCCGACCGTTTCAGCGAGTTCCAATGCGCCGATCACCGGCGTCGAGGCGGGGACGACCGAATTTTTCGGTGAAATCCTCGGTTTAAAAACGCCCAAGGAATCTCAAACGGGAACGACCGGTGAGAAGGTATCGAAGGTTCCACGCGAACCCGAAGCGACTGAAAAGTCGGCTGATATAGGCAAATCTTTTTCGGAAGCGCCTTCCTCACCCGTCGTTCCGCCGCAACCGCCGGAACGTCCCGTCGCTCTCTTCGCCGACGAAGACGAGGATGAACTCGTCGAAGCCGAAGACGACGACGACGATTTTCCCAGCGTCGAGATGCTTGAAAAAGCGGACGAGCGGCGGTCTCCGCAAGATTCGCGACCCGGCGATCTCGGCGGACGTTTGTCGCATGTTCGTTCAGTCGATCATACACATGATCATTCGGATGGTTATACCGACGATCCTTTACCCGCGGGTTTGCGAGCCGAGTTGGGTCGAGACGATTTGAGGGCCGAGTCGGAAACGGTCGTGCTGGGGATCGGCGGAGCGCTGTCTCCCGCGACCGAGTGGGATCATTCGACGAAGGCTGAAATCGCCGACATGGCTCTGGGAGAGCACGGGGGCGAGGATGAGGACGATTTATCGTTGACTCGCGGCGGAACGGAGAAGGTTGAAGAGCTCGATCTCGCCGCGATGGTGGACGTCGCGATGCAGCTCGTGCTGTTCTTTCTTGTAACCGGTCTAACGGTGATGTTCAAAACGATGGAGGTTCCCAAGCCGAATCCCGACAAGCCCGCGGGGGGCGTTTCGCAGGGGCAGGGGCGGACGCTCGACGACCTGATGCACGATTATATTCTTGTTGAAATGGACGCCGAGGGATCGATCAAGGTCGATCAGGAGCCCGTCGCGGCGAATTTCGACGCGCTCGTCGAACGATTGCGGACCGCGCGCGAATCGTCGGGAGGGCGAAACACGATGTTGCTCAACGTCGATTACAACACGCCTCATCGCGACGCGGTGATGGCCTACGACGCGGCGAACGAGATCGGCCTGAGCGTCGCCGTCGGTCAGCCGAGCCAGGAATCGAGCGGAGCGCCGCCTCCCGCGCCCGCCGCTCCGAAAGGCGGCATGTAGCGATTCGACGGCGCACCGTCGGTCTCGGATTTGATATGACAAAGAATCTTGATATCCGCGCGTCTGGAACAATTTATGTCTGGATTTCACAAGCCTTCGACGAAGGGACGGTCGTCGTCGGTTCGGCGTGAATCGTCGATGAGATTTTGCCCCTCGTCGCGTCGACCGTTCGATTCGGCGTCGTCGAGGAGTTGATCGAGCGGGGGCTCGGTTCCGCGTTTGATGACCGCGGAAGCGTGTTTGGCGGCGATCGAATCGCGGCGGAGGTTTTCGCGATCTTGGCCCGATCGATCGCGATCGGATTGATCCTCGTTCGCGTGAGTCGAGGCGGCCGAGATCATTCGAACGGGTTGGGTGATCGCGATCTCGGTCGGGTCGGCGCCGATCTCGATCCCGGCGCGTTGTAATTCGACCTTCGTCCGTAACTTGCAATCGCTAAGGATCTTAAATCGATCGACGTCGCGCGCGGGATACCAATAATAAGCGCGCAAGCGAACTCCGTCGCGTTCGAGAGCCTCGACGAGGGTACGGGGGGCGGGTTCGTCGAGGATGCCGTCGTGTCCCGCGAGCGCCTTGCCGATCGCGGTTTGCGCCCTGTCTATCGATACGTCGTGGGGTATGACGACGTCGAAACTTCCCCGTACGCTCGACGAAGCGGTGAAGTTGACCAAAATTTCTTTGTATATTGTTGCGTTTGGGATTCGTACCTGGTTACCTTCGAGCGTGACGAGCACGGTCGCGCGCGAGTTGAGCGATTTGATCACCCCCGAGTGTCCCGCGACTTGCACGTAATCGCCGATCTGAAACGGCCGGCGAACTCCGAGCAGAATCGACGCGATGAAATTCTCGACGATATCGCGAAACGCGAAACCGACAGCCAAAGTGGCCAACCCCGCGACCCCCATAATCGATAAAACGATATGCGTTAAATCCAAAATTGATAATGCCAGCATGGCTCCTCCGAACGCGATCGCGGTTCCCAGCAGCGAACCCACGACCGATCGCAGGAGCAAGTTTTTAAAAAGTGGAGCGAGGAGGCGTTCCGAGTTGTCGTTGCATTTTCGCGCCAGGAAGATCGCCGCGGCGAAGACGCCGATCGCCACGATCGCCAAGAGCCATTTGCGGCGCACGACCGCGAGGTATTCTTGAATCACCTTCCAGGCGATCTGATCGCCCGTGAGGATCTCGTCGTCGGTCTTCATCGAGTTGATGACGAGCCTCACCCCCTCGACTCGACCGGCGATCTCGGTCACCTCGCGGCTTATTTCTTTGTTCTCGATATGCCCTTTAAGGACGACGAGCCCGTCGCGCGAGGAAACTTGGATTTTCCGCACTCCGGGATAAATCGGCAGAAATTCCTCAAGGATTTTGACGATCCGTTTGTCGTCGACCGGGCGATCGTCGCGGATCTCTCCCGCTGGAGTCGCGACGAGATCCCCCTTCGCGTCTTTCATCTCGGTCGTCGCGGGAGCGGGCGCCGTCGCGCCTTCGGCGGCCTGAAGGATCGCGGGAGGAACGTCTTGCGCTCGAGAATCGATCGTCGATATCGCAAACGCCGGTAAGACGAAAAGCCCCGATATCGATCGACGCATCCAATGATCCCGTTTCATAGAATCGCCTCGTCCGTTCACACCCGTTCGGCGAATTCGCGCTTTCGATCGCTCCGAACGATTCTTTCGACCGGCCGGCCGAAAACATCGCGCGTCGATCGTGTATTATCGCTCGAATCGCGTCGCGGGCAAACGAACTTCGACCGAATTCTCGGATCGGCGAACAAGCATGTCGGAGATCAATAGATTGACGGCGCTTGCCGATGTTCATTCCAATACGCCGATCGGCTCGCCGCCAGCACGCTCTTCGCCGCGGAGTGAACGTTCGCCCCCGAGATCGATTTCATGCAAAGATGACCATGATGACAATCACTTAATCGTCTGAGATGACAGGGCGAACACGCGATATCGGCGCGGACGACCGACCCCGGGCGACCGTACGGGCCGATCCGCGCCGGATCGGTCGGGCCGAAAACGCTGACGACGGGACGATCGAGCGCGACCGCGAGGTGCATCGATCCCGAATCGTTCGTCACGCAGATCGTCGCTCGACGAATCAGAGCCGCGAGCTCCGATACGCTCGTCTCGCCCGATAAATCGATCGCGCCCGGCGTACGATCGGCGATCTCTCGACATCGGCTCATGTCTTTGATCGTTCCCGCGAGTACGACGCCGAATCCCTCGGCGATAAACCTGCGAGCCGTATCGGCGAACCCTTCGACGTGCCAGTGTTTCGTGGCCCAGATCGTGCACGGCACGATTACCGCGAGGGGTTTCGATACGCCGAAACCCGCCGCCTCCAATCGCCGATCGATCCGATCTTGCGCCGCTTGCGGGACCACAAGCGAAAAATCGGCCGGTTCTTTGTCGAATCCGAGGAGCTCGCCGACCCACAAGTAACGGTCGACCGCGTGCGCGTCGAGCGTCGGCAACGCGATCCGGTGCGTGTACGCGAGCCACGCTCCCTCGCGCGCTCCCGACCAGCCGTGTTCGATCTTCCCCTGAATCAACGATGTGAAGGTGTTTTTATTTTTCCTTGGTTTATCGAAGCCGATCCTCGTGCGGGCGCCGCTCGCGAGAGCGAGCAACGCCGACCGGAATTGGCCGTGCAGATCGACGACGAGGTCGTAGCGATTCGCGCGGATCGTCATCGCGAGCCGAGCGGGGCCGAGCGTCGCGGACCAATCGCGGCCGATCTTCGCGTAGCGACCGCGATCGAACTCGACGACGTTCGAGAGCGCGGGATGATGGCGAATCAGGTCGGCGTTTTGCGGCGTCAGCAGCCAGTCGATCCGCGCCTTGGGATAACGAGCGCGGAGCTTCGCCAGCACGGGAATCGCGTGGATCACGTCGCCAAGCGCCGAGGGCTTTATCAGTAAAATACGCTCGAATTCTCGTTCGTTAAGCTTCGTCACGTGTGAGTCTCAGAAATTCACCGGGATCGAGCGAGCCGACGCGATCCGGAGCGATCGCGCCGGCGGAATAATGATCGAGGCGTTCCTTGAAGGATCGAAGGATCGATTCGTCCGCCGCCGAGCGACGCGTTTAGCTCGCCTTGGGGAGGATCCGTTTGACGAACGCCGAAACGCGATGCCTCATCTGCTCGCGTTTGACGACGGCTTCGCTCGTCACCCAGTTGAGCTGAATCACCCTCCGTTCGCCGACGAACGGTTTGTGTCCATGCCACGAATTGTCGCTCCGTTTAAAGGCGATGAGCGTGCCGTCGTGGGGCGGAACTTCGAGGATGACGTCTTCGAGATCCTCACCCGAGCGGAGCAATCGGAGCCTCCCGCCCGCCTGATCCCAATTGGGATTGAGGTAAATGAGTACGGTGATGATTTTGGTGACGGCGTCTGTATGGATCGAGCCGTCGCGTTCCGAGCAGCGGCCGCGAACGGTGATCATCGTCGGTTTATCCGAGAGGTCGACGCCGAATTTGGCGGCGAACGCGTTCCGCACGGGGATTGATCGAAGTTCGTCCATAAAGGCTGCGAAAGTCGATCCGAACTTGAGCGTATCGAGAGGGAAGCTTCCTGGTTTGTCGATTTTGGGGAAATCGGCGTTGACCGCGGCGCGCGCCTCGAGATTGAGGAATTCGGGGAGAACGAGATAGGGAAACGGCTCTGGAACAAGCGTTTGGTTTTCAAACGCGGTGAGATCGAGCATCCGCATGTCCGGTCGACTCCTGCTCGGATCGGCGACTCAAACCGCCGGAGTGCTCACAAGCCGAGATTGCGCCGGGCGATCCGTCACGCGCATCCCTGCTCGACCGGCGGCGGCGCCGTCCGTACGTCATGTATCCATCGGCACGCCGGGGGCTAAACGTAGACGGAAAATACAAAATCGACAAGGCGAACCCGAGCGATATGCAACGCGCCGGCGAAATCGCTCTTGCGATTTCGATCCCGCCCGTAGGATGACGGAACGAGTTTCGAGAGCGGATGTCGAAGCGGCGATTCGGCGATTCTACGAATTGCTCCGATCCGTTCCCGCTCCGGAGAAGTTCGCGTTGAATCTTTAAAAAATAAACTATTATTAATATTAAGGATATTTTTCGATCAAGATTGAATATGCGTTTCTAATCGGTAAATCTCAGCTAATCAAACTCGTTTGACCGATCGGGTTCAATCCTCCTCGACGTATTTCCAACGCCTATCGAGATCGATGCATGTAAATAGGTTCAAAGGAACGATTTCGCCTTCATGGCGGACGAATCCCTTGTCGCCTCCCGGATCGGGATCGGTCCAGAGACAAACGACGCCTTTGGACTTCAACTCGGCCTTTTCGATTCGGAATAATCCGACGCGAAACGGCGTCTTCGGCGGATTCCCGGCTTGGACCTGGTTCGCGGCGCGTTCGATCGACGAACGCGATATAAAAAACAAAAGTCGAAACGGCCAGTTGGTCACTGCGACCGAGCCGAAAAACACCCAATAAACCAACATCAAAGCGACGATCGGCGCCACGCCGCGATTCTTTTTAATCGTGAATCCAATCAGCACGCTCGTGACGACGATCGGGAGGGCCGCTAACAACAGCGCCGCGATCGATACCAAGATCGGAACTTTCACGATCGCCGAGATCGCGGTGATCGCGATCGCGGGAATCGCGTAAATCATGATCAAAAATAGCTTCATCAAAAATAACTCTCGGCGCCGAGGTCGGGATCGCGTCGGAGGCCGATCCGCTAGACCGCATCATGAATCGACGACCCGCGCCTCGGTCGTACGCGAATCAAACCCCGAAGCGAGCGATCCGTCAAGCGGGTTTTTCCGCGGCCTGGATCCGGGGCGTCAGTATCTTTTCGGCCTCGGCGACGTTCGGGATCGAATAGAAGCCGTCGCGGTGGATCTCTCGCATCAAGAAAACGGCGTTCGTGAACAAAGGCTCGCCGAAGATTAAATCTCCCGAGCCGTCGACTCTGAGAATCTTACGAATCGATCCAATCTTATTCCAGGTGTATGATCGAATGTCGATGCCGCGTGAGAATCTCGGTTGAAGAACTTCGGATACGAGCGTGAGAGCGTCTTCGCCTCGGTAGCCTCCGTCGAAGACGAGAACGCGGCGATCGGTGACGAGATAAAACGTTTTCGACGCGGTTTTACGCAGTCGCATCCGGATCCAGATCGGACTGGTTAAGAGCGCGATCCCGATGATAGCGAATGGAACGCAAAAGATCACTGTGAAGATTCGTTCACCGGCGCTCGGTACTTGTACATTCTCGCCTGGAGGTTGATTGAACGTTGAGACGAGGTCTGAGAAGAAGAACGTGAGAAAGCCCGACCAGAGGAGGCCGATGAGAAATGGAAAATAAGCGAAAATGGGGAGCTTATCGCGCGGCCGGGGCCGTTCGAGGTAGAGAACGCTTTCCCCCTCGGCAAGCTCATTCATTATCATATTTCGTGCTGAATCGGGAAGCGAATGCACGTCCATCGCGATCGTCTCGTATACCGGGAACCGAAATGTTTCAGAAAAATTATATAATAAAAGTATTTGAACGCTTGATAAATCGGATCGGCGTGAATTTTGGCGAGCGGTATCCTCGATCCAAAATAAACCAAGCGGTCGCGACGAGAGCGAAGCTCGCGCCGTGACCGCTGATCGAATTCGAAGAAACCGGCCGATTTGAGCCGGGGCTCAAACACCCGCGGCGAAGCGGCGGGCGACTTCGTCCCAAGCGATCGTGTTCCACCACGCCGAGATATAATCGGGACGTCGGTTTTGATACTTGAGATAATAAGCGTGTTCCCAAACGTCGAGCCCGAGGAGCGGCTTCTGCCCGTCCATGATCGGACTGTCTTGGTTGGGAGTGGATGTGACCGCGAGCTTGCCGTCCTTGCCCAGGACGAGCCAGGCCCAGCCCGAGCCGAAGCGAGTCGCACCCGCCTTCGAGAACGCTTCCTTGAAGGCCGCGAAGCCGCCGAGCTGCGATCCGATCGCGTCCGCGAGCGCTCCCGTCGGCTCGCCTCCTCCTCCCTGTTTCATCAATTGCCAGAACAACGAATGATTGGCGTGACCCCCTCCGTTGTTACGGACCGCGGTGCGGATCGATTCGGGAAGAGCGTTCAAGTTCGCGATCAAATCCTCGATCGTCTTCCCCTGATGCTCGGGGTGATCCTTGAGCGCCGCGTTCAAATTGTTAATGTACGCTTGATGATGTTTGGTATAATGGATTTCCATCGTTCGAGCGTCGATATGAGGCTCGAGGGCCGAGTAATCGTAAGGCAACGGAGGTAAAGCGTATTCCGACATCATGCGGCTCCTGGTTGAAGACCCTGAAAGCGAACGACCGCGCTCACGACCGGTCGTCGTCGACCCACCCCGTGATCGGAGTGTGTGCGACGACCCGACGAGGCGACTCGAAGCGTTAACGTACCACCCGCCGCGCCCCGGGGCAAATGGTCGAATTCGCCGAGCTTCACAATCGGGCGCGAGCCGCCGAGGAGAATACGCTTCCGATTCGCGCTCGATCGCGAGCGCAACCGAAAAGCCCGGCGGAACCGCCGGGCCGCGTCGGATTCGATATTAGGGTATCCACAACTAACCGATATTATGATCGGTTTGCGCTCGCACGGGTCGAGATCGATCGTGCGCCGATTCCATCAACGATACCTGCGGAAAAACGGGTGACGAGCGATCGTCGGAAAACGAACCTGGGTTTGCGGAGCGTGCGATAAGCGCCACCATGTCTCCCATTCTTGAGCCTGAATGCGGGCCATAATACGTTGCCATGTGAGCATCTGATTTTCTTTGGCTCGATTGTAGCCGAAGGGGACGATCGCTCCCGCGTTATTCGGTGTGGAATTATCGACCGGGGTCGGGTTGGTGCTCGCGACCACGGGGGTGTTCGAAGCCGGGACGGGATTCGAAGGTTGCACGGGGGGCGGCGACGAAACGGGGGGCGTGCTCGCCGCGACCGGGGTTTGAAGCCCCGAGAAGTTGATCGCCAACTCGTACGTTCCGACCGAGAAAACGTCGTTCGTCGCTCCCGTCACCGCGACATAATAGAAGGCGCCCGGTTGCACGTTCGTCACGTTTGCGGCGACGTTGTCGCTGAAGGCCGAAGGATTCGCCTGGGAAGCGAGCAAGCTTTGAGAAGTATTGAAAATCTCAATCTTTGGGCTCAACATGCTTTGGCCCGCGGCGACGGCTTCGGCGGCGAGCGTCGTTCCCGGGCCCGCGTTCGCGGGAGCTTGAACGACGTAATACTCGACGTCGCCGATCGATCCGAGCGAAACCCCCGTCACCGTCGCCTGACCCGCGGAGGTTAGCGCGCCGTTGAGATTGATCGCCGATCCGAACGACGTACCGATTCCTTGCTGTTGATAAGTATCAAGCGTGCGCGGGCCGTAAAGCGATTGAATGCCCGCGATATCGGCGGAATTGAGTCCGGTTCTCACACCTTGATATTGTTGATACATCACGGCGGCGGGGTCGGGCGATTCGGCGAGGCCGAGCGCGTGGCCCATTTCGTGAAGCATCACGCTGTAGAGGTCGATGCCGCTGCCGATCGAGAAATTGACCGCGGTGTTGATCTCCGAATCTCCCGCCGCTGTCCAGCCGTCGGGGGGCGGAGGGTACGTTTGAGCCGCGACCGTCGGATTGTTGAAGTTATAACCCGCGATCCGAATATCGCCGAAATTGGGGTCTCCCTGACCCGGACCGTAGGTGTTGAACGGCGCCCCCGAATCAGTTGTTGGAGAAATTTCGATGTTTGAGACCGATTCCCAGGTCGCGAGCGCCTTGGCGATTTGGTATTCCCAAACACCCGCGCCGAATTTGGCGTTCATCACGGCGTTGAGGTCGCTCACCCCGTGATCCCATTGCGTTCCGTCGGGAACGATGCTGTAGGTGATGTGGCCGGGATCGGGCCATTGCGTTCCCTCGAGCACGTAACCCGTTCCCGCGGCGCTCAACAGCGACCGGACCTCGAGCGTCTCGACGCTCCACGTCCGCGACCGCGGCTTCCGTTTTCCTCGGTTCGGCTGGTCAAACCACATGCGGTCTCAACTCCATAGATGCTAATATCGGCTGTTGTTTATGATTCTGCGTCGGCGCGCGAGTTCGCGGCCGGCGGGTTCCGGTAAATGAAGAAATCAATAGTCGTCCATAACAGAATTTGGATCGAGACCGAGCCGGCGCGGCGGCGAACCTCGTCGGCAAAGCCGGCGGGTCGAGACCGCGACGTTCGCGTGAGGTTGGATCCGTGCGTTCCCTCGGATCGAGAGCGTTTCGCAGGCGACCGAGTGTCGATCGCACCCGCGAGGGGTCGATCGATAAGGAGGCCGCATCCGTCGAGCCGGCTCATGGCGATCGCATTTCGTCGCGATGCGTCGTCTCGGGGATAACGGAACTTTAGACTATTTTTTGGGACGTGCCAAAAATTTTCGGATTCTCGTGAATTTCCATGTTACCGGTGTTCCGACGATCGTGCGTCGAGGGGTGATGGAATGGTGGTGAATGCGGATCGTTCTCAGCGCTTGTTTTTCTGGGCTCGCTTCGATCGATTTTGACGCTCAATCTTATTAGTCGCCGGAAGCTTTTCCGTCGTTCTGATCGATCGAGCCCGCCGCTTGCCCTCGATTTTCCTCGCTTGTTCCGTTTATGATACATTTGGAGATCAGGGATTGACCGCGGCGAGGCGTGAACGGTTCGATTCGTCCGTCTGTGGGTAGCGGCGATCGGGAGCATCGGCGGTTACAGCGGTTTGATCGCACGGCGTAATTCGCTCCCGATGTTGCATGGTTTCATGGGATGCGTCGATCCCCGCGACGCGAGGGAACATCTGATGTCAAAAGTGGATCAGCCGAAATCTTCTCCAGGGCCGGCTAAGGATAAACGACGCGGCGGCGCGCTCGGCCGATTTTTGGTTTTGATCGCGGTGGTGATTCTCGTTCCCGCGAGCTTGTGGGCGTCGTCCGCGACGTTCGCTCGGCTCTGGAAACCGAAGGCGGTCGTTTACGAGACGCTCGCGATCGATTCGGGCGACGTTGAGCAACTCGTCGTTGAGAACGGCTCGCTGGAAAGCGCCAACAACACGACGCTCCGGTGTCAGGTTGAGGCGTTGATCGGCGTCGTGGGAGGGTCGGCGCAACAGCAGGCCGGCGGCGGCGCGGCCGGGGGGCAAGGTCAACAAGGTGGAGCGGCTGCGGGAGGAACGGCTTCGAGCGCCCAGGGCCAACAAGGGGGCGCGGCTGGAGGAGCGGCGGCGGGAGGCGCGGCGGGCGCCGCGGGGGGCGCGGCGGGGGCCGAGGGCGCCTCGCTCAAGGCGAAGAAAGTCGCGCGTCCAGGAAGTCGAAAACCGGGGACGATCACGAGCAAATCATTATCAACGATGAAGCCGCTAAGCCGACCGGGAACGACCGGTGAAGCCGCGAAATTGGCCCAGTCGACGAGCGATGCGATCTCCTCGGGGATGGGAGGTACGGGTTCTTCAGGGTCGGATTCATCGAGCTCGTCATCCTCTAGTAGCGGCTCCAGCGGCGGCGGAGGAGGGGGAGGGGGGATGAGCGGCGGTGGCGGCGGAGGAGGAATGGGCGGAGGTGGTGGCGGAGGAGGAGGGGGAGGAAGAGGCGGCGGCGGAGGAGGAGCGAGCGCGGGAGGTGGAGCGGGCGCGACTACGGGCGCTCAAAACGCGGTGGCTCTCAATCCCAAGCCCACGTTGCGCAGTTTTACATATAATGTCGCGGCGTACAAAGCGGTTCGACCGATCACCAAGGCCGTTCAAACTCAGGCGAAAGCGGCTCCTCCTCCTCAACAACAACAACGAGGCGGACGAGGCGGCGGTAATAACATGCAAGAGAAAGCGGGCTCGACTCGGATCGTCTGGATCGCTCCCGAGGGCTCGTGGGTTAACGCGGGAGACGTCGTTTGCAAACTCGACGCCTCGGCGTTTGAAGACGCGCTCCAGGCGCAACAAATTCGCTACATTCAGGCCAAGTCGTATGTCGATCAGGCCGAATCGATGCTTCGTGTCAATCAATTGCTGCTAGAAGAATACGAGCAAGGTCTTTATCCACAAGACGTGATGGTAATTCAGGCGTATATCAAATCGAGTAGGGTCGCGACCGAGCAGGCCAAGCAAAATTACGATTGGTCGCTCGATCTGTTCAAGAAAAAATTGCGTTCTCCCGAGCAGTTGTCTTCGGACCGTTGGGTTTACGATCAGGCCGTGTTGCTCGAACGCGAGGCCAAGCTGATGGCCGATCGGCTCGTCAATTACACGGGTCCCAAATTGAGGACCTCGCTCAAGGCGAAAATCGAGGCGAATCGCACCGATCTCTTCGCGCAGCGGGCCGCGTTCGAGATCGAAAACGATCGACTCCGACGGTTGCAGAAGATGGTCGATAATTGCACGATCACCGCGCCGAAAGACGGCCTGGTCGTTTACGCCACCAAGGCGAACGGTTGGGGACGCGTCGAGGATCAGATTCAAGAAGGCGTCACCGTTCGCCAGGGACAAGAAATTATCAACCTTCCCGATCCGAGCCATATGCGAGTTCGCACCAAGGTTAATGAAACCAAGATCGATTATATTTATACCGGTCAAAAAGCGAAAATTCGTATCGACGCCTTCCCCGAACAGGTCCTTTACGGCACGGTCGCCGAGATCACCGGTATCCCCGCGCCTTCAAACGGCCCGATTTCAGATGTGAAGGTCTATTACGCGATGGTGAATATTGATACGGGAGGTTTTAAAGAATTGCGTCCCGGTTTGAGCGCCGAGGTCGAGTTTTTCCGCGATTTCCGCACCGCCGTCACGCGGATTCCGATCGGCGCGATTCGCTGGGTCGATCGCAAGCCGTTCGTGGCGATTCCGAATGTGAAAGGCTTCGGCTGGCAGGAGATCGAACTCGGTCTCATCGGACCGCAATTCGCCGAGATCACCGACGGTCTCAAACCGGGAGATCGCGTGATCGCCAACCCTTCCGACTTGTCACCCGCGCCTCGAATCGTTCAAAATAAAGTCGTCGCTCGCGCGAATTAATCGCGTCGTCGTTCGGGTTGTCGGCGCGATGGTGTACGATTCATGGCCTCGAACTCCCGCGACGCTCATCGCCGAACGGGAGTGTGACGATTGACGCGAGCCGCCGAAGCGTTTCGTGAGGAATGATGCGGGAATCGATAACGGCCGGGGCGCAACGAGTTCTCGAGGGAGCGTCGGCGCGCGCACGATCCAGGGGCTCGGCGGTCGTCGAATCGATCGATTTGCTCGCTGCTTTGGTTGATGAATCCGAGAGCCGAGCGTCGACGATTCTCGCGGAGTTCGGCCTCGAATCTGAACGCCTGTTCGCGATCCTCGGCGTTCCGGTCGATTTCGAACCCGAAGCCGATTCTCCCTCCGTATCCGACCCGACTCATTCCGACGAACTCCGTGAGACGATCCGCGAGGCGACCCTCAAAGCACGGGCCTCGGACCGATCGGGTATCGCCGGGACCGAGCATTTGCTCGCCGCGGTCATCGAGATCGCCCCGCTCATATCCACAGTACTCGTTCAATCCGGGCTCGAGATCGAAGCGATTCGGAGTCGGCTCGCGGAATCGATCGAGATCGAATCGTCGTCGATTCCATTGCCCGCCGATTTCTCACGACTTGAACTCGCCGATCCCACCGAGACCGTCGATCTGGCGCGCATCCTCGACGCTTCGGCGAATCGAGCGCAAGAGGGGCTACGCGTCGTCGAGGATTACATCCGATTCGTCCTCAACGACCCCGGCCTCACGCGCCGCGTGAAGGATGTACGAAGCCGCTTGGCGGCGGCGCTTCGCGGACTCGACGACGACGATCGAATCGCCGCTCGCGATGTCGACGGCGACGTCGGCACGCACATCATGACGAACACCGAGCGATTTCGCTCGAACACGCGTGAGCTTTTGACCGCCAATTTCAAGCGATCCGCCGAGGCGCTCCGCTCGCTCGAAGAATACGCCAAACTCGTCGACGAATGGCTTTCGGGACGTTTCGAGATTCTTCGATACGACGTCTACACGCTCGAAAAATTGACGCTCACCGCGGCGCGTTCGGTTCAAACACTTGGAACGGCGAAGCTTTATTTTTTGATTGGAGAAACGCCGACGCTCGGCGATCTAACCTGGTTGGTCGGAGAGGCGCTCGCCGGAGGCGTCGACGTCGTTCAATTGCGGTTGAAATCGCCCCCCGACCGCGTCGTTTTGGAGCGTGCGCGCGAGATCCGTTTGATGACCGCGGCCTCGGGGGCGAAATTCATCCTCAACGATCGCCCCGATCTCGCCCGGCTCGCTTCCGCCGACGGCGTTCATCTGGGACAAGACGACGTTCGTCCCCGCGACGCACGTCGGATCGTGGGGCCGCAAGCGTTGCTTGGGGTTTCAACCCACGACGCCGAGCAGATCGAGCGAGCCGTCCTCGACGGAGCGGGTTATCTCGGCGTCGGCCCGGTGTTTCCCAGCGGAACGAAAGAGTTTGAAAGCCTCGCCGGGCTCGAATTTGTAAGGCGAGCCGCCGAAACGACGACGATTCCCTGGTTCGCGATCGGCGGGATCAACCTGACGAACGTCGATCGAGTGATCGAGGCCGGAGCGACGCGAATCGCGGTCGGCCAGGCGATCTCAGCGGCGGAACACCCTCGCGCCGCGGCTCGCGAACTACGCGATCGGCTCGAATCGCACGATACGACGATGAACGCGATTTTTTGATCCCGCGCGAATCGTCAAGTTTTCGAATCCGCTCGAATCCAACGTCGAAATCGAATCGGCTCAAATCAATCGCTATCTCCAAACATCATTAACGGATTCGGATAGCATGAAAGATCATGTGTATGTTGATCAAGATCGGATTAATACAATTAAGGCATGCCTTTTGTTATGTTTCGCTTAGGATCCGATCCGTCCGACCCGGGCCGCGTTCGTGATGATCTTAAGAACGTTTAAATCTTTGTAAACGGGATACGTTTCGTGACCGGGGCGGAAATAAAACACGCTCCCCGCGCCGATCCGCCAGGTCATCCCCGACCGAAACCATTCGCCCGTCGCCCAACGCTCCTCGAAGATCACCCGATCGGGCTCGGGGACGTGGAAAGGCTCGTCGTACATCTCGGTTTGCGCGATCTCGAACGAATCGGGTACGCCCGAAGCGAACGCGTGCGCACGATCGACCACGAATAAGCGACTCGGCTTGCCGTCGCCGCGATAAGCCGGGAAACAACAGTTCGGCTCGTGCAAAACCCACCTCTCGCCGCCGTCGGGATACTTGCGAGGCTCGATATAAGGCGTGATCCGTTCGTCTCGCCGCGGCGCCACATATAATCGCGCCGGTACAACCTCAATCGAAATGTTCTTTCGCTCGCTCGCATGTCGATTCTTTTCAAGATCGACGCGAGCCCGCTCGTTCATCGCCGCTACGAACGGCGTCGACCAATGCGCCGAGTGGAGCGCGATCAGAGAGAGCTTCCCCTCCTTGATCCGCTCGACGATCGCCCGACCGACCTCGATCGGAACTTCGCGATTCCGCACATGCCCCCACTAAATCAGCACCTGACAAAAATCAAGATTCGCTCGCGAAAGACCGCGTTCGGGATCGTCGAGACAAACCGATTTGACGTCGAACCCTCCGACCGAACGCAAATGATCGGCGATCCGATCGCCGATAAAGGTTTTATAAGCCTCCTTCTGCGCCGGCTGACGCTCATCCCAAACGAGCACGCGAATCGCCGAGTCGTCACGGTTTTCTTCAATCGTACCCTTCGCCGAACTAGCCGCGGAACCGACCGACGCAGTCGCCCCCGCCGCGACCAAATGTCCCAAAAATTCGCGCCGGTTCGCCTGGATCGTCATGGAAATCAAAGCCTCGCTCGCCGATCGATCGTCTGGTATGGGTTGAGAATGAAACACGATCATACGCGATCGGCTGCCCGCATTCGAAACAAGAATCGCTCGGTCGATCTCGGATTCGCTCGGTCGATCAAGAATCGCTCGCGATCCGCCGCTCGACCCTTGATCCGCGTCGACCGTTCCTCACAATAAGAATCGCGTGATCGAACCCCGTGCGCAATCGCCCGGATGAATCTCGGTTCGCTCGTTCGTATTGATGATATTTTAGATTGTGATGAAAGATATGCAAACATCCATAAAGAACGTTTGTCGTTTTGTTTCGCCCGCGATCGCGATCGTCGTCGTTTTTTGCGCTTCGGCGTCGGCCCGCGAACAGTGGACGATTGATCAGGCCGGCGCGTGGGCGCGAAAGACGCCCTGGCTCGTCGGCTGCAATTTTTCGCCGAGCACCGCGATCAATCAGCTCGAAATGTGGCAGGCCGATACGTTCGACCCCGTTACGATCGACCGCGAACTCGGACTCGCCGAGGATCTCGGATTCAATAGCGTTCGCGTGTTCCTTCATCATATTCCTTATGTGCAAGATTCCGAAGGCTTTTTGAAACGGATCGACAAGTTCCTCGAATTCGCCGATAAGCACAAGATCGGAGCGATGTTCGTTCTGCTCGATTCGGTTTGGGATCCTCATCCCAAAGCCGGCAAACAGCGCGAACCCAAGCCCGGACTGCACAATTCGGGCTGGGTGCAATGCCCCGGGATCGAGATCCTTCGCGATCCCGCGCGACACGTCGAACTTAAGCCTTACATTCAAGGCGTCGTCGGCCGATTTGCGAACGACCGTCGCGTTCAGGTTTGGGACCTGTTCAACGAACCCGATAACGAAAACGGCAATTCTTACGGCAAGATCGAATTGCGGAATAAACACGAATACGCGCTCAAACTGATCGAAAAGGCGTACGCGTGGGCCCTCGAGGTAAACCCCGCTCAGCCGATCACCTCGGGCGTTTGGACGGGCGATTGGTCGGGAGACGAAAAGCTCTCGCCTATCAATCGTTTTATGCTCGAACGCTCGGATATTATCTCTTATCATAATTACGCAAAATTATCCGAGATGAAGAACGCGGTCGAATCGCTCAAGCGATTTCATCGGCCGCTCGTTTGCACCGAGTACATGGCGCGTCCCGCGGGGAGCGCGTTCGATCCGATCCTCGGTTATCTCAAAAACGAACGCGTCGGAGCGTACAACTGGGGTTTCGTCGCGGGCAAGACGCAAACGATTTACCCGTGGGATTCCTGGCAAAAGCCGTATACGGCGGAACCGAAAATCTGGTTTCACGACATCTTCCGCCAAGACGGAACCCCGTTCGATCCCCGCGAGGTCGCTTACATCAAACGAATCACGGGTAAAAAATGATTTCATCCTGATCAAATCCTGAACGTCGCGCGATCGAACGGTTGTGTTCGCGACGCGATCTCGATCATGTTAGACCGTCGCGGCCTCTCCCGTCGCGTTTGAGATTGAAAACAAGGGCGAATCGCGGAGATAAACCGAGATGAAGAGCTTTATGAATTACGCATGTATCGCGGCCTTGACGATCGGCTTCGTTACCGCGACGTCCGTTTGCCGGGGCGCCGAATCTCCCAAAAGCTTTGTGATTCACGCGGGGCGATTGATCGACGTTCGAGGCGAGAAGGTTTTGACCGATCGATCGATCTGGATCGAGGGGAATCGGATCAAGAAGATCGGCGATAAGGCCGAGATCGTCGCCGCGGCGGGCTTATCGGCGAAGGCGATCGACCTTTCGACTTCGACCGTCCTCCCGGGGCTCATTGATTGTCATACACATGTTTTATTACAAGGCGATGTGACCGCGGCGGATTACGACGAACAGCTTCTCAAGGAATCGATTCCGTTTCGGACGATTCGAGCGACCGTCGCCGCCGGAATCGCGGTGAAAAACGGCTTCACGACGATCAGGGATCTCGAAACCGAAGGCGCGATGTACGCCGACGTCGATATCAAGAAAGCGATTGAAAAGAAAATCATACCCGGGCCTCGCATGCATGTCGCGACTCGGGCCTTGTCGACAACGGGCACTTATCCGTTAATGGGTTATTCGTGGGAGTTGAAAACGCCCGAGGGGGTGCAGATCGTCGACGGACCCGACGAGATCCGCAAGGCTGTGCGCGAGCAGGTGAAGTTCGGCGCCGACTGGATCAAGTTTTACGCCGATCGCAGGTATTATCTCAAGGACGGGGTGTTGCGGAGCAAGACGAACTTTACCGAGCAAGAGTTGCTTGTATTGGTATCCGAGGCGCACCGGCTCGACCGCAAGGTCGCCGCTCACGCGATCGGTTACGACGGAATCGACGCGGCGTTGCGAGCCGGGGTCGATTCGATCGAGCACGGCGACGGTTTGAACGACGAGTTGATTGATCGTATGATCAAGCAAAACGTTTATTGGTGTCCGACGATTTATGTGGGGGTTTATGTGGCGGAGGGGCGGGCCGCGGCGGGCGCTCCGATCTGGAACGAGATGGTGAAGATCGAGCGATCGGCGTTCGAGCTCGCGGTGAAAAAGGGATTGAGGATCGCGTACGGGACCGACGCGGGGGGATATCCCTGGACCGAGAATCAGGCGAAAGAGTTTACGTATATGGTTCGGTATGGGATGACTCCGATGCGTGCGATCCGTTCGGCGACGGTCGTCGCGGCCGAGCTTTTGGGGGTTGAAAGCGAACTCGGCGCGATCGAGCCCGGCAAGCTCGCCGACCTGATCGCGGTCGCGCGCGATCCGCTTCAAGACATAAGCGAGCTTGAGCGCGTAAAGTTCGTGATGAAAGCCGGCGAGGTCGTCTGTGACGATTCGAACCTGAAGTAATTCATTATTCGGCGGGGGGGTTAGCGACGATAAACGACGCCGCTCGTCACTCCCCCCTCCAGATCGTTCGCAGCAGGGCCTCGATCTTGGGGTCGTGCTTCTTCAGCTCGGCGCGGACGAACGGATAAAAGTCGTTCGTCCCCAGGAACGCCTCGCTCGCCTCGGCGAAATACTCCTGCTGATTCGTCGTCGCGTACGCCTCCTTCTCGGAACCGTTGAAATATACCACCCTTTTATATAACTCTTTTTTCATCGCACTCCGGAAAGCGTCGAGTACCTCGCGGTTCTGGAATCCGTTCTTCAAAAACTGATGATGATATCCGTGCGCAAGTTCATGAAGCACCATCCACGGTTGTTCGATCGTCCAACTTAAAAACGTTTTCGCGTTCGCGATCTCGACGCATCTCGCCTTGTCGGGGTTCATGTCGTGATCGCGCAGCCAGCCCGCGTCGGGATGATACGCCATACACGGATGATGCGGCTCGTTCTCCTCGACCCAGATCGTGATCTTCTTCAAATCGTCGAGGCTCTTCTCTCGAACCACTCGACCAATCTGATACAACTGAAATCGCAACAGCTCGAGCGTTCGATCGGCGAGCTCGGGGTTCCTCGCGAGAAAATCTTTGTTCACAAGTACATTCCAGCCTTCGATCTGCTTACGCTCGTACCGATCGGTCGGGTCGAAGCGACGTTTCTCGTCGGCCGAGCCCGCGCCGTATCGAGGAACGCCCAACGCCAAGAAAGCCGCGAAACCAAACGCCGCGAGGAACGCGATCAAACGTCGACGCCGTATCATATACTTTAACCTCACTATTTCTGGTTTGAATCATCGAATCGAAAGACGTTAATTCTCGAATGTATCGGACCCGTCGCCGTGCGTGCGTTTACGAATCCGGCGACTCGCATATCGCACCTTCGATTCCGTGTCGGGTTAATCAGACGAGACGACGATCGACTTAAACTTCGGCCGTTCCCGATCGAATTCGGACGCTCGACGCCGAACCTCGGTCTATCGTCCCGGATCGCCCTTAAGCTTCCGCCCCCTGGTGAGGCTCGAAGGGATTTTGCCGGGGAATTCGGCTTTGATCACTTCTTCGATCGCCCGCAGGCGGGTTTCGGGAAGGGGGTGCGTCGAGAGGAATTCGGGGGTATGGCTTCCTCCCGACGCGGCCTTGAGGATGTTCATCACGTCGAGGAGCGCTCTGGGATCGTAGCCCGCTTCAATCATGAACCGGATGCCGAACCGATCGGCCTCGGATTCGTCGTCGCGGCCGAAGTGAAGCTGCATCATCTGATTCGCCATCGCCGCGGCGGCCATCGCCCCCCGATCCCCACGTTGATTCTGATCGCCCGAGGCGCCGATGCCGACCGCGACCGCGAGCATCTGCCCGAGACGTCCCTTCGCCATTTGCGCCGCGGCGTGCCTGCCGACGACGTGGCCGATCTCGTGACCCAAAACTCCCGCCAATTCGGCCTCGTCCCCCAACTTATCGAACAAACCCTTTGTTATGAACACCTGGCCGCCCGGCAGCGCGAAGGCGTTGATCGTCTTGGGATCATCAAGTAACCGGAAGTGAAAGTTGTTTTTATAAGGACTGAGCGACGCGTCGCTCTCGGCGACGATTTTCGATCCGATCCGTTCGACGAACGCCGCCGCGGCGTCTTTTCGGGGATCGAGCGCTCCTCCCATCTCGCGCGCCATTTTGGGCGCGGCTTCAAGCCCCAACGTCATCTCCTGATCGACCGTGAGCGCGATCCGCTGCTTCTTCCCCGTCACGGGGTTGACCTCGGTATGACTGTAATAAACGAAAAGCCCGAAAGCCGCGATCAACAGCGCCATGATCATCCGCATCGGCAAGCCGCGCCGCCGCGGTCCGACCATCTGATCGGGCTCATAACCCATGTACGGCATCGTTCGTTTCTCCCTTTGCTATATAGATATTAAGAAGAATTTCGCAAGATCGATCTCGTGCGCCGATCGGGTTCGATCTCGGTGAATGCGCCTCGGCGTTCGCGACGCGTGATTTTCGCCTGACGCGTATTATGCCGATCGTCACTTCGATTTCCACCAGTCGGCGGGATCGCGTTCGGTCCGGTATCCGCCGTATCCGCCGGTCGCTCTCAGCACGTAAAAGTTGTACGCCGCGAAGATCAGGAAGAAGATAAGCAGAAATTCATCCTTGCGAACGAAGCCGACGATCGCCATCAAAGCCGAAGTCGCGATCGAAAGGATGTGAGTCGATCGCATCGGCGCGTTCGCCCCCGATCGTTCGAAGAGAGCCTCGGACATCTGCCCGCCGTCGAGCGGCCAGATCGGTAATAGATTGACAAGCCCCCAACATAGGTTCACCCAAATCATCTGAACAAATACAAATCTGCCGACGTAATTCAGGCGTCTCAAGCTCGCGAACGCGGCGTCGACGTCGCCCGGGCCGATATCGTAGAGCGCCAGGACGTCGAGCGGCCGCACGCCGATCGCGATATAGCCGAAGAGAAACACGATCGCGGCGAGGATGAATCCCGCGCCCGGCCCGCAAAACGAGATCAAGAGCCGCTCGGAGATCGTCAGGAAGCGCCCCTCGTGGACGCACAAGCCCCCCATCCCGTGAAGTACGATCCAGGGTCGCTCGCGACACGCTCGCGCCGCGAGCGCGTGACCCGTTTCGTGGATCAGGATCGACACGAAAACGACCCCCGCCCAGATGAACGCGGGTCTTAAATCGCCGCCGCCGGCTCGATACGTCAGAAGCGAGGTGAGCCAAAAAAACGGATGAATCCGCACAGGGAAGCCCAAAAAGCGGAACTTAACGTCGTACGGCGTGCGAGCGGGTTCGGCGAGCATCGGCGATCTTCCAAACATGATCAAATGGCAAAAAAGCGTATGTAACGCTCGTGCGTGAGTCGCGGATAACCGAGACTCGTCTCACAACCCGGATCATACCAAAAGTCCGCGGTCGCGATCGTATCGTTCGCCTGACCGGCGGATCGGGATCGATCAAACTCGGCCTTTTTGTTCGATCGTCTCGATCCGCTATCGCCTCGTGATTGACCTTGCCAGAAATCGACTTCCTTGGCTCAATGCCGTCCGCGGATTCGATCGCGAGGCGAGGGCGCCGGCGCGTCTCGATCGCGAGGGGCGTTTCAAATAAAGACTCGATCGAGCCGGGTTTGACGCGATAGCGCGGGTTCATCGAAAGACGTTGATCAGAAACTCGGTTCGTTTCGTCGGTTTGAGGTTTGTTCCAAGGAGGGGTCATGAGCGAGAAACGCGGAACGCATAACGCTTCGCGGCGGGCCGATATGGTGACGATGGCGATGCTGGCGCTCGCCTTTATGTTTCCGATCGCGCTCATGATCGGAAACCCGACGCTCATGTTCGAGCGCGGTTGGGAGCAGTACGTCGGCACGGGCATCTACTTTTGGGCCGTCGTCACGTTAATTCTTGAGCTCAGGTTTCTCAGAGGCAACGACAAAGCCTTCGACGAGGCGCCCGGTTGGCTCAAATCCGCCAAACTCGGCGCGACGATCGCCGCCGACGATTCCCGCTTGCTCGCCGCTCGGATTCGTCACTTAACGCGACACGCCGAGTCCGAAACCGCCAAGCCCTCGATGGATCAGTTCATGCAGCTCAACCAAGAGGCTTCGGGGCTCGATCAGGAGCAGGCTTCGGGACGGTTCACTCTCACCAAATATATTTTGTATTTACTTCCCGTGATCGGATTTATCGGCACGGTCGAGGGGATCTCGAAGGCGCTGATGAACATCAGCCGCGTGCTGCCGATGGTGAAAGACCTCGACGGCTTTTTAAGCAACCTGACGAGCGTGACCTCGGCGCTCCAGATCGCGTTCGACAGCACGTTGCTCGCGTTGTTCCTGAGCGCAGCGCTGATGTTGGCGCAAACGCTTGTTCATCGTCGCGCCGAGGAGCTGCTGGCGCGGATCGATCGATTTATTGATGAAGAGGTTTTGCCGCGATTGGGAAGTTTGCAGACGATCGAGAAGGGATCGTTCGCCGATCTCGCGGCGACTCTCGACGCTCGCTTCCAGGCTCTCGAGGCGGCGTTGCTGGGACAGGCCGAGACTTCTCGCGCCGCGATCGAGGGATTGACCGCTCGGTTGGGAGACGGCCTGGGGATGGGTCCTTATATCGAGCGGTTCGCCGAATCGATCGGCCCGCTTCCCGAGGCGTTCGCGAGCTTCCGCCGCGGCGCCGAGACGTTCGGCGGACTCGGCGACGAGCTTCGCGAATTGGCCGAATCGGGCGAGGCGACGCGACGCTCGGCGGCGAGCCTGGGACGGATCGAATCGGCGCTCGCGTCGAACGCGGGGCCCGATGAACAATTGACGGAAATCCAGCGCGGAATCGATCGAACATGCGCCGCGATCGAATCGCTATCGACCGCGTGGGCGCAATCGCTCGAAAAATCGAGCAGGGCCACGCAGGAACAGCTCGCCCGCACGCTCAGCAGCCTGAAAGACGCGCTCGACCTGCTGCAGGTTTCGATCGAGCAGGGGAATTCGCTTTATCGAAATATCGTCAAGAAAATGTTCGACGATCGTTCGTTCGGCGGCGACGGAGTGAAAGCCGCTTGATCAATCATATCTTTTGGTTCGACGGATTTGATCAAGTGATCTATTGATTAGACGTGATCGGTTGTTGGATATTCGAAACGGGGACGGTTTGCGATGCGAAGGTCGAGACGAGGGCTTGGAGGCGGCGAATTCGGCGGGTCGGGCGAAGACTCGTTCGTCGCGGTCGTCGTCACCAAGCTGACGGGCGCGCTTTTGTTCATCTTGTTGTTAACGATGGTGATCATGGCGCTCGCTCCCAAGGCGGTCGATCTCGCGGACGGGTCGAGCCCGAAGAATCGAACGCCCGGTGATCCGCCTTTGCCGCTTGAAATCAAGACGCCCGATCGGCTTCCCGAGGCGATCGTCGGCAGGCCTTACGTGCTTGCTCCGGCGGCCGTCGGAGGCGTGGGTAAGCCTCGTTGGACGGTCGCGGGAGAGCTTCCCAAGGGGCTCAAGTTCGATCCCGAAAAGGGGTGCATCGAGGGAACGCCGACACGCGCCACGCCCGAACCCGTCGCGATCACGCTGAGGGTTTCGGACGATCACGATACCGCGATCGCGACGACGAATCTCGTCGTTTATCAACCGAGCGATCGCCTCGTACTTCCATCAAAGTTCGCCCCGGCGTTGCCCGCGATTCCATGGCGCTCGTGGATGGAGCAGGGGTTCGGCTTTCTGGTGCTTTGGCTGGCTCACGTTGTGGGGATGAATTCGCTCGCGAATGTCGAACGATGGACGCGCGAAAAGGCGCGATCGGCTTACGACGATTCGACCTCGGAACAGGCGAGGGGCGCGGATGAACGGTCGAGGCGCAAGCGGTTCCTGATTTATCGAACGGCGTTGCGGCTGGGGACGATATCGGCCGCGGCGATCCTGGCGGCGTTTCTCGCGTGGCCGCGCGGGTAGATTGATTGAATCGCGTTCGATTCCGTTGTATCGTGAAAGCGCCGAAGCCTTACGAGTCGCATCGGCTCGGCGCTCTCCGATCACTTTTCGACGGGAATCGACGTTATGGCCGCTGTAAAAACTGATATCAGCATGAATTTTCAAACGAAGATGTACATTAACGGCGAATGGATCGACGCCGACGGCGGGGGAACGCTCGACGTGATCAACCCCGCGGACGAATCGACGATCGCGAAGGTCGCTTACGGCGGCCGGGCCGAGGCCGATCGCGCAATCGAGGCGGCGACGAAAGCGTTTCCCAAATGGAGCGCGCTTACGGCTTACGACCGCGCCAAGGTGCTGAAAAAGACGGCCGATCTGATGCGTGAACGAGCCGATCGGATGGCTCGCACGCTCACTCTCGAGCAAGGCAAGCCGCTTCCCGAGGCCAAGGCCGAGGTGCTTCACGCGGCGGATACGTTCGAGTGGTTCGCCGAGGAAGGCAAGCGCGCTTACGGTCAAATCATCCCGCAATCGAACGCGATGAAGCGTCATCATGCGATTAAGCATCCCGTGGGAGTGGTGGGGACGATCACGCCGTGGAACTTCCCGATCACGTTGCCGAGCCGGAAGATCGCTCCGGCGCTCGCCGTCGGTTGCACCGTGGTTTCTCGTCCCGCCGAGCAAACTCCGCTCGTTCTGATTCAGTTGTTTGAATGTCTTCAAGAGGCGGGAGCGCCTCCGGGAGTCGCGAATTTGGTGCTTTCGTCGGCGGTTCCGTTCGCCGATTCGCTCTTCGCGCACGCCTCGGTCCGCAAGATCAGCTTCACGGGTTCGACACCCGTCGGCAAAGAACTGATCCGCCGATCGGCCGACGGAGTCAAACGATTGAGCCTCGAACTCGGCGGCCATGCGCCGCTGATCGTCTTTCCCGACGCCGACGTCGAACAGGTGGCGCAGGCCGCCGTGATCGGCAAATTCCGCAATAATGGACAAGTTTGTATCGCTCCTTCGCGATTTTATGTTCATGAGAAGATTGCCAGGCGATTCACCGAGACCGCGGTCGAGATGGCGCGCAAGCTCAAGATCGGCAACGGTCTGGAGGACGGCGTTCAGGTCGGTCCGATGTTCGAGGAGCGCGCTCTCGCCAAAACCGCGAGCCTGATCGACGACGCCAAAAACAAGGGGGCGAAGATCCTCCTCGGCGGCGAACGGTCGAAACGGTTCGACAAGGGCTACTTTTTCGAGCCGACGGTCATTCGCGAGGTCGACGGAGCAATGCGAATTATGTCTGAGGAACCGTTCGCTCCGGTGATGCCTTTGATCGATTTCTCCAAGCTCGACGACGTGATCGCCGCGGCGAACGACACCCCGTTCGGCCTCGCGGCGTATGTTTTTACGAACGATCTCACCGTCGCCACGCGTATGGCCGAGGGGCTTGAAGCCGGCATTATCGGTATCAACGACCCCGTTCCCGCGACTCCCCAATGTCCGTTCGGCGGGATGAAGGAATCGGGCATGGGGCGAGAGCTCGGACATGAAGGTCTCGAAGCATATCTTGAAACCAAATACGTTTCGATCGGCCTGCGAGCGTTCTGATCGCGTGGGTTCATGAACGCGCGCCGGTGCGGGGTGTCTTGAGGGGATGTTTCTCTCGAACGTCGATCGTCGCGCGTCCGCCTATTATCGAGTTTTCGCGGAACTCGGAGCGGGGTGAATTTCCTGGAAACGGGGGGGCCTTTATCGATTGTGACGAGGGTTTTCCGCGTTCGAACCTCGCAGTTTCGCGTTCGGGGTCGGGTTTGATCGGCGTCGAATCGATTGTGTCGCGGTCGCATTCACGCTTTTGGTGTGTTTTGGTCGATAGAATGAGATATTCGAGATTTCGATCAAGATTCGCCCACCGAGAGCGAATAGACGATAAGGCGCGGTTGATTTTACACCGACAACTTGAAGGGGACTGCGGAGATGGGCCTCGACGTCGCGCTTGGTCTGATGATCCTCTTCGGAGGAGTACGCGGCTGGTTTAAGGGCTTTCTCGCCCAGTCGATTCAGATCGGCGGGGTGATCGCGTCGGTTTATCTCGCGACCCCGATTCGCGAACTCGTGCGTCCCAAAATCAAATCGATGTTGGCTTCGGTCGACCCGATCGTACTCGACAAGTTGATTTGGTGGGGCGCCGTTTTTCTTTGTTATGTGTTGATTCGAGCGTTGGCGAGCGCGCTGATCAACGTGACGCGTCGACCTCCCGTTCCCGGCGTTCCGCCCGATTCGAGGTTCGGCGACCGTTCGGCGGGCTTTTTTTTCGGCCTCGCCAAAAGCGCGATCGTCGCGGCGTTTCTTATCGCGGCGATGGATGAATATGCTCTCAAATATTTGAGAAGTGAAAGTTGGGCGGACGAGCACATTTTTCAATCGTATTCGTTGGCGTTATCGCACAAGTATCGGCCCGCGGAGCGCATCTGGAAGTCCGAGCCGGTGACGCATTTTGTTTCTTACGTTCGACGCGAGGGGGTCGATCTTCGACCCGCGCGGAACGAGGGGGAAGGCGATTCGGCTTCGAACCGCACGGCGAGGCGAGAGAATCGGCCGTCGCGCGAACTCGACGTGACCGGCGCGAACAAGCCCGGCGCAGGCGCCGAGAACCCTCCCGATCTCGAGATCGACCCCGAGATCGAGCGTCGGATCAAAGCGATGCGGGAGGAGCTGGAAAAGCTGGAAAGCGAAGTTCCGAATGGAAATCGTTGATGAGTTTGGATAAAAGCGACCGGATAGCCGCCGATTCGACATGGAATCGATCCGCGTGCGAAATCAATAATATGTAATTGGTTCATTGCGTGAATTTATTCGGTGTCGACCGGATCCTCGTGTCGTCATGCGACTTGTGTTTCAAAATCGAGGGGGGGAAGGAGGTTTTGCAACATGACGATTCTAAATATTTCATTATCGGAAGAGTTAAAAGAATTTCTCGAAGCCGAGCTTGTTTGTGAGGGATTCGCCTCCGAGAGCGATTATTTGAGGAATCTGGTTCAGGAAGCGAGGAAGCGACGTGCGAAACTGGATCTCGAATCCTTGCCGCTCGAGGGTTTGCAAAGTCCATCGACGCCAATTTCGCATGAAGAGTTGCTCGGCGTCGAACGAGATGCGCTCGAGGGACTACCTGACGAATCGATTCCGCCGTGAACGTCGGACTCCTTCGACAAAAGGCTCGTCAAGATCTGGTTGATATCGTGCGCAATTATGTTCAAATCGCCGGTATAAGAGTCGCGCGGCGGTTTTTCATCGAGGTTGAGAATTCGATTTCTCGTTTGGCGAGCGTGCCGGGAAGTGGAGCGATTTACGACAGTACCAATTCATAATTCGAGGATGTATGTATTTATTATGCTTCTAAATATTGTGCATGTGAATTTTTCGCGCGTCTTCGGCGCCGGAATGAGTCTCAAATCTCGCCGAGTCGTCGTGGATCGCCGTTTTGCGAGAAGCTAATCGATTTTGGTTGGATCTACCCTGCGCGAGCCGAAAACATCGGACGCGGGGTCGAGGGGTCGGACGCCGCTAACGCCGACGATGCGATCGGTGTATGTAGTCATGATTTTTTCAATTATACAGTTAGATCTTGTTCAATGGCTTCGACGATCGTTTTTGGAAGCGTCGCCGGGCGTAAATCGTCGACGCGGCGAGGAACAAAACGGCGATCGTCGCCGTGATTTCTCTCGACAAGGCGAACCGATCGAAAGAGATCCCCTTGCTTTTCAGATAGCGCAATGATTTCGCAATTCGAACTCCCATCCACCCCATCCTGACGCTACGCGTTCGGGTTCGGCCGTCGTAGATCCCCGCTCCGATCGCGGGTTTAAGGCTCGTGAAGATCGCGTCGTCGATTTCCTCCTCGTCGGCGGTCTTGACATCGAAAACGAATCGGCAGCAAACCTTGCCCGAATTGATCGCGTTACCCGGCGGTCCAAAAAGATCTTTCACGATCGCTCTGGGAAAGAATAATCCCGACCGGATCGGCCGATGATT
>JAJYWB010000005.1:0-58655 GCA_021791715.1 Planctomycetota bacterium | reverse complement strand
TCTCGCTTCATCAGACAAAACCCGTGTTCGGCGTCGATCCATATTTTATCATATCCAAGTCGTTCGACGACATGACACGCGACGCCCCCCACGACTTCGAGGTTCGGTAAAACTTGATAAGAGGCTTTATTGGTCAGGAAACAAACGGGCAGGGCGTAATCGTCGGTTTTGGTTTTATAATCGATCGGGCTACCGTCGTTTGTTACGTCGATCTCACGTTCAAAATACAACGCTTGTAACAGAAAAGCAAACATTGCGTGTCTTGGCAACATCTTCGGTTCGATATCGAATAACCGCGAGTTTATATCCCACATTCCAATCCGGTCGTCCCATGTGAATGTATCGTTCAACTCGGATAAGATTTTTTTCACTGGATCCCCGGTCACTCGGTAATAACTTTTCGTTCCTTGAATTTTATGCTCACCTTTTACGTTCTTCCACGCAAACGAAGGCGATAGATCGGGGAAACGGTTCTCGACCGCCATCTCGTACACGAGATGAAGCCCTTTGAGCTCATGGATTTGTCGATAATAATCGGCGACTCCCTGAGCGATGGAATCGATCGAGAGCTTCGCGGGTTGAGGGTCCTCACGCGCCGATACGGAGGAATCGCAAGCCGAGATCAATGACGTGATGAATAAGACAAAGATCAAGCGACGTTTTATCATGAGGTTTACCCGAAGCGTCGATTGCGACCGAACCTCGCCGGGTTGAATCTCGCGGAGTCTCCGGCTCATACAAGTCGTCGACGGAGGATGAACTTGATGCTCGCTCCAAAGCGGATTATAAAACGACGATCGTGCGAAACACTCCCTGAATATCGCATACGAAAAGCCAAAGAATCAAGAATCAAGCCGAAAAATGCTCGTGATTTGAGAACGACCTTGATACCGCCGAGTCTCATTCGTTATCCGACCTCTATAAATTAATAATACATATGAATTATAATATCCGATGGGAAGCTCGCGTTGACCGAACCGATCATTTCAGCCAAAAATCGGATCGCGGGCGATCGGGGATCGATCGCTTGGATTCCCCAGGATCGAGGCGGGTTTATGAAGGGGAGAAGTTTTTACGCGCGACGGGCCGGGGCGAGTCGATCGTGTTCGAGTTCGAGTTCGCTCGTTCGGGCTACATTTTGGCACGGCCGAATTTGATGTTGAGCTATCGAGTGGGATCAATTTATCATCCGACACGCGAGCCAGGATGATCGAGGTCGATCAAATCCCCGTGACGTCGTGGTGTACGCTCCCGATATTGAGATCAACGCGATCACCGAGTTAAGTATGTTCATTTATAATGTTATGGTTAGATCTTATAGGATGGCTTCGACGATCGTTTTTGGAAGCGTCGCCGGGCGTAAATCGTCGACACGGCGAGGAACAAAACGGCGATCGTCGCCGTGATTTCTCTCGGCAAGGCGAACCGATCGAAAGAGATCCCCTTACTTTTCAGATAGCGCAATGATTTCGCAATCCGAACGCCCATCCACCCCATCCTGACGCTACGCGTTCGGGTTCGGCCGTCGCAGATCACCTGTCCGATCGCGGGTTTAAGGCTCGTGAAGATCGCGTCGTCGATTTCCTCCTCGTCGGCGGTCTTGACATCGAAAACGAATCGGCAGCAAACCTTGCCCGAATCGATCGCGTTACCCGGCGGTCCAAAAAGATCTTTCACGATCGCTCTGGGAAAGAATAATCCCGACCGGATCGGCCGATGATTCGAATATTCGACGATCTCGCGGAGCGATCCCGACGGTCGAAATCGAAACTCTCGCTTCATCAGACAAAACCCGTGTTCGGCGTCGATCCATATTTTATCATATCCAGGTCGTTCGACGACATGACACGCGACGCCCCCGACGACTTCGAGGTTTGGTAAAACACGATAAGAGGCTTTATTGGTCAGGAAACAAACGGGCAGGGCGTAATCGTCGGTTTTGGTTTTATAATCGATCGGGCTACCGTCGTTTGTTACGTCGATCTCCCGTTCAAAATACAACGCTTGTAACAGAAAAGCAAACATTGCGTGTCTTGGCAACATGTTCGGTTCGATATCGAATAATCTTGAGTCCATATCCCACATTCCAATCCGGTCGTCCCATGTGAATGTATCGTTCAAATCGGACGAGTTCTTTATCAACGGATCGGCGGTCACTCGGTAATAACTTTTTGTTCCTTGAATTTTATGTTCGCCTTTTACATTCATCCATCCGAACGCGGCCGATTGACCGGGGAAACGGTTCTCGACCGCCATCTCGTACACGAGATGAAGCCCTTTGAGCTCATGGATTTGTCGATAATAATCGGCGACTCCCTGAGCGATGGAATCAATCGAGAGCTTCGCGGGTTGAGGGTCCTCACGCGCCGATACGGAGGAATCGCACGCCGAGATCAATGACGTGATGAATAAGACAAAGATCAAGCGACGTTTTATCATGAGGTTTACCCGAAGCGTCGATTGCGACCGAACCTCGCCGGGTTGAATCTCGCGGAGTCTCCGGCTCATACAAGTCGTCGACGGAGGATGAACTTGATGCTCGCTCCAAAGCGGATTATAAAACGACGATCGTGCGAAACACACCGAATCCTCGGAGAAAAGGCTCGAATCATTATGTTAAAACTGGGTCGCGTCGAGAACTTCTCCACCGTTGATTGTACCCAAACCTTGCCAGATCGTGACGTTCACGCTCTGTTTGACGAACCTAACAGAACCGTCGCCGAGCAGCATATTCACACCCGATGGATGTCGGCTGGTCGCGGTGATCACGTTCGGACACCCGAAATCCTGTCGACAACCGAGCAAACAACTCTTGGATTGTGGAGTAAGAATATGATGATACCTGGAATAAAGCATGTTTCCGTCCGCCCATCGTTCACCCGAAAGCTCATACGCGTCTTGAAAAACGGGGGTATCGGCCTGCGCCTGGGCGCACGATGAGACCGTTTTTGAAACGATGTAATAATTGAAAAGAGGGTCCGATCGGTTGAAATCTCCGATGAGACGCTCACTAAAGAACGCGGTTTCGCTCAATCCGTCCCATACGGCCGCGGGCGAGACCGCGCTTTGAAACCAAAAGACACCGTTATTACGACCTTTACCTCCAGGCGATGGATAATCGTTTTCAAGATTGACGGGTAACGTGCCCGCGTTGGCTCGATAGCTGTTGGGAGCCATTCCTTGCGGATCTCGTGGATAATCCGAATCTGATGGGCAAAGATACGTGGATATGCTCGTCGTAAGAGCCGTCCGGTTCATCGGAGAATAGACGGGATCGACCATCCACGGGACGCCGCTGAAATTGAGCGAGTTAAAGACAAGACCTTGATCGAGATAGGAAAGGAATTGTGTTTGAGCCGACCACCTCGGTTCATAACCGGGAGGTCCGCCTCCGCCGACTCCGAAAGGGTAAACGCGGAAGACCGATTCGTATTGGTTGAGCGCAAGGCCGATCTGCTTGAGGTTGTTCTGGCAGCGAACTCGTCGAGCCGATTCACGAGCCGATTGCACCGCGGGTAAAAGTAGAGCGATTAGGATTCCAATAATTGTGATAACCACAAGAACTTCAATCAATGTGAATCCCGACGCGAAAGTGGATCGTTGGTTAGTGGATCGACAATTAAACGATCGTCGCGTAGCCTGATAGGTTACAGGACATGGAACCAATAAGGGAATCATGATGATACTCCGATAGACTGGAACCGCTTCTATGGATTGTCAGGATTTGCGATCATCGACCGATCGCCGATGGTACGACTCCGACGAATGTGAGTCAAGACGGTCGATCTCGACGGCTCGTTTGACGATTGTTCTCGAAGCGAAGAGGCCGGCTATCATTCGCCAGGTGTCTCGGAAGAGTCGGAACTTGGACCCTGGAATTTCCGTCCACCGGACGGGGACCTCGACGATTCGAAATTGAAGAGCTTCGGCGATCGCGATGAGGTGTGCGTCGAAGAGGAATCCGTCGGTGTCGCATAAACGAAAAAGTCGTTCACCGACATCTTTTCGGAACATCTTGAAGCCGCATTGCGTATCTTGAACCGAGACTCGAAGGAATCGATGCAAAAGGAACGCATAGAGTCGACCGCCGATAGATCGAAGCCGATTTCTCCGAATCGCATGGAGATTATCGGCGATCAAGCGAGATCCGACGGCGATATCGGCGCCCGTCTCGATCGCTTTTCGTAATTTCATTTCGTCTTCAATCGGCGTGGCGCCGTCGGCGTCGGCGAAGAGTATGAAACGACCGCGAGCCGCCAGAACCCCGGTTCTTACCGCGGCGCCTTTGCCTTGGTTTCGATCGTGACGGATCAACGAAAGCTGAGGCCAAGTTTCCGCCAAAGTCGAGACGTAATTCGCGGTCGAGTCGGTGCTTCCATCGTCGACGACGATCACCTCGAATCCTTCTAGCGATAAACTCGACATGTGATCGAGAACCGATTGAAGAAACGGTGGAAGCCTCGACGACTCGTTGAAAGCCGGGATGATCAGTGAGAGTTCGACGATCGAATTTTGAACTTCAACGCCGATTCGTCTTTCCTCTGCGGAACGACTCGATAAATATTGATCTTTAAGGGCCGATGAATCATATTGTGATCCGAATAAATTAGATTTAACGATCCCAAGAGGATTATGATCCGTTCTATGAATTTCATCGCTCATCGTCTCACCCTATCTTTAATGTAAAAGTGACCGTCTAGGATCTTCTCGCCCGGATCGGATAAGATAAGCGCACGGAGTATCCAAGCGGACAGGAATTGTAAGACGACGATATGTCGTCCGATACTGAAGGACGATGATAAAATAGATGATTCATATAAGGTTCATTTTCAAAAGTGAATTGATCGAATAAGCGGTCCCCGTGATCGCCGCGCCGATCGCTCACGATCGATTGTTTCAAGATTCGTTTACAATTCATGATTTGAGTAGTTATTTTATAACGGGTCGTAAAGGAATCTATTGAGTTTTTTAAATAAGAAATCGAATTCTCGACCGAATGGATCTCATAGAGTCGAACGAAAACACAAGGAGGAACCCAATCTTCGAAAGATTTAGAATCGATCAATTCCCAGTTTTCCGGGATCTTCGCGAAAATCGTTTTAGGGACGCTTGATTCGACGATCCAAACTCTACCGTTTGTTTTTTTCTCGAATCGATCATGAGAGATTCTTTCGTTTTCCTCGGGAAGGATATAATCGCTCGCGTTCGACGCAGACGACGGTCCGTGATGAACCTCCCACGGAGGACCGCAAACAAAATAATTTTCGCGGTTCTTTAAATAATAGAGAATCGAATAATGGATCCTCGAAGGATTGACCACGATCCAGTCTTCATCGAGTCTGCGATCATCGATATAATGCGCTGCTCGTTTGATACCGTCTAAACGATGTTCATTATTCCATTGATATTGATAAACGCAACCCGAGATCGTCAGGATCATCGCGAACAGCGAGGCGTGAGGAATGATCTTGAGCGATCGATCCTTGGACGAAAAATCAGTCGTCGCGTCGGCGACCGCTATGATGAGATACGGAGCGAAAATTTGAAGCGGATGAGTCAACCATAAGCTTCGGCCGACGACGCAGATTAACGTCAGTATCGACAACGGCAATGCGAAACTCGCGAGGATGATTCGACTGAAGAGATCGCGGCGGATCGATAGAATAACAATATAAACAAAGATCGAAATGCATACGATTCGTTCAACGATCCCGCATTCGGGACCGACGAGTCTTTTACCCGATCGATCGATCCATCCCATAAAAAGTTGAATGCTCGAATCGACGGGGAACCACCAACTCCAATCCGGGGTCCAATAGTAATCCTCGACTCGTCGGATCTGAGACCAAAAAAAGGGGAGCCAAGGCGCGTAGAATAACGCGATCAGAAAATACGAGATGAGTATTCCGGGGATGAGACGATCATTCTCCCTCGTGTCGTTAAAAGAGAGGCTTCTCCGCCTCCAGATTCGATTGAATTCCATGATGAAGACCATGACGAGATGAGACAGAATGAGTAATATTCCGTAATTATGTAGATACAATATTGTAGAACAGCCGACTGCGTAAAGAAGCGGTCCGATCTTGCGATTTGGTGATCGGATGAAAAAGAGGAACGACGCGGTGCAAAGAAGCGAAGCGAGCGTGGTGACCGAATACATGCGCGTTTGTTGCGAATAGTACACGACAAAACCGTTGAACGCCGTCATAATTGATGCGATTGTACCTATCGATCGAGATCGGTTCGGTTCGAGCTTTGCGGATTGTACGACAAGCCAAGTCGCCGGAATACAAGCGACTCCGGCGAGAGCCGATAGACCTCTCATCATAAAAAGATCGTCGCCAAAGATCATAATCCAACATTTTAAGATCACATAATAGAGCGGTGGATGGACGTCGTGTGAGATTTTGAAGAAAGCTCTATCAAGAGGAATTCGGCAGAGATGCCAACTAAAGGATTCATCGTACCAAAGCGACGCTCTTTGATTGTTGATCAAGCGAAAAAATAAACCCGCTACGAGAGCGACCGCAATCGCGGCTATCGATCGGAACGATTGGAATCGAGGAATTCGTTTCTCTTCGGGATCAATCATTTCGCATAAGCCGGTCATGCCTTTTTCCTCAACAGTTTCCGAATTCCCAATAGCATCGACAAAATAAGCATAACGGCGACAGAAGCCTTGATGAAAACTCCCCACGGGGTATTTTGACTCATCGCGACTCTGGCGTCCGCGATCGCTCTTTCCAGAGTCGATCGTTTATCTTCATGATAAATGTACCTCGTATCGTTTCGACCATCGTAAACCGCCGCGTTATTCGGTGGTTTCAATAATTGAAATACAGTGTCGTCAAAATCCTGCACATGAGCATCGTTTATCTTAAAAACGAAGTGTACAGAAACTTTTCCGGCGTTCGATTCGGCGTCGGGAGGTTCGTATAAATCATGACGAATTTCCATCGGAAAGAAAAAATGATCGGATATTTCCCTGTGATCTAAGTACTTGAATATCTCACGCATCATTCCTGATGGTTGATATCTGTATTCGCGTCTCTTGATACAAAATCCATGATCCGTATCGATCCAGATCTTATCATAGCCGGCGCGTTCTACGACGACGCACCATGATCCGTCTTGAAATTCCTTGGATTCAAAAACGCGATAACGATTCCGATTTGTCGATAATGCGGTCGGCAGAACGTAATCCTCGGTTACGACTTTGAGTCTCATTGGGGCGCACTCATTATAAATGTCGACTTCTCTAGCAACACACATCGCTCTTAGTAAAAATGAATAGATTGCGTGGCGATACTGAATCGATTTGTCAATGCTGTATAATGATGAGTTTTCAATACAGGACGATAACGTATTATCCCAAGTAAATTCGCTGTTCAGTTTTCGGAGATTTCTAACGACCGGATCGCCGACGACCCGATAATAACTTTTTGAAGCCTTGATTTTATACTCTCCATGAACATTATTCCATGCGAATGCGATCAACGACTTAGGATAAATGTTTTCGCTTGTCATTGAATACTTAATATACAGGCCTTTCAGCGCATCAAAACGATGATAATAATTCGAGACTCCATCGGCGATCTGATCGATCGTGAGCTCGGCGGGATGTGAATCGTCCGCTTTTACGAACCGAGCCGCCGACATGATCGAGATCGTGATAAGAATGAACCGAATTGATGATGTCCGAAGATTCATCGTACTTGCTCCTGATTGATCGAATGATTGCGCATCGAAACCTCATGAAACTCTGGATCGGATCGTTTATCCGATTTGAGTAATTCCCACGCGTTCGATTTCCCGCATGCCCAACAGAGAGAGCGACCCACATGGGCCAAAACCGTGTAATGCGCCCCCAATGAGAGTTTGGATTGATCCCATTGCTCAAGTTTCTGTAAGAGAAAATGAGCGGCTCGCTTCGCTCTTTCACGATCGAATTGGATCATTCCGTCGACAAGAAGCAGCCACTCTAAATGATGGCTCGTCGCTCTCAGCTTTTCAAGGACCTTCTCTTCGGTAAGCCGCGACGTCGATTCTCCACTCCAGTTTTTATCCCATGATCCGTCGATGGATTGCGAAGATTCGAGCAGCTTGACTATATCTTTTAAATAACTATGTAGCTTGATTCGGGCTGATGAAGATATCAAAGTTGATTTCTGATCGGCGATCAATAATTTCGCCGCGGCGTACATCATGTGCGTGCCGTAACAACAGCCGGAACCGAGCTTTCGATCGACCAGTATCGAAGCCAATTCATTGAAGTCGTGTTTTCGACCAAAGCGATCGCTCCATTCTTTTCCAGGAGGTAGATAGTGACAGAAAGCCACAGTTGTAAATTCGATCTCTTGGGCGGGATCGAATCGAGCCGTCGCGTCAGATAAAAGTTGTGATGCTTGATATTTTTTGTCTCCAATCTCGATTTCCGAATCGAGTGAAAATCCGATCTCACCAAATACAGAAAGAAGATTATCCACGTGAGGCGATAACCATGGATCTTGTCCGACCCTCACCGTCAATCCGAAGGGGGATTCTTCGATAAGCCTAACATTAAGATATCGACGATGATATTGCTTTTCGTCGAGGAGAAATCGAACCATTTCATCGCTTTGAATCGGCTTCAAACCCTCAGGCGCCGAAAACGGCGCGGGACCCTGGAAATCGGTGAATGCTCCCCATAGCTCGAGCGCATGAAGTAGATCCGGTACTCGTCGGTATTCAAAATACGGCTCGAGTTTTTTGATGGATGAAACGACTCGTCGATCATCAACCAGATGAGATAAGTTTTTGGTATCGCCGTTCCGAACGATTTTTTTGCTCAGTTTATCCACTGATGAATAATCACGACTTTCATAATGTTTAACAAGGATGGACATGGAGACGATGAAAACGATTACAAAAACAAATAGAGCGGAAACGATAGTTCTTCTCGAATCGACGACGAATAATCGAATTCGAGAAAATCCTCTTATCGAGGAAACTTCGCGAAAACTGTTCTTCGATGCTATCGAGACATTTTCCATCGATTACGTCCTAAAAGAATCAGGTTCATCACGATCGTTAATACGATCATGGGAATCAGCGACGCGTCCAGATACGATTCGAAGCGCGCTCGATCTTTAATCAGAAGATACGACGACCAGGATCGATAAAAGATCCCCGCCTCCTGTTCCATCAAGCGACATTCCGTTCCGTCGATATATTTAATCGTTTCGCTTCCGTCAGCGTCCCTCTCGATCGAAACAATAACAACGTAATGACCGTTCGATTCTCCATTGCTTAGATGCGCGATCGCTGGAAGTTTGACATTCATTAATTCGTTCGGATTCGACTTGATTACAATCGCCGGGCAATGGAATTCGTTCGATATCTTGCGTAACTGGTCCATCGATGTGCCGTTGATATCAACCGTAACATTCTTACAAAGTTCATTATATTCCAAATCAACTCTGTTCAATTTCAAGAAAAAATAGAGACAATTCACTCCACAAAAATTAGGTTTTTGCCAATCCATTCTCCAATCATTTTCTTGAACCGAATCAAAAGCATATATAAGGTGAGTCGTAATTTTGAACCCCGAGTCAAGAATTATCAAAGCCATTATCAATAACATTTTAATATTCGCAATCTGATGCTTAGAAAATCGCATTTGCATCCCCTTCAGATATATCATTTTCTGAATGTAAAAGATCTCCTGTTTGATTTGCCGTCAACCAGGAGATCTATGTTTGAATCAGATTGAGATCATTCTGTGGTTCCACAACCAGCGCCGGAGGTAGCTAAATACATACAATTGGAGCCTTCGACGCATGAGACTTGCGAAGTATCATAACCGTTTCCCGCCTTCGGGCAATTGGGATAACGCTTCGTGATTCCGCAACTTGAAGAGCAGAAATCGCAGGTATAAGGGTTCCTGCATTGAGTTTGGCTACCGAAAATCTTCATCGCCTCGGTGCTTCCAACGATTCTTGGTTGAAACTCTCTTCCAGTACAAATAGCCATAGCAATAATCGCCAGGCAAGCCGGAAGAAACTGAATGATCAATCTTCTCATGGTGTGTCATCCTCTGATGAATCGTGACGACCCGCTTGCTTCTGTCCGATGTAAGCAAGACTTTCGAATCATACCCCCCCCCCCTCCGCCGTCAATAACCAAAAATGGAAAACCGTCGTGATTCCGTAAAGTTTTATGGGTCGTCGTATCTCATTGCATTACATGGGGTAATGAAGACCGAAGCCGAGACGTTGCTCCATAATTTTGAACAATTCACCGAGTCGATCTCGATCGAATCCGATTATTATCGATTTCCCGGCGAACACAATTGATACCATGGCGCCCGTCTGATCGTCGACCATTCAGATCAATAAGAACCAAGCCGAGAACAAAGCCGTATCGATACCCAGGAGGAAGCCGCTGATCGCCGTGAGGAAAGCGAGAACAGGAATCGGCGTGCGAATTAATATCAATCCAAGAACCATATAGATCGGCATGGCGGTGGTGGAGTATCTCGCCATGCTTTGCATGTATTGTTCATAACCGATGGTTCCATAAGGGATTAACAAGAGCAGGGCGGAGACGACGACCTCGTGCGAGCTCAGGCGACGCTTGATCGCGCCGTAGACGATGAGCGCTCCCGCCGCTAAAAAATAGCAGGAATCGACCGATCGTAAGGTGAGGATCGGGTTCGAGGTTCGAGAAATCTTCTCCCAATGAAAGCGGTTGTTCGAATCGTAGATCGCTCGAATCGGTTCGAGTGCGATCAGCGAGACGGCTCGATCCATCAATGAGGATTCGGGTCTTAATCGCCATATCTTTTGAGCGTGAGCGAATGCGATCGGATCTTTGTATTGAACATAGAGATAGCCCATATAGGCGAGGATACCCCACGATGATAAGGGAATAAGGAAAAGCATTCGGAGGGCGAACGATCGAATCCCGGTTCTTCTTTTCCACTCATGGATGGCGATTGAGGGGATCAGAGCGACTCCTAGCGGTCGAGTCGCGGTCGCGAGACCGACGAAGAACGCAATCATGGTCGGGCGAGCGCTACGATGTAATCCATAGAGAACCAGCATCAGGAGCGCCAGGAATAATCCTTCGGAATACGCGACACGAAAGAAAAAGGAAGTCGGAGTGAGCCCCATCGAAAGTAAAACGAAATGGGCGAGTCTCGGATCTTCGTCGGGCCTCGTCGACGAGACGTACCTCGCGGTCAGAATCATCGCCGCGAGAAACGATGCGTTTGACAGAATAAGAAGACTCAAATCGGGCTTGAGACCGGTTACCCGCGAGAGTAAACCTCCAATCAGGGGATATGCCGGAAAGAATGCGACGCTTGAATGTCTTTCAGGTTCATAATGATATCCTCGTGTCGCGATCGATACATACCACTGGCCGTCCCAATTCGCGTAGGTTTCGCTCGTGTCTCCAAAGCGATGCCCGGTAGTTCCCGCGGGGTTGATCAAATCGCCTCCAAATAGGAATCCGAGCGCCACAATTAGCGACGTTAAGTAATAATAGGTTAATCCAAGAATGATGCAATCGAGCCAAGAGCGGACGCTTTTTGATGAGAGGGAATCTGTTTGATCCATATCGAATCGATCCGTTACGGGTGGGATAGTCAAAGAACGATCCCGATTTTTTTATCGTGTCGTTTGTTCGACGAAAAGAAGCTATAAAAGCCATTCCGATTAAGCAAGTCGTACGATCCGACGTTTAGTCCTGGATTGAATCAGATATTGGATCTATTGTGTATATAATATAATAAATTGGAATTCGACACTGCAAGCTCGCGTTGACCGAACCGATCATTTCAGCCAAAATTCGGATCGCGGGCGATCGAGGATCGATCGCCTGGATTCCCCAGGATCGGGGCGGGTTTATGAAGGGGAGAAGTTTTTACGCGCGACGGGCCGGGGCGATCGCGATCGTCTTCGGGCTTTACCTGAGCCTCGCGGGCTATAAGAGCCTGGAAGGGGATCAGGCGTATCGTCTTCCGCTCTTGCTACGATCCCAAAATCGGGCGATTTATCGGGTCGATCCGTTCGTCAACGCGCTCGAAGCGTTCAATCCCCACGCGGGTTATCTCGCGATCCTCAACGGGGGTTATCGAATCGTCGGCCTCGAGGCGACGCTCTTCGGCGTATTCGCGGTCGCGTTCGCGCTCGCGGCGGTCGGCATGGCGATGCTCGCCTCGGCGGGGCAAGACGATCAACAATCGGCTTCGGAAATCGATCCGCGTCTCGGCGATCGATCGATCGAGAACGATCGAGACGATCCCGCGATTCCCCGCGGAACCGCGCCGGCGTTGCTCGCGTTCATCCTCACGCTTTTGGCCAAGGCTGGGGATATCGGCACGAACCACCTCTTCGAGCCGATCCTTCTCGATCGTTTGATCGCGTTCGCAATCGGTTGGATCGCGCTCGGCTCGATCGTTAAAAAAATAACGTATCATCAATATCTCACGCCTGTTTTTATTTTTATCATCTACTTTGTTCATCCTTCGTTGGGATTACAGATCGGCCCGCTGGTCGTCGCGACTTACGCATGCCTTTTTCTAGTGGGTGATCGATGCGGCGTCGACCGCCGAGCCTCGGCGACGGGGTTCGTGCTCACGCTTTTATCGCTCGCTCCCGCGTTCGCTCGGCTTCCGCACCAATCGAAGATTGTTTTCGACGGGCTTTCCGAGCGCGAGTTGATTTTGATCGCGGGATACATTCAGAGTCCTCAGCATATGACGCCCGGTTTGTGGCGAACGCCTCAGGTGTCGGCGTGGTTTTGTTACGCGATTCTCGCGGTCGTCGCGATCGCGGCGGGGGTTCCAAGAAGGGATCAAAACGAATCGAGCTCGAATCGATCGCGAAACATGGCGCGATTCCGGCTGGGGTTGATCCTCGCGATCACGTGGTCTGGGCTCGCGATCGCGTGGCGGCTTGTCGCGATCGACCAAATCCCGCGATTCATCCTCTTTCAGCCGTTCCGCGTCGCGACGATCGCTCGAGGGCTCGCTCTCGTGTTCATCGCCGATCATGTTTTTCGCTTGTGGATGCGACCGACGATCTTCGACCGCGTGAGGGGGGCGACGATCGTGATCGGATTGACGGGTGATTGGGCGCTCGTCGTCGCGACGGCGTTCGAGACGACGGCGATTCTGATCGAACGATTTCCCGTCCGGATCGGATCGGAATTCGCCTCGCGAATGTTCGAGGTTTTGCGGAGTGAGCCCTCGCTCGCGCGTCGGGTTGGTATGAAGAGCGGTCATGCGAATCCCATTCTGACGCACTCAAACCGACAAAACGAGGGTATTTTAGAACCGACGCGAACCGCTTCGAGTGTTATCGTTCACTTTAGTAAAACATACGAAAACTTAAATGTTCTCGTATCTTCAGCGGTCTTGATTTACGGTCTTACTTTCTTATCGCGTCACGACACGCAATCGGGACATTGGCGGTTGATCGCAGCGATCGTCGGAGCGGTCGTCGTTTCTATAATTCAAGAGTACACATCATTCAAGATGAATCGTCGACGATTGGCGATCTTCGCAGCGGCGTGTTGGGCGTTTCCGATCGCGGCTTTTTTGATCGAGGTCGCGCCGATCGCTCGCGAAGGTTTGGGGAAAAGGGTCTTGGGCGCGGTCGTCGAGCGTGCTCGGTTTGTCGAGATCCCCAAGAACGATTCGGAGCGGCTCGCGGTTTGGTGTCGGTCGCACACCGATCCCGCGGCGCTGTTCGTCGTACCTCCCGGCGATAAGACGTTTCGGCTTTGGTCGCGAAGGTCGGTCGCGTTCAATAGGGCGGCGAGCCCGTATCACGCCGCGGGACTCGCCGATTGGTTTGATCGTTATAAAAAACACGTGGGATTTCATGGATCGATTGACGATTTTGCACATGCATATATTAAAGATCGATACGCGCTCGAACACGGTTATGATCGACTCGGCGTCGATCGGCTCGCCGAGCTGGCGCGCGACGAGGGGGCGCTGTACGTCGTCGCGGGGTCGAATTTTCTTAAAGACGGTTCTTCAGCGGATATCCCGCTCGAGCTTGTTCATCGCGAGGGAAGGCTCGCCGCGTATCGCGTGCGCGATCGGCAAGCGATCGCGCGAGCGCGTTTGCCGTTAAACCGAGACGGCGAGCGTCGGTGAGCGGTCGAAGCGGGCGACTCCCGGCACCGGGTAATCGACGACGAACTCGGCGATTTCGGCTTTAACGCGGCGTGCGAGCGATTCGTCGTCGGGCTTGGCGAGGATTTCGACGATCCAAGCGGCGACCTTGCGGATCGCGTCTTGGCGCATTCCTCGGGTGGTGAGAGCGGGCGTGCCCATGCGTACTCCGCTCGGATCCATCGGTTTGCGCTTGTCGAAAGGGATGAGGTTTTTATTGACGGTGATTCCGGCGCGGCCGAGCGCGGACTCGGCGATTTTGCCGGTTAAACCTTTCGACGCCATATCGACCAGGATCAGATGGTTGTCGGTTCCACCCGAGACGACGCGAAAGCCGGCGCTCATCAAAGAATCTGAGAGCGTTTTGGCGTTTTCAATCGTTTGATGCGCGTAGTCGCGGAACGAGGGGCGGAGCGCCTCGCCGAAGCAGACGGCTTTGCCGGCGATCACGTGCATGAGGGGTCCTCCCTGGAGGCCCGGGAAGACCGCGGAATCGAGCTTTTTGGCCCACGATTCTTTGCACAGGACGATCCCTCCGCGCGGGCCTCGGAGGGTTTTGTGCGTCGTCGACGAAACGAAATCGGCGACGGGAACGGGGTTGGGGTGCAGCCCCGCGGCGACGAGCCCGGCGATGTGCGCCATATCGACGAAGAAGACCGCGCCGATCTCGCGGGCGATCTCGGCCATCGCGTCGAAATCGATGATCCTTGAATACGCGCTTGCGCCGGCAAGCAAGAGTTTAGGTTTATGTTCACGCGCCAATTCGCGAATTTTGGCGTAATCGATACGTTCGGTTTTGGGGTCGAGGCCGTAGCCGACGGTGTTGTACCACCGGCCCGAGAAGTTGAGCTTCATGCCGTGGGTGAGGTGTCCGCCTTGCGCGAGGTCCATCGCGAGGACGGTGTCGCCGATTTCGATCGAGGCGAAGTAGACCGATTGGTTCGCGTTCGCTCCCGAGTGGGGTTGCACGTTCGCGTGATCGGAACCGAAGATTTTTTTGACGCGGTCGATCGCGAGCCTTTCGACCTGATCGACATGTTCACATCCGCCGTAATAACGTTTGCCTGGAAGACCCTCGGCGTATTTGTTGGTGAGGACCGAGCCGACGGCCTCGAGCACCGCGACGCTCGTGTAATTTTCGGAGGCGATCAATTCGAGCTCGCCGTGCTGTCGGAGCTCCTCGGCGTCGATCGCGGCGCGAACCTCGGGGTCGACCGTTGAAAGCGATCGATCGTCGTTAAGGTTGTTCATCAAAGGTTCCTATATCAAGGGACTAAAGAATCTTAAGCTTCTTCCCATGTCCATGCGTAGCGGCAACGGCGGGTGAATTCGGACGTCGCGCCGGGCGCGATCTCGATCCACGCGCCGCGGCGGCCGGCCTCGGCGACGACGATTCGCGTCGGTCGATCGGCTTCGCGGAGCGTCTCGATCGTCAGCAAGCCCGAGGGTTCGCGGGTGATCCAGCGAACGCGTTCGGTTTCGACATCGGTCGCGTCGACGATCGGCAGATTGATGAAATAAAGAACCGAGAGGTCTCGGATTCCTTCGGTCGGGATGCGGGCGAGCCGATCGGCGTGATCGAACTCGATCCGAGCCCGGCGTCGATCGTCGTCTTCACTTAGATGAATTGATAACGAATAGTGATGAACGCCCGATTGTCCCACGAGGAGCGCGGTTCGGCCGGGGTTGGATCGGGGAAAATGCGCTTCTTGATGAACGGGGACTTCGGCGCCTTGGTTTTCGGGTCGATTCGAGCTTTCGTGCGCGGCGAGGTTCGCGGAGGGTTCGGCGGAACGAGCGACGACGATTCGTTCGGTCGAATCGAGGAGGGCGATCTCGTGGATGTAGCGATCGTTCCGGAAGGCGAGATCGACCGCGAATCGCGAGGTCGCGACACGGTCGATCGGGGGAACGGTCGTTTCTTCAGTTCGGGTCATCTTTGAGATCGCGGTCCGCCGCGGCGAACGACTCCTCGCTGTCGAACGTGATCGGGGTTATTTCGCCTTGACCTCGCCCTTGGCGAGTTTCATACGCAGGTATGCGTTGATAAAGCCGTCGAGATCGCCGTCGAGGACGGCGCGGGGGTTTCCCGTCTCGAAATCGGTGCGCAGGTCTTTGACGATCTGATACGGTTGGAGGACGTACGAGCGGATTTGGCTGCCGAAGCTGATCTCTCCTTTTTCGTCGTACACCTTGGCGTATTCGGCCTCTCGTTTTTGCTCCTCGATGCGGATGAGCTTCGATTTGAGCATGGCGAGCGCGTTGGCGTCGTTTTTATGCTGCGATCGTTCGCTCCGCGACTCGGCCGAAACGCCCGTGGGGATATGCGTATATCGTACGCCCGATTCGGTTTTGTTTTGATGTTGGCCGCCGGGACCGCCGCTGCGGAAGACGTCTCGTTTGAGCTCGTCGTCGCGCAATTCGATATCGATCGAATCGTCGATTTCGGGAAGGACCTCGACCGAAGCGAACGAAGTTTGGCGTCGTCCCGCGGCGTCGTACGGGCTGATGCGAACGAGGCGATGAACGCCCGTTTCGCCCCTGAGGTAGCCGTAGGCGTACTCGCCCTTGATTTTGAGCGTTCCGGCCTGGATTCCGGCCGCGCCTCCCTCTTCGCGGTCGATCACCTCGGCGGTGTATCCCTTCGATTCGCACCACATCGCGTACATGCGTAAGAGCATTTCGGCCCAATCGCACGCCTCGGTTCCGCCGGCGCCGGCGTGGATGGTGAGGAAGGCGTTGCAGTGATCGTTGGGGCCTGAAAGCATCGAGCGCAGTTCGAACGCCTCGAAATCGTCGTTCGCTTTTTTGGTGGCGCGACGGATTTCGTCGTCGAATTCGGAATCGCCCGCTTCGTCGCCGAGTTCGATGAGAGCCTGGAGGTCGTCGGCCTGGCGGCCGAGTTCTTCGAACGGCTTGAGGACGGCGTTGAGGTTTTTCAGCTCCTGGATCGTCTCTTTGGCTTGATCCTGATCGTTCCAGAACGTCGGTTTGGTCATTTCGTCGTTGAGCTCGGCGCGGCGAATCTCTTTGTCGCCCAAGTCAAAGAGAGTCTCGAAGATGGACGATTCGATCGATCACGTTCCGCGCTTCGCGCTTCAATTCATCCTGCATCGACGTTCTCCAGGGCTCGCGCCCGTTCCTCGCGTTGGACACAAAAAGACGGCGAGTGTCGCGGCGTTTGCGCCCGTCGTCGCTCGTCTTGATGGAGCGATTAGAATCGATCGCGGTTCGATTCACCAGTCCAACCGGGCGATCACTCTTTGTGAGCGATCGGACGGAGCGTCGCGAAGCGGCGATGACGCGATCCGGCGGGAGGCGATCGGGCTTCGAGTTGATCTTTTTTCGAGCGACGATCGTTCTCATAATGGCGTATCATGTCGCGGATGCGATTAAGGCGTTCGCGTCGATTGATCGGCGGAATTGTGGGCGATAAGTTTCAACGGTTTATTGATTCGAGGGTGGTATGACAGCGATCGCGGAGAAGCGAGAGTACACGTTTCAAGCCGAGATCAAGCAGCTTTTGAATTTGCTGGCGCATTCGCTTTATCAGAGTCGCGACGTCGCGATTCGCGAGCTTGTATCGAACGCTTCCGACGCGCTCGACAAGATGCGTTTTTTGGCGCTCACGAACCAGGAATTTCGCGACATAGGCGAGCTTGGGATCACGATCGAGCCGCGTCCCGACTCGAACGAATTGGTGATTCGAGACGACGGGATCGGCATGACGCGCGACGAACTCGTTTCGCATCTTGGAACGATCGCCAAGAGCGGCTCGCTCGAATTTTTACGGAATTTGGCCGAGGACGCCAAAAAGGACGTGTCGTTGATCGGACAGTTCGGCGTCGGGTTTTACGCGGCGTTTATGATCGCCGATCGCGTGCGGGTACGTTCAAAAAGTTACCAGGATGAACAGGCGAACGAATGGGAATCGGACGGTACGGGCGTTTTCCAGGTCGTTCCGATCGAGACTCCGTTCGCTCGAGGAACCGAGATCGTTCTGCATTTGAAGGACGACGCCAAGGAGTACGCCGAGGAGTCGAAGATCAGGGAGGCGATTCGGTCGTATTCGAGTTTCATCTCGTACCCGATTCGGATCGGCGGGGCGATCGTCAACGATCAAAAGCCGATCTGGGTCGAGCCCAAAAATCAGGTGACTTCGGAACAGCATGAGAAGTTTTATCAACATCTCACGCATCATACCGACGAAAAGCCTTTATGGTATATTCATTTGGCTGTGGATTCGCCGATTCAATTTCGCGCCGTGATTTATTGTCCGCCGACGAACATCGAGAAGTTCGGGCTGGGGCGGTCGGAGCACGGGCTTAGTTTATGCGCCAAGCGGATTTTGGTGGAGCGCGAGTGCCGCGATCTTTTGCCCGAGTATTTCCGATTTCTCCGCGGTCTCGTCGATTCCGAGGATTTGCCGCTCAACGTTTCGCGCGAGACTTTGCAAAACGATACGTTGATTCGTAAGATTCGCGATTCGCTCGTCAAGGCGATTTTCGATCGGCTCGATCGAATCGCGGCGGATCAACCCGACGAATACAAGGCGTTTTACGACGAATTCGGGTCGTTCCTCAAAGAGGGGGCGATCGTCGATTTTTTCAAACGCGATCGGATCGCTCCGCTCCTTCGATTCCCGTCGACGCATTCGGATCAGCTTACTTCGCTCGGCGATTATGTAAGTCGATGCGAGGAGGGTCAAAAGCAGATTTATTATGCGTGCGGATTCAATCGCGCGACGATCGTGAAGAGTCCCGCGCTCGAGATTTTTTTGAGGCGTGGGATCGAGGTTCTTTTGCTCGACGCTCCGGTCGACGAAGTCGTGATGGTCGAATTGAGGCGATTCGGCGACAAAGATTTGAAGTCGATCGACGCCGCCGACGTCGAGCTGCCGCCGCGATCGGGGGACGAGAGCGAGCCCGAGCCGACGAAAGAACCCGGCGGTTTTGGGAGGTTGCTCGAGCTGTTTCGATCGGCTTTGGGGGATCAGGTGCGCGAGGTTCGAGCGTCGAAGCGGCTGATCGAAAGCGCCTGCCGGCTCGTCGACGCCGAGGGGGCGATGAGTTCGCGGCTCGAGCGGATGTTGCGAGCGACAAATCAGCAGGTGAAGATCTCGACGCAAATTTTCGAGATCAACCCCTCGGCGCCGTTGATCGAACGGCTCGCGAGGCTTTCGGCGAATCCCGATCACGATGAATTTATCAAACGATGCGGTTTGCAATTATTTTCCGACGCGCTCGCGCTCGAGGGGGTGGTGCACGACCCGCACGAGGCCGCGGAGCGGAGCCGATTTTTCATGGAGGAGGCCGCGGCCAAACGATCGCCGCTCGTTCTGTAACGCGACGATCGCGGTTTGAAGCTTTTATCGAATCGATGCGATCGGGAAATCAAAGCCGAGTGATTGAGAGAAAAAACTCGGCGCGATGAGATTCATATCGAATTGATCAGGGAGATCTTGGATTTATCACCGGGGGTTTTATCGCCCGACGAATTCCAAAATCTCCCGTTCAATTTTTTTAATCCGACGATCGATCGTCGCTCAATCTTGTGAAGATCGATTAGAATATTAAGATCGAAATATACGAGCGATCAGGAATGGGGTGATCAAGCGTTTGCGGACCGCCGCGGAGATCCGCGAAACGCTCGATCGCATCCGGTGAATCTCGACGGAGATCTCACTTTCGGTCGACGAATTTATGAATCTTGCCGTCGAAAGCGAGGATGTAAAGCTCGCCGTCGGCGTCTTCGCCGAACGCCGCGATGTTGAGCGGTCGTTCCTTCTTGATGTCGACGATCTCTTTGTTAGCGGTGAGCTTGCCTTTATCGGCGCGGAGAGCCCAGATTCGGCCGCTCTGGAAATCGCCGTAAACGTAAGCCCCCTTGAGCGCCGGGATTTTTTCGCCGCGATAAACATAGCCCCCCGTCACGCTTTGACCGACGTCGTGCTTGTATTCGACGATCGGCTTCAAAAGCGGCGAAGAACGGTCGACTTTCGTACGGGGATGAAACGGATGGAACGATTCTTCATAACTCCAACCGTAATTGCCTCCGTTGACGATGACGTCGATTTCCTCCCAGATATTTTGGCCGACGTCGCCGGCCCAGCAAGCTCCCGTCGCTCGATCGAACGTGAACTTCCAAACGTTTCTCAGGCCGATGCAATAAACCTCGGGCGCCCATTCCTTGAACTTCGGCGAGCGTTTGGCCGGATTATCCGCGGGAATTCCGTATTTCTTACCCTTGGCGGGATGATCGACGTCGATTCGCAAGATCGACCCGAACCAATCTTTGGGATTCTGGCCCGTCGTCAAAGGATCGTCGGCCGCGCCCGAATCACCAAGGCTGATGTATAAATATCCGTCGGGGCCGAACTCGACGCATCCGCCGTTGTGATTCTCGAACGGATCGTCTTTCGACACCCAGATTTGTTCCTCGGAATCGGCCGAGGCGCTGCGGGGATTGTCTTTGGAGGCGCGGAAACGCGAGACGATCGAACGCCTGGGTCCCGGGTTCATCGCCGAGTAATAAACATAAAACTCGCCGTTTTCGGCGAATTTGGGATGAAAGGCGAGGCCGAGGAGCCCCTCCTCGTTGCCTTTACTGTTCACTCTTTCATGAATATCTAGCATCACCTGTTTATCGGTTGTCGACGGATCGTTCGGGAACGAAACGATCACGCCGCGTTGTTCGACGACGAAAATCAGTTCGCGGTCGCCGGGGATTCGCGCCATCGCGACGGGTCGATTGAACGACAGGTTGGGGAAGGCGACCGCGGTCGCGAGATCGGGGAGATCGCCCGGAGGCGCTTGATTTTGGGCCGATGCGGTCGATGCGGCCAGGATCGTAAAGCAGACCGCGGCGACGCCCCGGTCGATCAATCGCTTTCGTCGCGTCATGTGATTGTCCATCATGGTGTTGAGCGCAAGCCGTCGGTTTTCGTTCGCTCGCCGTGAGCACGTATTATATCGTGATTCGTGAAATCGGCAACGCCGTCGCAACCGAGCGTCGGACGATCGCCCGATCGAACGCGCCGTTCGAAAAATCAGGATTCAAGGAATCGAAGTTTGAGTTCGCGCATCTGACGAGCGTCGACGGTTCCGGGAGCGCCCGTCATCAGATCGGTTCCGCGGGCTGTTTTGGGGAAGGCGATGCAATCGCGGATGTTTTCGAGCCCCGCGTAAAGCATCACCCAGCGGTCGAAACCGAGCGCGATCCCGCCGTGAGGCGGCGCGCCGTGGCGGAGCGCTCCGAGCAAAAAGCCGAATTTCTCCTCGGCTTGCTCAGGGGTTAAACCGAGCAGGCTAAAGATCTTGGCCTGAATTTTGGGGTCGTGGCACCGAATCGTCCCGCCGCCGGCTTCCTCTCCATTAATCACAAGATCATACGCCTGCGCACGAACTTTCGCGGGATCGGTGTCGAGAAGGTGAAGATCCTCGGGCAAAGGCATCGTGAACGGGTGATGTTCGGCGGCGTAGCGCCCCTCCTCGGCGTCCCACGCGAGGAGCGGAAATCGAATAATCCAAGAATAATGGAATTTTGACGGGTCATAAAGTTTGAGATCGGCGGCGACTCGAGATCGAAGCGCCGAGAGAACCTGGTTCGTAACCGCCTGCGTATCGGCGACGATCAGGAGAAGATCCCCTTGTTTCGCGTCGAAGCGTTCGCGGAATTGCGTTTGGAGCGGAGCGGGGAGGAATTTGGCGGCGGGTCCGGCGAACGTCGATTCCTCGACGCGGAGCCAAACGAGGCCTTTCGCCCCCAGCGAGCCGGCGTATTCGGTTAATTGATCGAGGTCTTTGCGACTCAGCTTTGAGCCCCCGCCGGGAACGCGGAAACCGCGAACGCGTTTGCCCGAATCGATCGCCTGACGAAACACCTGGAATTCGCTCGCCGCGGCGAGATCGGCGAGATCTTTGAGTTCGAGGTCGTAGCGCAGGTCGGGCCGGTCCGATCCATACCGCTCGACGACATCGTGATAAGCATATCTGGGCAAAGGAAGATTCAATTCCTCGCCGGTGAATTCTTTGGCGAGAGCGACGACGAGCCGTTCCATCGTCGCGATGACGTCTTCGTCTTCGACGAACGACATCTCGACGTCGAGCTGGGTGAATTCGGGCTGACGGTTGGCGCGGAGGTCTTCGTCGCGAAAACAGCGGGCGATCTGGAAATACCGATCGTAACCCGCGACCATCAAGATCTGCTTGTATAATTGAGGAGATTGCGGAAGCGCGTAAAACCGCCCCGCGTGGACGCGGCTGGGGACGAGAAAATCGCGCGCCCCCTCGGGGGTGCTGCGGCCCAGCATCGGCGTTTCGACCTCGACGAACCCCATATCCGACATCGAATTGCGCATAGATTGGAGCATGCGATGGCGGAGGAGGAAAACGCGTTGGACCGACGGCCTGCGAAGGTCGAGATAACGGTATGTGAGCCGAAGTTCCTCGTTCGGTTCGGGGCCCTGGATCTCGAACGGGGGGGTGACCGATTCGTTGAAGACGACGAGTTCGGCTGCGCGGAGTTCGATTTGGCCGGTGGCTAGATTGGGGTTTTCTTTGCCGGGGAGCCGTTCGGCGACCGTACCGCGCACTCCGACGACGTATTCGGCGCGGAGCTCGCGAGCGCGGGCCTGCAGTTCGGCGCCCGCGGAGGGCTCGAAGACGACCTGAGTGATCCCGAAACGGTCGCGCAAATCGATGAACACGAGTCCGCCGAAATCGCGGTACGCGTCCACCCAGCCGTTGAGCGCGACCTCGCGGCCGACGTCGCTTTTGGTCAATTCACCGCACGTGCAAGTCCGTTTCAGCATGTTGATCGCGCGCCCCGCGGCTTTCGTCGATTTCAACCGAAATCGAATCCAAGACGACATTATTTCGAGAAGTTCCCGCGAGTCGAAAGCGTAATCGAGCCGAGCCGCCGAGTCAAGCGAACGAGACGATACATGTGATATAATAATTACTTACCTTTATTCTCATTCCATAACGATTTTCTGCGTTTCAATTCGTCGGCCTCGGCGAGGTTTTTATAGAACGGGTCGAGCGGGTAACATCCCGAGGCGAGTCCATTGCGCGGAGACGAAGTGCAGTCGCTGAAGGTGCGACAAACGCGCTTACGATCAAACGCGCGGCCGGCGAGGGCGTCGGCGGGAAGTTCGGGATAAGAAAGCGCCATTCGCCCCACGCCGATAAAATCGGCCATTCCTCGCGCCGCGACGGTTCGGCCGACCTCGGCGAGACGCTCCTGTAAATACGAATATCCCGATCCGACAAACGCGAGTTCGGGGCGTCTTTTTTTGAGCAGCGCGGTGATCGCGATGTGCCTGGCGACTCCGACCAAGGGATCCTCGGGAGGTTTGTAGCCGTCGGTCGGCGGGAAGAGCGCGGGCCTGAGGAAATGGGGGTTGTAATACGGGCTCCCGAGCGTGACACAGAGGAGTTCGACGCCCCACGCGTGGAATTGATCGATCAGTCGAATCGGTTCGGCGAGGTCGATTCCCAGCCCCGTTCCGTCGCCGCCGAACGCGTAAGGGTAGGGGGGGGATTCGCCTCGATCGGCCTGAGTTTGAGCGCTTTCCAAGGGCCAAGGCTCGGGGATTCCGCGACCGTCGTCGCCGGGTTTGAACGGGCGCCAATCCGCGGCGTTGAGCCGGACGCCGATTTTGAGCCCCGGCGCCTCGGAGCGAACGCCCTCGATCACGTTCCGCGCGAACCGCGTGCGATTTTCAAAGGAACCGCCGTATTCGCCGGGGCGATCGACCGCGGATAAGAGTTCATGTCCTAAATAAGAATGACATTGTTTGATGTCGACAAAATCATATCCCGCTTTGAAGGCGAGCTTGGCGGCATCGACGAAGCGGACCGTCAAGCGTTTGAGGTCGTCGTCGGTGACGAGCGGGTAATCGTCGGCGAGTTTAAGGCGACGGTCGAGAATCGGGTGACGATAGACGATTTTGGGCTCTGGTCGATTGTGATCGTGCGGTTTCGAGTAGCGTCCCGAATGCGTGAGTTGCAGGCCGATATAAAGGCTTTCGGTTGAGCCGAAACGGTCGCGGTGCTCGTTAACGAGCGCCGTTCGGAGGGCTTCGATCCCGGACAGATTGGCGTCGTTGATGAGGAGTTCGTTGGGGCTCGCCCTGCCGTCTTCGCGGACGGCGACGGCTTCTCCCCCCCAAATCAGCTTGGCGCCGCTCGCTCCGAAGCGTTTCCAGCGACGGAAGGTGCGGTCGCTCGGCAAGCCTTCGGCGGTCGCGTCCCATCCTTCCATGGGGAGAACAGCGAAACGGTTGCCGATCGTCCGATCTCCCAGGCGATACGGTTGCGCCAGCGGGTCGGAGGCGCCCGGTTGGAGCGAGTCGTCGAGCGGGATATCGACTCCGAGCGATCGAACGTGTTCGCGGAATTCGGCGACGGTGCGGAGAGTCGCCATGCGTCGGATTTCACTCATATTAGCGATCGATTCCCATGATTTCGGCGAGTCGAGCGGCGATCGACGCCAGAATCTCGCGGTCGGAATCGGGCCGACGGTGCGCCCTGGGATGCGCGTGATCGGCGTCGAGCCTGTGCGTCAGCTTAAGAAACATCGCCGCCGAATGGCGATACGCGGGGACGGGAGGGCGAAACGCGAACGCGCCCAGATATTGAAGAACGTCGTTGATCTCGTAAAACGCCGCATCGCCTTCTTTCCAGTAACGGTCGCGGACGGCGAACGCCTCGGGAGCGAACGTGCTCAATCCCAACAGGTAATCACTTCCATACATAACCATGTCGATCGCTAGATCGTTTCCCGTGAGAACGTGGAACGCGGGACGGCGGGAATCGCGAAGGGCGATCCGGCGCCATTCGAGCGAGCGATCGAGCGACGAATGCTTGGCGCCCTGGCAGGCGGGGATATCGAGGAGCGCGGCGTACGTTTCCAGATCGTAGATGCGTCCGAAGGGGGCGAATTGCGGGCCTAATTCAAAGGCGAAGAAGCGATCGCAAAAGTCGCCGATCGTTTGATAAGCATCGATAATTTCATCACTGGATCGTTCGACGAGTCCGTACGATTGGAAGACGATCGGCGTTCCTCCGTGATCGACGATCGTTTCGATTTCGGCCCGGTAACGGTCGAGGTCGAGAGGGTCTCCGGGTCGATCGCGAACGAAGGCTCCGGCTATGAACGGGGCGCCTCCAAGCGTCGAGCGGGTGAGGTCGAGGACCTTTTTTTTGGTCGGATCGTCGAGCAGATGAACCGAACCCGTATCCATGTTGACCGCGGGGACGAGGCCCGCTCGATGCGTCCGTTCGAGGAGGTTACGGAAGCCGCCGAAATCGATCGATCCCGATTCATCCGAGAACGGCAGGTAGACCGCGGACATTCCCAGGATCGCGCGGCGAGGCCGAACGAGCGTGAGGGGATCGATCGCGTTCGCGTCGTGCATTGTGATATCATCACGCAAGAATTTGGGTTGATAAGCACGTTTAAATTCGGCCGACCGGTGGCCGGCGGAACTCTTCGCCCTTAGAATAACTTCATGGAAAATCGAAAAGCGATCAAAATCCGTCGGGTCGTGTTCGCCGCGATCATTTCATCTTTGGGGATGGCGGGTTGCGGCGGGGGTGAGAACCTGACGCGCGAGGCGATCCAATCGGCTCGATCCGTGTGGAAGCGCGCGGGGATTCGCGATTACGATCTTGTTTGGTCGTGTTCGGGGATACGCAATGCGCGTTATCGTGTGACGGTGCGAGGCGGCGAGGTGAAACGCATCGACGGGATCGCCCCGGATGGTTCGGCGCGCGAGATGCGTCCCGGCGATCGGTCGGCGTACGGCGTCGACGGTCTATTTTTGATGCTGGAAGAGGAGCTTGATCAGTTGAGCGCCGAGCGTCCTTTTGGTCAACCGAAGGGTTCGTCGGCGGTTCTTCGGCTCACGACCGATCGGAAGCTCGGCTATCCCAAGCGTTATATTCGCGATGTGATGGGGAATACGAAAGGGCTTGAGATTGATATTGAAAGCCTTGTTCCGATCGCGTCGCGGGATGCGGCGAGCGATTCTCCCCGTTCGAGCGAATCGCTTCGACGCGCCGACGCGGCGGGGAGTTTAGAATCTCCCCATCGCGCGCATTGAAGCGGCTCGGCCCGCCGAATCTCCCCAAGAGGCGTCCCGCGTAGTAGATTGAATTTGAAGGGCGATCAGACGACGACGACGACGACGAGGCAGAGCCACGTGTCCCGACGACCACGATCCGCAGCGAATCCCTCCCCCGTGATCGCGTATCGCGCCGATTCGGCGTCGGATTGCGCGGCCGATTTGGAGACGCGGCGCGACGACGTCGCGAGCGGATCGGCCGCTTCGGAACGGGGCGAAGGATTGAACGCGAGCGGTCGGGGTCAGGATTATTACTGGGATCGTCACGCCGAACGATATGAGAAAATCTTTCTCGATCCTTACGATCCCGGCGTGATCAATCCCCTCTGGAAAGCGCTCGACGCGATCGAAGATCCCGCGTCGAAAACCGTCGTCGATCTTGGGTGCGGGACGGGTCCGTTGTTGACGAGGTTGATCGATCGGTTCGCGAGGGTCGTGGCGATCGATTTCGCCCCCGCGATGATCGAGATCGCCAAACGTCGGTTGGGAGATCGATCCGATCGCGTGATTTTTAGAAATATAAATATGTCTGCCATTAGTGAGCATGAATCCGGAGTCGACGTCGCGATCGCGGTGAATTCGCTGGTCGCGCCCGAGGTTGGCGAGATCGCGGCGGCGTTGCGTTCGATTCGAGCGTGTATGAAGCCGGGGGGCGTTTTCCTGGGGGTGGTTCCGTCGATTGATGCGATTCATTATCATACGATGTTGCTTTATGACGAGGCGATCGAAAGGGGGCTTTCCCCGCGAGAGGCGGACCGTCACGCGGCGATCCACGCCGAGCACCGGAGGTATGATTTCGCTTTCGGCAGGTTTCGCTATCAGGGGATCAGGCAGAAGTTCTGGCAACCGTTCGAGATTATTCATCGGTTGCGGAAGGCGGGATTTGAAGACATTCGGCTCGATCAGGTGTTATATCCCTGGGGCGACGAAGATTCGGCCGCGAACGGCGACGATCGTCGGCCGCCGGGTTGGGATTGGTCGTTCGTCGCTTCGACGCGCGAGTTGGGTCGTGAGCGATAAGGAATAACTAAACAAATGATGATTTCTGTGGTGGAAGCGAGGGGTCGAAACTCGGCGATCGGCGGAACGATCCGGGCGGGGGCGATTTACGATGGCGAATAGTTCGGGAGCCGATCCGAGGAAGATCAAAGGGAACGTTCTGTTCGAGGAAGACGCTCCACGATTCGTCGACGGATCGAGCGAGACGGCGTCGTCTCAATCGTTTGAGGATTATCTGCGATCGACCCCCGCCGCGCCGCTCTCGACGGCGGTTCGCGCGATTCTTTGGTCGACGGGGGTTATCGTCGTCGCGCTCCTTTTCGCGACACTGATACACGTCTCGCACGCGCGTCGACGTCCCGTGAATCCTCCCCCGGCCGACGTCGATTCGGCGATCAAAAGTTCGCTTCGATCCGACGATCGACCTTCGCTCGTCAGGTTCCGAATTCAACCCTCCGCGACGACAACTGCGATTGCAACCGCTGGATGATCGACGAATGCATCTGCGAAACCCGCGACTCGCTCAGGTCGAGCGTCGCGCCGATCTCTTTCATCGTCAGTTCTTCATAATAATATAAAATAATAATAAGGCGTTCGTTGCGGTTAAGGCCTTTGGTCACCATGCGCATAAGGTCTTTGCGCTGGAGCCTGCGGGTGGGGTCCTCCCCCTTTTTATCCTCGAGGATGTCGATTTCACGGACATCTTTATAACTGTCGGTTTCGTACCACTTTTTGTTGAGGCTGATCAGGCCGACGGCGTTGGCGTCCATCGCCATTTTATCGTAATCTTCCATCGCGAGGCCGAGTTTCTCGGCGAGTTCGGCGTCGGTGGGGGGCCTGCCGTGTTGGGCTTCGAGCGCCTTCCTCGCCTCCTCCATTTTGCTGTGTTTCGACCTCACGAGCCTGGGCACCCAATCCATCGTGCGCAGTTCGTCGAGCATCGCTCCGCGGATCCGAGGGACGCAGTACGTCTCAAATTTGACGCCGCGCGTCATATCGAAGGCGTCGATCGCGTCCATCAAGCCGAAAACGCCCGCGGAGATCAGATCGTCGAGATCGACTCCCTCGGGCAAACGTTGCCAAATGCGCTCGGCGTTATACTTGACGAGCGGCAGGTACCGCTCGACGAGCTGATTGCGCAAGGCCGTCGTCGGCTGTTCCTTGTATTCCCGCCATGTTTCCGTCACATCCACGTCTAACTTTGTTGACATCCTGACCTCCGTGTCAACCGCGGCGGGGGGAGCGCTTCCTGCGCAATCTCGAAACCGATCGGGATCGACCGTTCGCGGCGACCTCGACCCGGCTCGTCGGCGGCTCGCGACGTCTCTCGACGCCTCGATCCTCCTCGGCCAAGCTCGATCCGCCTCGTGATCGCGCCCCGTTCGCTCTCGGTCCTCCCGCTGATCCAAGGAACCGGCCTATGACTCATTGATCGGATAATCGGTCGAATCATCTTGAGCCGCGTTTTCGATACCCGCCGCGATTCCCGGCGAACTTTCGACTCAAGTCGCCGCGACCGATCGCCGCGACCTCGCGACCCGCTTTTCTCGTCGATCGAGCGCTCGGCGCGAACCGGGCCTCCGCCCCGTCGCACGCTCGATCCTCCTGTTATCGATTAATCATCAGGCGACATGCTTGCTCCTTTTGATTGTTAATGTTCTTTTGTGATCAGTTAAACCGCCACTCGATCGAGAGCCCACCGCGCCGCCAGGGTCGCGATCAGTCCCGGCCGTTCCCCGCGAGTCGGCGCGCGTTCCTCGATCAACCGTCGCGCCGCGCGGCGAACGTCGCGCGAAGCCGGTGATTTCGGCGTCGACACGACGAAAGGCGTTCGATCACGCACCGCCACGCGCACCGATTCGTCGAGCCTCACGTGGCCGAGAGGATCGATCGTCACCCCCCAAAAACGCCGGCTCGAAGCCGTCAACCGAGCGATCACGTCGTCGGCCTCCGCCGCCGAATTCGCCTGATTCACCAGCACCCGGATGCGCATCGGACCCGCTCGACCGCGAAGCCCCTGAATCACGACCCGCGCGTCGGCGACCGACGTCGGTTCGGGCGTCGTCACCACGATCAACTCGTCCGCGGCGATCCCTCCACGCGACCAAACCGCGTCCAACCCCGATCCCGCGTCAATAAACATAAATTCGGTCGTTGATTCAAGACGAGCCAGATCGGCGATCAGCCTCTCCGGGCCGTCTCCCAACATATCGACGAATGTTTTTAATCCGTGCGATCCGGGAACGATGCGGATTCCGCCGGGTCCTCGTACGATCGTATCGGCAAGGTCGCATTCTCCCGCGAGCACGTCTCCCAGATCGCGCCCGGGACGGATTCCGCACAAAAGATCGAGATTCGCCAGGCCGAAATCGGCGTCGATCACGACGACCCCTCGGCCAAACTCGCCGAGCGCCGTCGCAATGTTGAGCGCCAAATTCGACGTCCCCACGCCCCCTTTTCCGCCCGTGAAAACATACGACCGCGCCGCTTTGTTCCGCCGCTCAGGATGAACACGGATCGGATCGGGATCGCTCGAAGGTTGCTCGCCGACCGCGCATTCGACGCGACTCGCGCCCCGTTCGCGCATCAACCGCCTCAATCCATCGGCCTGGTCGGACATCTTCGCCTCGTTTCGATCGCCCCGCGACGCGGGACTTAACATCCAGGAATCATTCGATTCTTCGCTTCTCAATCGCGCTTAAACCGCGATCGTCGACCTTTCATGCACATATTCTTGACCCAAGATCAACCGCGCCAATCGCGATCGATCCGCGGGCTCGATATCGTCGGGGACGGCTTGCCCCGTTGTAAGATAACTGATCGGTCGGTCCGCTCCGCCGATCACCGAAAGCAATCCCCCCAGCCCCTCGGCCTCGTCGAGCTTCGTTAAAATCAAACGATCGGCTCGCACCAGCGAGAACCGCTCGACCGCGGCGCGAAGCGCCCGTTCCCCGGCCGCGGCGCTCAACACCAGATGAACCTCGTCGGGACGAGCTTCGATCAAAAAATCCGCGAGTTCTCGGATCTTCACTTCATCACGCGGGCTTCGTCCCGCGGTGTCGATCAAAACGACGTCGACGTCTCCCAGTTCCTCGATCGCGTTCCGCGTATCGGCGGGGGTGTTCGCCACCGAGAGCGGAATGCTAATGATCTCGGCATATGTTCGTAGTTGTTCGACCGCGGCGATCCGGTAGGTGTCGACGGTGACGAGACCGGGGCGAATTCCCTGCACAAGCTTGAAATTCGCCGCGAGCTTGGCGACCGTCGTCGTCTTTCCCACTCCCGTGGGACCGACAAGCGCCACGATCCTTCGCGAGCCGGCCGCCGCCGCGATCGGCGGAGCGATCGCCAACGCCGATTCGACCGCCTCGACGAGCGCCTCGCGCACTCGCTCGGGGCGATGCAATTCGGCGGGATCGAGCTCGTCGGCCACGTGTTTCGTCAGCCTTCGAGCGAGCGCCTCGGGAACGTCCGCCTCCAACAACGACGCATATGTCGGCACAAGATCGCTCGGCATTTCGGGAAGCAACGGATCGAGCCTGCCGCGCTCGATCAGCGCCTCGACCATCCCGTGCAGCTCGCCGAGTCGAGCCCCGATCGTTCCCTCCAGAGCCTCTCGCGCAATGTCGCGTGTCGCCGAAGTTCCAGATTCGCTCACGCTTCCCCGTCGAGCAGTCGCCGCCGCGCCGTCGTCGCTCGCCAAAACCTCCACTTCTTCTCGCATACCAAAGCCGAAGAGCCGTCGTCGACGCGTCTCCCGCGTCCCCAGGATCACCGCCGATCCCCCCAGATCGCGGCGAACCCGAGTCATCGCGTCCTTCAGCGTTTTCGCTCGATACGTCCGGACACTCATAATCGATCAAATCCTTAAATGTTTAAACGCTTCCGTCGAATCGGATCTCGGCCCGATCTCGTCGGCTAGCCCGTGACAAGCGTCGTCGTCGACGTCGTCGTCGCCGCGAGCGGCGAGGGGTCGTCCTCGACGATCGAGCCCAAAACGTCGACGGGGGTGTCGCGCGGAATCTCTCGCTGGCCCAGAATCGCCAACCTGGGGAGATCGGCGCGGGTCAGATCCTTCAAAATCGGTCGAGCCTCCTCGGAACAAAGAATCACGGGTGGATATCCCGATTCAATCAGCAGCCCGACTCCCGCCGCGACCGCCTGCACCGTGTTCCGCACGGTCTCGGCGCCGAGAGCGGTCGCGGGCCTCGTTTCGGCCTGGCCCGATAACGCCGCGATCCGCGCGTCGAACCGAGCGTCGAGAGTCACCACGCGAAGCCTGCCGTCTTCGCCTCGGTATTGCTGCGTGATCCTTCGACCCAACGCTTGACGAACATATTCCGTCAATTGATCGGTATCACGTGTGCGCCCCGCGTGCTCGGCGAGAGCCTCCAAAATCGTCTCCAGATCGCGGACGCTCACACGCTCGCGGAGCAGGTTTTGCAACACCCGCTGAACCTCGCCGGCGCGCAAAAGGCCGGGAATCACCTCGTCGACAAGAGCCGAAGACGCGGCGCGAACGCGTTCGAGCAGCCGTCCCAATTGATCGCGCGTCATTAATTCGTCGGCGTGCCTCAGAATGATCTCGCCGAAATGCCCCGCCACGACCGCCGAGGCTTCGATCACGCGACACCCCGCGAGCTCGGCGACCTCGCGCCCCTCGGCGTGAATCCAAACCGCGGGTTGACCCGTCACCGGATCGACACCGTCGCGACCGTCGGGAGGCGCCACAAGCCCCGCCGGCGGCACCGCGAGAAGCCTCCCCGAATACGCCACCCCTTGACCGACGACCGCGCCCCGGATCTTAAATCGATAATCATATGGACCGAGCCCGATATCGTCGTGGATTCGCACCTGGGGAACGATCAAACCCAATTCCCGCGCCACCCGGTGCCGCACCGCTCGGATCCGCTCGAGCAGATCGCCGCCGCGCGTCGGATCGGCAAGCCCGATCAGCCGATATCCGATTTCAAGCTCAAGAGGATCAACCTGTAATAATTCCTCCATTCGTTCGGAGGCGGGTTCGGATACGTTCTTCTTGGTCGAATCGATCGCCTCGATCGACGATCCGCTCACGCTCGATTCAACCTGGCCCGTAACCGTCTCGCCGCCGATTTGGCGCGATTCGTCGGCGTCGCCGCGCCTTCGCGAGGTTATCACGTACGCCCCGGCCGCGAGCGCGCCGGCGATCGTCAAAAGCGGAATTCGGGGCAATTGTGTCAGCGATAAAAGCGCCAGGAAAACCGCCGCGGAACCGAGGACCGTCGGGTTGCCGAGCAGTTGTTTCGTCACGTCGCGACCGAGATCGGTTTCGGACGTCGACCGGGTGACGATCAGCCCCGTCGCCAACGCCGTCAGAAACGCCGGCACCTGGCTCACCAGGCCGTCGCCGATCGTCAGTTTGGTGAAGACGTCGACCGCCTCTCCCAAATTCATCCCATGACGAACCGTGCCAAGATATAAGCCTGCAAAGATGTTCACAAAAGTAATCACCAGTCCCGCGATCGCGTCGCCGCGGACGAATTTGGCCGCTCCGTCCATCGCCCCGAAAAAATCGGCCTGGCGGTAGATCGATTCGCGACGCCGTTGCGCCTCGTGTTGATCGATCACCCCAGCGTGAAGGTCGGCGTCGATCGCCATCTGACGTCCAGGAAGCCCGTCAAGCATGAACCTCGCCGCGACCTCGCTGATTCGGGTCGCTCCCCGAGTGACGACGACGAATTGAATGATCACAAGAATTGTGAACAAAATCACACCGACGACGACGCTGTCTCCCGCGACGAACGACCCGAAGGCGCGAATAACTTCGCCCGCCGCGCTTACTCCGTGTTCACCACCACGCGAAAGGATCAGCCGCGTCGACGCGACGTTGAGCACCAGCCGAAAGAGAGTCGTCGTCAGCAGAACCGTGGGAAACGAGCTGAATTCGCCGGGAGATCCGATCGATAACGTGTTTAAAAGCACCAGAACCGCGAGCGTGATGTTCGCCGCGAGGAGAAGATCGAGCGCGAACGTCGGCAGCGGAACGATCAATACGAGAATCGCGCCGATGATCGTCACGGGGAGAACCCACCGTGTGATTCGGTCGGCCGGCGTATGGATCAAATTCGTTCCGGCTGAAGACATCCGTTCCCCCGGATCACGATCAATTCAAGTCCGAATCTGGAATTGATGATTCCGTATCGAACTCGAATTCTCCACGCGACGGGGGGAGCGTCCATGCTCATCCCATCCGTCGCGCGGTCTTTGTACGGTCGATTCGAACCGGACGATCCGGAGCGAACCTTTCATCAACTTTCTCGGAGAATCCCGATAGCGTCGTGCTCGAAGATGTGCGGGACGGACAATACAAACTCACGCCGGCCGTGTCCAGCGTAATCCTTCACAAACTCGTCGAGATCGTCCTCCAAAACGAGAACGATCGCCTCGATCTCGGAAGACGATCGAACTCGCCGAGCGCCGGACGAGCCCCTTTCATCCGAGTATTCCAGGCCTTAATAAGCGATTCCTCGTGTTTTTTAAACGTCGGAGCGGTCTTCGCTTCGTGAGGGAGAAAAATGAACCAGGCTAGCGATCTTTCAAGTGGGTGAACCACCCCCGGGAGCTCGAACCGCCGATCGAGCCGAGTTTTATTAAGATCATCGCGATTGAAAGTCAGGCTCGGTCGACGCCTAGCACTCCCGAAAACGGAGCCCGTCGATCATTAAGATCAATAACTCATCAGATCTTAGGTTCGTCCTCCCTACGCCCACGTCCAAAGGGGCTCGGAATCAAAACTCATGGATTTGAACTCCCTTCGTCGTCCACGATCGAATGCGACATAAGCTTCCGGGTAAACTCAAAACCGCCCCAGAATCTCGTACGCCGCGTTCCGGCCGTTGATCGCGACGACGCTTCCCCCCGGATACGTGCACGCGCCGCAAAGAAAAACGCCGGGATGAGGCGTTCGATAAGCGAGCCTTCGATCCCACATGTATTCAGCTAAACACTCTCCCTGAAAAATATGACCTCCGGTCAGGCCGATCTCGCGTTCGATATCGGCGGGTCCGAGCGCCGAAACACGCTCGATCGCCCCGGGGATGTTCGAACAAAAGCGAGCGATCGATGCGATCGCTCGATCGGCCGCGTCGTCGCGTCTTGAATCCCAATCGCCGTCGGCGAACGTATCGGGAACGTATTGCGCAAATACGCTCATCGAATGGCGACCCCGCGGAGCGACCGAATCGTCAAACACCGTTTGAAAATAAAGCTCGGTCCAAAGTCGCTCGGGAAGCTCCCCCCGATTCGCCGCGGCGTGGCCTTCGATCCATTCCCGCTCGCTAAGCGGCGTGTTGATCTGGCCGTGATGATGCGGCTCAAACGTTCCAGGCCGAGCGAGAAAATTGGGAAGCTCGCCGAGTGCGATATTAAGCTTGAGCGTTCGACCTCGCATCGGGATCGATTCGACCGTTTTTTTCCAGCCCGGATCCGCCGATTCGCCCAGGAGCTTAAGAGTCGTGAACGGATCGGCGTTGGAAACGATAACTCGCGCGTTGATCCGATCACCCGATTCGAGTTCGACCCCTTGATCGGGGACGATCCGCGCCGTGCGAATCCCCGTCGCCACGACCGCGCCGAATTCCCGCGCCGCGTCGCAGATCAAAAACGAAATCATCCCCATGCCGCCGATCACGTATCCCCACGCCCCCGGTTCTCCCGCGAGTCGGCCCGATTGATGATGAAAATGGATCGACGCCGTTCCGCGATCGAACGGGCTCGCGTTCGTGCCGATCACCCCCTGACCGAGATAAGCTATCCGCAACCGTTCATCCGTAAGGTAACGCTCGACGAATTCGGCCATCGACCAATCGAACAGTAAGCTAATCGCGTCGGCGTCGCCGTGAAGCCTCGCTTCGATCTCGTCGCGCGAAGGAGGACGAGAAAGCCATATGTCGCGATCGCCTTCGGGACGGAGCGCGTCGCGGATTTTCCGCTTGAGCTCGATCATCGCGCGGAGACCGGAAACATCGCGAGGTGAAAACTTCTGAATCTCTTCGTATAACCGTGTTTCGTCGTCCCATAATTGAACGCTCGATCCGTCTTCAAACGGAACGAACATCCCCGAGTTTGCGATGCGATACCTTAAACCTCGTTCCACGAGCCCGAGATCGGCGACGACGCGCGGGTGAAGCAGGCCGACGAGATACGCGCAAGGCGACACGCGATAACCCGGCCAAAGCTCTTTGAGCGTGCACGCCCCCCCCACGCGTTCGCGGGCCTCGAGCACGAGGACGCTTCGTCCTTCGCGTGCCAGATACGCGGCGCACGTCAGGCCGTTGTGCCCTCCGCCGACGACGATCGCATCCCACGTTTTACCCGTGAGGTCGCCGATCGAATGTGTCGAGGGAAGAACTCCGAGCGTTTCCGCGGCGGGTCTGATCGATCGAGCGGTCATCGGTTCACTCCGTCGTTCCGGCTCGTCCCCACGATCATCTTCACACTTTCATTTTAGTCCGCGATCCGACCCGAGCGGAGATCGAAAACGAATTGAGGCGATTGTCGGCGACCCGGCGAACATCGTGAATTCGCGGAGCGCATCGCTTCGCCGAACGGACATCAAAAATTCACGAACAGCGCCGCTCGCGTGTGGCCTCGCCGATTCGGTTGGGATATCATCAATCCATCCCGGCCTTCCCGTTCGGTAAAGCCGAGACACGTATCATCCGGGTTTCTAAAGGGTTTTCATTGAGGTTGATCTTCATAAAGATCGACGGAAAGCGGCGTAGCGGCCATGTCTTCAGCGTCACCCCGAATCGGAGTCGTTCGCCTGTCCGAGCTCGATCACGACCGCGAGGCGATCTGCTTCGCCAGGCTCGTCAAACGTGATCGTGGAACCGATAAAAACGGGAATTCGTTTGTGAAGTGTTCGTTTCGCGATCGCGATACGGTCGTCACCGCGCCGATCTGGTCGAAAGATCCGCTCCTGCCTCATGTCGAGGAATGGATCGAGGGGACGCCTTATCGAATTCATTGCCGCGCCGAGAAGAACGACCGTTACGGCATGCAGCTCAAGATCATCGACATCCGTCCCGCGGGGCCCGACGACGCCGACGACGGCTTCGACTTCGGCGATCTCGTCGAAACCTCGGAATATTCCGAGGAGGAATTGTTCGATTCGCTCGGCAAATTCATCGACGACGGGATCAAAGACCCCAAGCTCAAACGCCTCGTTCTCAACATCATCGAGGAAAATCGCGAATTGCTGGCGCAAATACCCGCCGCCGAGATGATGCATCACGAATATCACCGCGGTTTACTTGAACATATCCGCAGCGTGACGCGTCTCGCGTTGATCGTGTCGAAGCATTACGAGCAATATTATTACAAATTGAATCCTCCGCTCAATCGCGGGGTGATCGTCGCCGCGGCGATCCTCCACGATATCGGCAAGATCCGCGAGTTTTCGTACGGCGGGATGAACGTCGCGTACAGCAAAGAGGGGAGTTTGCTCGGGCACATCGTCCTCGGCAGAGACCTCGTACGCGCCGCGGCGGCCAAGATCGAGGGTTTTCCCGAGGAAACGTTGCTTTTGCTTGAGCATGTGATTTTATCACATCACGGCAAACTCGAGTTCGGCTCGCCCAAAACCCCGCAAACGCTCGAGGCGATCGTCGTGCATTACATCGACGATCTCGATTCCAAGATGAACGCCGGGGCTCGTCAATTGATGCGTTCAAAAACCCCCGACGATTTCACCGAGAAGGTCTTCATGCTCAACAATCAACGCTTGTACAAAGGCGTTCCGATCGATCACCGAAACGGCGGCGACGAGTGAGAGGCTACTCAGAAAGAATTATATATATTCAGAGAGATTTGAGAGTGAATCTTTAATCCGGAGGGCGAACCTTCGCCGGGAGAGAGAACATCCTCCGGGAGAGCGATCCTCCTGGTGAGCCTCTTTATATTTCATAATAAGAACAAATGCCGGCTCACCAGGAGGTTCGCCCTCCCAATTAAAATAACTAATCATGTATATACGTTGTTTGCCTCGATTTATTTTGAGATTTGAAGTCGAAACTCATCAAAACGAGCCGCACTTGATACCATGCAGTTACGTGATAGACTCAAAGCGATTGATCGATATCGAGCGAGTCGATCGTCCCGCGATCGTCACGGTCGTCGCACCCAGGAAATAATCAGATCGATTGATTAATCATAATCGTAAGCCGTGTCAAAAGATCGAGCCCGAGCCGCCCTTCGTCTTGGAATTTGCTTCAAGTCGTATCACGCGATACACTTCAAGCGTCGACCAGGTCGCGGATCGCGCGGAGTCGACATATGCCATAAGGAGCGTTCGATGCGATTCCATTTTCCTCGATTTCACTCGAGATTCGCTTGCTTCGTCGCGTTCCTCGGTCTGTTACACGGTTCGATCTCGCTTTCGGCGTTCGCCGCGAATCCCGATCCCACGATCGCGCGGTGCGGCGCGGGATTCATCGAAAACGTAAGCGGATATCGCGTTTTGCACCTCAAAGGAAGCCCGTACGAAATGGGCTTTCAGCACGGAACGCTCCTCAAAGACGATATCCGCGAACTCGTCCGGTTTCTGTTCGAAGAGAAGGCGAAAGAGGCCGATTTCAAGCTCCTCGGCCAAAAAATCGAACCCAAGGCGATCATCAAAGTGATCGTCGGAATCGAACGCCCCCACGTTTCCGACCGCTTCTTCGAAGAACTCAAGGGCCTCGCAGACGGCTCGGGCGTCCCGCTCGACGATCTCGTCGCCGCGAACTTCATCCCCGAACTGTTCCACTGTTCGGGTTTCGCGATCAAAGGCTCGGCCACCCGCGACGGCACGCTGTATCACGGCAGAATCCTCGATTACGGCTGCGATTGGCGGCTCCAGGAACACGCTGTCCTCGTCGTCGCCCAACCCGAAGGCAAAATCCCCTTCGTCAACGTCACCTATTCCGGCTTCATCGGCTCGGTAACAGGTATGAACGCCAAACACATTTCGATCGGCGAGATGGGTGGAAAAGGGCTCGGCCATTGGGCCGGCGTGCCGATGCCCCTCCTCGTGCGAACCGCGCTCGAAGAAGCCGGCGACCTCGACCGCGCCCTCGCGATATTTCGTGATCATCCAAGAACATGCCAGTATTTTTATGTAATTGCCGACGGCGACCGCGGCGAGGGGGTCGGGCTCGAGGCGTCGTGGGACGTCTTCGGCGTGATCCGCATGGGAGAGGCCGAGAAAAGGCTGCCGCACGCGATTCCGGACGCGGTTTTGATGTCGGTTGGGAAACGTTACGAGAAGCTCGCCGAACGTGTGATCGCAGGCCACGGGACGTTCGACGCTGTGTCGGCGCGGAGCTTGATGGATCGCCCCGTCGCGATGAAATCGAACCTCCACAGCGTTTTGTTCGAACCCAAATCGACGCGGCTTTGGGTCGCCAACGCCTCGATCAAAGGCGAGCCCGCGTCGAATCAGCCGTATCACGAATTCCAACTTGAAGAATTGCTCAAACATCTCCCCGATCCCGCCGTGATCGTAACGCCTTGCCCGCCGCGACCAAGCCGCGTCGATCCGGCGTCGGCGAAACCCGAAGTCGATCCAAACAAAACCGCGGGCTCGATCGAACAAACTTCCAAGAATAAGGATTGATGAAGCATGAAGTATACTAACTGGTTTGTCGTCGTCGTGATCGCGTCGTCGGTCGCGACGGCGGCCGCGCTCGGGATCGCGATCGGCGGCGAGGCCTCGGGCAAAAAAAAGATTGATCTTCGTACCGAGGCCGGGGTGAAGGAGATCAAGGGAGAATGGCGATATTCGAATGTGAAGATCGTCGAGGTTGATCATAAAGATCCCGACGGCAAACCGTGCAAAACTTATAACATCGAGCCCAAGGCGTTCGGCGCCGATTTCGACGATTCGAAATGGGAGATCGTCAAGCCCGAGACGTTGGGCAAAAGACGCTCGACGGGGCTCGTTTGCTTCTGTTGGTATCGCGTCAAAATCACCCTCCCCGAAGGAGTCGAGGGGAAACGCGTCACGTTCACGACGACCGTCGACGATTACGGCGAGGTGTGGGTCGACGGCAAACTTCCCCGCAATCCAGGACAGGTCGGCGGTTCGGTCGTCGCGGGTTTCAACGCCCCCAATCGTGTTGAACTCGCCGATCCCAAACCCGGCAAAACCTACCAGATCGCGATCTTCGGCATGAACGGGCCCGTCTCCGCGGCGCCCTTGAATTACATCTTCCTCGGCGACACCTTCCTCGAAATTTCCGATAAGTAAGTGAGAGATCGACGATTCTTGGATAAGTTTATCTCAAGAATCGTCGACGTGTTTGATTGTGACGGAGCGTTTACATGATGCGATCGACCGCCTCGGCGACGCGTCGGCATTCGTTCATCATTTTGGAGAATTCGTCGGGGGTGATCGTTTGCGAGCCGTCGCTCGCGGCGTTTTCGGGGTCTTCGTGAACCTCGACGATCAACGCGTCGGCGCCCGCGGCGACCGCGGCCTTCGCCATCGGCGGGACGAGCCTGGCTTTCCCCGTTCCGTGCGAGGGGTCGACGACGACGGGCAAGTGGCTCTTCTCGTGCAGGTAAGGGACCGTCGCGAGCGGCAACGTGAACCTCGTATGATCTTCATATGTGCGAATGCCGCGCTCACATAGCATCACCCCCGGATTGCCCCGATCGAGGATATACTCGGCGGCGAGCAAAAACTCGTCGATCGTCGCGCTCATGCCTCGCTTCAGAAGCGCCGGCACGCCCGAATCGCCGACCGCCTGCAACAACTGATAATTTTGCATGTTACGTGCGCCGATTTGAAGAACGTCGGCGTATTTGGAAACCATGGGGACGTGTTCGGGCGCCATCACCTCGGTGACGATCGCCAGGCCCGTTTCGGCCCGCGCCGCGGCGAGCATTTTGAGGCCGTCTTCTTTGTGTCCTTGAAAGCTGTACGGGCTCGTTCTGGGTTTGAACGCGCCGCCTCGTAGCCCCGTCGCGCCTCGTTGTTTGAGGATCCGCGCCAGGCGAACGATTTGTTCCTCGCTTTCGACCGAGCAAGGCCCCGCGATGACGGCGACTTTCAGCCCGCCGACCTCGAGCCCTCCCGCTTTGACGACCGTCCGGTCGGCTTTGAGCTCCGACGACGCACGTTTGTAGGGGGCGAGAATCGGCAGCACTTTCTCGACTCCCGGGCTCGGTTCGAGCGCCTCGACCAGGCCGACGCGTTCCTCTCCGACCGCGGCGATCACCGTCCGTTGCGTGCCGACGATCACCTGGGGCTTTAGCCCCAACTCTTGAATATGTTTTACCATATGGTCCACTTGCTCCGACGTCGCGTCGGATTTCATCACCACGATCACGATAATCCTTCCTCTCCGGCGTCCGTTGGTTGACCGAGAGGGGAACGACCACCTCGCGGCGCGACGGACCGTGAATGACAAGCTCAAGCCGTATCGTCCGCTTTCGGCCGTTTTGCGCCCCATCAACGACGAAAAGGCCCCGGACCCGCTAGCGGGATCCGAGGCCTTTGATCCGAATCAAATTCGCGGCGAGATGTATCAATCGTCTCCGCGCGTAGGCCAAGTTCCCGACGACCGTTCCAGGCGAAACGCCCAGAACCAGCGTCGGCTGGTAAAGCCGTATTCAAACGCGGAGAATCGAGGGATCATAGCTCACCGTCGAAACAGAGGTTGATCCGATCCTGTAACGTAAGGATCGAATCCAAAGGGTGGCGGCCGTCCGACGGACAGCCCGTCAGCCGCCCCTAGTACGGCCGCCTCTGGTTGTCACATAAACTCACGCGATCACCTCCTTTTCGCTAAAGCCACCCCGGTTTCGCGGGAGTCCAGCCTCGAGCGAAAGCGGGCTCTAGCCCGTCGTACCACGGTCGTACGACCCATATCGACGGGGAGCGTCTCACCGCGTCGATACATTCAATATAACCAAGTCGCGGCGAGGTTCAAGCGGGTGGAACCCCCCTGGGCGATTTTTTTCGAGGGGAGAGTTTTGCTCGAGCTAAGCGCCGTACTGGAAAGATACTCGATGGCTGGTTGCGTGCGTAAATGCATGTTGGTTGAAAAGATCGTGTGTGAAAGGAAACCGATCGAGTCGATCCGATCGAACGAGGGTTATTCGATTAACCGATGTAAAGGTATCAAGATTCTCTCGATCGAGAGCGAGGAATGCGACTTATCGAACATACCTCGGATCGTTACGCGGTTGTCGTTGATCATCGAGCGAGGCGGATAATGTCATCCGCCTCGGTGCAATCCATATGAATACGATCCTCGTGTCGCATCAATTCCACAGAATGCGGAAGTTTGAGATCGATGATCGAGTCGGAATGAGATCGTCGATTCGATTCAGTGGACGCGATTAGTGTATGGAAGCCGAGTCGGTGAAGATCTTCAGGTTGTTTCTTAATCAAGCGTAAAAAGGGCTCGCCATGGTCCAAAATGGCGATGAATTCGCTGTGATTCAGGAAAATCGAAAATTTCGAAAAAAGATTGGGGAGTTTTCGTCCGGCGCGCATCTTAGTTTATGGAGGGTGGATGATGACGGTTGAGGATGAAATGAAGCCGTCTTGAGGCTTTGATAGGTTGCGTTGCTCCGAATGGATCTCGGATTTTACGCCGACACGTTCCTTGCGATCTAAGATTGATCCACGATCTCTCGAACTATTTTCGAGTATGATCGAGGATCGTCCTCGGCGCGCCCAGAATGGACGCGTCGAAGAGCTTTTCTTCGATACGTTCACCAAAGTATTCGAATCGGCTTTTAAGACATCGATTTTAGACGTCTTGCGTTCGCTGAACGCGACGATCGATCGATAGAGTGATGAATCGTTTAGCCATAGAGTATCGTTGAAGTGTATGAAATCGGCTTTAAGATAGAAAGGAGAAAAGCGATCAGTCAAAATTTGAGTATTATATAAATGTTATTATTTATCTCGATATGATGAGAACCATCCCTTCGAGATAATGAGTTGGATGTTAAAAAGCTAACAGGTGAATCGCGGGATAAGAAAATCGGTTCCATGATTCACGATGTTAAGAAGTCGAATTCAGCGGTTGATAGATGAGAGAGCGATTCAAGCGATTCGCTCATTGTTTTGATATTCCGGTCAGATTCTTCACGCAATCACAACAAGGAGAAGCAGCCATGTCCCGTTCACGACGTTTCTCGGTTCGCAAGTCCGTTGTTCGTTCGACCTCGCGTTCGGCCCGCCTTCGACGCGAATTTCATTTGGGGATGGATTGGCTCGAAAGCCGGACACTCCTCTCGGCCGTCGCATCGGTTCCGACATTCATAGTGAACAGCAACGGCGATCAACCCTTGGCGAATCCCGTCGCCGGAGGGAATGCTGAGACGTCTCTGGGAACGATCACGCTCCGATCCGCGATTGAACAGGCGAATTTGGACGGATCGGGAACGATCAACTTCAGCGGTCCGATGACGATCGACGTCGGATCGCAACTCGATCCGATCACCGCTTCGAATGTTTCGATCGTCGGGCCGAGCTTTGATTCGATTCAAATCGTGAATGCCGGAGGCGAAATCGATGGCTTGATTCTTCAGGGTAATGGAGGTGATTTAATTCAGAACCTTTCTTTGTCTGGTTTTAATCAAAATGTACCATATGCAAATTACGTTTCAGCTGGGATCGAAATCAATTCAAATAACAATCAGATTGCAAATGATATTCTTTCAGGTAATTCCGATGGTATTCTAATCAATGGTTCAAATAGTAATACACTCAAAGGTTGCTACATCGGAACGAACTCTCTTGGGTCTACATCAGATCCAAATACGCAATTTGGAATCGAGCTTTTAAATGGAAACTATAATTCGATCGGTGGTTCAAGTGAATCTGGTTTCAATTTGATTTCGGGAAACAATTCGGTGGGGGTTGTATTGAGTAACTCCGATGATAATTTTATTGCAGGTAATATCATCGGAACGGATATTTCTGGGAGTTCTGCATTGCCAAACAATGCAGGTGGTATACAAGTTGATGGAGGAAGCTACAATACTATTGGTGGTACAACTAATGAGAGCATCAATTTAATCTCAGGTAACGGGTCGATCCAATCCGGAGGTCAGAATAATGGTATCTTTATAAATGGATCATCAAATAATCTGATTCAAAATAATCTGGTTGGAACCGATATTACGGGGAGTTTTTCTATCCCGAATATTGGAGGAGGGATCTCTTTGAGTAATTCATCGTCATCAAACACTATCGGCGGTGTATCATCGTTTTCTAAAAATTTGATTTCTGGAAACTCATCGGATGGGATTGATATTCTAGCTCAAGGGTCGAATAATAATGTCGTGGAAGGTAATTATGTAGGAGTTAACAGTTCTGGAACGTCCGCGCTCCCTAACTCGGGGAATGGAATCTCTGTTTCTTCATTCAGCAATTATAATACCATCGGTGGAACTTCTGTCGGTGCTGGGAATGTCGTTTCTGGTAATGCATCATATGGTCTATATATAAACTCAGGTGCATCTTATAATTTAGCAGAAGGTAATTTTGTTGGTACGAATTCAGCTGGCACAAGCGCGATTCCAAATGGACAGGACGGAGTGATTATTAATGGAACTGCGTCTTCGAATACGATTGGAGGAACGACGCCTGGATCTGGAAATGTAATTTCAGGCAACACTCAATCTGGTTTAGTGATTTCTGATGGTGGGACTAATAGTAATCTAATCGAAGGAAATTATATTGGTACTAACGAAAATGGTGTAAATTCTATTCCAAATCAAAATAATGGAATCGTCATTGAAAACGATATTTTTGGAGGACCTACGATGAATACGATCGGAGGAACTTCATCCGGATCGGCGAATATCATTTCCGGAAATTCCGGGTATGGAGTTCAATTGAATGGAGTTGGAACGATTCAGAATCAAGTTCTTGGAAACATGATCGGTACCAATCCAACGGGTACTTCGGCGCTTCCCAATCAGCTCGCCGGAATCGATATCAATGGTGGAGCGACAACGAACACGATCGGCGGATCGAGCGCCGGCTCCGGAAATCTAATCTCCGGGAACCTGGGCGACGGAATCGATATCAGTGACTCGGGAACCACTCAAAACGCCGTTCTTGGGAATATGATCGGAACGGACATTTCCGGAACCACCGCGATTCCGAATCAAGGTAACGGAATCTATATTACCGGAGGGGCCAGTCAGACAACGATCGGTGGAACGGTATCGGGCGCGAGGAATCTGATTTCGGGGAACGTTCAGCAAGGTATTTATATCTACGGAGCGTCGACTTCACAGATCTTGATTCAAGGAAATTATGTCGGAACCGATGCCGCCGGGACCTCATCCATTCCCAATCAAGGACAAGGAATCGCTGTTTACGACGGTCCGACCTCCATTACTATTGGAGGAACGTCCTCACAAGCTATGAATCTGATCTCAGGAAATTCTCTCTCGGGGATCGATATCGCCGGACCCGACGTTTCAAATGTCTCGGTCCTCGGAGATTTCATCGGTGTCAACGCCGCTGGAACTTCGGCGTTGGGTAATGGGAAGTTCGGGATTATTCTTCTCGGAGGCGCGTCCAACAACTCGATCGGTGGTTCCGTCTCTGGATCCATGAACGTCATTTCTGGGAACACTTACGAGGGCGTTGCGCTTCAAGATACAGGAACGAATGACAATATTATTTCCGGTAATATGATTGGAACCGATGTTACTGGTTCCGTCTCGATCCCGAATGAGGCTGGAGTCGGAATCTATAACGGTCCGTCTCAGAATACGATTGGAGGGACAACCCTCGGATCCCTCAACGTGATTTCAGGTAATACAGACACTGGCGTTGTGATTTATGGTTCGGGCACTTCACAAAACCTCGTTCAAGGAAACATGATCGGTGTCGACATTTCAGGAACGAAAGCCTTGGGGAACGGTTACGACGGTGTCGACATCGAAGCCAGCGCATCGAACAACACGATCGGAGGTTCTGTACAAGGATCGATGAACGTGATCTCAGGCAATCTCAACGATGGCGTTGAAATCCAGAATTCAGGAACCGTCTCGAATCTGGTTCTAGGCAACATGATTGGCGTGAACGTGACAGGGACCGCTTCCATTGCGAACTCATTGAACGGAGTCGAAATCCACGGCGCGGCGTCATCGAACACGATCGGAGGGTCTACCGCGGCCTCACAGAACATCATCTCTGGGAACCTCAACTTCGGAGTCTCAATCTATGGACTGGGCACATCGAATAATGTCTTAATGGGTAATCTGATTGGAGTCGGCGCGGGAGGATCGACCGCGATTCCCAACAGTCTCTCGGGGCTGTCGATTTCCCAGGGCGCAACCTTCAACACGATTGGAGGAACGACCACGGGCGCAGGCAATGTCATCTCGGGGAATTCCCAGGCCGGAATCATCATTACGAATAAAGGGACGATGCGGAATCTCGTTCAAGGAAACTGGATCGGGACAAGCTCCTCGGGAACATTGGCAATCGCCAACGGGACCGATGGAATCGACATCTCAAGTGGTGCATTGCTGAACACAATCGGCGGGACGTCGTCGTCTTCCGGCAACGTTATCTCGGGGAACACCGAGAACGGAATCGAACTGATCGGTTACGGTACGACAGGGAACGTCGTTCAAGGGAACTCGATCGGCGTGACCCAAGCCGGACAATCACTTGGAAACGGCGGAGACGGTGTTTTGTTCACTGTCGGAGCGACACATAACACGATCGGCGGAACGACCTCGGGGTCTGGGAACACGATCTCGTACAACGGTGCATATGGCGTCCAGGTCGGTCTGAATGCATCCGACGGAAGTTACTCCGATGCGATTCTTGAAAATTCGATCTATGCGAATAAGCTGCTTGGAATTTCTCTCGGGGGTTCGACTTCGACGAGTCCAAATCGAGGATTGGCGGCTCCCGTACTCTCCTCGGCGACCGAAAGTTCAACCACGCTCACGATCAACGGTAGCCTTACTTCCACGCCGAATTCGACATTCCAGATCGAATTCTTCGCGACCGACGCCGCGATGATCGAGGCCTTTGGCGCCGCTCAGGGACAGATCTTTATCGGTGTGGCGACCGTGACGACCAACGGGTCGGGCGCCGCGAATTTCTCGATCCTCTTGCAGGTTCCCGCCAATCAATACAACGGTGATAGTATCACCGCGACGACGACCGATCGCTATAGCGACACATCGCAATTCTCCAACGCGGTCGTCGTGACCGCGGGCTGAGAAGAGGATTTGCATGCCGGCATGGTCGACTCGAGTTTCAAACTCGGGTCGACCCGCACCCCGCCGTTCAATGCTTGTCTTTTCTTATCATTAATCTTGATTACTTCAAGAATAAATTACTAAGTAGACGAGCGGGATCCATTCAATTGGATCGATATCTGAATCGCATCCTGACATCTTGTGAACATTCCTATTCAAATGGGATGTTCGAAAATATCGAATGCGAAGCCTTCCTGATCCTGATGATGAGCCGAGATACACACCCGTTTTGAAGGAGATAAGTCGTGAAGTTCCGCCGACCGTTCGCGATCGTTATGACCTTGCTCACATGTTCTTCGCTCTGGGCGAACCGTGCCCGTGCCGAGGAAATCTTCGCCACCGATAGCCTCAACGGATCGATCTACGCGATCAACTCCGCCACGGGCAATATCGACAGCACATATTCAAGCGGACTGAGCGCTCCAGGTGGGTTGGCGTTCAACAATCAAGGCGATCTGTTCGTCGCCAATTCGGGATCGAACAGCGTTCTCGAATTCTCGGTGAACAACAACGCATTAACTCAAATCAATTCGTTTACGAATTCGTCTTTGAGCGGGCCGAACGATATCGCGTTCGACTCAAAAGGCAATATGTATGTGACGAACTACAGCACGGGTACCGTAAGCGAATATAATTTCACAAGTGCGAGTTGGTCGACTTTCGCATCCGGGTTGAGTACCCCGACGTCTCTCACGGTCGATTCCAACGGAAACGTGTTTGTGGCCGCGTCTCCATTGACCGGGAATAACGCATTGTTCGGATTCAATTCGAGCGGATCGGCGCTATCGGGTTTCCCCACGTCGTTGCCGTTTAGCGGAAGTCCGTTCGGCCTCGCGACGGGAGCGAACAACACCATATTCATGTCGGACAATGTAAACTTGGCGATTGATTCGTTGTCGAGTCCTTCGAGCACGGTAAGCAATGCGTTTTCGTTATCGTCGACGGCTTTGACTCCGTTCGGCCTGGCGTACAGCGGCGCGTCGAGCAATCTTTACGTGGCCGAGGGGACGCAGATCGAGGCTTACAACACGAGCGGAACGTTGCTCAACACCTACTCGAATTCGAGCTTCGGCAACGTTCAATATCTCGCCGTCGAGCCTCTTACAAAAACCGTACCCGAACCGTCGTCGATCGTTTTACTCGCGATCGGCGCGGGGGGCTTGTGCAAAGTCCTTCGTAAGCGAACCCAATCGACCTCGGCGTGATCAGAAACCTTAAACCGGCGTCGTCAGGGGCGAGATTCGATCGATCTCGCCCTTGAAGCCGTTTAGTATGCGTAAGCTTACGTTTGTTTTTATGTTTGATCGATTACTGAGAACGGAGCGCGACGCACCGACTTATCGATTTTAGTTTATCAGTTTAGAAGATCGCGGAGAGATCTTTGAATCACACCGAGACCCGCGACGGTTCGAGGTCGCGTCCCAACACCGCGCGGGCGACCTGACGCGAGTGCGTGAGAAAAGCGATGTGCCCCGCTCCTTCGATCGGTTGATAGAGCCCGAGCGGAACCGCGTTCGCGAGACGCTTTTGCCGCCTGGGAGCGACGACGACGTCTTTCGTTCCCGCCAGAACGAGAGTCGGAGCGTCGATACGCCACAAGCGATCCGAAACGTCGTATTCGTTAAGAATGCGCAATCGATGCGCAATTTCGCTTTGATCGGTCGACCAGCACGATCGGACGAGGAAGTCGAGGGTCGGCTTCGTACGTTCGTCGGGCTTGCCTCCGTGGAGCAGGTTGAAGAACTGGTTCACGAAGGCGTTGTTCGAGGGGAGCGGGAATCGCTCGAGCGCCCTTCTGGCGAACCAAACGCCGACATTCTCGGGAAACGACGAATCGGCGCCCTGGAGGGTGAGCGAGCGAACGAGGTCGGGGCGTTCGATCGCGAGTTCGAGCGCGACCGCTCCGCCGAACGAAACGCCGAAGATCTCGGGACGATGGAGCTCGAGCGATTCGATGATCCGCGCGACGTCGCGAGCGTGATCGGTAATATCGTGTGTGCGCTTTGATGCGAGCGGATGCGAGTCGCCGCGAAGGCCGATAATAATAACCTGACGACGCATCGCCAACCGACGCGCCAGTGGAACGAGAAGCCGAGGTCCGCCCGCGAGCCCTGGTATCAGCACGAGCGGATCCCCTTCGCCGAGCCTCACGACTTCAAACGATCCCTCGGGATATCGGAGCGTCGTGTCGATGTCGATTGAAGCCGACCCAAGATGTTCGCCGATGCCGTGCCTCTTCGCCGCTAACCGCATGGTGTCGCTCCCTGAAACCCGGCTACGAATGTTGCGAAAGTCGATGGCGAGCAAGCGCCGAGTCGACCAGTCAAAGGGCATTTCCCATGCCGGAGTGAAATTTTTACAAAACGCCGCTGGTGAAACCTTCGGCGCTGAAATCACAACCGAGCGCCGAAGGGATCATCGCCGGTTTTTCGGCGCTCAAAGAATCGCCTCAAACCGGTTTCGTTACCTTTTCGTGAAACAAATTGGGCCGAAGATTTTTATCTAGATTATCCATTTTATCTATCATGAAGACAATGGAGTGGGATTAATCGCTGTCGGCGCTTTATGCTGTTTAAACATCCTAGTTTTGCTAGAGCCGTTATTCTGTTTATCTAAGGTTTTTGCCGAGCCGGCGATTTCGTTAATTCGGCGCGGGTTTCGTTAACGAAAAGCTTGCGTCTCGGCGCTGGATCGTTAGAATGGATTGACGATCGACGAGATTTCGACACCTTGTGAAGCCCACCATGATCGACCGAGGCGTGAACCCGGAATATCCTTATATTGTTTCGGAACGATCGCGCCGAGAGTCGGCGAACGATACGTTTTGGAGTTGGTTTTGTTCCCTTTGGAGATCGCCCCGATTGGGGATGATCGCGATTTCATGGGGAGTGTTAATTTATTCGTTTTGGGTGATGATTGTGGTGGCGACGATGGGGGACATCGGCGTCGAGTGTGTGTTTGGGACGGCGCTTCAGCGATCGGTCGACGGCTCGGATTATGAGTGGGCGCCTCGCCCCCCCGCGAAGGGGGATCGACTCCTTCAAATCGGTGATCGCAAGATCCAATATTATACCGATTATGTCGACGCGTTGCGCGATCTCGGCCGCAACGTCGACGGTAAGATCGTGGTTCGTTGGCGTTCGATCGACGGCTCGGTTCATAACGCGGTCGCGCGAATTCGGTATCGGCCGTTTCGATCGTATGTTTGGTCGCTCGTTTGGTTTTTTCAAGAGATGGTGATCTTCGCGATCGGCGCACGTGTTTATTGGAAGCGAAACGAAGACGACTCGGCGCGGCTTTTTTTCAGGCTTTGCGTGGTGACGGTCGGGGCTTTCATGGGGGGGTATCACTGGTCGTGGATCGTCGTCAGCTTACCTTTGATCTATTTATTCGCGGCGTTCGCGATGTTCGTGCCGATCGTCAGTTTTCACTTTTATCTCGTATTTCCGCGTGTTCACCGCGTGTTGCTGACGCGTAGGCGGTTGATTTTGGGGTTGTTGTACGGGATCCCCGGGGTTTATCTCGCGACGATCTGGGGAGGGATCACCTGGATTCACGTCGCCAAATCGCATCCCGAGCTCGGAGTCGAAGGCGCCATTCGGGTCGTTCGCTATTTGAGCGAGGGGTATATCGTCGTCGCGTCGCTTGTTTTCGCGGGCTGTTTGGCGCTCTTGTTCCGCGGCTTCTTTCACGCCAGGACGATCTCGGAACGGAATCAGATCAAGTGGATCCTGGTCGCGTCGGTATTCTCATCGATTTTGATTGGATACGTCCTCTTCCAGGCTTATCGCGACGCGGCGAGCCTGGCGCGAGAGAGCGCGGCGTGGAAGATGTTCGTCGTCTCGTTGTTTTACACGCTCGCTTACGCCGTCAGCATCACCCGCTATAAGCTCATGCATGTTGATGAAATTATTAATAGGAGCGTGATTTATTTTTCGGTCAGTTTGGCGCTGGGGATGATTTATTGGTTGGCGGTGGTGGGGAGCGCAGCGGCGGTCGGCGCAAACATGAGTTTATATCATACGTCGTTTGGCGCCAAGGTGGTCGCCGCGGCGGCTTTCGCGCTTCTGATTCTCGCGGGGCTGGCTCGCGAGCGATTTCAGCGGGCTCTCGATCGGCGGTTTCATCGCGAAAAATACAAATTTGATCAAGCGATGCGGAAGATGAGCCAGGCGGTGGGGAGCTTGATCGATCGCGAACGACTGGGGCAGCGATTGCTCGAGGCGGCTTCGGAGATTTTGCGGCTCGACTGGGGGGCGATTTATCTTGTCGAACCGGGCGGGGGGGAGATGACGCTCGCGGCGTGTCTCGGACCCGAGCCCGATCAGCGAAAATTGGCCGCCGACGATCCTCTCGTGGCGCGGCTGAGGGGCGATCGATCTCCCAAGGTATTACACGCGTCGGTTTATTCTTCGGGACGAGACGCCGCGACCGATTCGATGATCTCGCTCGGCGGAGAAATCGCCTATCCGTTGCTCGCCGCCGACGGTTCTCCCGCCGGCATTTTGATCCTCGGGCCGAAACGCAACGGAATGCCCTACGAGGAGGAGGAGATCGCGTTTCTGGGGGCGCTCGGATCGGTGACGACCCTCGCGCTTCACTCCGCGGGCATCCAAGAAACGCTCAAAATGCTCGAACGCGAAGTCCGTGAAAAGGTCGAGAAAATCGCCGAACAACAACGTCGGATTCTCATCCTGCAAAATCAAGTGATGGATCGCCCCGGCGAAATCGAATTCTCCTCGCATAATCAATTAAAATTGCCGACGGTTTCCGATCCGACTCCGTTCGAGGGGCTCATCGGCAAGAGCGCCTCGATGAAACGGATGATCGAGACTGCGCGGAAGGTCGCGCTCAGTCAATCCGCGGTTTTGATCCGCGGCGAGAGCGGAACGGGCAAGGAAAGGCTCGCCGAGGCGATCCATTTCGCCAGTCCCAGAAGGGACGGGCCGTTCGTTAAAGTGCACTGCGCGGCGCTTTCTCAAACGCTCCTCGAAAGCGAGCTTTTCGGCCACGTGAAAGGGGCGTTCACGGGCGCCGACCGCGACCGGATCGGTCGCTTTCAACAAGCCGACGGCGGCACGCTGTTTCTCGACGAGATCGGCGACATCAATCTCGAGGTTCAGATCAAATTGCTCCGAGTTTTGCAGGAGACGACTTTTGAGAAGGTGGGAAGTTCGCAGCCGATCCGCGTCGACGTCCGCATCGTCGCGGCGACGCATCAAGATCTGGAATCGCTCATACGCGCAGGTCGATTCCGAAGCGATTTATATTATCGACTCAACGTTATCAGCATATCGACTCCATCTTTGCGCGATCGCAGGGAAGACGTTTTCGAGTTGGCGATTCATTTCCTTCGGCGCGCCGCGGCGCGCATCGATAAACCGATCCTCCGAATCGACGACGACGCGATCGAGTGCTTGATCCATTATTCGTGGCCTGGGAACATTCGAGAGCTTGAAAACGTGATTGAGCGAGCGGTCGTTTTGGCCGACGGTCCGAGTTTGGGGCGCGACGATTTACCCGAGGAGCTTCGATCGCCGCGAATCAGGCGGTCTCGAGCGGCCGCGGTCGCGTCGAATTCGTCTTCGGTCGCGAGCCTGGAGGCGATTTCGGCTTCGGCTTCGGGGACGCATTTTTCGTCCGATTCGGGCTCGAAATCGGCTTGGGACGACGAGCGGACGTTCCAGGATCTCGATTCCGAGGTTGAGGCTTACGAGCGAGAGCGGTTGATCGAGGCGCTCGATTCGGCCCGAGGCAATAAAAGCGAGGCCGCCAGGTTGCTGGCGATGCCTCGCAGTACGTTCTTCAGCAAGCTCAAGAAACACGGTTTGGCGTGACGTTTGATAACGCTTGAGCCGTATCGCCATATCGACGGATCGATAAAGATTATTCTCCGGCGACGGGTTTTAACGAGAAGAGCGTGGTCGTCTGGATCGTTTGCTCGGCCTTATTGTTGTTTTCTTCGACCTCGAGTTCGACGATGTTCGTTTGTTCCGATTCGACGAGCCGGCCTTTTTCGTTATCGAAGTGGAAATTTCCCGAGAGTTTGGCCGAGCGAACTTTGAACTTTCCGCTCGCGTTGGCGTCGGGGACGAAAGTGATTTTGGTGGCGAGTTCGATGAGATCGAACGTTTTACCGTTTTTCTTTGTTGTGCCTTTAAAAGTATATGTTCTTTCATGTTTGAGTTTTCCGTCGGGAGCGGGGAGTTCCTCGGCGCCCGTCCAGGCGGCGCCTTCGGCGACGGGATTCTTGGGTAAAACGATGACGTTGTGTTTAAAGCTCTCTTTGATTTTATCCTCCGAGAATTCTTCCTCGGCGCCCGACTGACGCGCGGTCTCGCGCAGCTTCTTGAGGAGCGATTCGGGAAGATCGACGTCGGTGACCTCGCCCAGCGGATTCATCGTCAGGTCGATCTCGACTCCGATCATCTCACGAAAGCTCTGCTTCGCCGCCTCTTCCTGAGGGTTCGCTTGCTCGTCTTTTTTGTCGGTCTTGGCGGGTTCTTTGGCGCTGTCGTACTCGAAATTGGTGAACGGAGCGACCACCTTCATCCGCACCCGCTCACGCTTCTGAGCGACCCGCGCCGAACCGTCGGCGAACACCTTTTTCACTTTCCATGAATATTCCATCACTTGATCGGATGTGTATTTGATTTCATTGCCGTTCGTCAATGTTTTGGTGTTGTTCTTTTCCTCGACGATGTAGTGCAGGGTCTCGCCTTCCTGGAATTTCCAGCGGAGGGTCGTCTGAGCCGACGCGGGGGTTCCGGCGACGAGGAACGACGCGACGAATAGCGTCGAAAGGCCGATGCGCACGCGATTGATTCCAGGAGGGGTCATCATATAAATCCTTTGTTGGCGCCATGAGACGAGAATTCCGAGCCGGCCCGGGAGATCTCGTCGCTCCGATACGAATTTCGCACGCTCTTGTTTAGGAATCTTACTCGGCATCCGATCGCTTGAATAGTGGCCGATGATCACGATTCGCCGGAGATCGTCGCTCTGTAACACGTTCTGTAACAAGTCGAGGTCATTCCTTGATCGTTATCCATGACATCGTGGTACAGCTCGAAATCAAACGATCGCTCCCCGAGCGAACTGTCGCATTCTTCCATTATGCCGAAATCAAACAGGGCGGGGGGGATCACACGATCTCGGCTTAAGCGAAGCGAAATGGCGCCTTGGGACGGTTTATTTCCAGGCGATCGAGCGGGTGTATGATGGATTCAGGCTGAAGTCGATCGCCGTCTCGTCGGATTAGCCGTTAAGCCTCGGAATCACTCGCGTGCCTCATTTACCTCGCTTGAGCGAGCGCCGGCGGTCGGGCGCCGCGTTTGGGCGGTCAAAACTCGAAGAGGATCGGCTTCTCGCGAAACACGTGCTGAGAGAGTTCATTTCAACCCGCCGGCTCGGATCGACTCGGTTGAAACGTGTGAAAATCAGGGCCGCGTCAAAACGCAAACGGCGGCGCGGGGTCGATCTCGATCCCGCGCCGCCGCTCGTCGCTTCAAATCCAAATAAGAGTCCGGCGATAACCGACTTTCGCGCCGAAGGCACTATCATTGGCCCGACGGGCTTAACGGCCGTGTTCGGAATGGGAACGGGTGTGACCCCGCCGGTATCGTCGCCGGACATGCCCGCGACGGGCCTTTCGACCCGTCGCGCGCCCTTGTCCGCTCATCATTCATCAAATGATTGATCACTTAAGCTTTCACTCGAAGATTCTCGCGAATCCTCGCGGCGTCGTCGCGACCCGAAGGTCGCTTTCTCATTCGCTCCACGCCCGTCATTCACATTCAGGCGTCGTCCGCTCGATCAATTCCGTCGAAATCGAAGCCTTCGCCCGTTTCTCGACATAATTGATCATTTGGCGACGTTTTTATCGCACCCGTCTTTCGGTCCGAACCGAGCGTACGGTTCCGGAGCGAATCGGGGTGGTCAAGCGCTCGGCTGTTAGTACCGGTCGGCTGAGACGATCACTCGCCTTGCACGCCCGGCCTATCGACCTGGTCGTCTTCCAGGAGCCTTCAGCACTTATAGTGCACGGAAACCTGATCTTGGAGGGGGCTTCACGCTTAGATGCCTTCAGCGTTTATCCTGTCCCGACCTGGCTACCCGGCGATGCCCCGAGCGGGACAGCCGGCACACCAGAGGTCGGTCCTCCCCAATCCTCTCGTACTAGGGGAGACGCTCCGCAAGTTTCCTACGCCCACGGCAGATAGGGACCGACCTGTCTCACGACGGTCTAAACCCAGCTCGCGTACCGCTTTCATTGGCGAACAGCCAAACCCTTGGGACCTTCTCCAGCCCCAGGATGCGATGAGCCGACATCGAGGTGCCAAACCTCCCCGCCGCTAGGGACGCTCGGGGGAGATCAGCCTGTTATCCCCGGAGTACCTTTTATCTGTTGAGCGACGGCCCTTCCCTCCGGCGCCGCCGGATCACTAAAGCCGACTTTCGTCTCTGCTCGACTGATGAGTCTCGCAGTTAGGCGTCCTTGTACTTTTGCGCTCGTGTTGCCCGATTGCCGACCGGGCCGAGGACACCATTGCGCTCCTCCGTTACTTTTTAGGAGGAGACCGCCCCAGTCAAACTGCCCGATGAGCACGGTCCTGGTCCGGGCCACGGACCAGTGAGGGCCAACGATCGTTCAGGGTGGTATTTCACCGTCGGCTCGCCGACGGCTGGCGCCGCCGGGTCGTAGCCTCCCACCTATCCTACACAGAACGGGCATTGGACCAATGCCAACCTGCAGTAAAGGTTCACGGGGTCTTTCCGTCTGACCGCGGGTACGTGGCATCTTCACCACGGCTACAGTTTCACCGGGTCCCTCGTGGAGACAGTGCTCCAGTCGTTACGCCATTCATGCAGGTCGGAACTTACCCGACAAGGAACTTCGCTACCTTAGGACCGTCATAGTTACGGCCGCCGTTTATCGGGGCTTCGGTCGCCAACTTCGCTTACGCTAATCGGCTTCCTTAACCTACCGACACCGAGCAGGCGTCAGACTCTATACGTCCTCTTGCGAGTTTGCAGAGTCCTGTGTTTTTAGTAAACAGTCGCTAGAGCCGATTCTCTGAGGCTCGCGTTACCGCGAGCACCCCTTGTACCGAAGGTACGGGGTCATTTTGCCGAGTTCCTTCACGAGGGTTCTCCCGAACGCCTGAGGATACTCGCCTGGCACACCTGTGTCGGATTGCGGTACGGGCCGATTGCGTCGTCACCACGCGGCTTTTCGTGGCCATGATGCGGAGAGGCTTCCAGATCGAATGCTGTCGGCCTTGCGGCACGGGGATGTCTAGCACCCCGACCTCTCGTCTCACGGCGTCCCCACGTGGTTCAACCTTCGCAACGGGTGGAGGAATATTAACCCCCTGTCCATCGGCTACGCCCTTGGGCCTCGCCTTAGGTCCCGACTAACCCTGGGCGGATTGACCTTCCCCAGGAAACCTTGTGCTTTCGGCGGAGAGGCTTCCCACCTCTCTTATCGTTACTCGTTCCGGCATACGCACTCGCCCACGCTCCACGGATCCTTGCCGGTCCCGCTTCAACGCGGAGGGCGACGCTCTCCTACCATTCTAAAAAGAATCCGCGACTGCGGCACGACGCTTGAGTCCCCGTCATTTTCGGCGCGGGATGGCTCGACCGGTAAGCTGTTACGCACTTTTGAAATGATGGCTGCTTCTAAGCCAACATCCCGGCTGTCACCGCGATCCCACTTCCTTTACCACTAAGCGTCGATTTGGGGGCCTTGGTCGGCGGTCTGGGTTGTTTCCCTTTCGAGCATGAAGCTTATCCCCCACACTCTGACTCCCGAGGTCAATAATACGGTATTCGGAGTTGGGTTCCGCCGGGTAGCCGGGAAGGCCCCCGAACGGATTCCGTCGCTCTACCCCCGTATCACACGTCTCGAGGCTGGCCCTAAAGCCATTTCGGAGAGAACGAGCTATCTCCAGGTTTGATAAGACTTTGACTCCTCCCCACAGGTCCTCCCCCAGTTTTTCAACACTGGTGGGTTCGGTCCTCCACGGCCGGTTAAGGCCGCTTCAACCTGCCCATGGGTAGCTCACCTGGTTTCGCGTCTATGGCGCCGGACAACCGCCCGGTTAAGACTCGCTTTCGCTACGGCTCCTCCCCTGAAGGGATTAACCAAGCCCGACACCATAACTCGCCGGATCATTATGCAAAAGGCACGCGGTCAGGCCGCATTAAGCATGGCCCTCCCACCGCTTGTAGGCGCGGGGTTTCAGGTTCAGTGTCCTCCCCTGATAGGGGTTCTTCCCACCTTTCGGTCGCCCTACTGGTTTCGCTATCGGTCGTCATCTCGTACTTAGCCTTGCGGGAGGGTCCCCGCCGATTCAGGCCGGGTTTCACGTGCCCGACCCTACTCGGGTACCGATCGGGAGAGGTTCAGCTTCGCCTACGGGGCTTTCACCCGCTATGGCGCGACTTTCCAGACGACTTCGGCTCGCCAAACCTTTGATCACTCCCATATGACCGGCCCCACGACCCCGGACGGCATGCCGCCCGGTTTAGGCTCGTCCCCGTTCGCTCGCCGCTACTAGGGGAGTCTCGGTTGATTTCTTTTCCTGCGGATACTGAGATGTTTCAGTTCCCCGCGTTCCATCGGGTATTCCAGGATCGACGCTCGTTAGGCAGCTTCCCCGGACTTTTCGCAGCCTTCCACGCCCGATTATCGGATGACGCCTAGGCATCCCCCCCGCGCCCTTAATAGCTTGACCACGCCGATCCGGCCCGGACCCCCGCTCGAATGTTTATTTGCGTCAACCACAAGATCTCAAAATCTTTCGACCTTGAAAACTCGCTCTTAACCGTACATCCTTGAAAGAAAATACGCTCAAGTCGGTTCACGAAACAAAACTCGACCGATCGATCCAAACCGAAGCGTGCTTGGTCGCCTGGAAATCGCGCGATGAAGGTCTGCGTCTCGCGACGCCGTCCCCCAAGGCGATCTCCGTTTCGCGGACGGTCCGACTCGCGCCGGTCCGTCACGCCTCAATGTGTATTTCAGCACGTTCTAATTGGAGATTGATGAAGAAGCGGAGGATCGAGTTGTTACGCTCGGTCCGCCTTTGGTGCCACGACGACACCGCCGCTTGCCCGACCTTGTTCGCTCGACGCCGAAGCGCCGAACACGCAAGTTCGGCAAGCCGCTTCTTGCCTAGTTATGTACTTACGTGACCAATCACCGGATTGTCAAAGAGCGTTTGGAGAACCGCCTATGCAGCGGCCTCCTCACCCGACCGTCGGTCAGGGGGAGAAGCACGCTTTCGCATGCGCCTTCCCGCGACCGGCGAGAGTCGATCGGAATCGGAAATCTTCTTCAAATCGAAATCATGAACAATCCTAAGCCTTTGGAAGAACGTCTTGTGGACGCCACGTTATTGTTTGCGTCTTGTTATTGGGAGTGCGACGTTATTGGGAGGGCGAACCTCCTGGTGAGCCGTGTACCAAAGGCCCCCGATCGGTTTCAACCACCCAAACCTTTCCATAAGATATCGTTACCCGACGATCACGTAAACGCGAAGGATTTTTTCATCGATTGGGATTCGGCTCACAGGAGGTTCGCCCTGCCGGACTCCGCGGGCCCAACCATCAACCTCCGAATTCATAATTCGTAGGCGAAGAATTTTATCATCGATTGGGATTCGGCTCACCGGGAGGTTCGCCCTCCCGGACTCCGCGGGCTCAACCATCAACCTCCGAATTCATAATTCTTATGCGAAGGATTTTATCACCGATTGGGATACGGCTCACCGGGAGGTTCGCCCTCCCAGACTCCGCGAGCCCAACCATCAACCTCCGAATTCATAATTCGTAGGCGAAGGATTTGATCACCGATTGGGATTCGGCTCACCGGGAGGTTCGCCCTCCCAATTATGTCGTCCCAATTGTGTCGTCCCAATCATGTCGTCCCAATCATGTTCTCATCTAACGAATCGTTTCTTGAACCCTTGGGGGAAGCCGGCGCGAGCCGGTTCTTGGTGCGATCGGGACGGGCCGATGAGGTCCTGCGATCGTTTTGGTTTGCCGAGACATGAGGTTGGGACC
>JAJYWB010000133.1 GCA_021791715.1 Planctomycetota bacterium | reverse complement strand
GTGAGCCGTCATGTTTTTATTTCTGAGGTCGAACCCGTTTGGGAGGGCGAACCTCCTGGTGAGCCGTCATGTTTTTATTTCTGAGGTCGAACCCGTTTGGGAGGGCGAACCTCCTGGTGAGCCGTCATGTTTTTATTTCTGAGGTCGAACCCGTTTGGGAGGGCGAACCTCCTGGTGAGCCGGCATGTTTTTATTTTTGAGGTCGAACCCGTTTGGGATGTCGAACCCGTCTGGGAGGGCGAACCTCCTGGTGAGCCGGCATGTTTTTATTCCTGAGGTCTAACCCGATCGTTAGGTCGAACCCGTTTGGGAGGGCGAACCTCGCGGTGAACCGTCATGTTTTTATTTTTGAGGTCGAACCCGTTTGGGAGGGCGAACCTCGCGGTGAGCCGCCTTTTATATTTGCGCATGGGAGGACGAACCTCCCGGTGAGCCGCATTTCATATATGCGCATAGGAGGTTCGCCCTCATGATCTTATATACGTAATGCCAAATTATAATTCTCGGTATAAATCATGGAATCGTGTTCCCGATATTGAATTCGCGCGAAAATCCCGCCGAATTTGCGGATCTCTTTCGGGATCGTCTCTTAATGATCGTTTGAAGACCCCGGTCGTCGCCGAGTTACTCTCGAGCGAAAAGGGTCGTTAGCGGCGGCTTCGACGCCGATTCGGGATCGAGGACCGAATCATTCCGAATCGTCGAGGATTTCAAGGTCGTCGGTTCCGATCGTCGTCGGCGCCGCCGAGCCCTCGGCTCGTTCGGCGCGAGCTCGATCCTCCTCGAAACCCTTGCGACGTTCGTCGACGAGAGCGTACAACTTCGCCTTGTCGCGGTTCCATAGTTTCATCAATTCCTTCGTATACCCCGCGAGCACCCAGGGGGCGCGACTTACGATCTCTCCGAGCATCCCCTCGACCTTCTTTTGCGATTGCTTAAGCTGACGATAACGCCCCGATCGATCGCGAACATTTAAGAAATAACTCTTCGCACCATGAGAATTGAAAATGTAAATATAAACCCAAACAATTTCGTCGAGGGGAGTCGCGTATTTGGTGGAGACAAGCCAGGTGTTCGTCACCCACGCGTCGCCGAAATCGACTCCGTTTTCCGCGGCCTCGCGATCGATCGCCGCGGCGATTTCGTCGGGATCGCCGTATTTCGCCAGCGTTTTGGCCAACGGATGCCTGCGAATCTCGCGCGATCGCGATAAAGCGAGCGCCATCATCGCCACGCCGATCGTCCCCGCCGCGGCGAGAATCAAAGTTAATATCCATCCAAATAATCTGAATCGATAATGCGCGTCGAGGACGAACGGGAGGCTCGATTCGAGCAAACGAGGATTTTGTACGGAAAGTTCGGCCATTACCTTGTTGCGTTCGATTTCGGAATAATGCGTGAGGCAGCCCGAGTACGACGCGAGGATCGGCTCGTCGGCGCCCACTTTTGTCAAAAGCGCCCGCCGATCGACGATCAGGATCAGGTATCGCGCGACGATCTTCCCTTTTTCGGTCAATTCGTAACCCGTTTCAAAGGCGCGGTCGGGGACGATCGTGACGAAATGGCGGTTGAGCTTGGCGGGATCGGCGATCGCGATCAATTTGGCGTTATCGATCGGAAAAGGCCCGCGGAGCGCGTTGCTCAAAAATCGCTCGCTGATCGTCGCGATTGCGAGCGCAGCCAAGATCAAAATACCCCCCGTCGCCGTCGTCACGCGATTGTTCTTGCGAATCAGTTGCTCGACAATCGTCTGTTCCATCGCAAGAATCCTTGATTTACATGACGCCGGCACGTTGGAAAAACGACGAGACGAATTCCGATCTTCCAGATAATCGTCTCGGCAAAGCGACTGCGCGGGATCATGCGCGATCGCTCGATCGTATGAAGATGACCGATCGTCGCGCCCGGGTCAATCGTGTCGTTAAAAGCCGACGTCGGCGCGAACGATCGATCGATTATGTGACGAATCGAGCGATTCGATAACCGTCGATTAGTAAGGTCGACGTGCGAATTGGATGGTTATCACTTTACTTTTTCACTTCTCCGAGCGCCCTGGAAACCGCGGCTTCGATCGCATTTCCGTGCAGATCTTTGGCGATAAGCTTTCCCTGGGGATCGACGAGATAGATCGATTGGAATTCGTTCGCGCCGTAAGCCGCGGCGATCGGGTCGCTCGTGCCTTCGATTAGAACGGATCGCGGCCAATCCAGCTTGTTCTCGCTCGCGGTCTTTCTCGCCGAATCGAAATCGCGATCCAAGCTGAAACCGATGATCGCGAATCTCGGATCTCCGCCGAATTTCTTGGAGATGTCTTTAAGAATGATCGCATCTCTCATGACCGAACGATGCGCGACGGTGAAAAAGTCGAGCAGCACATACTTTCCCTTGAAGTCCTTGAGATTGATTGTCCGGCCGTCGAGCGTCTTGACGGTGAACGGGGGCGCGGCGTCGCCGATCTTGGCGGGCTCGGGCTTCTTTTTGAGCCTGATCGTGTATTCGGCCGAGGCGCCTTCTGGAAGGTTGACGTGAGGGATCTTCGATGCGAAGTAACCGGGCGCTTCGGCGGAAATCTCGTATTCGTGATCGGGCATAAGCGAGACGCTATGATACTCTCCCTCCGAGATCCGTTGGAATTGATCTCCGAACGACCCCTCTTTGTAGATAAAACCGCATTCCACTCGCAACCCCTCGGGAATCGATTCACCTCCTTCCGTCTTAAGATGCAATCGAATTAAAGGCGCATGATAACATATAAACATAATATTGTTTCGATTCGCATCGACATCGCCGAGTCGAGCCGCGCCCCAGAATCTCGGCGGTCCGTCGGGAAGCGTTTTTGTTTTTATGGAAATCATCTCGTCGTAAACTCGGGCGTTGATTGAAGCTCGTTTCAGGCCTTTGGGAACGAGTAATCTCGCCGTTCCATCGGGATCCGGGATCACCCTCACGCCCCACGTCTGCTCGTCGACTTTTTCGGTTCCTTCGTATTCAGCAAATCGATCATGTATTATAACATTTTTAATTGATTTGTCAATAATCGCTCCGGCGATCGTAACTTCGTCTCCACACGCGGGCCTTCCCTTGGAATCGACGAATTTCGCTTCAATTTGAACGGTCGGAATCTCTTTGAGCGAGACGTCGACGAACTCGTTTCCTTGTTTGATTTCGACCTGGCGCGGAAGTATTACGCGATAATTCGATCGAATCCTCTCACTATACAGATGAAGTATCGACCCGGAAATATCAATGAGATAGTTTCCTGGAGCGAGCGGTTCGGATAAAAACTTTCCCTTATCATCGGATATACAACTTCTCGCTACATAATTCATCGTATCATTAATGGATAACGAAACGCCGGGTATCGGATCTCCCTTTAAATCCAAGACTTCTCCTCGGATCCGAGCTCCTTTCTTTAAAACCGATCTTCCCAAATCGGCGGGGGGGTAAGCTTTTCGATCGTTAGCCGGGCCTCGAGATCCCCATTCTTTCGTCAAGTCGGCGTAATCATTTGGATACGCTCTAAGAATGAGAAGCGGCGTATCCGCCATCCTCAATCGAAATCGACCGAATTCGTCGGTCGTAGTAGCATCAAGGTTATTGAGACCTTCGTTTACGTTATTCCTCCAGCCCCAGTTCATGAAGGAGATCGGAACTCGAGGCGCGGGCTTGCCGTCGGGTCCGACGATCTCGCCGTGAAACTCGATTCCCTTTTCGAGCGTCATGTCCTCAAAAAATTGTTTATAACCATATTCTTTATTTCTCAGCAATTTGATCATCGACGTCTCCATGCTTTCTCGTCTTACGTAATCGGGATGATCGATCATCATCTTGATCGCGAGTCCGCGCTAGGCGATTTGTTCGGCGGTGAACGTGAGAGTGAATCGGCCGTCGGCGTCGCTTCTTAGCGTTTCGTCGCCTATCCACGCGGGCGAGTCCTTGGGATCGATTCCAGGGATGTTGCGATTGACGACGATTTTCGCCCCTTCGATCGGCTTTTTCGTCTCGAGATCGATCACGCGACCGCCGAACGACATCGGTCCGCTCGGCCGCTTGACGATTTCGTTAACCTTCGACCTCGCCTCGGTCTTCGGCGGCGCCGCGAACGCCGTTCTCGCCGTCGGGCGGATCGATCCCAAAAGAATCGATATCAATAAAAATATCGATACAACTGCGATCAAAGACCGCCGCGATATCTCTTGGCGATTGCGCATCGGGTCGAGGATCGCCGACACCCGCGCCTCGAGCCTCGATTTTCGCGCGACCGCGATTCCGGCGGTTCCGAGCGAGTAAGCCGAAACGCGGTATGAGCGCGCCGTTTGTAACAACACGTCCGCGTACGTCGAGGGGGTTTCGCCGAGCGCGAGCGTCAGATCGTCGCAGGCGCGTTCGCTTTCGATTCTCAGGGCTTTCGCGGCGAACCCGACGAACGGGTTGAACCAATGGATCGCGACGGCGCACCGCGCAATCGCCTGTGTGAAATGATCGAGCCTGCGAATGTGCGCAGCTTCATGCGTGAGGACGACTCGCGATCGCTCTTCGCTCCAGTCGTCGACAACGCGCGGCAAAAGCACGATCGGCCGAATCGTTCCCCACGTCATCGGCATGACTTCGGCGTCTCCTTTGATCAACCGAACGTGTTTATGGATATTCAATCGAGTAAGAATTTCGTCCATCAGATCGCGTATCGATCCCGATTCGATACGCTCCGAGCGTTTCTCGAACGACTTCAGGCGAATGTAAGCGACGAGATTCGAGAGGATCGAGATGATGAAACCGATCGTCCAGATCATGAAGACGATCGAAGCGAGAACGCCCGGACTTTTCGGCGTGTGATAGGAATCGATCGTTCGCGCTCGCGATTGATCGAGTGGGGACGTGCGCGCGGCCTTGAATGATTGGGCTAAGCGAGAGGCGTTTATTTCTGGATGAGAAGAAGGAATCCCGACGAATTGGGGGTCGGGGATTGCGATCGGGTTTTGCGCCGTCGTTATCGGCGTGACGGCGCTGGAACGATTTTCCCGATCGCGATTTTCGAGCAAAGGGATTCCGAATCCTGGAGCGAAGATCGCGACGACTGGGATTGCGATCGTTCCCGCGATCGCTCCGCACCAGACGATCGCACGCGACGCCGCCGAGGCTTTTTTCGAGGCGAGCGCGACGATCGCCGCGATCGCGACGACGAGGGTCGTCTCGAAGGTGATCAGAGGAATGAGAGAGGTCGACCGATCGAATGAATCGAGGATATGAAAATTCGAGTGCATCGTCATCTCCCTTGTTTTCGGGCGCGTTCGATGATGGAGGCGAGACGGTCGAGTTCTTGATCGGAGAGTTTTTTGGCGGACGAATCGAGGAGCGTCGAGACGGCGTTTTCGATCGAACCGTCGAAGAAGGTGCGGACGACGCGAGCGAGCGCCGAGCGTTTCGCCTTATCGCGCGAGACGGTTGGAAGATAAACGTATCGAGGCCCGTCGTGTTCGTGGCGGACGTGACCTTTTTCTTCGAGGACGCGGAGCAGGGCGCGTACCGCGGAGTAGCTCGGCGGGTCGGCGAGCCCGGTGCGAACCTCGGCCGCGGTCGCCTTCCCCAGGCGATAAATCAGATCCATGATCTGACGCTCGCGTCGACTCAACTCGGCGGGGTTTGATTCGGCTTTCATTTCGATTAAATCCCGACGACCGAAGGGTGCTAAAAAACCAACCTCATGCTGCAAATTTAGCAGGTCGGTCGGAGAAGTCAATAGCGGGGGATCGAAACGGAGCGGGAAGAGTGAGGGCTATCGAATCATAAGGAGCGAGAGATCGCGTCGGTTCATTACCCGATACAGTTACTAAATGCGAGAGAGGGGCGTAATGCTAAGTTGATATTTTCTATGATCGAATCACACTTACGCGTCGAAATCTTATCTGACATAAAATCGCATCTGATTACAATTCTAGTCGGGTCGGTTCGCGGAAACGGATCGAGGGGGAAGCGATCAGTCGACGACGTGTTGAGGCGCGGATTCGGCGCGATCGATCCTCGGTTTCGTCAGCGTGTCGAGGATCGTCGTTCGTCCGGAGGGGTCGTTGAACGTGCCGTGGCATTCGACGACCTGCGACGCGTAATCGTCGTGCGTCGATCGCAACAGGTCGTGGAGCTCGCGGAGGCGATAATGCGGGATCGCCGGGAACAGATGATGAGGCACGTGCATGTCCTGCCCGTAAACGAACACAGCCCACCGCGTGAACGGATCGCAAAAGAAAACCCTCGAATTCGTCAGCCGACCTCGATCGGCGTTCGCATGCTGATAAACGTCTCGTAATAAAAGGAACAAAGAGAATGTTGACGAAAGCGGAACGAGCCACAATAACAACACATAAAGCGCCGAGCGACCGTCGGTGCGGACCCTCAGCCAGGCCAAAAACATAATCAACAAGGTATAATAGCAAAGGCGAATCGCGGACGCGAGCCGAGGCGAGTAGGGTTGTCGGAAAGGCGAGCGATAAATCAGCGATTCGGGGATTAAAAACGCCCCCGCGATCGCGATCGCGATCGCCGCCGCGCCCGCGGGAGCGATCGCCGCGGTCGAACCGGTTCGCGTGGAAAACGCCAAAAACGCGTTGAACCCGAGTAGAAAGAAAAGGCCGATCAGCGTGCCGGGACGAAGCCCCGTTTTGGATCCGTCCCCCCCCTCGACGCCCCTCATGTATACGTTCCCGCCTTTGCCGAACGTATTCACATAAAGGTAATCCCATTGGTAACGCGCGAACGAGACCGGGTCGCTGAACATGCGCAAATAAAACCAGCGGACGAACCGATTGCGCGACATCGGGAATCGATCGATGAATTTACTTCGACCCATATTCACAAGATCGGGATCGCGCTCTTGATCGTTGGTGAATTGATGATGCGCCAGATGAAATAGGCGATAAAAATGAATGCATGAGAGGATTGGAAACATGCAAAATAGATCGCCGAGCAGGTCGTTCGCGAATTTGTTTTTGACGAGCGTGTAATGCGACGATTCGTGCCCGAGCCCCGCGAGCCTATGTTGCAGGCCGCCGATCAGAACGATCGCGACCGCGAACACGGGGACGTTCCAGCCCCACGCGATGTTCCACGACGATCGGTATTCGGCGAATGTGATCGTCGCGGCGACGACGACCGCGATCGTCGCGTATTCGATCGCGAGGTAAGCGAGATTGGGGACGCTTTTAACGTGTCTGAGCCGCATGATCCGCGCATTGAGGTCGGTATCGGAGAACCGCGGACGAGGCTTCGAGGGGACTTCGGGGGCGGTTTTCGCGCCTTTTAAATCGAAGTGTAACCGATAAATACCGCTCGACTTACGACGCGAGCGAGAGTCGTTTCGGGGTCGATCGATCGGGGTGGATTCGAAGTCGCGCCGTTCGTCCTTGGGCATGTTATCGCGATCCGGATCGGGTCGGGTCGACCGCGGGTTGAGAAGAGGCCCGCGTCGTCGTCCTCGCCGAATTCATCGGTTCGGGTTGCGAGAAACTTGAGGAAAATCTCGGCGGAAGTCCGAAATCGATCGCGCATAACGAAGCGTCACAATATAAAGAAGCAAACGCGAGGAGTCGGGCGCTTTCCCCGCTCCCCGCTTGGATCGAGAAGACATGACTCAATCAATCGTTTATGCGATGGATTTCTGTCCCGCATACTCATGTTGATGAATCGTCATCGGGATTCCGCCGTCGGCTCGAAGGGTGATCGAGGGGAGCATCGCGACGGTCGCTCCGGGGACGAGTTTGAGGCGGAATTTCCGAGCGATCGTCGCGAGCATCAACACCGCCTCCATCTTGGCGAACGAATCGCCGATGCAAATGCGAGGGCCCCCGCCGAACGGAAAGTACGCGTAACGGGGCGATTTCTTCGCGAGGTCGTCGGCCCATCGGTCGGGTAAAAACCGATCGGGCTCGGCGAAAAATCGAGGATCTCTATGCACAACCCACTGGCTCATCCAAACCGTGTGACCCCTGGGAAGCAGATAACCGCCGAGCTCGCACGGTTCGATCGCCTCGCGCCCCAACAGCCAAACCGTCGGATAATACCGCAACGTCTCGGCGACGACGTTCTCCGTATATTTCAATCTAGGCAAATCTTCAATCGTCGGCGGTCGATCCCCCAAAACCGCGTCGAGCTCCTCATGAAGTTTCGCCTCGGCTTTGGGATGACGCGAAAGCAACAGCCACGCCCACGCGAGCGTGTTCGCGGTCGTCTCGTGTCCCGCCAAAAACAACGTCACCGCCTCGTCGCGCAGTTGGCGGTCGGTCATCCCTCCATTATCATCATCGCGCGCTTGAATGAGCATTGATAACAAATCGCCGTGATTTTCGGTCGATTTCCGTCGTTCGGCGACGATTCGCAGCACGACCTCGTCGATTCGTTTTTTGGCCTTGAGGTAGCGGACGTTCGACCGGGTGGGGAGCCAGATCGGCGTGCGTACGACGCTCCGGACGCGATCGTTAAACGAATGCGTGATCGTTTCCATCGCGTCGCTCACGTCTTTCGCGTCTCCTTCGACGTCGGCGTCGAACAGGCATTTGGCGACGATCTGGAGCGTCGTTTTCATCATCTCGTGCTGGATGTCGCGGGTTTCTCCCGAGTTCCATGTCGCGAGCATCCGCTCGGTGTAATCGACCATGATCGAAGCGTAGGAAGCGATTCGATCTTTGTGAAACGCGGGCTGCGCGAGCTTGCGCTGGCGCCGCCAGAAGTCTCCCTCGGACGTCAAAAGCCCCTCGCCGAGCGTCGGCTTGGCGCGACGGAGCGCGAAATGCTTGGTGAACTTTCGATTCTGATCAACAAGAACTTGTTCAATTAAATCGGGATGATTGAGCGCCCAGATCTTGACGGGGCCGAGCCGAAGCGACACGACGTCGCCGTAGGTTCGCGCGATGCTTTCGAGAAATGCGAGCGGGTTTTCCTGGAATTCGCGGAGATTGCCCGAGAGGAATCGTCCTTTGGGGCCGGGGGGGATTGCGACCGATCGGGGCATTGGCTTGTTCTCAAAATCCGTAAACATGATCGACGACCGAACCGATTGTTCGATCCGCCGTATCGCCGACGGATGAATCGGTTCGATCCGCCGCGCTCCGAATTCGGACAATTGACCAATTCGGCGCGTCCGTGTATTCTACGCGATACCTCTCACGATTTCGATACGTTCGAGCGGCGCGGAACGAGAACGAACGACTTGATAGCCGAGGCGAAGCATCATGTTGCGATCCAGGCGATTCACGGCTTTAACCGTCGCGGCGTTGATCCCGGCGATCTTTCGGGTGTTGGATTTCACGAACGCGGAGAACGTTCAAGACGATCGTCCCGCTTCGGCGAACGGGAACGAGAGCCCGTCGCCGGGCCCTCGGGCGGTGAAACCCGTCGACGCGGGTCAAACCGATCCCGAGCTCTCGCGCGACGAAGAGCGCGAACGCAAGGCGGTCGAACGCTTTGTTTCGCTGCTCGAAAAGAGCCCGCGACGAGGCACGGCGCTCGATCGCGTTTACGGTTATCACGTCGAACGCGGAACGATCGACGCGTTCCTCAAATCGTATGATGATCGCATTAAGAACAATCCCA
>JAJYWB010000058.1 GCA_021791715.1 Planctomycetota bacterium | reverse complement strand
AACTGGATTAGAGAAAAAATTGGTCAAACCATCCAATCAAAAAGAAAGGAGGTGTTTGGCGTATTAGGCGCAACAAAAACGGGATGAAGAGCTACGTAAGTCAAATTCAACTTTTCATCGGCCTAGGTTCGCCCTCCCAATGAATTAAATCCGAAAATCCGCACTCCTAACATATATCCTAAAAATGGATGATTTGCGCCGAGAACGGTAAAATCTCGCCGATGAAGACTCTAATGGTATTCGGAATACGCTCATCAAGCCCGCGGCTCAAAACCGTGCGGCCGGCCGGTTAAGTTCGAAGATCAGCCCGGAAAGGTTTCCTTCGCTCAATCAATCTCTTTAAGCTTTACCGCCGAAACGGGGCGATCCCTTTGAAAATGCAAATCAATCGGCCGGCCTCTTGACTTTCAATCCCGTAAATCATACAATCCTTTTGAGGATGGCGAATAGCGCTCGAGATCGGCGCGATCGATCGTGCCGAATCGGCTCAAAATCGCTCAATCTTTTCGTAAACAGTATTTCTAGCACAAAACCGAACAAAAACCGAAAAGGATCACGAGAAAGCACAACGATGATGTACAACTCGCAGGAGTCTCAGTTCGCCGATCCGCGCGATTCGAATCCATCGGTCGAGCCTAATTCCCAATCCCGCCCGCCGCGGACGCGACGGAACACGCTCGAAATCGGAATCCGCGCGTCCGATCCCGTGATCGAAGGTTGTGAATCGCTCGAAGATTGGACGACGCATCGCGATACCGTCGTCGACGAACTCAATCCCGTCGGGGCGCTCGAAACCGCCTACGCGCGGCGGGCCGCGGTCTATTTGTGGAGGCTCGATCGCGTGATTCGCGACGAGATCGCCGCGATCAAAGAAGAAGACCGGCGTGAGGATTCGGACCGAAACGACGATCGCTCGCGGCCGATTCGATCCGATCGATCGATACCCGATCGACCCTCCCTTCAAACGATTATCAAATACGAGTCGCATCTTGATCGCCGCCTCGCATCGACGCTCGCCGAATTGAGGAGGTTACAAAAAGATAGAAGGCTCGGGTTGCGCGTCGTCGATGAATTATCCTCATCCGTTAATGGATCGTTCGACGCCGCGGGGCTCGCATCCGTCTCGCAATCCGAACCGGCGCGGCCTTGTGACGACCGAAACGCGACGCTCGTTCGGGGCGATTTCGTCAATCCGACGCGAGTCGAAAAATCCGATTCGCAGGCGCCTTCGCCTTTGAATGCGCAGTCTCCGTCACCGACTCCGTCTCGAACGCTTTCGCCTTCGCCGTCTCCGTCTCGAACGCCTTCGCCTTCGCAAGATTCGACGGCGCGAGCATCATCGACCAAAGGCATGCCGGCGTCAGAATCTTTTCATACCGCGACGAACGGCGGAGACTCTTTCGTCGCACTGGCCTCGAAAGTCCCGCAAGGCTCTTCTTCGGTCACGGTCGCCGCGGTTCGGTCTGAATCGTCCGATCGAGCCGTTTCGTCCGACAAGCCCGTTATTGATCGGGCGCGATCGGTTTCGCCCGCTCATCCGTTTTCGCCGATCCCGACGGATTCGCGAAGCGCGAGCGATCCGACCAGCCGGAAGAATCCAGCATCGAGGCGAGCTTCGCCGCTTCCCGGGCTTTCGTCGCGGCGAGAACGAATTGCGAAGGTTAATCGCGGCAAAGACTCGAGAAGGTCGATTCGCGGCAAAGACGCGACTTCGGCGAATCGCATCAAAGAAACGACATCGGGAGGGATCATGACGCCGAGCGCGACTTCATGGACGCTCGATTTCGCGATGATTCCCGGGAATGCGACATTCGCTTAAGGCGAGATTGTCGTAACGACGCGACGAGCCCGGGCGACCGTGAGATCGAGCCGGGATGTTCTTTGACAATTCGGATGCGGGAGCGAGGGGGTCGACGAGGCGACCTTCGGTCGTCGGCGTCTGCGCGCTGAATCCGAGTCGATCGAAGGCTGCGCGGTCTAGTCGACGAGGCGACCTTCGGTCGGCGGCGGCCGCGCGTTCGTCGACCCTCTAGTTCAAGGAGTTTCAGGTATATCTTTAAATTTAAACTTGGTTTGATATCGATTGACGTTTCGATCGAGCGCGGGTCGATTTTTCGATGTCGACGCGGTCGGATCGGTGATTGGGACGAATGATTTCGGCGGGATCGTCGGATCTTTTGGTTCGGTTTAGCGGCGACTTCGGCGTGACGTTCGCGATTTCTTGACTTGCCCGGTTACGCGGGTTAACTTGATATAGATAAGATCTTGGCGCAAGAAATGCGCGGTCGCTCCGAGTCTGGATCGAGGGGCGTCGCGTGCGGGGGGGCGATCGACGCGATTATTCGGTCGGTCGGTTCGTTTTTAAAGTTTCGCGCCGAGACATCTCATCGCCGCCTGGATTTTGGTTCGCTCGACCGATCGCGTTTTGTTCGCGTAATCCCGCGACAATCGGGTGAAGCGTTCGATCACTGCGTCGCGCGGGGAAAAACGGCCTCGGCGTCGACGGCGGAATGATTGGAAAGTTATACATGGGGTCATTCGTGATGCACCGATCGATCGATTCAAGCCCCTGGCGTCGGTTTCTATCCTTGGCGGGGGGAACGGCGTTGGTTTTGCTTTGTCCGATGTTGCTGTTGGGACAGGGTCCCGACGGTCGAAAATCGGCGGAAGCGGCGAAGGGTAAGGCGGCGGGAGGGGGTTCCAAATCGGCCGGGTCGAAGGCCGACGCGGCGAAGTCCGGGGGGATGGATTCGGACGAGCCCGCTCCTGGAGAAAACGCCGACGATCAAGACGAGGTGCACGCGGGGGTCGACGCTTCGAAGATGAGGCGGACGAAAACGGGGGTCGAGCATTTTAGCGATCCCAACGTGGAAGCCGCGATGCCGAATAAATTTCAGGAGATCGTCGGGCTTTCTCGGTTCGATTCCAAACCTTTGGAGGAGATGATTCGGGGCGTGGCGCCGATCGACCGCGGGACGATTCAGAAGTTCATCACGGCGCAGGCAGTGGGTTTGACGAGTCATAGGAACATCGACGCTTGGCTGGCTTCGAACACGGGGGCGAGCACCAAGAAAACGAATCCGAATCAGGCGGTCGAGATTTCCAATTCGACGAAACAATTGTTGTTGATATTGAATCAGAGCGAGAAGAACCCCGCGTTTCGCTCGATTTATCTTGAGTTGTTGCGATCGTCGCTTGTTCCTTTGTTGGAGCGGCATTTGGCGACGCGTTTCGAGGCGATGATTGTTTTATCGAAAACGGGCGATCCCGAATTGATCGGCGTATTCACGACTCAGATTGAGAATCCACGCCAGTTGATCGGCGTTAAGATGTTGGCGGCGCGGGGGATCACGCGGATCACGAATCGCGGCCAGCGGTTAACGGTCAATCCGCAAGAGGCGATTCGAGCGGCGAAGGCGTTGACGGCGTTTTTGGAAACCGAGAAAGACACGGTTTGGTTTGCGCAACTCAGGGCTCTTGAGGCGTTGGGATCGTTACGGTTTTCCGCGGTGCCGTTGCAGGGTCAGGGGAAGGCCGAGATGGCGAACGAGGCGATGCGTTTTGTCGCCGATCCCGACGCTCGCCTCGAGGTGCGTGCGATGGCTTGCTGGGCGCTCGGCTGGATGCGTTACACGCAGCAGGACAAGCCGAATTTCGACTTGATTGCGCGTGGAATCGGCGAGGTGACGGTCGATATCGGCAAGATGATGCTGCGAGGCGACGACGATCACGTTCGCGGGCTATTGGGAATTATCGTCACCGAGATTTTACCGGCTTTTACCGGCAGCTCGAACGTCGCCGATTCGGGATTGTTTAATTCGGCCAAGAGCAATTCGTCCACCAAGGCGCTGACCGAAGTTTATCAACAGATCAAATCGTTGGGATTGGTTGCGCGCAAGTTGATGTTGGTTCCTCGAACGAACCCCAAGTTGCAAAAGGATACGCGTTCGGAGCTCGAGGCGCAGGTGAACGCTTTGAGCGAGCTGCTCGTTAAGATCGCTCCCAAAGATAATCACTTAACACCGTCGGGTCCCGCGTTTCAGTTCGGCGGCGCAGCGCCCGCGGGGGTCGCGAGCACGGTTCGGCGTCGTGAGTGAGGCGTCGATCGCGGTGGTGCGGGTCGACGAGATCCGCGATTACGCGAGGATCAACGCCGAGGTCGCTCGGCTGCTCCAATCGGGCGTCTCGCGCGTTCGACTGGCTCGATGCGGCGGGCAGCGGCTTTTGCTTTACGGGTTGAGGTCTAATCGAGGTTGTCGGATCGAGGTTGAAGGGGATGTCGGTCCCGAATTCGCCGCCGAACTGGACGCGGCCGACGTGCGCGTTTACGTTGAGGGGTCGGTAGCCGACGGGGTTGCTCGGGGGATGAGGAACGGAGCGGTTCTTGTGGCCGGGAACGCCGGAGACGTCGCGGGTTACGCGATGGCGGGGGGAACGCTGGCGATCGCTGGATCGGCGGGTCATCGGACGGGGCTCGATATGACGGGGGGGCTGATCGCGGTTCATCGCGGCGCGGGGAGGCTTGCGGGCGAACGGCGCCGCGGCGGAACGATTCAGATCGCGGGAGCGGTCGACGCCGCGGCGATCGCCGACCGTTTCCCCGCCGAATGGATCCGCGAAACCCCCTGGAACTCGCCGGGGCTTGGAGAACGATCGAGATAAATTGACAAGCGGATAAGGATATGAGATCCAAAGCGAATAATAGGTTCTTTGATCTTATTATTTGTTTAGCTTTATCGGCTTCGGGCTCCGGTTGTTCGGAGGAGCTTGGACCGGTTTCGGCGGCGAAGGCGCGGGTATCGGGTCGGGTGGTTTATCAAGGGAGGGGGGTCGAGGGGGGTTGGATCGAGCTGATTCCGGTCGACGGGACGGTGGGGACGTTGCGGACGGCGCCGGTCGGTCGCGACGGTCGGTTCGAGATGTCCGGAGTCGCGGTCGGCAAGAACGCGATACGGCTGGTTCATCCGCCGATGACGATGTTCGGCCGCACGGTGACGATCGCGCGCGACGAGCCTTCGCTTTTGATTGATATGAACGAGGAAGTGCGTGAGTATTTAAAAGCGTCGAAGAGACCTTCTTACTCGATACGATCATGGCCTCCATCGGTTCGGGGATCGATTCGGACGTCCGAATCTCTGTGACGATACGTTCCGCCGACGGGACGATCGCGCTCGACGCTCCGATCGAGGCGGTCGCCGCGGCGATCGCCGACCCCGCGGCGTCGACGTGGGTCGACGTCTTCGATCCCACGCCCGTCAAGAACGGATCGGGGGGGACGACCGACGAGGGGGTCGAGTCGCTCTTGCGCGACGTTTTCGGTTTTCATCCCCTCGCGATCGACGACGCGCTCCGCGAGGAGCACGTTCCCAAGCTCGACGACTGGGGAAAATACCTCTTTCTCGTGACGCAGTCGGTCGATTTCGACGCGACGGTGAATCGGATCAAGCCTCATGAAATCGATATCTTCCTTGGATCCAATTATTTGATCACATACCGATCCGCTCCGATCCCGGCGATCGATCGCGCCCGCCGCGACGTCGCTCTCCGCACCGAGGGAAGGTTTGATAAAGGTTGCGATCATGTTTTGTATTTAATTATGGATAATCTCGCCGACGACTTCATGTCGGTTCTGGTTTCGATGGACGACGTCGTCGACATGATACAGGACGAGGTGCTGCGCGGGCCGACGCGGAGGACGTTGCGGCGGATTCTCTGGATCAAACGCGCCGCGCTGCGGTTGCATCGCAGCCTTTCGCCGCAACGCGAGGTTCTCAATCGGCTGGCGCGAGACGCTTATTCCCAGATCGACGCGCGCGATCGCGTTTATTTTCGAGACGTTTACGATCATCACGTGCGATTGCATGATAATGTTGAAACGTTGCGCGATCTGATCACGAGCGCCCTGGAAACGTACCTTTCGGCGCTTTCGAACCGGACGAACGACGTGATGAAGATCCTGACGATCGTCACGGTGATGTTCATGCCGATGTCGACGATGTTCGGTTTTTTCGGCATGAATTTTTTCGCCGAGAATCTGGCGCTTCACACCCGCCTTCCCGCGAACGCTCTCTTCTGGGGGTCGCTCGCCGCGACGATCGTCGCCCCGGTCGCGATCGCGGTTTGGGCCCGCTGGAAAGGCTGGATTTAAAGTCGTTTAATATGAATATACACAAATTATCAGATCATTGGAACGGAACATGAAATATCCGAGATGGCGATCGGCGCCGCACGATCCCGAGCGGATCGCGGCGCTGGGGCGCGAGGCGCGGATCTCGCCGCTTTTGGCTCAATTGTTGATCAATCGAGGGATCGGCGACGCCGACGCGGCGACTCGGTTTCTCGAGGCCAAGATGTCGTCGCTTCATGATCCCGAGAGCCTTCCAGGGGTCGTTCGAGCCGCCGAACGGATCGTCGACGCGGCGCGCAATCGACGAAAGATCATGATTTACGGCGATTACGACGTCGACGGGGTATGCGGGGTGAGCGTCCTTTGGGCGTGCTTGAAGCTCGCGGGGGTTGAGGCCGACGCGCTTGAATTTCACATCCCGCACCGGATCGACGAGGGTTACGGGCTCAACGCCGAAACGATCAAAAAGCTTGTTCATGAACGAGGCGCCGAACTGATCGTCACCGTCGATTGCGGGATCTCGGCGGTCGAAGAGGCGGCTTACGCGAGGGAACTCGGGGTCGAATTGATCATCACCGATCATCATACGATCGGACCTCGAATTCCGGCCGCGGACGTCGTCGTCCACCCTCGAGCGCCCGGAAGCCGTTATCCGTTCGGCGATCTCTGCGGCGCGGCGGTCGCGTTCAAACTCGCGTGGCAAATCTGCAAGGGTTTCGGCGACGGAAAAAAAGCGTCTCCTCATATGAGAGACTTTCTCGTTCGTTCGCTCGGCCTCGTGGCGCTCGCGACGATCGCCGACGTCGTCCCGCTCGAGGGGGAAAATCGCGTGATCGCCAAACACGGCCTCGCGACCCTGCGCGAACGACCGACCGCGGGGCTTAAAGCGCTTTTAAATATATCGGGATGTACCGATAATACAAAGATCAACGCGGGTAAGATCGGTTTTCAGGTGGCTCCTCGAATCAACGCCGCGGGGCGGCTCGAATTCGCCTCCAAGGCCGTGGAGATGTTGTTGACCGAGGACGAGAGGCTGGCGGATTCGTTGGCTCGAGAACTCGACGAATGCAACGAGCGGCGTCGCGAGCTGGAATCGTCGATTTTATCGCAAGCACGCCGCGCGGCGCAGGAGCGCGGCGAACCGGCGTCGCGAGGCGCGATCGTCGTGGGGGGATCGGGTTGGCACGCGGGGGTGATCGGAATTGTCGCGGGGCGGCTCGCCGAGATTTATCACCGTCCCGTGATCGTCGCCTCGATCGGCGAGACGACGACGCAAGCCTCGGCGCGATCGATCGTCGGTATCGACCTGCACCAAGCGATTCAGGCGTGTTCGGGCAAGTTGATATCGTTCGGAGGGCACGCCGCGGCGGCGGGTTTGAAGATCGCGACCGCGGATTTCAACGAATTCGCGCACGAATTCGACGAGTATTGCAAGCGGATCCTCACTCCTGAACTGAAAGAACGCTCGCTCGCGATCGAAGCCGAGGTGCAATTGGGGATGTTGACGACTCGGACGGTTGAGGAATTGGAAAAGCTTGAGCCGCACGGCCTAGGTAATCCTCGACCGATGCTCGCGGCGAGCCGAGTCGTGCTCGCGGGAGATCCTCGTCACGTCGGCGAACGAGAAAATCATCTTCAACTTTTGTTTCGACAGGGAGATGTGACTCATAAGGCGATCGCTTTCAATATGGTGGAGCATCCCGATTATTCCAAGCTCAAAAACGGGGTGACGTGTTCGATCGCGTTTCAGGCTTCGATCAACGAGTGGCGGGGTCGTCGCGACGTTCAGCTCGAGATTCGCGACGTGGATATTCGCGAGTGAAACGCGAGGATGGAAGCGTTGGGATCGCTCGAAGTTTCGGATTGATTGACTTTAGGCGTGAGACAATCGGTAATCGGCGGGTCGGCGGAGAATCGGTTTGTGGGGAGAGACGGAGGATTCGGGTTCACTGGATGGGAATGTGGGTGAGAATTGAGGGTCGGCGAAAATGGGGGTGGGGATTGAAGCGAGATTTGGTTAAAGTGCGGCGCGCGAATCGTCCATTTTTTTCCAAAATTCGCCTCCGGGGTTGATCCTTTTGGGGCGGGTTCGCGTAGAATATATGAATATGCCCCCCCACGCTCCCCGGGAACGTTTGTCTTCAGGGCGGAGAATCGATCATGTGGCTTCCAAGATTCTTGCTTCGTGGGTTGCCGGTAATCTTCGCGTATTACTCGCTCGTCGGCTTGTGCGAGGCGGCGCAAGACGCGCCTCCGGCGGAGCCTTCGCCGTCGCCGTTTACAGACAATTCGGGCGTAACGGGGAAGAAGATCGTTCCTCTGACCGAGGGTCCGATCCACGAGGCTTTTATCTCTCCCGTTAAAGACGGCGAGCCCGTTCGGCTCGATTCTTCGCCTCCTCCGCCGATCACCGAGCTTCCGGGGCTCGATCGCCCGACGAACTCGGCGGCGCAATGGATCGGCGGCTACTGGGAGTGGGATAACAAGCTGAAGGACTTTGTGTGGGTTTCGGGCACTTGGCGGATTCCTCCTCCGAGTCGTTTCTGGGCGAACGGTTATTGGAAACGCGATGAGGAAAGCTGGTCGCGGGTTGCTGGCTTCTGGAGCGACAAGCAAACGAATCAGATTGTTTTCAAGCAGCAAGGGCCTCCCGCGGATCGGCCCGAGGATAAGATTCCGCCTTCGCCGGGGTCGGGCTATTTTTACGTTCCGGGTCATTACGCGCCCGAGGGGGAGAAAGCCGACGGATTTATCTGGAAGCCCGGATTTTGGGCGAAAGCGCAGCAAGGGTGGGCGTGGGTTCCGGCGCAGTGGATTCGTCAACCCGAGGGCTGGATTTATCAAGAGGGTTATTGGGATCGGCCGCTGAACGAGCGAGGCGTTCTTTACGCCCCCGTCCAGGTGGCGCCCGAGGCTCGGAACGCTTCGACGGTTTATCGTCCCGATCAGGTGATCGACCCGAACAATTTCGACCAGCTCTTCGGCAGCATCGGTCGGAAAGATCAGAATTACGACGGTTATCCCGGCGTCCGATATGAAGACGACGGAACATATCAAGGCTATTCGGAATACGGTAATTACGGACAGGGGTACGTCAATCAACCTGGTGCGTATTATACATATCCGAATAATATTATCGGTGGTTACGGCTACGGCGCTTATCCCTATTACGGCATGGGTTACGGGATGGGGATGGGTGGATTCGGCGGGCTCGGGCTCTACGGGATGGGGAGTTTCGGCTATCCGTTTTACGGCGGCTACGGTTACGGCGGCTATCCGTTCGGCGTGCCGATCGGCTACGGGTCGTGGTATGGGTCGGGCTATCTGGGTATGGGGATGGGGTATCCTTATTTCGGTTATGGTGGATTCGGTTATGGTTATCCATTTGGTCTTGGGTTCGGTATGGGTTTGGGGCTTGGATTTGGCGGATTCGGCTTTGGTTTTCCGTTCTTCGGCGGTTTAGGGCTTGGTTTCGGCGGTTTTGGTTTCGGTTATCCGTTCGGGTTCGGTTTCGGCGGCTTCGGTTATCCGTTCGGCTATGGGTTTAACCGATTCGGCAACACGACGATCATCAATAATCGGAGTATCAACAATAGTTTTAACCGAACGAACACTGGTTTGGCGGGGAACCGGTTGGGGAATCGAGCCGGCGCTCGCACGGGAGCCGGCGCTCGCACGGGAGCGGGGGCTCGCACGGGAGCCGGCGCCGGTGGAGCTCGAGGTACCGCGGCACGGGGCGCGGGTTCGGGAAGTGGGCGTTTTCCCTACCGTCCCGGCGGCGCGGGCCGAACGGGGGGAGCGAACGGAAGCAACGTTCAGCGAGCGTCTTTAACCCACGTGACGCATCCCGGTACGACGGGAAGGACGGGGGGCGCCGTTGGAGGCGCGGGAGCTCGCGGAGGCGCCGCCGGGGGTGCGACTCACGTCGGCGGAGCGGGCGGAGGGATGCGAACCGCGGTCGGGGGAGCTGGAGGAACTCGCATGGCGAATATCCAGCACGGCGGCGCGATGACGCATGTCGGGTCTCCCAATTTCCAGCCGGCTCGCGGCGGAATGAACAGCGGCGCGCTGAGCCGAGGTGGAATGAACGGCGGCGGGACGAGCATGGCGCGCGGGTTCACCCCGACGAACGTCGGCCGAGCGACTAATGGACAGATGATGATGCATAGCGGAGGAGCGAATATCCAGCGCGGGCTTGGCGGAATGGGGGGCGGAGGCCTTGGCGGCGGGCGTGGCGGCGGCTGGCCGGGAGGGGGGTTGCCTTCGCATTACGCGGGAGGCGGCGGAATGGGCGGAATGTCTCACGCGGGAGGCGTCGGCGGCTTGCCCGGAGGGTTCCCGCCCGGCAGCTTCGGCGGCGCTCCCAGCTTCCACACCGGCGGCATCAACGCCGGGCATGTCGGCGGTTACGGCGGCTACGGCGGGCACATGGGAGGCTACGGCGGCGGTTACGGCGGGCACATGGGCGGTATGAGCGGAGGCCACATGGGCGGATTTGGCGGCGGCGGCCATATGGGGGGCTTCGGCGGAGGCCACGGCGGCGGCGGAGGAGGACATCATTGATCGAACCGTCCGCTAATAACTGGATCGATCGGTTCGGGTCCGAACGCCTGAAACGTTCGGACCGATCTCTCGTTCGTTGAAATCGATTGAGAAGATATGCGAAAAAAATCCACATATCGGTGGCATATGAATGCCGACCCGAGACTGGGAGGTTTAAGCTGAAATTGGGAGGTCTAACCTGTAATTGGGATGTCTAACCTGTAATTGGGAGGGCGAATCTCCTGGTGAGCCAAATTTATATATGAAATATTCTTGTAATTGGGAGGTCGAACCTGTAATTGGGAGGGCGAACCTCCTGGTAAGCCAAATTAATATATGAAATATTGTTGATGGCGCAGGCGTCCTTTTCGCCGATGTTTACGAGAAAAGGCTCACCGGGAGGTTCGCCCTCCCAATCAGAAATAACTGAACATCTAACTTTATCGTGCGTTTTAATTTATTTGATCAATTCGCTCCGGAACTCGGTAAAACAAGCCGATATCGCCGTGCGAGACCTTTCGGATAGACTCTCGGACGCGACGAACGTCTTCGCGCCGAGCCGAACTCGGCGCAAATGCTTTCTAGCGTGTTTATCTAAGCATGAATCCTTGGATCGCCGTCTTTAGGGCTAACACCTGTTTGATTAAACACTTGTTCAAGCATGCTTTGTTTGGGAAGGTCGCCTCGGTTTAATGTCGAAAATGGCGGCGACCGGTGAGGATCATCGCGATCCCGTGTTCGTCGCACGCGGCGACCGTTTCGGAATCGCGTCTTGATCCGCCGGGCTGAATGATCGCGACGACTCCCGCCTTGGCGGCCGCGTCGGGACCGTCTCGAAACGGGAAGAACGCGTCGGACGCGAGCACGGCGCCCGCGGCCTTTTGACCCGCCTTTGAGACCGCGATCTGAACCGAATCGAGCCGGCTCATCTGCCCGGCGCCCACGCCGACGATTCGTGAATCTCGAGCCAGCACGATCGCGTTCGATTTGACGGCACGACAAACTTTCCACGCGAAAGCGAGATCGCGGAGTTCGCTTTCATTCGGCGACCGTTTGGTGACGACCTCACCCGCGGCGGGATCGGCCTCGACCGAATCCCACTCCTGCACGAGCAGTCCCCCCTCGATTCGTCGGAGGTCGAATCCGCTTGGCCGAGGAGTTGAAGGGCCGATCGGTGCGCCGATCTCGATCAATCGGACGCTTTTTTTCCAGGTGGGGCGAGTCGTCAAAAGCGCCAAGGCGTCTTGATCGAACGAAGGCGCGACGATCGCCTCGATGAATCGTCCCTCGACACAAAGCCGTTCCGCGGTCGCGAGGTCGACGGCCCTGTTCAGGCCGACGATCCCGCCGAAAGCGCTGACGGGATCTCCCTCATAGGCGAGCTCGAACGCCAGATCGACTCGATCGGCCTCGCCCGCGCCGCACGGATTGTTATGCTTTAAGATCACCGCGGCGGGACGCTCGAAAGAACGAATCAAGCTATAAGCCGAATCAAGATCAAGTAGATTGTTGTACGAAAGTTCTTTTCCATGTAATACGCGCGCATTGGCGGGGCACGGTTCGGCGGCGTTCGGATCGACGTAGAACGCCGCTTTTTGATGGGGATTCTCGCCGTAACGGAGTTCGGCGCGGCGGTTGAACCGTAGGTGCAGGATCGCGGGAAAAGGCTCGTCGGCCGAACCGGCGCCTTCGACCCCGGGCGCGGGCGGAGCGGAGGCCGAATCGGCGGGCTCGGCGGACGTCGAAACGGCCGATGTCGCGTCCGAAACTTTGTTCAAAGAACTTTGGGCGATCAAGTTGCGATCGGCCGCGAACGATCGAGCGAGATGATCCGCGATCGCGCGATCATACGTCGAGGTTCGTTCAAAAACGCTCGCCGCGAGCGATCGGCGAAACGCGAGAGTCGTTCCCTGGAAGCGACTTAATTGATCGATCAGCGCGGGATACTGATCGGGATCGATCAGCACGGCGACGAACGGGTGATTCTTGGCGGCGCCTCGAATCAGGCTCGGTCCGCCGATATCGATCTGCTCGACGGCGTCTTCGATTGAAACGGCGGGATCGGCGATCGTTTGTTCAAAAGGATATAAGTTGACGATCACCAGATCGATCGGCGGAACGCCTTGGAGCTCTAGCGCCGCGAGGTCTTCGGCGAGGTCGCGTCGCGCCAGGATTCCCGCGTGGAGCTTGGGATGAAGCGTTTTCACGCGACCTCCCAGGATTTCGGGCTGGCCGGTGTATTCGGCGATTTCGATCGAGTCGACGTTCGCCCGGCTGAGAGCCGATCGCGTGCCGCCGCTGGCGAGCAGCTCGACGCCGCGATGAACGAGTTCGCGAGCGAGATCAATCAATCCACGCTTGTCGGAAACGCTCAATAGAGCGCGACGGATCGGAACGATATCGGAATGCAACTTCAAGTGTCCATTGATGAGAAACAAAAGAGGAAACGACGAGGCGCCGATATACGTCGCCGTCGTCGCAGCCGTCAAGTGGGATCAATTCGCTCCGGCGTCGTCGGCCTTTTCTTGATCGGCCTTTTTGGCGGCTTTTCCGGCTTTCGCCTTGGGCGCCGCTTTGGCCTTGGGAACGGGCCTCGCGGGCGCCGCGGGTTTCTCGTCGGCCGATCCCGCGCCCGCGTCGTCCGCCTTCTTGGCGGCTTTGTCGGAGTCCGATTTCTCGGGAGGGAGATAGCCGAAAGGAGGCTGATTGGGATCGCGCAATAGCATCGGCCTCGATTCGCCGATCTCGCGCAAACATACCATTGTTCCGCCGGGAGTGGAGAGATAAATCCGATCGGTCACGCTGTTCGTGAAATTCACCGTGTATTCGCGTAAATTAAGCCCCGCTCGTTCGTAGGAGGAACGAGAGTCGACGACCATCGTCCCCGTCCGTCGATCGACGATGAATAAATCGTGATCATGTGATTGTAAGTAAAGGCGTGTTCGGCCGATCGCCAACACCTGCCCGCCCCCCGTGTTCCGCGTCCAGCGAGCGCGGCCCGTGTCGGCGTTGATCGCCGAGAGAGCCCCGGCGACGTTGACGACGAAGATGTCATTTCCGGCGATGATCGGCTCGTGATCGACCGGCGCTCCCGACGAGAACGTCCAGTTCACGTTCCCGTCGAACACGTCGACCGAATAAACATTCTGATCAAATGATGGAACGATGATCGATCGCGTGCCGTAAGCTCCCAGCGGAGCGGCCACCTGGCCCCCCGTCTTGAATCGCAAAAGCATCTGCGGCGGATCGGCGACGGTCGCCACATAAACCTTGCTGTCGCGGCCTCCGAATACGACGACGCGCTCGGCGGGAATCGGTCGCGACGATAAAACGTCGTTCGTTTGCCACGACCATTCGTATTCCGGCTTCGCCAACGGTTTTCCCGTTTTCTTATCCAAAAGCCGTAAAGAAACCAGCCGACCCGCCGACATCCCAGCCAACACCCGGTGTTCGTCGGCCGCGAGCCCGCTCGAAATCAAGGTGTTCGTCTCGCGATTACCGATCGCCAGGCTCTTACCCGATTCCATCGTGTACTGCCACACGGGGCGACCCGTCGCCTTATCAAAACAAAAAAGCGTGTTGTTGCTGCCGGCGAATACAAACATCGAATTCACCGCGGGCGGAATCGTCAGCGTGACGGTCGAACCCATCACACCCCGCTCGATTCCCAAATTCTGCTTCCAAAAAATCCGCCCGCTTTCAGGATCAATCACATATAAATTTGAAAGATTTGTTTGCGCAAACAGAAGATCACCATGTAGATCGATCGTGAGCAGTTGTTCGTTGAGCCCCGTCATCGGGATGACCGTGAACCATTGACGCTCAAGACCCACCCGACCCAGTTCGGTTCGCTTCGGCAAATCTTGCCGAATGCTCCCGGTTTGCGCCGGCGCCCGCGAAACCGAAATCGCGACCATTGCGATCGACGCCAATAAACTCGGCAGGTAACGCTTCCAGATCATGACAGGGCCCCTTCGATTGCGATCACCGGTCGCCATACGTCGATCGCGCGGCGCGACACTCTCCATACAATACCATATTTATGACGAGCCGACGTCGCGCCGTTCATTCGAATCGATTCGATCTTGAGCGGTAGGATCGAGGAATAACGGCTCGTTGAATTCCACGCCAAGTAGGTCTCCGGAGACGTTTTTCACGGAATCGTCTTCCCCGGTCGAACCAGTTTTCGCACCCGCTCCATTTTCGCCGGTTGTTCCGTGTTCCGCCATTGCTCCTTCGGTCGATCTCGCTCCATTTTCAGCGGAATCGTTCGTCGAGGCCGGCGTCTCTTCGGTCGCGGACCGGCTCGTTTCGACCACTTTGAGCGCGCGAGCCCTGCAAGACGGGCAAGCGTCGGCCGAACCTTGATAAGGGGCGCCGCACCGCCCGCAAAGCCCTGCGCTCCGCCGAAGCGTCGGTAACGCCGCGTTCAGGCTCGCCCCTTCGGCGGTCTCGGCGAACGACTCGGCGGCGCGCGCGGCGAACTCGACGAGGTCGAGATCGACCCTCGCCGCGCGGAGACGATTCTGCAACCAGCGCATGATCCACTGAATCAACTCACGATCGAGGCTTTTCCGCTCCTCCTCGACCAGATGCCGCGTCAGTTCATCGCGTAACAGAACGACTTGATCGGCGTCGTTAAGCTTGCGAGCCTCGTCGATACGCGATTTAAACCGCTCGACAAGCGATCGACGCGCCTCGGCGATCTCGACAGTTATCGTTTGTGCGTGGGGAGTTTCGGGATGATCACGTACAAATATGTTTACAAGCGCCTCGGCTTCGTCCCATTTTCCCAGCTCGATCAAGCGTCGAATCTCGTTTACGCCCGATTTCAGCGGATCGGATTCGTCGCGTTCTCCCGACGACGCCGAAGAATCGCCTTTATCGATCCGTCGTTCGCTTTCGTTCTCAGCCGCGATTCGCTCGAGCGATTCCGCGATTCGCTCCAGAACGCTCAAAACCCTGGTCAAAACGTTCACCAAACGTCGACCCGCGACGAGCCCCGCGACCGTTACCAATATCGCCGATATCAAAATGAAATACATAAGATGCTCATGTAATTAGGTAGATCAAAACCAAAGTTGTTGAATTGATGGTATCGAAGTCGCGAAGCTTCGCTCGGCCCGATCACTATCGAAACGCGTCGAAGACGACCCGATCGCCGGAGTTTGTATTGTAACCGATTCCAGGCGTTTCCGCCGGCGGTCGATACCGTCGGATCAAGCGAGAGATCCTCGCCGTCATGGTTTCGTCTCGAACCAACCGACAACTTGGGGTTGCATTGTGAAGAAATTGTGAAGAAAATCCGAAGGTGATGTGAAGGAGCGAAGCGTGGGTTGCGTCGGTCCGATCGGTTCTAGCGATCGTCGCCTCAACGTTTATCAGGGCCGAGAGCTTGATTCGTTCGCGTCGATCCGTGTCGCTCGGCGCATCGATCGCGTTTTCGTCCTTACCCGATCATCGGCGAGGAGGAGGGAATTGATGAAAGAAAAACGCCGCCGCGCGAGTAAAAAATCGATCGTTATCGCGGCGACGGCGTTCTGGTTCATCACGTTTTCGTATACTGAAGCAAAACAAGTAATGCGGTTTGATAGTACGAGACGAGTCGATCACGCCGCCGTATCCTCGCCTCGTCCCGGCCTTCCCGAGGCGATTGAACCGCAATCGGCGACCGCCGAAGCCGCGCCCGTCGACGACCCCGCGCACGTTCCGAACGTCGATCGTCGCTCGACCAACGACGACCCGAGCCGACCGAATCCGACCGATCATCTCGGTACCTTCTTGATTCGGAACGTTTCGTTGATTCCAGGACAGACGATCCAACCGATCGATCTCGGCTCGGCTCTCAAGCTCGCGGGAGCGCGCGACCTCGATATCGCGATCGCTCGTCAACAGGTCGAACGATCGTTCGCCGAATTGAGCGGAGCCCGGGCCTTGTGGCTCCCTTCGTTCTTTCTCGGACCGACGTATTATCGAGCCGACGGAGCGATTCAAACGATCACGGGTCAGGTTCAGACGATCGACCGCGGCGGCTTGTTTTTCGGCGGGCTCACCGCGACCGCGAACGGCTACGCGGCGCCCTCTCCCGGAACGGGTTATCCGCCTCTCACCGGCATGACTTCCGTCTTGCGCTTCTCCGACGCGATCTACGAGCCGATGGCGGCTCGGCGCGTTCTCGAGGCGAGGCGCGCCGGAGTGACGACCGCGACGAACAACGCGATCCTCGAAGTTTCCGAATTGTATTTCAACTTGCAGGCCGCGAGCGGAAGACTCGCGATCGCGCGCGAGGCCGCGTCGAACGCCGATCGGCTCGCGCAAATCACCTTGGCGTACGCCCAAACGGGCCAAGGCAAGTGGGCCGATCATCATCGGGCGCTCGCCGAGCTCAATCATCAGAAACGGGTCGTTCAGAACGGCGTCGGAGCTCTCAAAGTCGCTTCGGCGAACCTCATTCGCCTACTCGTGCTCGACCCCAAGGTCGTGCTCGTTCCCGTCGAGCCTGCGGAATCGATCGTTCGTATGATCCGTGAAGATGTTGAATACGAAGATCTTCTTGCATTTGGATTAAGTAATCGTCCTGAGCTCGCGAGTTCGCAGGAGCTTGTTCAGGCGGCGCTGACGAGGGCGAGGCAGGCGCGGTTGCGTCCGTTCGTTCCAAGCCTCGGCTTGAGCTACTTCGGCGGCGGGTTCGCGGGAGGTCCGAGCGAATTCATGGGTAATTTCGGATCGCGCGGCGATATCGCGACGAGTCTGTTTTGGGAGTTGAAAAACCTTGGTTTCGGCGACCGCGCTTTGATGATGCAACGATCCGCCGAGGAACGTCAGGCGCGGATTGAACTCGTGAAAGTTGGAACGGTCGTCGCCGAGGAGATCACCGCGGCGTGCGAATACCGCCAAGCGGCGCTGCGCGAAATCGCCGAGGCGAGGGCCGCGGTGCTCGAGGCGGTCGAATCGCAACGGCTCAATTTCATCGACATGCGCGAGGGGGTCGTCCTTCCCCGCGCCACCAGGCCGATCGAAGTTTTGCAACCGATCCAGGCGCTCGTTCAGGCTCGAACCGATTATCTCGAATCGGTCTTAAATTATAATCGCGCGCAATTTCGTTTAAAACGCGCGATCGGGCGGTAATGAAATGAATTTAACAACAACAACAACTAAGCATGTTAATTTATATTAAGATGCTCCTTGGAGCTTCGGCGCGCGATGAATCGACGACGAACCGAGCCTTTCCGCGGGTTGATCGCCGGTCGAAGCCCGATTGCGATTCGCATCGCGGGTTCGGTTCTGGCTTTGGTCGCGCTCGCCTTCGCGGTTCTCGCGCTGACGAACCGCGCCGGAACCGCGGCGCGACGATCGGCCGAGGAAGTTTCGGCCGCGAGCGGAGTTAAAGCCGACGAGCCGATTTTCGCGATCGTTCACCCCAGGCCGGGGGGAATCGCTCGATTCACGCTCCAACCGGGTTCGGTCGAAGCCTTCGAGGCGGTCGATCTTTACGCAATGGTATCGGGATATCTAGAAATACAGACCGTCGATATCGGCTCTCATGTGAAAAAAGGAGAATTACTCGCGAAAATCGGCGTCCCGCGCGAGGAGAGCGTCGCGGCGGAATCCGCGGCGCTCGTCGAGCAGGCGAAAGCCGAGGTCGTTCTCGCCGAAACGAGGTTGAAATCGTGCGCGGCGCGGAGATCGACCGCCGAAACCGAGGTGATTCAGGCCAAGGCCGACGTCGTCCGGGCGACCGCGAAACATAAGCTCGCCGATAGCCAATTGAATCGCGTTAAGAACCTCCGCGAGCGACAGGTCGTCGACGAACGCCTGCTTGAGGAGCAGACGAACGACGCGGCGGCGAACGCGGCGCTTGAACAGGTTTCGATCATCGCCGTCAAAACCGCCGAGGCGAAGTTGAACGAGGCGATCATCGCGATCGAACAGGCCCGCGCCGAGGTCGATCAATATCGAACCGCCGAGCGTGTCGCCGAGGCCAAGCTCGCCAAGGCGAAGGTTGATCTCGCTTATTCCAAAATCGTCGCCCCGTTCGACGGAGTCGTGACCCGGCGCACGTTTCATCCTGGAGCGTTTATTCGAGCCGCGGGAGACGGCGGAGCGAAGCCGATGCTCACCGTCGAGCGCACCGATCTGATGCGCGTCGTCATCCGCGTTCCCGATCGCGACGTCGTACTCGCCGACGCGGGCGACCCGGCCGAAGTCGCGATCGACGCGCTCGGAGGAGAGTTGTTTCAAGGAGTGATTGCGCGAATCGCCGAATCCGAAGACTCGGCGTCGCGCACGATGCGCGTCGAAATCGACGTCCCCAACCCCAAACGATCGCTCCGATCGGGGATGTACGGGCGAGCGAAGATCCGACTAGAACAACGAAACGATCGCTCGACGATCCCCCTGGCCTGCGTGTTCGATCGAGCGACCGACGGGCGAGCTTCGGTCAAAATCGTCCGCGACGGACGCGTTCGAACCGCCAAAATCACGATCGCGGGCGACGACGGAGTGAACGTCGAAGTCGTGTCGGGGTTGCGACCGAGCGACCGGGTCGTCGTCTCCCCCGATACGACCCTCGACGACGGCGCGAACGTTCTAACCACAAGCTATAAAAAATAAAATAATCAGTTAATATATGGATCGACGAGCCGCGAGGCGACTTGACCAGAAAGCTTGATCATGAACGGACTGATTCATGCGTCTTTGCGGAACCCGATCGCGACGACGGTCGCGGCGCTCGCGATCGTCGTCCTGGGGGGGATCTCGGCGGCTTCGATTCCGATCGACATCCTCCCGGTGTTTCGCAGCCCCGCGGTTCAGGCTCTCGCGTTTTACAGCGGCATGCCCGCGGCGAGCATCGAGAAGAACATCACCGCTCGACTCGAACGGGGCGTCGTCCAGGCGACGGGAGGTCGGCGGATCGAATCGCGATCGATCGTCGGAGTCGGCATCGTGCGCGATTATTTTTACAGCGGAGTCGATCGGAGCGGAGCGTTAACCGAGGTGAATTCGCTCGCGGGATGGGAATACCCGACGATGCCCCCGGGCACGCTTCCTCCCGTCGTTTTACCATATGATCCGACGAGCGCGACCCCCGTTTGCCTTCTCGCCGTCAGCAGTAAAACGCAGGGGGAGGCGACGCTTTTCGACGTCGGGAGATACGAGCTTCGCCCTCAAATCATGTCGCTCCCCGGCGCGATCTCGCCGATCGTCTACGGCGGTAAAGTGCGCGCCGTGCTCGTTTATCTCGATCGCGTTCGGCTTCAGGCGCGGGGACTCTCGCCGCTCGACGTTATGAAAGCCGTTGATGAATATAACGTATTTTTACCGACGGGAAGCGCCAAATTCGGAGCGACCGATTTCGCGATCGATTCCAACTCGATGTTCGATTCGGTCGCCGATATGAATCAGATTCCCCTCCGCGATGAACACGGCGCCGCGACCTTCCTCCGCGACGTCGCCGTTCCCAAAGACGACGGGTTCATTCAAACGTGCGTCGTGCGAGTCGACGGTAAAAGGCAGGTTTATATTCCCGTGTTTCGCCAGGTCGGCGCGAGCACGATTCGCGTCGTCGACACGCTCCAGGCGTCGCTCAAACGGATGAAATCGCGGCTCACCCGCGGCGGAATCGACCTCGCGATCGTGATGGATCAATCGGTTTATGTTCGACAGTCTATTAAAAGCCTGATCGAGGAGGGGGCGCTGGGGGCGATTCTTTGCTCGCTCGTTATTTTCGTGTTCCTGGGCGAATGGAGGCTCACCGTGATCGCCGTTTTGACGATCCCGATCGCGGTCTGCGCGGCGATCGTCGGGCTATACGCCGCGGGGAACACGCTCAACGTGATGACTCTGGCGGGGCTTTCGCTCGCGATCGGCCCTTTAGTTGATAGTGCAATTATCTGTTTAGAGAATACGCACAGGCATTTATCAATGGGAAAATCGCCCCGCGACGCGGCGTTCTCGGGAGCGAGCGAGGTCGCGACCCCCGAACTCGTCGCGAGCCTGTGTACGCTGCTCGTACTCGCTCCGTTGGCGCTCATGCCCGGATTGGGCGAATTCCTTTACAGACCGATGGCCGCGGCGGTCGCGTTCGCGATGACCTCGGCGTATCTTTTATCGCGATCGCTCGTGCCGTCGCGCTCGGCGCAATGGCTGAGACGCGGCTCTTCGAACCAAAAACATGCCGAAACAAGCGAATCTATCACTAATAATTCTCTTGAAAACGACGATAATCCGCTATTTCACGAAGTTCGAACCGAAGAGGCGAGCTCCGATCACGCAACGGTCGAAACGTCGGGGTCGACGTTCGGTCGAGCTTTCGCGCGTTGGGAAAGCCTGATCGAATCGGCGATCGAGTCTTACGGCCGAATCCTGAAAATCCTGATGCGGTTTCGTGTTTATGTCGTCGCGGGAGCGTTTTCGCTGCTCGTTCTGGTATTGGCGACCGCGGGAGCGAATCTCCGCCGCGAGTTCTTCCCAGAGGTCGACGCGGGCTCGTTCGAGATGTTCGTTCGCGCTCCGAGCGGTCGACGCATCGAGGAAACCGAAAAATCGATCGCAGCGGTCGAGGCGTTCGTTAAGAAAAAAATCGGCCGAGATCTTCAAATCATTATCTCAGAAATAGGAGTGGTCGCCGACCTTTCGGCGGCTTACACCCCGAACGCCGGGCCGATGGACGCCGTCGTCAAGGTTCAACTCGTTACCGAAAGAAGCCGATCATCACAAGAGTATGTAGACATTTTGCGCCGTGGATTCGCCGCGGATCGCCGATTCGACGATCTCGAATTCGCCTTCGACGCCGGCGGAATGATCCGATCGGCGATGAACGAAGGGAAATCGTCGCCGATCAACATCCGCGTTTCGGGCAAGAACATGATTCAATCGCATCGCATCGCGCAACTCGTTAAGAATCGCGTCGCGGCGATCGAAGGGGTCGTCGATTCACGCATCATCCAACGACTCGATTATCCCGAATACCTGATCGAGGTCGATCGCGCCAAGGCGGCCGATCTCGGTTTGAATCAATCCGACGTGATGAAGAACGTCGTCGCGGCGCTGAATTCGAGCATCCAATTCCACAAAAAAAACTTCTGGATCGATCCCGTCAGTCATAATCAATTCTTTGTTGGTGTTCAATATTTTGAAGAAGACATTCAATCGATTGAAACGCTGCTTGACGTTCCCGTGACGACGCCCAAGCAAGGCGATCCGATCCCGCTACGAACGATGGCGCGGCTTCGCCGGGGGACCGTGCCGACAGAGATCATTCACGACAATTTGCAATCGACGATCGACCTGACGATGGGGGTGCGCGATCGCGATCTCGGTCATGTCGCCGACGACGTGACGCGTGTCGTAAGCGAGTTCGGAGTTCGGCAAGACGACGGCTCTTGGATCCCGTTCGATCCCGCGAAGAAACCGGGCGATCGAACGCTCGTCGAAGGCTCGATCATCGAGATCAGCGGAGAATACGCGCGAATGCGCGAGACGTTCCGAGTCCTCGGTTTCGGTCTAATTCTCGCAGTCTTATTGATTTATTTCTTGATGGCTGCGTTGTTTCGATCGTATATCACGCCTTTCGTCATTCTGTTCTCGGTTCCGCTCGGTCTGATCGGAGTCGTGATCGCGCTTTACACCACCCGCACGGCGATTAATGTGCAATCGCTGTTGGGAGTGATTTTCATGGTGGGAATCGTCGTCTCGAACACGGTGCTTCTCGTCGATTTCGCCCGCGATTTGCGCGAACGCGAAGCGCTTTCTCCGCAAGCCGCGATCGTACGAGCCGCGTCGATCCGTGTGCGACCGATCGTGATGACCGCGTTCGCGGCTCTCTTCGCGCTCATTCCGATGGCTCTGGCGCTCGGCCGCGGGAGCGAGGCGAACGCGCCTCTCGGCCGCGCCGTGATCGGCGGAGTTCTCGCGGGGCTCGTCGCCACATTGTTCGTCGTACCCGCGCTCTACTCGCTGCTCGTTCACGATGAAACGTCGGCGGAAGATACAATTGCTGAAATAGCATGTTGATGTGTTTTTATGCGCGATCGTTTCCTCCCGTTCGAAGTCGAGGCCCGACGCGCTCGGAGGCGATCGAAAGTATTCCGCGGATTCGGCGGAATCTCCCGGAGAATCTTAAATCAAAGGCGAATCGCGGTGCGAGCCCGATTTATCGAGAAGCCGTAATCCACGCCGATCGGTCGACGCATATCATCCTAAAATATCAATACATAAGTGTTTTATTGTAAAGACGGTTCCGAACCCGATAAAATCGAGACGATGGAGTCTTCGTCTTTATCTTCTACGCGCCGTTCGCGAATCTTTTTAGCGAACGGAAGCGGAGATTATACCAACCCGACGCGCAAGCGAGGGTCCGATCAAATGATCAATCGAAAGTTTTCACGATATTATCAGAAGACCCTCGCTCGCGCGTCGGGTTGGTATGATTGCGGCTCATCCGCGTTAGGGTTTCGATCTCTATCCCCTATCGCCGCTCAGCCCAAGTGTCCTGATAAATTCCGATCGCCGCGAAACTTATTATGCTAATATAAAATACAAAGAATTAATCGAGCTTTTTTCGCCGAAATCAGCCGCCGTTAAGTTTTGATTTCATTATGCAATCTCATAAAAATCGGACGCTTATCGGAGCGTTCTCGGCGTTTTCCATTGCATCGCCGCGCCTCGCGCCACGGTCACTCCGGGTTTCCAGCCGCGACCGATCGTGCTCGGCTCGGGGTAGCCGCCGGCGTCGGTCGAATCGGTCGAATCGCTCGCGGGGGTGTCGGAGGGGTCGCGATCGGGGACGTCGGAGGGATCCGCTGGAGTGATCTGACCCGGGATCCGAGCGAACGGCGGCGCCTTCCGCGATTTCGCCTTCCGAGTCGGCGCCGATTCGACGAACTCCTCGTCGTCGTAAGAGCGAGCCCCCGCACGCGATCGCGAAGCCGAAGCCAAGCCCGACGAACCCGATGAGCCTTCGGAAGCGAGCGATCCGCGAGCGTCGTCGAGCCGAGAAGCCAACGAAGCGTTCTCGCGCTCGGTTCGCGTCAACCGGCTTTCAATCCGTCGATTCTCGGTTTCAAGCTCGGCCACTTGACGCTGCAATTGCTCTTTTTCCGATTCCAGTTGGCTCACGTTCGCCTTGAGCGTGCCGACGGTCGTCCGGCGGCCCGTAAAGAGACCCTGCTGCGCGCATCCCCCCGAGAAAGCGAGGATCGCGATTATTCCCGCGAACGTCAGGGGATTGCGTCGTTTCATGGCGAACGATCTCGTTGAAGTTCAAGTCTATCGTTCCAGATATCCCGATATCCCGAACGAAAAAGCGTCTATCGTCTCCTCTTAAACATACACGACGATCACGACCGGTGACGGCCGATTGTCGATCGCGATCGATTTCGTCCGATCGACGAAGCGATCTCGCCCGCTTCGAAAACGAACGAACTCGAGTCAACCTTCGCGCTTCAGTCCCTCGGTCGCCCGCGCCGCGTAATCCGCGGGAGGTCGATCGTCGTCCATCTGATAAGATCGACTTTCGGGTTCGCTCCGATTCGTCCCGTTCCGCTCATAACGCTTAAATGCTTGCAGAATCGTCATAATCAGAAACGTGACGACCGATCCGCACGCCGCGCTGATCAGAATCACCACGCCCGTCGTACTATCCAACTTCCCCAAACCGAAGGGGAAAATGATCTTCACCGCGGCGTTGTTCGAAATCATGAACCAAAGAACGAGCCCGAGGACGATCGCGGCGCCCACGAGCCGCCGATAAATCCAAAAATTCCTGATAAACGATCCGCGTCGCTTATACGGAGATATCGACATAACACGCTCCCTTGTGAGTGACGGTCCGTGTCGAGCGCGCGACCGAAGGGGGGAAAAGCGAGGCGCACGTCCTTCGAATTCCGATCGATCCGTTCGATCGCGCTCGGCTTGTTCCGCGCCCGCCGAACCGCGAGATTCCTCGAATCAGGAGTCCATTCCCAACAAATACCAGAATACCACGGAAAGATTACGAAAGAGTTCGTCTCCCCAACCGTTCCACAGAGGTTTTCGGCATAACAGTAATATAATCGCCGCCATGCTCAAATAAGGCCCAAAAGCGAGTTCGTGATCCGACCCTTTTGATTGGATCCCCGACCACCATTTTCCGATCAAAATGAAGATTTTACCGATCGCGTGGAAAAGACCGAGAAAAGCGCCGAGGAAAAACGTTAGAATCGAGAACTGCCAGCCGAGGAACGAACCGATCATCGCCATTAACGTCACGTCGCCGAATCCCAACGCTTCCTTGCGAAAGAAGAGCGAACCCAACGTCCGAACCGTGAGAGTCATCCCCCCTCCCACGACGAGCCCGATCACCCCGAACCAAAAGCCGTCGGCGTGCGTGATCGCGTGCGAAGGCGCCGGTCGTATCGTCGGCAGCCAAGCCCCGCCGACGATCCCGATAAACATTCCTGTTATCGTCACCTGATCGGGTATCACCGTCAAATCAAAATCGATGAACGTCGCGACGATCAAAAACGCGATCAAAGTCGCGTCGTACGTCAACCGAATCAAATCGTCGATCGGAACCGATCCGTACCGATCGAGATTGGGAATCACGACGTCGACGCAATACGCCAAAACAAACAAACATGTCGTTAACAATTCCACAAGCGAATATCGGAACGAGATCGGCAGACCGCATCGCCTGCAAGCCCCTCCCAAAAACATCCGGCTCAACATCGGAATATTATCCCGCGGCTCGATCGGCTCTAAACACTTGGGACAGTGCGAAGCGGGCCAGATCACGCTCTTTTGCCACGGAATTCGATATATGCACACGTTGATAAAACTGCCGACGGTCGCGCCGATCGCGATCACGATGAAACCCAGGGTTAAAGTGACGGCCCACATCACGGCTTCGGCTCCCGTCGGAACGAACCTTCGCCCCACCACGCGACGATTTCGCTCGCGATTCGTTCGGCGTCGAGATCGTCGGCCGGCATGGTGAAATCGGCGAGTTCTTGATAAATCGGAGCACGTTCGACGAGGATCGCTTCAAGCTCGTCGAGCGTTCCCAAAGGGGTGAGGGGAGGACGGTCGTCGACCTCGGAGCTCCGCGCGGCGAGCCTGCGGCGGATCGTATCGATCCCCGCCGAAAGCCAAACGACCGCCCCATGACGCCTCAATCGATCGCGATTCGACTCGCGTAAAATCGCCCCCCCTCCCGTCGCGATGATTGATCCGTGCGCGTGCTCGACCAAGGCGGCGAGCGCGTTTTCCTCGATATCGCGGAAACCGCTTTCGCCCGATTCGTCGAAGATCGACCGGATCGACTTTCGCTCGCTCAAGGTTATCAAAAGATCCAGATCGATAAAATCGCGATCGAGCTTTCGCGCCAGTCGCTCGCCGACGGTCGTCTTCCCCGACCCGCGCAGGCCGATCAACGAGATCCCCGGGATTCGCCCGTCGTTCGCTCGGCTCACAGTTGCGCCGCTCCGATCTTGCGGCGAAACGTGGAACGCATTGTCTCGAGCGGCGCCGGCATTCCCGTATACAGCTCGAATTGCTTCGCCGCCTGCTGAATGAACATTTCAACGCCCGTAACCGTCACGCATTCGCGATCGCGCGCGAGCTTAAGAAACATCGTGTTCTCGGGGCGATAGACGACGTCGAACACCACCATCCCAGGCCGAAAACCCGCGGGAGGGACGGGAGTCGAATCGACGTCGGGATGCATCCCGACCGGCGTGCAATTGATCATGGCGTCGACGAGAGTCGCGGCTCGCATTCCCCAGCTCGTGCTCCTACAGCCGACCTCGGACGCGAGTTTGGCGCCCTTCTCGTCGTCGCGCGCGCAGATCGTCACCCCGGCGCCGCGGCGCGATAAACCGAAAGCGAGCGTCCGGGCGACCCCTCCCGCTCCCAAAATCAAAATCTGCTTATCCAAGAGCGGGCTCACGTCGGGGTCGGTTCGACCTCCAAAAGCGTATTCGAGCGAATCCATCGCCGCGTGATAATCGGTATTATGACCGAGCAGCTTGCCGTCTCGAAAGACGACCGTGTTGCAAGCCCCCGTCATATCGACCGCTCGATCGGCCTCGGTCAAAAGCTCCATCATCAACTCTTTATGCGGAATCGTCACGCTCATCCCCTTCACGCCCAAACGTCGCAACCCGCCGATCGACTCCTTCAGTTTCCCCGCCGGAATCCGGATCGGAACCATCACCTTGTTCATCTCCAAATTCCGAAACGCCGCGTTGTGCACCGGCGGCGATAGCGAATGCCCGATCGGATCGCCGATCACCGCGTAAATTTCGGTTTCCGTATCGATTTGATCATAAAAATAATCGTCTTTAAGATCAAAAAATTGCGGCATTCCGGGGGCGAACGTCCGTTCGGGGTTGAAACCCGCGTAAGTCATCGCCGATCCGTATTTGCGGTTGAGGATGCGAGTGAACTGCGCCGAATCTCCCATCCCCACGCCGATCGTGGGAACTTTGGCGGAAGACTCCTTGATCGCCTCGAGCACGAGGCAAGCGTCGTCGAGCGTCGGCGCCGGAACCGCGAACTTGACGTAATCCGCTGCGAGCCCGCGCGCCTTCTCCAAAGTATCCGCGAGATCCGAAGGATTACGCTTGAAATTATGATAGCTAATGATGCGCTTGGTTTTGCCGAATCGGGGAATCTTGTCGGCGATATCGATTTCGAGATCGACCATATCGACCCCCATCACGATCGCCTCGCGAAGAATCCGTTGCCGTTTCTCCTCGTCGCCGCGGAAGATCCCTCCGTCGGAACCTCGGCGCACCGTGACGACGACCGGGGTGAACCGTTCCTTGAGGATCCGCTTCAAATCGGGCTCGCGCCTCAGGCAGTCGATCCGCAGCTCGACGAGCTCGGCGCCCTCTTCGGCGGCTTCTTTCCACTCGGCGATCAGCGCCGAATGGCGCCCCCGTCCCAACGTGACACAAATCATCCGTTTGGCTCCGACATCACCGCGGCGACCGCGCAGCGATCGCGCATTTTCCCCGATTTCCCGGCTTATCGATCGACGACCCGATTCATTCTAACCGATTCAGCAAGCCCGAGCGCCCGAAGAAGCGAAACTTCGAGAACATGCACCTAACGCGGCTGAGCCGCGATCATACCAACCCGACGCGCAAGCGAGGGTCTTCTGATAATATCGTGGAAGTTTTTGATTGATCATTTGATCGACCCATCGATTGCGCGTCGGGCTAGTATAATCTCTACTTCCGTTCGATCTAAAGATACGCGCACGGCGCGTGGAAGATACGGTCGAAGTCTCTAACCAATCGAAGGACGCGGCTCAAACGTAACCCAAAACAACAAAGATTTCCATGTATTCTTGTATATTAATAAAACTTTGAAATCACTTCCGACGTCTCGATTCCGATATCGTGACCGAACGTCGGACTTGGTATAATACCGTTGCGACCTTTGAATTGAGAGCGGTTCTTCAAACCGCTTTCCGTTGTTTTTCTTGCAATCATTTCTCGATCAATTCGATCGGGAGCCCTTGACTGGAACGTCTGTCCATGCCCGTCAAAACGCAATCACAAGCGACCCTCGACGATCTTCGCCGAGTGAAGCAAAAGGCGGAATTGATTGGGGGAAGAGTCGTCGAGCTCATGCCCACCGGCTTTTTTCCCGGACAAGTCGCGGGACGGATTTATCGATCTCTCGACGACTACGCGGTCAAGACGCGAGCCGGAGTGGCTTTGCCCGATAACGTTGGCTTCGCGGTCTCGGAACTCTCTACAGGTCGTCAAACATTCTCCCCCGACGCCTCGTTCCACGCGGGCGAATTGCCGAGCGACTTGATGGATTTCATCCACGAAGCCCCGACGTTCGCCGTCGAGGTTCGCATTAAAGGAGATTACGGACCCTCCGCCGAGGCCGAAGACAAAAGAGCCGATTACTTCGAAGCCGGAACCCTCGTCGTCTGGGACGTCGATCCGATCGCCAAAATCGTCCATCGCTATCAAGCCGATTCAAACGATCCCCCTCGCTCTTTCGGAGCCGGAGAAATCGCCGACGCCGAACCCGCCGTTCCCGGTTGGACGATCGAAATCGATCAAATCTTCCGCCCGTGATAACCAATCCCGCCACAAAGACACAAAATATTATTATGTCGCTACATGCTTATTCAGTTACTTTTGAAATCGCACGATGATTTAGGTCCTGCCGAATTGCCGTTCAAGTTCGGATCGCGTGAAGACGAGCGCCGTCGGCCTGCCGTGAGGGCAATGATGCGAATCCGCCGCCAGATGCCGTCGCTTCAACAACGCCTCGATCTCGGGCGCCGAAAGCGGATTCCCCGCCTTCACCGCGGCCTTACACGCGATCATACTTAATATCTCTTCGAGAACCGCGTCTCGAGTCGGCGGTAACGGCTTGGCGCGAAACAGATCGACCAGATCCCTCAGCAATCGCCCGGGATCGACGTTCGGCAACATCGCCGGAACGCTTTGAATCAAAAGCGTATCGCCGCCGAAGGGCTCGATCTCGATCCCCAATCGACCCAACGCCTCGCTCCGCTCCATAACAAGCGCCGCGTCCGAGGCCGAAAGCTCGACCGGTTCAGGGACGAGCAACCGCTGCGATTCAATCCCTCCGCGCTCGATTCGACCCCGCAATTCCTCGTAAAGGATCCGCTCATGGAGCGCGTGCTGATCGATCACAACCATCCCCTCGGACGTCTCGGCGACTAAATAACTATCATGTAACTGGATCGCACGGATCGATTCATCGCGGTCGGCGACCAATAACCGACGTTCGTCGTCGCGGGTTCTCGATCGATCGCCGTCGTCGACGATCGGACCGAAAGACTCCGATTCGTCTCGAACCGCCGACGATTCTCGCGGGCTCGAAGCGCCGATATCAAACTCGCCGCGCTCGATTGATCCGCTTAATCGCGCGTCGAAATTCGCGTTCGATCGGGGCGCCGCGGGCGCGAACTCGTCGAAATCAACGGCCGGGTCGATCGCCCCCGCGGGAGGGAGCGACTTCGCCCACGACGGCTCGGGGCGCGCCCCGAAAGGCCCAGCGTCGGGCGAGGGAAGCCTGGGCGCCGCCGGAGCCGGAGCTTTAAACCATGTGTTCACCTGATCGCGTGAAAGCGGTTCGTCGAGCGGTCGATCGTCGACCGGAACGACCCTCGGCTCGACCGGCGAACCGTATCCCATCGCCGAGCCGCCGTATGAGGGCGCGACATATCCCGCGTTCGCCTGCGCGTTCGCAGCGGCTTCTTCGCGCATCTTGCGGAACGTTTTCTCGTCGGGGGGTTGCAGTTTGGCGTGCAGGTCGCTCGCCAAAAAAGTACGACGAATCGCGGCGAGCATATGAGAATAGATCGACTGCCCGTCTTTGAAGCGAACCTCCATCTTGGTGGGATGAACGTTGACGTCGATCTCGTCGGGAGGGATTTCCAGAAATAAATACGCGACGGGAACGCGTCCCGTCATCAAAAGCCCGCGATAAGCCTCGGCGAGCGCGTGGCTCAACGATCGATCGCGCACATACCTGCCGCCTATGAACAAATATTGGCTTTTATTGCTCGTGCGACTTTGCGTCGGGTGACACACGTAACCCCAAAGCCGACACGGGCCGAAATCGGACTCGACCCAAAGCAGCGAATCGGCGAGTTCGCGGCCGTGAAACACCGAGATCCGCTCGCGAATTCCCGCCACCGCGGGGAGATCGTGAACGAGCTTCCCCCCCGATCGGAAGGTGAATCGAATCGAAGGGTGAGCGAGCGCGACACGTGCGAACGTTTCGGCGACGTGTCCCGCCTCGGTCGAATCGGATCGCAAAAATGCGCGGCGAACGGGGGTGTTGAAAAAGAGATTTCGCACCTCGATCACGGTTCCGGTCGGGCAACCGCACTCGCGAACCGGTCCCGCGACTCCCCCCTCGATCGTGATCTCGGCGCCCGTTTCGGCGTCGCGCGGTCGCGATTGACAGCGCGTGCGGGAGATCTCGGCGAGCGCGGCGAGCGCCTCGCCGCGAAAGCCGAGCGTGGCGATCCTTGCCAGGTCGTCGGCGTCTTTCAGCTTGCTCGTCGCGTGCGGCTCGAACGCGACGGGGAGATCGTCGGGATCGATTCCCTTACCGTCGTCGGCGATCCGGATCAGATCCTTCCCTCCGCGCTCGACCGCGACGTCGATCCGCGTCGCCCCCGCGTCGATCGCGTTCTCAAGAAGCTCTTTCACCGCCGAAGCAGGCCGTTCGATCACCTCGCCCGCGGCGATCTGATTGATCACCGAGGCCGGCAGTCGATTGATAATCCCCATCGCGCTTCATCCCTCCGCGAAACTCGAATCCGATCGCATTATAATCGCTGATCTTTCGTATAGAAAGCGGTTTGCGATCCCACCGCGATCCGAACCCGCGATCTTGAACGCAAGCACTTACATAAACATAAATATTTAATGATAATCAGTCCGCGGAGAGAGATTCGCCGCCGTCCCTTTATCATCGCGACGATCGCGATTACGATCGGACGGTATGTCGGAAATCACGCTGCGCATTCTGGACAAGCTTTTCTTCGCCTTCCACACGATCTGGATCGCGTTCAACCTGATCGGCTGGGCGCGGCGCGAGACGCGGCCGATTCATCGGATCACCGTCGCTCTCACCGCGTTTTCCTGGTTCGTTCTGGGAGCGTTTTACGGTTGGGGTTACTGTTTATGCACCGATTGGCATTTCCGCGTTCGCCGCGCGCTCGGCGTGAATGATCCTGAATCTTCATACGTACAACTGCTGATTCACCATGTTATCGGGATCGAATTATCGCGACGTACCTCGGATCGAATCACGATCGCGGTTTTCTCGTGCGTCGTCGCCGCCGCGGCGATCGGTTACCGCAAAGATCGACGAGCCCTCGCCGAGCGGCGACTCGAATCCCGCTCGTCGAACGCCGCCTGATTCAGATATTATATCATATTTTTAATAGTTAATTTAGCTCGAGTCCCGATTCACGTTGATTGGGCGCGATCCGACGATTCACGCGTATTCAGCGCGAGTCGACGATTCTAGCCCCTCGGAGCGGGCGATGCGGCGTCGTCTCGGGATTCAAGTTGATTCGGCGCGAGCCGACGATTCACGCGGTTTGCCGCCGTCGGGTTGTCGCCGAGCGACGGAGCCCGCGAGTCGCGACGACAAAATCGCTCGAGCCGATCGCGTCGGTCGAGAAATCGGCGTGCATCGCGCGTCGCGCCCCCACGATCAGAACGCCGTCGGTCGATTCGGCCGAGTCGATCGCCTTCTCGATCGCCGCGGCGCGGCGCGGTTCGTGCTCGATCGTCGCCGCCGAATCGAACATCGACCCCCAAATCGTCGGCCAATCCTCGATCGATCGCGTTTGCAACAAATCGCTCGTCAAAATCAAATGATCGGCGTATCGCCCCGCGATCCTGGCCGACGAACGTCGACCCGCCGTCGTCGCGGCGACGTCGGGTCCGAGGACGCAGCGGATTTTGCCCGATACGATCGCCCGCATCGACCGAAACGCGAGCTTGAGGTCGCGCGTCGAATCGATCGCCTCGATCCACACAGGAAAATCTTGGCCTTCTTGGATCGGTTCAAATCGTCCCGGAACCCGATCGACCGCCTCGATTCCGGCGACGATCGGTTCGACCGAAACGCCCGAAGAGCGGGCCGCCGCGTAAGCCGCGACCGCCGCGGGCAGCCGCCCCGCGCCCGCCAACTTAAGATGAACATGCGATTCAATGTTTGTTTCTTTGACGATCAAACGCGACCCCCGTGCGTCGGCGGTTTCGATCTTGGCGGAGTAATCGGCCGGTGCGAAGAGGCCGAACGTCACGCGTTCGGCTTCGAGATTCACGCCCCCAAGAATCTCGACCTCGGGATCGTCGGCGGCGACGATCGCCGCTCCGTCGGGGGCGACCATCCGAACCAGCCGCGCGTGCCTCATCCGTTCCAACCGCAACGTTTCGCCGCGAACGGGAGAACCCGTCGAAAGATCGGTCACCACGGCGCGATCGAGAGTCACGCCTTCAATCAATCGATTCTCAAGCGTTTCTGATGAAACGAGCAAAACAGCGCCTTCGCATTCGTTTTCAACCATCCGGGCGAGCATCCGCGCCCAGACTTCGGGCTTCCAGGGGGGCGGGGCGACGGGCAAACGCGATCGACCGTCGAACCAGCCGTCGCGGCCCACGTATCCGTAACGTCGCCCTGAAGCCTCGAAAATCGATCGCAGGAAGACGCTCGCCGTCTCGGCGCTCGAAAGCCCGGATACCGCGATCAGCTTGAGCCGGCGCGACGGATCCCCCGCCAACGCCTGGCAAATCCTGCCGTAAGCCGAACGCGTGTCGGAGACGACGATCTGAACGGGTCCCGCCGACTCGCAGAACCGATCGACGACGACCCCCGACGCGCCCCGATCGAGCGCCTTGGCGATCTGATCGTGACCGTCGGTTCGCTCGCCTCGGATCGCAATGTAAACCTGTCCAGGCTCGATCCTCCGGCTGTCCGCAGAGCATCCCGAGACGATCAGGTCCGGGCAACCGACGAACCGAGCTCCGGGAAGCAATTGGCGAAGGCTGACCGAGGGGATGCCCGTTTGGGCGAAACGATCGACAAACCAACGAGCCATCGGTTCTGGCCTCCATGCCGATACGGGACCGATCTTTCCGTCATCCTTGACCGGGAATTCACGAGCCGTTCCCGAGTCCCAACCACAACCCCAAGCGGTCGAACCGCCCGATCGCCTCGCGTCCAGCCGGCGACTTCCGGCGACCCATCGAGCGGCCGCATTTTCGCCGGCCTTCAAAAAAACGCAATCCCAAGGTCGCGAAATGCCGATGATTTCCGTTTACCCTCGAACAATCATCGCGCGGCGGCCACGTCAAACCGATTCCAGGCCCTTATAAACCTCTGAGCAAGGCTTCCGCCGCTCGCGAGCGAAGATGCCCGATCGCCGCGCCGAATCGATCAGGGCGAGCGTAAAAGGGCTAAAACGAGCGATTCATGCGAACCGGCAAGCGCCCGTTCCAAGAACAGCCGCTCAATGTCTGAAGAGAAATTCCTTCGAGTTGATCAGCACCCAGCCGAGATCCTCGACGGCCTGCCGACGATTCGATCCCGAAGCCAAATGCTTGACCGCCGCGGCGAGTTCGGTCGCGTTCGGCTCGCGCGATAGCGCGATCTCATAAAGCTCGCGCGTGATCGCCTCGGGAGTTTTATCGCTCGCCGCGAGCTTGGCGAGCCGACCCGCGTCGTCCCGCAGCTTGCCGTTCACCGTCTCGCCGCCGATCAATTGCAACGCCTGAGACAAGTTGGAATCGCTCTCTCGCTCGCATTCGCACGCCAACTCCCTCGCCGGCCTGCCGAACGTCTTCAAAAACGCGTTCTCCATCTTGCCGTCGGGAATCTGAGTGGCCCGCGCACCCTTGGGCAATCCGTTGAACGAAGTCGAAGAACCCGTCAAAGTCGAAATCGCATCCAATAACACCTCGGCGGGCAATAATTTGGTATAAGAATGCGAAAAATAGATCGTGTCGTCGGCGTTGAGCTTGCACGTCCGAGCGCTCGCCTGATAAGTGCGGCTCGAAACGATCAAACGAATCAACGGTTTTAAATGAAAACCGCCTTTAACGAACTCGGCCGCCAGGCCGTCAAGCAGTTCGTCGTTGCTCGGCGGGTTCGAATCGCGAAAATCGTCGACCGGCTCGACGATTCCACGCGCCATGATATGATACCAGATCCGATTGACGAGACTCTTGGCGAAGAACGGATTCTCGCTCGACGTCAGCCAGCCCGCGAGCCGAACCCGCCGGCTCTTCGGCGCCCCGCCGCCGTCGTCGTATTCGGGACCTCCCAAAGCCTTCGGTTTCATCACCCGGCCGCTTCTCGGCTGCCGTACCTCGCCCCCTCCCGATTCGAAAACGACCTCCTCGTCGGCGAGGCTCCCTTTTTTATGCCGAACACCCGAAAAGAACGCCGCGAATCCGTAATAATCGTCCTGAGTCCAACGTTCAAACGGATGATTATGACACTTGGCGCACTGAATCCGTACCCCCAAAAACAACTGCGCCGTCGTCTCGACCGAATTCTCGGGATCGCGACTGACGCGATAATAATTCGCCGCCGGATTCTTAAACGTCGATCCGTCCGCGGTCAAAAGGTCGCGCACAAACGAATCGATCGGTTCGTCGCGCTCAAGCCGATCGCGAATCCAACGATTGTAAACGTACGCCCCCTTCGGCTGAATCAATCGCCCGTTCGATCGCAAAATATCGGCGAACTTGAGCGTCCAAAAGTCGTAAAACTCGGGCCGTTCCAAAGTCGATTCAATCAATCGGCTTCGCCGATCGGGCGAAGGATCCGACGTGAACCGAGCGACCTCGTCGGGCGACGGTAAAATCCCAAGAACATCCAAATACAATCGCCTGATAAACTCTCGATCGGTGCACGGTTCCGAGGGGGCGATCCTCATGCGATTCAGCTTCGAATACACGGCGCGGTCGACGACGTTATCCCGCGGAACCTCGACCGGCTTGTATCCCGGAACGTCGATTAAATGCGTGAGCCGAACGTTCGCGACCAGATCCTGATAGTGCGCGATCACCGCGACCTCGCCGCGCGATTTAAAAGTCACATGCCCGTCCGCGTCGACGTCCGCGATCTCGGTGCTCGACGAATTGTAATAACAAATCGGCGTCACGTCGCGCACAGTCCCGTCGGCGTAACGAACGACGACCGCGAGCTGCTGATCGACCGCCGATTCTTCAAACACCCGCGATCCAGGATGAATCTCAAGCTTCAAAGCCTTCGGCGCCGCGGGATCGTCTTTCGCTCCCTGAGAAATCCAATCATGCAAATATTGAAAGCTCTTTGAGCTTCGTTTCAGCCGCAAGCCCCCCTCGTGGGGCGTGATCCCGAGCGGCTTGGTGAGAATCATGCTCGAATCGGCGGCAAGCGGGTTGATCCGGCGACCTCCCGCCTCGCGGCTCAGCACCCAATAATCTTGATCGGGGAGATAACCGCGAAGGCTCAGGCGGAAGCCCCCCTTGCCCGTCGGCGTGCCGTGGCACGACCCCATGTTACATCCCGCTTGGCTGAACGAAGGAACGACGTCGTTACGAAAACTGACCGGCGTGTCTTGATCAACGCGTTCAACCTGGATCGTCGTCTTAAACTCCAGATCGCCGAGCTTCGCCGCGATCGTCGCCTTACCGTTCCCCCTCGGCTCGACCCTCCCGCGCGGGTCGACGACCGCGATCGCCGGATCGAGCGATGTCCATTGAACCTCTCGGGTCACGTCGCGAATCGCCCCGTTCGACTCAAATCCCGTCGCGAGCAACTGACACGTCGAACGCTTGCCGACAAGCGTGTTCACGCCCGATTCGACCGTCAGTCGATTCGGCTTCGATTCGGCGAAAGCCGACGAAGAAACCGATGCGATCATTAAGCCGAACGAAAAAGCGAAAGTTGAAATCACTCGCTTGAGCTCGGTTCCGACCAAGGGGGTGAGAGTCGGCATCCGTTTTCCTCACGAATCAAAAGGAAGGATCGCGCCTGGCGGCTCTTAAAGCGCGAACCCGGTCGTTCCGACCGAAAGCCCGCGCGGCGGGGACGCTCCCTCGCGAGAGATCGTCTCCATTAACTATACCTTCGCGAAGTCTCCAAAGAAAGTCAAACATTTTGAGCGTCTCGTTCCGCCGAAATCGACCGCCCCGAACGCGACACAAGCCGTCGAGATCGCCCTCTCAACCCGAATCGCGATCCCGATCGCGTCTCTTCCGAATAAACAAGTACATTTACTCGAAATTATTTGCGCGACCGCTCGGTCGGTCGATTCTCACTTCTTTCGAATCCAGTCCTCGTCGATCACGAAGCCCGTGTCCAGCACTCCATGCTGATGAAATTTATCGCCTTTGACGACGACGTCCAAAACGACCTCCTTGCCTCGCAAATGTTCATGACTTGGAGTCGCGAATTCGACCTTCTCGGTGTACGTCTTGCCTTCGAGTTTCCACGTTCCACCGGCGCTCGCGTAAGGAACCATTTCTTTGGAATCGTAGATCACCCAAGTAAAATGTGTGGGGGTGATGTGTTTGATTTGAACGAAATTTTCCGGAAAATGATCGGAATCGCGTTCCCAAGTTCCGACCAACGCCTCATTGGCTTTCTCTTCTTTTGGAGCGTCGTCGAATCCGATCGAACAAACGACGACGAATAAAGCCAAAACGGTTCCCGCGATCATTCGTCTCATGGCGAAATCTCCATGTTGTTGACCCGATTCAAACTGCGAATCACGTGGAAAAGAATCCGTAAACGGATTCGGTTTAGCTTAACGACGAGCGAATCAAACGCAACAAAATAACCGACGATCGTTTCAACGACGAAAGCGACTTCCCGACGGCCGCGAAAGCTCGCGCGGAGAACGATCGAACACGAATCCAATGAATTGGATCATTCGATCCGATACGAACGCGACGCCGCGAAAAACTTCGTTATTAATCCGAAGGCGGAGGGGACGTGTCGAGCGCCATTCGATCGAGCATCGCCGCGAGTTCGACCGCGTTGGGGATCTCTTTAAACCGCAAGATCGGCGCGGGATTATCGGGAAACGCCTCCTCGTCGACCTTGAGCCGCTCGGATACCGCCAACAGATAACGCTTCGGCCCATATATCGGCAAGAGCCGCAGCAATCGTTCCAAGCTCGACTTTTTCCAGAACCCGACGACGTCGACATAAACGTCGAGATTTGTATTCTTATGTTTAAATCGATAATCGGGAACCCAAACCCCCTCGCCGCCGAGTTCGATGAAATCGGTCTCCTCGCTCACTTCCCATCCCGGGGCGACCTTGCGAAATCGATCGAGAAACGCCGTGATCTCTGCGGGAACATATGATCCCGTATCGCGGTAATGCGAGACGAGGCCGTCGGCCGATTCGAGATGAAACGTCGCGGGCTCGCGCCTCGGCCCCCACGCCAGCTCGGCGTCGAGCCGAAAATTCTCGCACAACAACAGCGCGGGCAAAAACAACGCCATTTGTAACCCATATTTATTTGTAGCGTTAAAAAGGCTAAGCGGACCGTCGATGTGAAAGACGAACCCTCCCGCCGCCGACCCCTCGACGCGATACAACAACCGATGAAACTTCATCCAGCGAAACAAGCGACGATAACCCGAGGGCTTTTCGCGCCTCACCTCGACGATAAGCCGCGTCGACCGCAACAGCACCGCCTGCGCAAGCGCGACGTTATACCGTTCCAAAAGCCTCGAAGCCGAGATGTCGTCGAACGCGATCATCCGATTTTCATCTTTTAGATCGGCGAAAAGCGTCGATTCAAGACGCGCGACATCGACCCCGAACTCGTCGGCGACCGCGCGGAGCACGGGCTCGCGATGAAACCGCTCGCGCCTCGGATGCTGAGCGCTCAACTCGTTCCGCCGCGCCGCGGCCGCCATAAAAACCTTCTCACGAGCCGCGTCGGGCGGCAAATCGGCGACGACCTCGAACTCGGCGCGATCCTCAAGCACCTTCGCCAACCCGCGACTCGTCCAGTTCGCGGGGTCGTCGCCGAAAAGCTCGGCCACCTCGGCCTCGATCTCGCCCCGGGTCCGACCGATCGATTCGCGATAAATCAACAACAAACTCTCGGCGATCTCGAGCCAATCGGGATATCGCACGTCGATATATCGCGGGATCACCCGCCCCTTCGAAAACCTCACCCCGACCAAATTTCCCGTCAGCATATCATTCTCTTATTATTTTGTGGATATAATTGGAAGATTTATATCACGCTTCTTCATAGGCGCTGTGTTGTCGTCGGCGGATCGACGTGTATTCCTCGGCGGTGTCGCGGGTGACGACCTCGTAGAGGATCGCCTCTTTCGACCCTGATTTCCGCAAAATCCGCCCCAGGCGTTGCACGTGCTCGCGCACGCTCCCCGATCCCGAAAGGATCACCGCGACGTTCGCCTCGGGGACGTTCACCCCCTCGTTCAGCACCCTCGATGTCGCCACGATCGGATAAACCCCCGAATTGAATCGCGCCAAAATTTCACGCCGCTCTTTCGTTTTCGTCTGATGCGTGATCACCGGAACGAGATACCGGCGGGCGATCTCATACACCGTGGCGTTGTCATGCGTAAATATAAGAACGCGATCACCCAGATGCTTATCGAGCAGCCACGCCAACAGATTGAGCTTCGCGGGCGCTGCGAGCGCGAGCGTCCTTTGCTCGCGATACGCGCGATAAGCCTGCTTCCCCGCCTGCGATCGATTCGCCAAAAAGAGGAACTGCCCCCACGCTCCCGGCTTGCGCATGTCGACTCCGTTATCGCGCAAAAAGGCGCGATAAATCTCCCGGGCCGCGTCGTACCGTTCGCGCTCGTCGTCGGTAAGCCCCACGAACAAACTCTCGACACGGTATTCCGCCAAAAACTCGCCGCGCAACTGGGTGATCTCGCGGCGATAAACGATCGGTCCGATCAACTGATCCAACTGTAAATGAGCGTTATCGGCTCGTTCGGGGGTCGCGGTCAACCCCAGCCGAAACGGAGCGATCGAACAAACCGCGGCCTGGCCGTATGTCGGTCCCGGCAAATGATGGCACTCGTCGAAAATCAAAAGCCCGAATCGATTGCCGAAGCGATCCATATTTTGGTATGCGGAATCGTAAGTGGTGACCGTCAAAGGGCGAACGTCGTACGATCCCCCTCCCACCATGCCGACCTCGGTCGCGAAACAAAGGCTAAGCTCGTCGTACCATTGATTGAGCAGGTCGATCGTCGGGGTGACGACGAGCGCGGGACGCTCGGCTCGATTGATCGCGAGATTGGCGAGATGCGTTTTCCCTGTCCCCGTCGGCAGCACGACGACGCCGCGCCTCCCGGCCTTGTCCCACGCCTCCAACCCCTCGGTCTGATGCGGAAACGCTTGCTTGTCGACGCGAATCGGCCACGTCGATTTGTCGTATTCGCGCGCCTTGTCTTCATAAAGAATTTTATGCTTACGAAAATACTCCACAATCAAACGATACCAGATCGCCTCGGCGCGGGCGATTCCGCCGCGTCTGATATCGCGTTTGAGGCCGGGGATTCCCGCGGGATCGCCGTCGGGAAGTCCCTCGACGACGATCGTTCCCTGATCGAACGAAAGCCGAATCGTCGTCGCGCCGGTTTTTGTCAATGCTCGTTCCATGATTTCTTCAAGCTTTTACATAGCATCTTGGGAACGTTCGAACGACGAATCTTTCGCTCGTCGCGCCCCGCAACCCGGTCGCGAATCGATTTCGGTCGCGCATCTCGATCCCCTGGAATCCCCCTGTAATCGCCGACGCCGCGGCGGATCGCGACCGGGTGGAAAACGCGACTCGGCGTCATTGTACCCGTCGATTCGATCGCGTACCAATCGTCGCTTCGGTCGGTTCGGGACGAACGGCGATAACCGATCCCGCGAAGCGACGACCGCTCGATCCCTCTACCGTTCGGCCGGCGATCCCGCTGTCGAAGCGATTCAGACTTTCCGCTCTCCTCCGGCTGACGAATCGTCGAAGTTCCTTTCTCAGACGACGTACTTCTTCGATGATATAAGTGAACCTATTCAGAAAAAGCCTTTCCCCTCCGGAGAGACGCGTACAATTCGTCAATCGAAGCGAATTGAATCGAACGTTAGATCGATCATGCGCCGAACTTCAAAATCACGAAATGAGACGATCGATTTCTTGGCTTGTAAATCCTCGGTCGTCACTACCGAATCGATAACAAGGAACATCCTTGAGATTTTACTCATCAGTATTCTGCGATTGAGAAGAAACTCTTCTATTCCATAATTATATAGGTTTTAATATGAGACTAAATCAACAAGAAGGATCGTCGTCGCGGCGGTCGATCGGCGGCGAACAAAACTCTTCCACCGGCTCGATCCTCGGTTACAATATTTTGGTGCGATTGACGATCGGTTTATGCGTCGTGGGAGACGATCATGTTTCTTGTAAAGGTCGACGACGATCAAATTCATCACCTCGTTTTTACCTGGAAAAATCCAAAGCTCGACGGATACGAAGGCGATGTCGTGCCGAATGTCGATCTCGATTACGATATGGAAGCGGTCCATACGTGGAGCGCGGGAGCTGCGAAACCGGAAGCTTGCGTCGGTACGCACCCCGACAACCCCGCGTTTTTCAAGGTGTTTCGCTCCCGGGATGAATTAGCCGATGCAGGTTATATCTATATAGATGGTAATCCTTTAGTTTACGGAACCTGGCTCGATTATCTCAAGCTCACTCGACCGGATCGGCTCGATACCGAGCATTGGCTTGAACATCTGGAACAAAACGACAAAGCGGCGAGGATGCGTCGCAATCAACCGGAAACCCCCGACGTTCCATCTGGAGCCGGGAGAGACGAAATCGCCGAATGGGTCGCGAAACATCACCTTCGGTACGATCATCAGATCAGCGAGATTTGGTATCTTCCGCAGGGCGCGGATGACGACGAGATCCGATTGCTCGAGATCAACGACATATCCGCTCCATTCGACGGACCGATCGAATCGCTCGAATTCGGTATCGACGTCGAGGGCTCGCCGTTCCATCTGAAAATCGCCGACATCACGACCGAACAATTCGACCGAATCCGGCGAGCTCCCGCCGAGGAACTCCCCGCTCGTTGGTCGCTGGACGGCGCGAAAAAATGGGGAAGAAGAGCGTGAATGATTATCAAAGGTTGTTCCTGTTACAAGCGCGATCCGATTTCAATCTCTTCTTATACTTAGCGAAAGACACGAGCATACCCCATTGTCATGCTCTTCACTTTTTGCAAATGGCGGCTGAAAAAATCGCCAAGGCGTATCAGGCGAAATACCAAACGCCGAAGTCGACTCACATCGCCTTCGTGAAGTTTATTCAATCGCTTTCATCGAACAAAAAAGCGAGAGAACTATTGGGCAAATCAAATCATCATGCGGGATGGGATTCCTTCATAAGAAAGTGTACCGTCCTGGCTCGCCGTATCGAATCGCTCGCTCCGTCGATTGAAAAGGACGGACCCAATCCTGAATATCCCTGGCCTCGAGACGCCCCGATCCACGCTCCGGCCGATTATCAATTTGAAGAATGGCGAGAGATCACCGAGATGAGCGACGGAAGAAAATTCATCCTGTTATTATCCAAACTCTTCGATAACGCCGAAACGTACTTTTGACCCGTGTTTTATTCATCGAGTTCAAGAAATCTCCGCATATCACTCGAATCCTAACGCGGCGGAGCCGCAAGCATACCAACCCGACGCGCGAGCGAGGGTCTTCTAATAATATCGTGAAAACTTTCGATTGATCATTTGATCGGACCCTCGCTCGCGCGTCGGGTTGGTATAATCTCTACTCCCTTTCGCACAAAAGATGCGCGCACGGCTTAGTTCGAGTTTCGCACATTCCGACGCGCACCGCGAACGCTCGCGAGCGATTTTTTCGATCACGTCGACTCATTCTCCAGCCTGGATTTCGGCTTCAATCGCTTCTCAGCCGGCTCGACTGAGAAGCTCGGTAGCATGCGCAATCCAGGTT